>NZ_CP126980.1:8007500-8607623 GCF_030252345.1 Actinoplanes oblitus | reverse complement strand
CCTGATCCGGGCACCGAGCGAGCCGTCCCGCAACTCCGCGGCGCGCAGTCCCGCGGCGACGGCCGACGCGGCGAACGACGACTCGGCGCCGACCGGCAGCACGGCCACCTGGACCGGGGCGTACCAGACCGGGAACGCCCCGCCGTGCTCCTCGATCAGCTGCCCGAACAGGCGCTCCATCGATCCCGCCAGGCTCCGGTGCACCATCACCGGCCTTGCCTTCGCCCCCGACGCGTCGATGTACGACAGCCCGAACCGCTGCGGCTGGTGGTCATCGATCTGGACGGTGGCGATGGTCCACTCCCGGCCGGCCGCGTCCCGTACCTGTACGTCGATCTTCGGACCGTAGAAGGCGGCTTCACCGGGCGCCACCGCGTACGCGAAGCCCTCGTCAGCGAGCGCGCCCCGCAGCAACCGTTCCGATGCCGCCCACCCCTGCTCCGAACCGCCGTAGTCCTTCCCCGGCCCGCGCAGCGACAGCCGGTAGGAGGCCGGCCGCAGGCCGAGCGCCGCGTGCGCCTCCCGCATCAGCCGCAGCACCCCGGCGACCTCCGCGGCGGCCTGCTCGGGAGCACAGAACAGGTGCGCGTCGTTGAGCGCTATCGAACGGACCCGGGACAGCCCGCCGAGCACGCCGGAGCGCTCCTGCCGGTACATCTGGCCCAGCTCGGCGACGCGTAACGGCAGGTCCCGGTACGACCGCTGGCGGGCCTTGAAGATCAGCGCGTGATGCGGGCACATGCTGGGCCGCAGCACCAGCTCGTCGTCGCCGACCGGCATCGGCGGGAACATGTCGTCGGCGAAGTTCGCCCAGTGGCCGGACAACTCGTACATCTGCCGTTTCCCCATGACGGGGGAGTAGACGTGCTGGTAGCCGTTGCGGCGCTCCAGCTCGTGGAGATAGGACTCCACCTCGTGGCGGGCCGCCGCGCCGGCCGGCAGCCAGAACGGCAGGCCGGCGCCGATCAGCGGATCGGAGTCGAAGAGGTCCAGTTCGCGGCCGAGCCGGCGATGGTCGATCATCAGGGTCTCCTTGGTGAGGCCCCGCGCGATCGACCCAGAAGACCCCGAGCGGATCGCCCGGGGTCGTGAAGTCAGCGCGACTCGACGCCGGGGTGTCCCGGCGTGGTCGTGTTCACGCTGCTGTGCATGCCGCAGAGACTAGACGGCACGGTTTTTGGCGGCCAACCAGTTTTCCGCGACGATCTGGTACAGGTAGTGGTCCTGCCACTCACCGGCGATGTGGAGGTAGCGGGGCGCCATCCCGAACCGCTCGAACCCGTTCTTCAGCAGCACCCGCTGCGACCGCTCGTTGTGCAGCAGCGTGCCCGCCTCCACCCGGTGCAGCCCGTACTCGGTGAACGCGAGCCGCAGCACCTCGGCGACGGCGGCCGAGGCGAGCCCCCGCCCGGCGTGCCGCTCCGCCACCCAGTACCCGAGGCTGGCCGACTGGAACGGGCCGCGGATGATGCTGTTCAGGTTGATCCGGCCGGCGATCCGGCCCTCGTCGAGGATCACGTGCGGCAGCGCGTTGCCGGCGCGCAGCAGGTCGGTGATCACCTGGCGCTGGCCCGCCTCGGTGTAGAAGCTCTCGTCCCGGATCGGGTCCCAGGGCGCCAGGTAGTCCCGGGTGCCGACCAGCACCGCGGTCAGCTCCGGCACGTCCTCCAGGGTCAGCGCGCGGACGACGGCGGTCATGACGCCGCCGGCAGGGTCAGTTCGGCGACCACCGCGCGGTGGTCGGAGTTCCGTACGTCGTGCACCGACACGTCTCGTACCCCGATCTCTTCGTCGACCAGTACATGATCGATGGTCACCGGCGGAATCGGGTCCCCGTCGTAGGGTCCCCAGGTACCGATCAGGCCCTTGCCGACGGTGTCCGCCGCGTCGCGGTACCCGTGCGAGATCAGTTCACGCAGCGGGCCGTGGTCGAGCGTCGCGTTGAAGTCGCCGAGCAGGACCCGCCGCGGGTTGTCGCCGTCCGACCTCGGCTCGTTCGCCAGGTCGGTGCGCCAGCCGTGGTAGGTGTCCGGAGCGGACGGTGCGAGCGGATGCACCGACTCGATCTGGACCGGGACCGCGCCGGGCGGCTGGATCGTCCCCCAGGTCTGCTGGAAGCCGCCGCTGTTGCGTTTCGCGTCCGGCCCGGCCAACGGGTACCGCGAGTACAGCCCGGTGCCGCTGGCCCCCTCCTCGGGCGCCAGCTGGTGGTAGGGGAGCAGCTCGCCGAGACCGGCCGCGGCCAGCGACGTCTCCGCCCGCGGCGCGAACTCCTGCACGGCCAGCACCGCCACGTCGTTCTCCCGCACCAGCCGGACGACCTCGCTCGCGTCGGCGCCGCCGAACAGCAGGTTCGACGTCATCACGTGCAGCGTGACACCCCGGGTGGCACCCCTGTCGAGGTCCGGCAGGGCGCGCGGCAGCACGCACGCCGCGAGCGTCGCGGCGACCACGGCAGCCACCGCTGCCGCCGCCCGGCGCCGGAGGACCAAGGTCAGGAGCAGCGGAACCAGGGACCAGACCGCGACGTACGGCGTGAAGGCCATCAGCGGGATCAGCGGCCCCCGATCCCACCCGCCGAGCCGGAGCACCGCCCAGCAGAGCGCCGGGATCAGCAGCAGCCAGAGCAGAACCGTGCCGACTCCGCGGCGGGCCGGCCGCGTCTCGACCGGCTCGTCGGTGATCGTCATGCGGCGACGTTAGCCGGGCCGCGCCACCGGCAGGCGGAGACGCGGCCCAGCTCACACCAGTACCTAGACGCGGCCCTCGGTCACCTCGCCGAACTCGGCCAGCTCGTCCCGGATCGCGGCGCCGTCGCCCTCCACGACCAGGCTCAGGCCGTCGACGGCGAGGTGCCGGGCGGCGGCCGCGGAGACCTGCTCGACGGTCGCCCCCAGGTACTCCCGGCGCAGCGTCTCGTAGTAGTCGTCCGGCAGGCCGTGCACCACCAGGGTGGCCAGGGCGCCGACGATCGCGCCCGGGGTCTGCATCTCCACCGACAGCTGCCCGGCCCGCCAGGACCGCGCCACCGCCAGCTCCGCCTCGGTGACCCCGTCCTGCTGGGTACGCCGGATCTCGCCGAGGGTGTCCCGGATCGCCGGGGCGGTCACCGCCGTCTGCACCCCGGCCGCCACCTCGAACCGCCCGGCCCGGCGGGTCATCGCGTACGACCCGCGGATGCCGTACGTGTACCCCTTCACCTCCCGGATCAAATGGTTCAGCCGGGAGGTGAACGCCCCGCCGAGCACCGTGGCCGCCAGCGTCATCGGCACGTAGTCGGGGGTGGCGCGCTCCGGCGAGCGGTGCCCGATCCGCAGCGTGGACTGCACCGACCCGGGCCGGTCGACGAGGATCACGTGCGGGCGCTCCGGGATCGCCAGGCCCAGCGGCGCGTCCAGCGCCAGCGCCTGCCCGGTGGTGCCGGCGAACGCCGCCTCGGCCAGCTCGGCCAGGTCCAGCCCGTCCAGGTCACCGGCGACCAGCAGCACGCCCGGCCGGAGCATCCACTCCCGATGGAAGGCGAGCACGTCGTCGACGGTCACCGCGGCCAGCGAGGTGGGATCGCCGTGCAGCGGGCGGCGGTACCGCCCGTCCGCGCCGAACAGGTCGGCGCGCAGCGCGGCGTCGGCCCGCGGGCCGGGCTGCGCCCAGTCCATCCGCAGCGCTGTCACCTCGTCGTCGCGGACCCGGGACACGTCGGCCGGATCCAGTTTCGGGGTGCGGGCGGCCTCGGCGGCCAGCCGGACCGCGCCGGCCAGCCGCGGCGCCGGGGCGGAGACGCCGACCCGGAACGTGTCCCAGTCCACCGACGGGACGAGCTCGGCGCCGAGCCCCTCCAGCGCCAGCGCGTACGCCGCCGAGTCCCGTTTCTCGGTGCCCTCCTCCAGGCACTTGGCCAGCACGGTGGCGGTGCCCTCGCGGCCCTCGGCCTCCCGGGCGGCGCTCGCGTCCAGCAGCAGCATCGCGGTGGCCAGGACCTGGCCGGGCAGGTGCGCGGCGATCACCGTGCCACCGTGCGCGGTGACCCGGCGGACGGCCGGGAACGCGTACGGCCGGGCGGTGCCGGGCTCCGGGCGGGTGGTGACGAGGCTCATTTCTCTTCCCCTGGCAGGTAGGTCAGCGTGACGCGGGACGAGGGCTGCAGCGTGCGCGCGGCCGCCTCGGCGATGTCGTCGGCGGTCACCGCCTGCCAGGCCGGCAGCCGGTACCCGGCAGTCGCCGGATCACCGAACTGGGTGGCGTAGCGCCCGAGCGTGTCGGCCCGCCCGCCGACCGTCGACACCTGCCGCCACCAGCTGGTGGTCAGCAGCGCCTTGGCCCGGTTCAGCTCGTCGTCGGTGACCGGCTCGTCGAGGAGGCTCTGCAGCACCTCGGTCAGCCCGTCCTCCAGGGTCTCCACCGGGACGCCGTCCTTGGCGGTGGCGGTGACGATCAGCGGCGCCGGGGCGTGCGCCAGGTCGACCCCGTACGCCCCGATGTAGTCCGGCTGGGCGATCCGCTTGCCGTCGGCCAGCCGCTGGTAGAGCCGGCTGCCACGGCCGCTGCCCAGCACGGTGGCGAGCACGGTGACCGCGTCGTACCCGGCCGTGCCGAACGGGTACGTCCGGTGCGACACGTAGAGCCGCGCGGCCGGCACCGCGGCGGTGACCGTCTCCCGCACCGGCTCGGTGGCCGGACCGGCCAGGTGCCCGGGCGGCGCCGCCGGGATGTCGGGCACCGGGTCGATCGCCCCGAAGTACTTCTCGGCCAGCGCGAACACCTCGGCCGGCGAGGCGTCCCCGGTGACCGTGAGCACGCAGTTGTTCGGCGCGTAGTACTGCTGGTGGAACGCCTTGAAGGTGTCCAGGCCGGCCGCGTTCAGATCCTCCATCGACCCGATCGTGGCGTGGTGGTACGGATGCCCGGCGGGGTAGAGCAGCGGCAACAGGCGCAACCACGCGTCACCGTACGGCACGTTGTCGTACCGCTGGCGGCGCTCGTTCTTCACCACCTCGCGCTGGTTGTCCAGGGTCTCCTGGGTGAGCGCCGGGACCAGGCCGCCCATCCGGTCGGCCTCCAGCCACAGCGCCAGCTCCAGGTGCTCGGCCGGCATGCTCTCGAAGTAGTTCGTCCGGTCCGGGTTGGTGGTGGCGTTCAGCGAGCCGCCGTTGCCCTGCACGAGCTTCATGTGCTCGGTCTTCTTCACGTGTTGCGAACCCTCGAACATCAGGTGCTCGAAGAGGTGGGCGAAACCGGTCTGGCCGGGCGGTTCGTGCCGGGAGCCGACGTCGTACCAGAGATTGACGCAGACGACCGGTGCGGTCCGGTCCTCGCTGACGACGACCCGGAGGCCGTTCGCCAGCCGCGTGGTTTCGATGGGCCACGGATACCCGGTCGTGGCGACCGGTGCGGATGGGGACGTCACCCGAACCATCATGCCCCTTCCCGTTTCGAAAACCGCCCGGGCACCCAGGTCCGGATCGATTGACAACCCCGTGGCGCGCTTGCCGTCCGGGTGCCATGCTTGCCGCGTGCTTGAGGACGTACGGGTGAACGATCGCCTGACCATTCCGGCGGCGGAGCTCGCCTGGCGCTTCTCCCGTTCCGGCGGCCCCGGTGGTCAGGGCGTCAACACGACCGATTCCCGGGTCGAGCTGTCCTGGGACCTGCTCGGCTCCGACCTGCTGCCCACCACGCTGAAGGAGCGCGCCGCCGAGCGCCTCGGCACCCGCCTGGTGTCCGGGGTGCTCACCGTCACCGCCTCCGAACACCGCTCCCAGCTGCGCAATCGCGAGGCCGCCGCGGCCCGCCTGGGCAACCTGGTCGCCTCGGCCGTCGCCGCCCCACCCCGGGCCCGCCGGGCCACCCGCCCGACGAAGGGCTCCGTCGAACGCCGCATCACCGCCAAGAAGCAGCGCGCCCAGACCAAGCGCAACCGCCGCTCCTTCCCCACCGACTGACCACCCACCCTTTCCGGTACGCCCACCCCGCACCCCCGCGACCACCAGCCGGGGCTCGCCGGCTGGTCGTGGTGGTGGCCTCCAGCCGCGCGACACCACCGTGACCACCAGCCCGGGCCTGCGGCTGGTCGTGGTGGTGGTCTCCGGTCGCGGGATACCACCGTGACTACCAGCCCGGGTCTGGGGCTGGTCGTGGTGGTGGTGTCCGGCCGCGGGATACCACCGTGACTACCAGCCCGGGTCTGGGGCTGGTCGTGGTGGTGGTGTCCGGTCGCGGGATACCACCGTGACTACCAGCCCGGGTCTGGGGCTGGTCGTGGTGGTGGTGTCCGGTCGCGGGATACCACCGTGACTACCAGCCCGGGTCTGGGGCTGGTCGTGGTGGTGGTGTCCGGTCGCGGGATACCACCGTGACTACCAGCCCGGGTCTGGGGCTGGTCGTGGTGGTGGTGTCCGGTCGCGGGATACCACCGTGACTACCAGCCCGGGGTTTGCCGGCTGGTCGTGGTGGTGGTGTCCGGCCGCGGGATACCACCGTGACCACCAGCCCGGGTCTGCGGCTGGTCGTGACGGTGGTCTCCGGCCTGGCGATGCCACCGTGGGCGCCAGCCGGGGGATGGCGGCTGGTCGTGACGGTGGTCTCCGGGCCCCGGAGACCACCGTGAGCACCAGCCCAGGGCCGTCGGCCGGGACACCACCGTCAAGGCCAGCCGTGGTGACGCACACGGGCCGGGGCGGCCCCGCGCGACACGCAGGCGGACCCGCACGACACGCGCCGCGGCCGCTAGGGGGCCGGGCATCGCGAGCCGACCACCACGGGGCTCCCAGTCGTACCGAAAAAAGCCGCGGAAACGCGAAACGGCCCGCATCCGATGGATGCGAGCCGTTGCTCTGAAGTAGTCCCGAAGGGATTCGAACCCTCGCTACCGCCTTGAGAGGGCGGCGTCCTAGGCCGCTAGACGACGGGACCAGAACTGCTGCTGCGCCGAAGCGCTCCAGCGGCACCAACCCGGAGGTTGGTAACGCTGGGGTACCAGGACTCGAACCTAGACTAACTGAACCAGAATCAGTCGGGCTGCCAATTACCCCATACCCCATTTGGCCCGGCTTGCCGCGCCGGAGAGAACTTTACCCGAGCCCTCCCCGGCCGCCAAATCGGGTTACCCAAACTGCTCCCCGCCGGCGTCGGCGCAGCTCACCGGCGGTGGCCGGAAGCGAGCGTCCGGCGCTCAGTCCTGCGCGACCACGGTGTTGCGCAGCTCGCCGATGCCCTGCACGCTCACCGACACCGTGTCGCCGGGCACGATCTGGCTCACCCCGGCCGGCGTTCCGGTGAGGATCACGTCGCCCGGCAGCAGCGTCATGACGTGCGACACATACGAGACCAGGCCCGGGATGTCGAACACCATGTCCTTGGTCCGGCCGATCTGCCGGACCTCCATGCTCTCCGGGTTGCGCCCCACCTCGCAGCGCACCTCCAGGTCGCTGACGTCGAGCTCGGTCTCGATCCACGGGCCGAGCGGGCAGAACGAGTCGAAGCCCTTGGCCCTGGTCCACTGCGGGTCCTTGCGCTGCAGGTCGCGGGCGGTGACGTCGTTGGCGCAGGTGTAGCCGAAGATCGCTTTCGCGGCGCCGGCCCGGTCGACCCGGCGGGCGCCGGTCGCGCCGATCACCACGGCGAGCTCGGCCTCCTCCTCGACCTGAGTGGTGACCGAGGGGATCCGGATCGCGTCGCCGGGGCCGATCACCGAGGTGGACGGCTTGATGAAGATCAGCGGTTCCTTGGGCACCTCGTTACCCAGCTCGGCGGCGTGCTCGGCGTAGTTGCGGCCGACACCGATCACCTTGCTGGAGAAGATCGGCGCGAGCAGCCGGACGTCCGGGAGGGCCCACCGCTGGCCGGTGCGGACGACCTTCTCGAAGGGCAGGCTGCTGATCTCGGCCACCGTGAGGCCGGAGGCGCCGTCACCCTCGACGACGCCGAACGACACTCCAGCGGCATGAACAAAACGGGCGAAGCGCACGGGTAATCCCCATCTTCGTAATGGACGGACCCCTGAAATCTACGCCGATTGGGAGGTGGCACCGAGTCGCGGGAACGGCTCCAGGGCGAACACCACCTCGACCGGAACCTCGAAGTACTGACAGATGCGCAGGGCCAGGTGCAGGCTCGGGCTGAACTCGCCGCGCTCCAGGTAGCCCACTGTCTGATAGTGCACGCCGAGGGCGTCGGCCAGCTGCCGCCGCGAGATGCCCCGCTCGGCGCGGAGCATCGCGATCCGGTTGTACGTGATCTCGGTTGCCATCGCTCCCTCAGCGCCCGATCCGGGTCAGGGCCCGCTCCCGCCGGGCGGCCACCGCCGAGCCGGACTCCCGCCGGGCCATCCGGCGCAGCAGCACCGGAGCCAGCACCATCCCGATCGCCGCCCAGACGACCAGCACCCCGAACGTCTCCAGGTGCCGCCAGGAATGCCCGATCTCCACGGCCGCCAGGGAGTCGGGCAGGAAGACCGAGCGCATGCCCAACCCTAGCCAGTACAGCGGGAAGAGCTGCGCCAGACCCTGCAGCCAGCCGGGCATGCCGCCGATCGGGTAGAAGATGCCGGAGACCGCGATCAGCCCGAAGAGCGGCATCATCACCAGGCCCATGTTGCGCGGGTCGTCGAAGAGCGCGCCGATCGCCGCGCCCAGCGGCAGGGTGGCCACGAACCCGACCGGCACCAGCCAGGCCAGGGTGAGCCAGCCGCCGCCGTCCACCGCGAGGCCGTCCACCAGGAACAGCCCGGGGATCAGCTGGAGCAGGAAGCCGATCAGCGTCATCCCGCCGACCAGCACCACCTTGCCGGACAGGTAGCTGGTCATCCCGTTCGGCACGGCCTTGGCGCGCAGCAGGGTGCCGTCCTCCCGGTCCACGATCAGCTGCTGTGCCGTGGTCATCAGGCCGCCCATCACCAGGCCCATGCCGAAGACGCTGGGCAGCGTGCGGGCGCCGAGCGAGAACGAGGTGCCGGGCACCGTCGAGCCGCGCATGAAGAAGACCGTGCCGAGCAGCAGGATCGCCGGGAACAGGTAGGCCCACAGGTCCATCGGGGTGGTCCAGGTGTGCCGGAGCTCGGTCCAGCCGCGCCGCAGGCCCATCGTGATCGGGGTCATCGCGTCACCTCCGCTGCGCTCCGGCGCCGCGATGACTCGACGACCGGGCTCATGGATTCGCTCGCAAGCTGGTTCATCGCGGGCCCTCCGTCTCGTGCACCAGCTTCATGTACGTGTCCTCCAGGCTGGAGCGGCGCACCTCCAGGTCGCCGATGGCGGTGCCGTGCTGCAGGAAGAGCCGGTGCACATAGGCCGTCGCGTCCGCGGTGGCGTGCACGAACCGCTGCCCGTCACGGGTCCAGCGGATCTCGGTCTCGCCGGCCACCTGCCGGGACAGCTCGTCGGCCGAGCCGCTCGCGATGATCCGCCCGGCCGAGAGGATCAGGATCCGGTCGGCGAGTTTCTCCGCCTCGTCCAGGTCGTGCGTGGTGAGCAGCACTGTGGTGTCGGCCATGTCGGTCAGCTCGTGGATCAGGTCGTGGAACTCGCGCCGCGCGGCCGGGTCGAAGCCGACCGTCGGCTCGTCCAGGAAGAGCAACTCGGGCCGGCCCACGATGCCCATCGCCACGTCCAGCCGGCGCCGCTGGCCACCGGAGAGCCGGCTGACCCGGGTCCGCGCGGCGGCGGTCAGGCCGACCGCGGCGAGCAGCTCGTCGACCGGCCACGGCCGGGGCGTGCGGGCGGTGCCGAACGGCGCGTAGTGCCCGCCGATGTGCTCCAGCAGCTCGCGCACCCGCCACTTACCGTGGTCCCGCCAGGACTGCAGGACCACGCCGAGCCGGGCCCGCCAGCGCTCGTCGCCGTGCTCCGGGTCGCTGCCGAGCACCCGGACGTGACCGGCTGACCGGCGCCGGAAGCCCTCCAGGATCTCGATGGTGGTGGTCTTGCCCGCCCCGTTCGGCCCGAGCAGCGCGATCACCTCGCCGGGGCGGGCGGAGAAGCCGATGCCGTCCAGGACCTCCTTGGGCCCGTAGCGCATCCGCAGGTCACGAACCTCGATGACCGGCTCGCCGACCAGCGGGTCCGTGCCGGTGCTCTGCAATACCGCCTCCGCCATGTCTACCACGCTATCAAACTTGTAGTAGGTGTACTACATTGCTTCGTATGGCTTCTGTCGTTTCCCTGACGCTGGGGCTCGGACCCCGGTGGGGGTTCGCGCTGCCCGGCGCGCCCGGGCTCGGCTGGCCCCGGACGCTCCACAAACCACTCAAATCTGGTGAAACCCGAGATGGCGCCCCGGCCGAGCCGGAAGAACACGCCGTGGCGGACCTCATTCGCGCCTAACGGTGATCGTGTTGATCGCTTCGGCTAGATACATTGGTGCGATGGGGATCAAGCAGGTGAGGGCACTCACCACCACGCTGCCCTCGGTCACCTGGATACCCCTCGCCCGGGCGCACGCCGAGCGCGCCGACCAGATGACCGCGGGCCACCGTGCCCGCCGGGCGACGGGTGAGAAACACGCCATCGAGGACTTCCTCTACGACTACTACGGCACCCGCCCGGCGATGCTGCGCCGCTGGCACCCGGGCGTCGGCGCGGGCCTCGCCCCGGCGCCGGACGGCCTGGCCGAGCACGCCGGCTGGAAGTTCTACGCGACCAGCCAGGACGGCATCGTCTCGCTGGACGAGGACGCGTTCCTGCACGCCCGGGGCGAGAGCGTGCGGTACATCCACGGCCTGCTCACCGCCACCGCGTCCCGCCCGGTCTTCTCCGGCTGCTTCGGCCTGCACGAGTGGGCGATGGTCTACCGCGACCCGGAGCACCGGCACCCGCTGCCGCTGCGCCTCGGCCAGTCCGAGACCGACAAGGTGGTCGAGCAGCACACCATCCGCTGCACCCACTTCGACGCGTTCCGCTTCTTCACCCCGGAGGCCGTCGGGCTCAACCGCCTGCAGCCGACCCGGGCCACCCAGGTCGACCTGGACCAGCCCGGCTGCCTGCACGCCGCGATGGACGTGCACAAGTGGGCGCAGAAACTCGGTCCGGCCGTCCCCGGCGCGCTGGCCCTGGACTGCTTCGCCCTGGCCGGCGAGATCCGCCTGCTGGACATGCAGGCCAGCCCCTACGACTTGGAGTCCTACGGCCACCCCCCGGTGAAGATCGAAACCCCGGAGGGCAAGGCGGAGTACGTGGCCCGCCAGCGTGAGCTCGCCCGCCGCGCCGCGGGCCTGCGCAGCCGCCTGATCCGGGTGTGCGAGGCGCTGCTCGGTCCGGAGGACGCCGCGCGCAACCGTGAGGCCGTCGCCCCGTTCAATCACCGCTGACCGGTTTTCCGGGAAACGCCGGATCCGCCGCACTCCCGGTGTCCGCCGCCCCTTCCGGGCCGCTGCGTCACCCTTTCGGTACGCCCGGAGCCCAGCCGCCCAGCGAAGCCCCCGCGCCCCGCCCCGCCAAGCCGCACCTCCCCGCCGCCCGGCGGCCTGCCGCACCTCCCCGCCGTCCAGCGACCCGCCGCACCTCCCCGCCCCGCGGCCTGCCGCGCATCCCGCCGCCTGGCGGCCTGCCGCACCTCCCCGCCCCGCGGCCTGCCGCGCATCCCCGCTGCCCGGCGGCCCGCTGCACCTCGCCGCCGCACTTTCCCGCCGCACCAACCCGCCGCTGCGGCCCTCCGCCCGGCCGGGGTCGCTTGTGCCCGCCGCCGGCGATGTGCCGTGCCACTCGGCGTTCCGCAGGCCGCGTTCGCTGTCCAGCCGGGGCGCCGTGCTCACCGGGCCAGTCAGCCGCCGGCGTTTCGTCGCGCAGCCGGGTGACCCGTCCGTCCTGATTCGCCCGCCCTGCTTCCGCCGTCGTTGTGGGGCCGGTCACGAGCCGGTTCGGGGCGGGGCAGCCGATGCGGGGATTCGTCAAAGGTGCTGATAGAGTTCACCGCGCCGCCGCAGGAACGGGCGGTGCAAGGCAAGTTCTGGTCCCGTCGTCTAGCGGCCTAGGACGCCGCCCTCTCAAGGCGGTAGCGAGGGTTCGAATCCCTTCGGGACTACCAGGAGAAGTGGCCCGCACCGATTACGGTGCGGGCCACTTTCGTCTACCGCCCGTCTCCGGCTCAGCCGCCCCGCTAACCCGCTCGCCACCCACCAAGAGTCCGCCCCATCCACGTGTCCCGTGGCAGCGACACCACCGCCGTGACCAGCCGCAGGCCCAGGCTGGCGCTCATGGTGGTCTCGGCGGCTCGGAGACCACCGCCGTGACCAGCCGCCGGTTCCGGGCTGGTGCTGGTGGTGGTCTCAGCGGTCTGGAGACCACCGTGGTGACCAGCCGCGCGCCGGGCTGGCGCTCATGGTGGTCTCAGCGGCTCGGAGACCACCGCCGTGACCAGCCGCCGGTCCCGGGCTGGTGCTGGTGGTGGTCTCAGCGGTCTGGACACCACCGTGGTGACCAGCCGCGGGGTGGGCTGGCGCTCATGGTGGTCTCGGCGGCTTGGAGACCACCGCCGTGACCAGCCGCCGGTTCCGGGCTGGTGTCGGTGGTGGTCTCAGCGGTCTGGACACCACCGTGGTGACCAGCCGCGCGCTGGGCTGGCGCCCATGGTGGTCTCGGCGGCTTGGAGACCACCGCCGTGACCAGCCGCCGGTTCCGGGCTGGTGCTGGTGGTGGTTTCAGCGGTCTGGAGACCACCGTGGTGGCCAGCCGCGGGGTGGGCTGGCGCTCATGGTGGTCTCAGCGGCTTGGACACCACCGTGGTGGCCAGCTGCGGGTTCGGGCTGGTGCTGGGGGTGGTGTCGGTGGGCTGGAGGGCGCCGTGGTGGCCGGCTGTGGGCTTGGTGGGGCTTTTACGGCCATTCGCGGATTGCGACCTCGCCGGACCCGGGGCTCCGATCGAGGTCGGAGCGGCGGTGCGGTTGCTGGGCGTACCGAAATCAGGTGGTGGGCCTCGGAAATGAGGCGCGCCCGATGGCGCGGAGCGGCCATCGGGCGCGAGGGGTGCGGACGGGGTCAGAGGCCGGAGAGGCGCTGGCCGGCGCGGACGACGGCCATGGCGTGGCGCTCGCCGGGGCGGCGGCCGAGGCGTTCGATCGGACCGCTTATCGAGATGGCGGCGATGACCCGTCCGGTGCGGTCGCGGATCGGGGCGGAGACGCTCGCCACACCCGGCTCGCGCTCGGCGACGCTCTGCGCCCAGCCGCGGCGGCGCACCTCGGCCAGGGTGCGGCCGGTGAACTTGCAGCGGGGCAGCAGCGGCATGACCGCTTCCGGCGGCTCCCAGGCGAGCAGGATCTGGGCGGCGGAGCCGGCCACCATCGGCAGCACCGAGCCGACCGGGACGGTGTCGCGAAGGCCACTCGCCCGCTCGGCGGCGGCGACGCAGATCCGCTCGTCCGCGCGGCGCAAGTAAAGCTGCGCGCTCTCGCCGGTCGCGTCCCGCAATGCGGAAAGCAGGGGCTCGGCGGCGGTCAGCAGAACGTCCGGCGCGGCGTTCGCCAGCTCGCCCAGGCGAGGTCCGGGGCGCCATCTTCCTTGAGTGTCCCGGACCAGCATCCGATGAATCTCCAGAGCCTGGGCCAGGCGATGTGCGGTCGCCCGGGGAAGCTTCGTGCGTTCGACCAACTCGGCCAGGCTGGCGCCGTCGACACATGCGGCGAGGATGACAACCGCCTTGTCGAGAACGCCTACACCGCTCATACTGTGTCCCACAAGCCGAAACATACATTCCAGAATTTAGGATGTCCAGATGGTGGGAGTCACTCCCGACAGCGGGAAACCCAGGACCCTGGCCGAGAAGGTCTGGGATGACCACGTGGTGCGCACGGCCGAGGGCGAGCCCGACCTGCTCTTCATCGACCTGCACCTGCTGCACGAGGTCACCAGCCCGCAGGCGTTCGACGGGCTGCGGATGGCCGGCCGGCCGGTGCGCCGGACCGACCTCACGCTCGCGACGGAGGACCACAACACCCCGACCGGTTACGCGGACCCGTCGTTCAACACCCGCCGTGGCGAGCTGCTGACCATCGCCGACACGGTCTCCCGCACCCAGATCGAGACGCTGCGGAAGAACTGCGCGGAGTTCGGCGTCGAGATCCGCCCGCTCGGTGACGTGAACCAGGGCATCGTGCACGTGATCGGCCCGCAGCTGGGCCTGACCCAGCCGGGCATGACCATCGTCTGCGGCGACTCGCACACCGCGACCCACGGCGCGTTCGGCGCGCTGGCCTTCGGCATCGGCACCAGCGAGGTCGAGCACGTGCTCGCCACCCAGACGCTGCCGCAGTCGAAGCCGAAGACGATGGCCGTCACCGTCGTCGGCGAGCTGCGCCCGGGCGTGAGCGCGAAGGACCTGATCCTCGCGCTGATCACGCAGACCGGCACCGGCGGCGGCAACGGCCACATCGTGGAGTACCGCGGCGAGGCGATCCGCAAGCTCTCCATGGAGGGCCGGATGACCATCTGCAACATGTCGATCGAGTGGGGCGCCAAGGCCGGCATGATCGCGCCGGACGAGACCACGTTCGCGTACCTGAAGGGCCGCGAGCACGCCCCGCGGGGTGCCGACTGGGATGCCGCCGTCGCGTACTGGCGGACCCTCGCCACCGACGAGGACGCCGAGTACGACACCGAGATCATCCTGGACGCGTCGGCGATCAGCCCGTTCATCACCTGGGGCACCAACCCCGGACAGGGCGCGGCCCTCGACGGCGTGGTGCCGAACCCCGACGACTTCCTGGACGAGGTCGAGCGCGGGGCCGCCGAGCGGGCCCTGGCGTACATGGACCTGACGCCGGGCACGCCGTTCCGGGACGTGCCGGTGGACGTGGTCTTCGTCGGCTCGTGCACCAACGGCCGGCTGGAGGACCTGCGGGCCGCCGCCGACGTGATCCGCGGTCGCAAGGTCGCCGACGGCGTCCGGATGATGATCGTGCCGGGCTCCTACGTCGTGCGGGAGCAGGCCGAGGCCGAGGGCCTGGACAAGATCTTCACGGACGCGGGCGCCGAGTGGCGGTTCGCCGGCTGCTCGATGTGCCTGGGCATGAACCCGGACACGCTGAGCCCCGGGCAGCGCGCGGCGTCCACCTCCAACCGCAACTTCGAGGGCCGGCAGGGCAAGGGCGGGCGTACCCACCTGGTCTCGCCGCAGGTCGCCGCCGCCACCGCTGTGGTCGGCAAGCTGGCCGCCCCCGCCGACCTCTGAGTAGGGGATATCAACTCATGGACAAGTTCGTCACGCACAGCGGCAAGGTCATGCCGCTCCGCCGTTCCGATGTGGACACCGACCAGATCATCCCG
Source organism: Actinoplanes oblitus (assembly GCF_030252345.1). Lineage (NCBI taxonomy): Bacteria > Bacillati > Actinomycetota > Actinomycetes > Micromonosporales > Micromonosporaceae > Actinoplanes > Actinoplanes oblitus. Next base: position 8,592,372 of record NZ_CP126980.1, on the reverse strand, counting down.
GCGGTCTACCTGAAGCGGGTCACCCGCACCGGCTTCGAGGACGGTCTCTTCAGCGCCTGGCGCGAGGACCCGGATTTCGTGCTGCACAACCCGGCGCACGCCGGCGCCACCATCCTGGTGGCCGGGCCGAACTTCGGCACCGGCTCGTCCCGCCAGCACGCCGTCTGGGCGCTGCGCGACTGGGGCTTCAAGGCGGTGATCGCGGCCCGGTTCGGCGACATCTTCCGGGGCAACGCGCTCAAGGAGGGCCTGCTGCCGGTCCAGCTCGACCAGAAGGTGGTGGAGAGCCTCTGGGATCTCGCCGAGAGCGAGCCGGAGAAGCAGATCACCGTCGACCTGGCCGACCGGGTGGTCCGGGTGGACGACGCGGCGTACTCGTTCCCGATCGACGATTTCAGCCGTTGGCGCCTCATGGAGGGGCTCGACGACATCGGACTGACGTTGCGCCACGAGGACGCGATTAGCGCGTACGAGAAGGGTCGTCCGGCTTTCAAGCCGGTGGTCACTCTTTAACTCGAGGTCAGGAATTCGCCCCCGTCGGTGTCGCCGATGGGGGCGAATTTCGTTGGGACACAACGGATTTTTGCCCCGAATGTTTGTGTCTCCAGGTCAGAGGGCATACCGTGCGCGCAGAATGGCCTGCGACGGGCCAGTTCTCACGTCCGGGAGGAAACCGTGAACAAGGCCGAGCTCATTGAGGCGCTCGCCGTCAAGCTGGGCGACAAGAAGACGGCGACGATTGCGCTGGACGCGTTCATCAGTGAGGTGCAGAACGCCGTCGCCAAGGGTGACAAGGTGTCCCTCACCGGCTTCGGATCGTGGGAGAAGCGGTCGCGCAATGCGCGAACAGCGCGGAATCCGCGAACCGGCGAGCCGGTGAAGGTGAAGAAGACGTCAGTCGCCGCATTCCGGCCCGGAAACACCTTCCGGGAACTGGTCGCCAGCGGGAAACCGGCGAAGGCGGCCGGCGCCAAGAAGACCGCTGTCGCCAAGACCGCGGTGACCAAGGCGGCGCCGGCGAAGAAGACGACGGCCACCAAGACGGCGGCCAAGGCGACAGCCACCAAGGCCACCGCCACGGCGAAGAAGACCGCGACGACGGCCGCGACCAAGAAGGCCACGGCGGCGAAGACCGCGCCGGCGACCAAGGCCACGACCGCCACCAAGGCCGCGACCGGCACCAAGGCCGCGACCGCCACGAAGGCCGCGACCAAGGCCGCTACCGCGAAGAAGACGGCGGCGAAGACCGCGCCGGCGACGAAGGCGGCGACGGCGAAGAAGACGGCGGCGAAGACCGCGCCGGCCAAGAAGGCGACGACCAAGACCGCCGCGGCCAAGAAGACCACGGCGCGCAAGACCGCCACCCCGGCCGCGGCTCCGGCCCGGGCCAAGGGCGCCGCGACGGCCAAGGCGGCGGCCAACCGCAAGGCACGCTGAGCTCACGACGGCGACAGGGGCGTCCACCGTACGGTGGACGCCTTTTCGTTTGCCGCGAGCAGACCGAGCCCCGGGCCTACCGTCCGGGCATGGAACGCAGACCGAGAGGTTTGACGGCCCGCGCGAGCCTGGCCGCGGGCCTGTTCGCGCTGGCTGTCGTGCCCGGGTGGACGCTCGGCGACCTGGCCGAGCAGGCCACCGGCTGGCCGGCGCTGGACTGGCTGGTCACCTGCGGCTGGTGCGGCCTGGCGGTGGCCGGGTACGCCCCCGGAACCTCCTATCGCGTCCGGGATGGCCTGGCCGGCGCCGTCCCGCTGTACGGCTGGTACCTGGCCGGGGTGCTGAGCTGGCGGCTGGCGCTCCTGCCCTACCGCGACTGGGAGCCCCGCCGCGACGAGCTGTGGCGGGCCCGCTGGCTCACCGGCGACCTGGTCGGGCACTGGCGGATCGAGCCGGTCACCAGCGCGAGGCCCCTAGTAGCGTCGCGCCGGACCAGGTGAGCAGCCAGCCGTCACCCTTGCGCGTCCGGTACGGCTCGGCGTCCGCCGCCCCGGTGAGCTGCGCCAGCAGCGGCGGCATCACCTTGCCCTGACTGCACACCACCACCCGCCCGGCGGCCCGCAGCTCGGCCAGCCGCTCCCGGGCGGCCCGCAGTGTGGCCGGCAGCTCGGACGGCTCGTCCGGCTCGGCGAACGCGGCGTCCACCACCAGCGGCAGCCCGGTCGCCGCGACCAGCGGCTGCAGGGTCTGCGAGCAGCGCAACGGGGTGGCCGCGACCATCCGCTGCGGCCGGAAGGTGGCCAGGCGCTCGGCGACCCGGCCGGCCTGCCGCTGCCCCTTCGCGCTGATCGGGCGCAGTGAGTCCGGGCCGGACCAGTGTTTCCGCTCGCCGGCGTGCGCGTGCCGGACCAGCGCCACCACCGAGGTGATCGGCGGCAGGCCGGCCACCAGGTCGAGCAGCGGGCGCTCGTCCGGATAGGTCAGCCGCTCGGCGGCCTCCGGCACCGGCAGCCAGGTCAGCTTGTCGACCTCGCCGGTGTCCCGGACCGGGCCGCCGGTGGCGGCCCGCATCAGCCAGAACCGCACGGTCTTCGGCCGGCCGTCGGGCAGCCGGTAGGCCACCTCGGGCAGGCCGAACTCCGGGATGCCCTGCGCGCCGGTCTCCTCGGCCACCTCGCGGATCGCCGCGGCCAGGGCCGGCTCGCCGCGCTTGACGGTGCCCTTGGGCAGGCTCCAGTCGTCGTACCGCGGGCGATGCACCAGGCACACCTCGGGTGCGCCGTCCGGGCCCGGGCGGTAGAGGACGCCGCCCGCGGCGTGTGCCGGAGCCGGCATCAGCCGGCCTTGATGACCCGCCGCAGCAGGGCCTCCTGGAGATGCACCTGCTTGCCGGTCGGCTCGCCGGTGTTGCGCCGCCAGACGCCGTCGCCACCCAGGTCCCAAGCCTCGGTGCCCTCGGCCATCGACAGCTCCAGCACGTTGCGCAACTCCTCGCGGGCGGACGGCATGGTCACCTTGACCAGCGCCTCCACCCGGCGGTCCAGGTTGCGGTGCATCAGGTCGGCCGAGCCGATCCAGTACTCCGCGTCGTCACCGCTGCCGAACCGGAAGACCCGGGAGTGCTCCAGGAACCGGCCGACGATCGAGCGGACCCGGATGTTCTCCGACAGGCCGGGGACGCCCGGGCGCAGCGTGCACATCCCGCGGATCACCAGGTCGATCTTCACGCCGTCCTGCGAGGCGCGGTACAACGCGTCGGCGGTCTCCTCGTCGACCATCGAGTTCACCTTGATCTGGACCAGCGCGTCGCCGCCGGCCCGGGCGATCTTGGCCTGCTCCGCCAGCCGGTCCAGCAGGCCGCGGCGCACCCCGTGCGGGGCGACCAGCAGCCGCCGGAAGGTGGTCTGCCGGCTGTACCCGGTGAGCACGTTGAACAGGTCGGTGACGTCCGCGCCCACCTCGGGGTCGGCGGTCAGCATGCCGAAGTCCTCGTAGAGCCGGGCGGTCTTCGGGTGGTAGTTGCCGGTGCCGATGTGGCAGTACCGCCGCAGCTGGTTGCCCTCCTGCCGGACCACCAGCGCGGTCTTGCAGTGCGTCTTGAGCCCGACCAGGCCGTAGACCACGTGGCAGCCGGCCCGCTCCAGGGTGCGAGCCCAGGCGATGTTGGCCACCTCGTCGAACCGGGCTTTCACCTCGACCAGCACCACCACCTGCTTGCCGGCCGCGGCGGCGTCCACCAGCGCGTCGACGATCGGCGAGTCACCCGAGGTGCGGTAGAGGGTCTGCTTGATGGCCAGCACGTTCGGGTCGGCGGCCGCCTGCTCGATGAAGCGCTGCACGCTGGTCGAGAAGGAGTGGTAGGGGTGGTGCACCAGGATGTCCGACTCGCGCAGCCGATTGAACACGCTCCGCGGCACCTCCCCGTCGGCCAGCTGCGGGTGGGTCGCCGGGACGAAAGGGCGGTCCTTGAGGTCGTCCCTGTCGCACTCGCCGAAGACCTGCCAGAGCGCCGACAGGTCGAGCACGCCGGGCACCCGCAGCACGTCGTGGCTGTCCATGTCGAGCTCGCGGACCAGCAGGTCGAGCACGTGGTCGCTGATCGAGGCGGCCACCTCGAGCCGGACCGGCGGGCCGAACCGGCGCTGGGCCAGCTCCCGCTCCAGCGCCTGCAGCAGGTCCTCGTCGCGGTCCTCGTCGACCTCCAGCTCGGCGTTGCGGGTCACCCGGAACGCGTGCGTCTCCAGGATCTGCATGCCCGGGAACAGCTGGTCCAGGTGGTTCGCGATCAGGTCCTCGATGGGCAGGAACCGGACCCCGCGGCTGTCGTTCTGCACCGTCACGAAGCGGGGCACGTTGTTCGGCACCTTGATCCGGGCGAACAGCTCCGGGTTGTCGCCGTCCGGGTAGCGCAGCGCCACCGCCAGGTTGAGCGAGCGACTCGAGATGTACGGGAACGGGTGGGCCGGGTCCACCGCCAGCGGGGTGAGCACCGGGAAGACCTGCTCCCGGAAGAAGCCGCGCAGCCGGCCCCGCTCCGGCTCGTCCAGCTCCTTCCAGCTGACCAGCTCGATGCCCTCGGCGGCCAGTTTCGGCCGGACCTCGTCGGCGAAGCAGGCGGCGTGCCGGGTCACCAGGTCGGCGGTGCGCTCGGTGATCATCTCGATCTGCTGCCGCAGCGGGGAACGGTCACCGCCGCGCACCGGCAGGCCGGCGCTCAACCGGCGTTTCAGCCCGGCGACCCGGACCATGTAGAACTCGTCCAGATTGCTCGCGAAGATCGCCAGGAATTTCGCCCGTTCCAGCAGCGGGGTGCCCGGATCCTCGGCGAGCGCCAGCACCCGCGCGTTGAAATCGAGCCAGGACAGCTCGCGGTTCGCGAAGCGGTCGTCGGGGAGGTAGTAGCCCTGGTCCGGATCCTCCTCGAAGACGGGTCGGGGCTCGACCGGCAGGGCCACCGGCTTCGATTTCGGCACCGCATCCTCCACCACAGGCTTGACCGGTTCAGTTACAGCGACGACGTCGGCGGGCGTCTGCGGGAGAAAGCGGCCGTTCGGGCCACGCCGGCGGGTCTCGGGGGTCCGGGGCGGGGTGTGCATGGGTCCATCATTGCCGCTTCGAGCGGAACGTGAAACGAACTACCCAATGATCAACTTAGGCGATTCCAGGAATTACCACGCGGTGAACCTCGCCGCCGGGTTCGGCCTCGATCGAGACCCGCTGACCCAGCCGGAGCAGCCGCAGCCCGGAGCGGGCGAACGCGTCCGCCCCGAAGGCCAGCTCAGAGCCATCGTCGAGGAGCAGCGTGCCACTGCGGGTGCCGGGGTCGAAGGTGGCGATGGTGCCCTGCATGCCAGAGACGCTACCTGGCGCAGCCGGCCGGTGTGCACGCCTGGCTGAGTCCGACATCACGCAGCAGGGTGTGCGTCCGGTCACCCGCGCCCAGGCGGAGCACGACGTCCAGGTCGGCGGCGGTGTCCACGTCCTGCCGCAGGCCCGGCCAGTCACCGGTCAGCGGGGCCGCGCCGGAGGCCAGGTGGGCGGCCGCCGAGCCGGGGCCGAACCGCGGGTCGAGCGGCACCCGGGGCGCCGCGGCCAGCAGCACGGTGCCGGTCCCGGCGGCGTCCGGCACGAAGCCCCGCCCGGACACCGCGGCGAGGGCCGCGTCCAGCTGCCCGGACCGCAGGGCCGGCAGGTCACCGGTGAGCACCGCGCGATGCGTGCCGAGCCCGGCGATCTCCTCGGCGCCGGACCGCAGCGCCGCGTTCAGCCCGGCGCCCGGGTCCGGCGCCACCTTGGCACCCAGGTCGCGTACGGCCCCGGCCACCACCGGGTCGTCGGTGACCACGATCAGCCCGGCCACCGTGCTGGCGTTCAGCACGGCGGCGGCGGTGTCGCACACCATGGCCAGCACGAGCTCCGGATGCCTGTCCCGCGCCACCGCGCCGCGCAGCCGGCTCTTTGCCGCGTCCAGCCGCTTGACCGGGATAACCGTCATCCAATTCCGCACTGCCACCCCGCAAGTCTGCCGCACACCCGGGCCCGCCCCGCTCCGGCGGTTCGCGGTACCACTGGAAATACCCCTACCTGGTACGGCGGGCTGGGAGGGGGCATGATTTCGTCGCAGGTGCACCGGCGACATGGTCGCCGATCGAGGGACGGGGGATGCCGTGGCGCAGCACAGGCTCGGGTTCTGGCAGCGTTTCGCGGTGATGCTGGTGGTCCCCGTCATGACCTGCTGGACGAAGCGGACCTGGCTCGGGATGGAGAAGCTCCCGCAGTCGGGTGGTGTGATCCTCGTCCCCAACCACGTGTCGCACTTCGACCCGCTGGTCGTGGCGCACTACATCTACAAGGCCGGCCGCTGGCCCCGGTTCCTCGGCAAGGCCAGCATCTGGCGGGTGCCGATCATCGGGCCCCTGTTGGTCAGGACCAAGCAGGTCCCCGTCGAACGGGGCAGCGTCGAGGCGGTGAAATCGCTGGAGACCCTGGTCCAGGCCCTGCGGGAGGGCGGCGCCGTGGTGATCTACCCGGAGGGCACCACCACCCGCAGCCCCGACCTGTGGCCGATGCGTGGCAAGACCGGCGCGGCCCGGCTGGCCCTGCTCACCGGCGCCCCGGTGATCCCGATCGCGAACTGGGGCGCGCAGACGGTCTTCGACCCGCGGACCAACCGGCTCAAGGCGACCCGGGCGGCGGTCACCGTCACCACCGGCGATCCGGTCGACCTGAGCCGCTGGGCCGGCGCCGAGCCGACCCGCCAGGTGCTCGACGACATGACCGAGCAGATCATGCTGGCCATCCGTGACCTGCTCGGCACGATCCGCGACGGCGAACCGCCGGCGCTCTACGACTGGCCCGCCCGGCGGGCCTCGACCTCGGAGGACGCGTCATGAAAGCGGCCGTCATCGGATCCGGCGCCTGGGGTACCGCGTTCGCCAAGGTGCTCGGCGACGCGGGCTCGGAGGTGACCATCCGGGCGCGCCGGGAGACGGTCGCCGCGGAGATCCGCGACCAGCACGGCAACGAGGGCTCGCTGCCCGGCGTCCGGCTGTCGAAACTGGTCACCGCGACCACCGACCTGGCCGAGGCGGTCGACGGCGCCGAGCTGATCGCGATCGCGGTGCCGTCCCAGACGCTGCGCGGCAACCTGGCCGACTGGTCCGGCTTCTTCCCGCGCGACGCCACGGTGGTCTCCCTGATGAAGGGCATCGAGCTCGGCACGCTGAAGCGGATGAGCGAGGTGATCGTGGAGACCGCCGGTGTCGCCCCGGAGCGGGTGGTGGTCGTCTCCGGGCCCAACCTGGCTCCGGAGATCGCCGCCGACCAGCCCACCGCGACCGTGGTGGCGTGCACCGACGAGGACCGCGCCCGGCAGGTCCAGCACGCCCTGGCCACCCCCTATTTCCGCCCCTACACCAGCGACGACGTGCTCGGCTGCGAACTCGGCGGCGCGGTGAAGAACGTGATCGCCCTGGCCTACGGGATGGCCTCGGCGATCGGCCTCGGCGACAACACCAAGGCCTCGCTGATCACCCGCGGCCTGGCCGAGACGTCCCGGCTCGGGGTGGCGCTCGGCGCCGACCCGCTGACCTTCGCCGGCCTGGCCGGTCTCGGCGACCTGGTGGCCTCCTGCTCCTCCCGGCTGTCCCGCAACCGCACCTTCGGCGAGCACCTGGGTCGCGGCGAGAGCCTGGAGCAGGCCCAGGCGGCGACCCGGCAGACCGCCGAGGGTGTGAAGAGCTGCCTGTCCATCCGCGACCTGGCCCGCGCGCACGGCGTCGAGATGCCGATCGTCGAGCAGGTGGAGAAGGTGTGCCACGAGGGCGCCGACCCGCGAGTCGCGGTGAAACTGCTGATGACACGAGAGATGAAACCCGAGTGAGCTATTCCGACGGGACCCGATCCGTTCACGCCGGCCTGCCGGAGCCCGAGGTCGGGCAGCCGTTCCTGCCCGGGCCGGTCTTCGCCGCGCCCTACCACCTGGACCCGGTGACCGGGCCCGGCACCCATGGTTACGCCCGCACCGAGCAGCCCACCCGGGAAGCCCTGGAGGCCGCGATCGGCGAGCTGGAGGGTGGGCCCGCGCTGGCCTTCGCCAGCGGGCAGGCGGCCATCAGCGCGATGCTGCTCGCGCTGGTCAAGGCCGGGGATCGGGTGGCGCTCCCCGGTGACGGCTATTTCCCGGTACGCGCGTTCGCCCGCGGCGCCCTGGCCGACCTCGGCGTGGAGAGCGTCCTGGTACCCACCGCCGGGCCGTACCCGGACCTCACCGGGCTGCGGCTGGTGATGCTGGAGACCCCGGCCAACCCCGGCCTGGACGTGGCCGACATCGCCGCCCTGGCGGCGGCCGCGCACGCCGCCGGCGCGCTGCTGGCCGTCGACAACACCGCTGCCACCCCGCTCGGGCAGAACCCGCTCGCCCTCGGCGCCGACCTGGTCGTGGCGTCCGGGACCAAGGCCCTGACCGGGCACTCCGACCTGCTGCTCGGCTACGTGGCGGCCCGCGATCCCGAGCTTCTCGACAGGATCGAGAACTGGCGGAAGCTGACCGGCGGCGTGCCCGGCGCGTTCGACTGCTGGCTGGCGCACCGCTCGATGGCCACCATGGACCTGCGGCTCGCCCGGCAGACCCAGAACGCGGCGGCCCTCGCCGAGCTGCTGGCCGGCCGTCCCGACGTGACCGGCCTGCGCTGGCCGGGGCTGCCCACCGACCCGTCCTATCCGGTCGCGAGCAGGCAGATGCGCCGCATCCCCGGCATCGTCGCGTTCGACCTGGGCAGCGCCGAGCGGGTGGCCCGTTTCCTGGCGACGGCGAAACTGGTGTTCGCCGCCACCTCGTTCGGCGGCGTGCACACCACCGCCGACCGGCGGGCCCAGTTCGGCGACGACACCGCCCCGGGCTTCGTCCGCTTCTCCTGCGGCATCGAGGACACCGCGGACCTGGTCGAGGACGTCACCCGCGCCCTGGACGCCTCGAAGTGACCGCCCGGCCCGGCTCCGGCGGCGCGGCGGGCGGCCGCTCGTGACCTCCTGGGACACCTTCAGCGCGGACGAGGTGGCGGCCCTGACCCGCGGCGAGAGCTTCTTCGCCGCGCCCGGCGAGCGGGACTGCCCGGCCTGCGGGGAGCGGCGGCTGCGCGCGTACTTCACCGCGCCGGCCACCGCGCGACGCCCCACCCTGGTCAGCTACGTCTGGTGCACCGCCTGCGGCAAGTTCGTCGGCACCCGGGCCAGGCACCCGGAGGGCCTGATCTTCGCCGACCCGCTGGCCGCCCTGCCCGCCGCCGAACGCCGCGAGCTGGAGCGCAGCCTGACCGGCTTCCTCGCCCACCTGGACCGGCTCTGGGACACCGGGGTCCTGCCGCAGACCTTCGCCGCCTGACCGGTTGCCGCCGTGCGGGGGAGCGGGCCCGCACGACACGCGCAGCGGTCGTGCGGGGGCCGGGCCTCGCGGGCCGACTGCCACGGTGCCGCGGGTCGTACCGGAAAACGAACCGGAAGCGGACCGGCGGCATCGCGGCAGCGAGGATGGTCCGCTCAGCGGGCGACGAAGTCGTGCAGCCAGTTCCGCGGGACCGGTTGGGTGGGCGCGGCGCCGATGCGGCGCAGGGCCTCACCCGGACGGATGCCGAGCAGCGCCAGGGTCATGGTGGCGAGCAGGGTCGTGCGGCCGAGTTCGGCGCTCGACTGGGTGACGACGAAACGACCGGAACGGACCTCCCGGGCCAGCCGGGCGGCCAGGGCGACCATCTCGGTGGCCTCCTTGCGCGGGGCCGTCTCGTCCGGATCGGGGTAGGCGACCAGCTCGATCCCGGAGCTGTCCGGTGTGCCCGGATGGTGCCGCTCGCTGCACACCAGGATCTGCACGCCGGCGCGGGCCAGCGCGCCCAACTCCTGCGGTGACCACGGCTCGTCGCGAGGGTGGGCCATCGTGGCCAATTGGCCCGGTCCCGGACCCGCGATCACGTGGAGTGCTGGACCCATGAACTGTTCGTCTCCCCCTGCCATGGCAGCGGCCGCCGCGATCCCATATCTGGCTTACGCAGAGTAGGGTCACCCCCGGCAAACCCGCTAGCGAGAGGCGCAAGAAGAGTGACAACCCCCCGGAAGACCCGCGTGGCGATCGTGTTCGGCGGTCGCAGCACTGAGCACGCCATTTCCTGCGTGAGCGCGGGGGCCATCCTGGGTGCGCTGGACCCCGACCAGTACGAGACCGTCCCGGTGGGAATCACCCGGGAGGGTCGCTGGGTGCTGGCCGCGGGCGACCCCGCGCAGCTCGCCATCGCCGACTCGCGGCTGCCCGAGATCACCGCCAACTCCGGCAACTCGGTGGTGCTGGCGGCCGACCCGACCACCACCGAGCTGATCGTGCGCGACCCGGCCGAGGGCGTCTCCGAGCTGGCCGGGGTGGACGTGGTCTTCCCGGTGCTGCACGGCGCCTACGGTGAGGACGGCACCATCCAGGGGATGCTGGAGATGGCCGGGATTCCGTACGTCGGCGCCAACGTCTTCGCCTCGGCGGCCGCGATGGACAAGGAGTTCACCAAGAAGCTGGCCGCCGCCGAGGGCATCCCGGTCGGGCCGTACGCGGTCCTGCGGGCCGGCGCCGAGCTCGCCGAGGAGGACAAGGAGCGGCTCGGGCTGCCGGTCTTCGTGAAGCCGTCGCGGGCCGGCTCGTCCACCGGCATCAGCAAGGTCACCGACTGGGCCGACCTGGACGCGGCGATCGCCAAGGCCCGGCAGATCGACCCGAAGGTGCTGGTCGAGGCGGCGATCGTGGGTCGCGAGATCGAGTGCGGGGTGCTCGAGGGGGAGGCCGGCGGCACGCCCGAGGCGTCGCTGCTCGCCGAGATCCACATGGACGACGCCGACTGGTACGACTTCGAGACGAAATACCTGGTGGGCAGCCGCTACACCATCCCGGCCGAGCTCTCCCCGGAGCTGACCAGGCAGGTCCGCGAGTACGCGCTGCGCACCTTCACCGCGCTGGACTGCGCCGGCCTGGCCCGGGTCGACTTCTTCGTCACCGCCGCCGGCGAGATCTTCCTCAACGAGATCAACACCATGCCGGGGATGACGCCGACCTCGATGTTCCCGCAGATGTGGGCGGCCACCGGGCTGGAGTACCCGAAGGTGGTGGACCGGCTGATCCGCACCGCCCTGCGGCGCGGGACCGGGCTCCACTAGGCCTAGGCCTAGGGCCGGCAGCCGCTCGGCACGCCCTTGGTGATCGACTTGTCGGTCTCCACGACGATGTCGGAGAACTCGTTGGCCCACTGTGCCCGGTTCTGGTAGGCCGTCGGCACGACGACCCGCACCGGCACCTCACGGTCCATCGTGGTGAACGTGGTCTGCCCGGCGGACTCCGCGGAGTACCAGCACACCCTGTTCATCAGCAGCAGGTCGGCGACCAGCGGCACGCACGTCCCCGACGTGTCGTCGGCGGTGGCGCACATGGTGGGCTGCGGGACACCGCAGGAGAGGGTGATCGGCGGCTCGCCGTACGCCGCGTTCTGCTCCGGGCCGGCACTGACCTTGCGGGCCGGCAGGTTACGCACCTGGGTGGGCAGCTGCGAGGTGACCGCCAGGCAGACCCGGGCGGAGCGCTCGCCGAGTGCGGGCGCGGCGACCTCGACCGCCGTGCCGGGCACGGCGATCGGGCCACTCGCGGCCGGTGCCGGGTCGGCCGCCGGCTCCGGCTTGACCATGAGGAAGGCGACAAGACCCACGATCACCACCACCGGCACGGCCACAGCTGTCGCCCAGATGGCGGCGATCCGTGTGGTGTTGTCCGGCTCGGTGGCTGGTTTCGGCGGGTTGTCGACGTCGACCATGGTTCAGAGGTTTACCACGGAGCAGGTGAGTGTCCGGGTGATACCCGGCACGTACTGGACCTTGCTCACAATCAGGCTGCCGAGCTCGTCGACGGTGTGTGCCTCGGTGAGCACGACGACGTCGTACGGCCCGGTCACCGCGTCGACCCGGACCACTCCCGGTATTTTCTCGATCGCGGCGGCCACGTCACGGGCCTTCCCGACCTCCGTTTGAATAAGGATGTATGCCTGGACCACGATCCGACTCCTATCCGCCACCGCGTCGGTGATCCCCGAAAAGTGAAACTACCGTACGAAGCAGCCCGGCAGCGGGACGCCACCATCGAAGGGCGTGGACGTGAGTATCGCAGAGTCCGGTGAATTCGGACTGATAGGTCGAATCGTGTCACGGCTCGACGCGGGTTCGGCGACCTTGCTGGGCCCCGGTGACGACGCCGCGCTGGTCCGGGCCGCCGACGGACGGGTGGTGGCCTCCACCGACGTGCTGGTCGAGGGGCGCCATTTCCGCCGGGACTGGTGCGGGCCGGCCGACGTCGGGCACCGGGCCGCCGCGGCGAACCTGGCCGACATCGCGGCGATGGGCGCCACCCCGACCGCGCTGCTGGTCGCCCTCTGCGTCCCGGCGAACCTGGACGCGTCCTGGGCCGAGGGCCTGGCCGACGGGCTGACCGCGGAGGCCGCGCGGTGCGGGGCCGGCGTGGTCGGCGGCGACATGTCGGCCAGCCCGACGCTCACCGTCGCGGTCACCGCGCTGGGGGACCTGGGCGGCCTCGACCCGGTCCGCCGGACCGGCGCCCAGCCGGGGGACATCCTCGCGCTCGCCGGGCGGATCGGTTACGCGGCGGCCGGGTACACCGTGCTGTCCCGGGGCTTCCGGACGCCGAAGATGCTGGTCGAGGCGTACCGGCGGCCGGCCGTCAGGTATGCCGCCGGACCGGAGGCGGCCCGGCTCGGCGCCACCGCCATGATCGACGTTTCGGACGGCTTGCTGCAGGACGTCGGGCACCTGGCGGCGGCCAGCGTGGTCGGGATCGACATCCGGTCGGACGCCTTCGAGGTGCCCGATCAGATGCGGGACGCGGCCACCGCGCTCGGCGTCGACCCGTACCAGTGGATCTTCGCCGGTGGCGACGATCACCCACTGGCCGCCACCTTCCCGGCCGGGACGCGGCTGCCGGACGGCTGGACCGAGATCGGCTCGGTGCACGACGGCGCCGGGGTGACGGTGGACCGCAAGCCGTGGAGCGGTCCGATGGGCTGGGATCACTTTCGTTAGCCGGCACCGTCGCTGATTACGCTGGCCGCGTGGTTGAGTTCAAGATCAGATCGGCTCGGTTCGACGAGCCGGAGGTGAGGGAGCTGGTCGCGCACAACATGCGCGACCTCTCCGAGCGATACGGCGGCACCGGCGACGACACCCCGATCGAGGCTGCCGACTTCCGGCCACCGGACGGCGACTTCCTGGTGGCCGTCCGGGTCGCCGACGGCCGCCTGGTGGCCAGTGCGGGCTGGCGGCGGCACGGCCCGGACGCCGAGCTGAAGCGGATGTTCACGCTGGCCGAGGCGCGGGGCCGGGGACTGGCCCGGCGGATGCTGACCGCGATCGAGGAGTCGGCGCGGGCGGCCGGCTGTGCCCGGGTCATCCTGGAGACGGGTGACAAGCAGCCGGAGGCCATCGCGCTCTACGAGTCCGCGGGATACCGGCGGATCGCGGACTTCGGGTACTACAAGGGGCACCCGGGCGTGCTGTCGTACGCCAAGGAGATCTGACGACGAAAAGCCGCCGAGTCAGCGACTCGGCGGCTCCTCGTTGAGAAGATCAGGCGCGGGTAACCTTGCCGGCCTTGATGCACGAGGTGCAGACCTTGAGCTTCTTGGTCGTCCCGCCACCGGCCGGCGTGCGCACCGACTGGATGTTCGGGTTCCAGCGGCGGTTGGTCCGCCGGTGCGAGAAGGACACGTTGTGGCCGAAGCCCGGTCCCTTGCCACAGACGTCGCACACGCTAGCCACGGGATACTCCTGGGTTTGAAGAAAAACTTGATGGCGCCCAGGGAAGAACCGCCCAGGCAACCCGGCGAGCTTACCCGATCAGACCCGGGGACAGCCAATCGCCCCCGGTCAGGGTGCGTGCCCGGCGATTGTCGGGGGTGGTTAGTACGATTTTCGCGTGCTGGAGACCCTCGATGCCGCCGCTGTGCACCGCTGGTGCGACGGTGGGCTGGAGGCGCTCCGTGCCCACCAGCGTGAGATCGACGACCTGAACGTCTACCCCGTTCCCGACGGCGACACCGGCACCAACCTGGTGCTGACCCTGGCCGCCGCCCAGGAGGCGGTCGAGTCGGCGCTGCACGAGGAGCCGCGCACCCCGCTCGGCCGGCTGATGGCCCGGATGGCCCGTGGCGCCCTGCTCGGCGCCCGGGGCAACTCGGGGGTGATCGTGTCGCAGATCCTGCGCGGCATGGCCGACTCGTTCGCCAGCGCGGTGGCGGTCCGCGGCGCCGAGCTGGCCCGCGCGCTGCGCGAGGCCACCGACGCGGCCTATGCGGCGGTGGCCCGGCCGGTGGAGGGCACCGTGCTCTCGGTGGTCGCGGCCGCTGCCGAGGGGGCCGGCCGGATCAAGTCGGACAACCTGGTGACCGTCGCCCGGGCGGCGGCCAGGGCCGCCGCCGAGGCTCTCGACCGGACGCCGCAGCAGTTGCCGGTGCTGGCGCGCGCCGGCGTGGTGGACGCCGGCGGTCGCGGGCTCTGCCTGCTGCTGGACGCCCTGGTCGACACGGTGGAGGAGAGCGAGTTCGAGCCGCCGCCCCCGCTGGCCGTCCCGGAGCGGCCGGACCGGGCGGCCGAGCCCTGCGAGGGGTATGGCTACGAGGTGCAGTATCTGCTGGACGCCACCCCCGAGTCGGTGGAGCGACTGCGCGGCGAGCTGGCCGGCCTGGGCGACTCCCTGGTCGTGGTCGGCGACCCGCCCACCTGGAACGTGCACATTCACGTCACCGAGATCGGCCCGGCGATCGAGGCGGGCATCGAGGCCGGCCGCCCCTACCAGATCCGGGTCACCCCGCTCGGCGAGAGACGCCCCGACCCCGGCAACCGCGGCGCTGTCGTGGTCGCCGCCGGCGACGGGCTGACCGCGCTCTTCGAGGCCGAGGGCGCCGTCGTGGTCGGCCGTAACCCGTCCACCGCCGAGATGCTGGCCGCCGTGCACGCCTGCGGCGCCGCCTCGGTCGTCCTGCTGCCCAACGACGCGAACACCCACGCCGTCGCCGTGTCCGCGGCCCGCGAGGCGGAGGCGGCGGGTATGCACGTCAGCGTGGTGCCCACCCGCTCGCCGGTGCAGGCGCTGGCCGCGCTCGCGGTGCGCGACCACGGCCGCCCGTTCGCCGATGACGTGATCGCGATGGCCGA
This sequence comes from Actinoplanes oblitus, assembly GCF_030252345.1. NCBI lineage: Bacteria > Bacillati > Actinomycetota > Actinomycetes > Micromonosporales > Micromonosporaceae > Actinoplanes > Actinoplanes oblitus. The sequence continues at coordinate 8,577,195 of NZ_CP126980.1, read as the reverse complement.
GGCGGCCGGCGCGTGCCGGTACGGCGAGGTCTGCACCGCCCAGCGCGACGCCCTCACCGTGGCCGGCCCGTGCCGCGCCGGTGACCTGCTCGGCCTGGTCGACGGCGAGGTGCACGTGATCGGCACCGACCTCGCCGACGTCAGCCACCGCCTGCTCGACCGGATGCTCGGCGGCGGCGGCGAGCTGGTCACCCTGGTCCTCGGCGCCGACGCGTCCCCCGAGCTGGAGGACGACCTGCGTGGTCACGTGCACCGCACCTGGCCGTTCATCGAGTTGCAGTGTTACGCCGGCGGCCAGCCCCGTTACCACCTGTTGGCAGGAGTCGAATGACCACGACCGACACCCCGTTGGACAAGGTGCTCGGCGCCAAGACGGCGAAGGCTCTCGCCGAGCACCTGGACCTGCACACCGCGGGTGACCTGATCTACCACTTCCCGCGGCGCTACGACGAGCGCGGCGAGCACACCGACCTGCGCCAGTTGCAGGTCGGCGAGCAGGTCACCGTGCTGGCCCAGGTGCGGGGGATCGGCGTCAAACCGATGCGGGCGCGCAAGGGCAACATGCTCGAGGTGACCATCGGGGACGGCTCCGGGGCCACCCTCACCTGCACGTTCTTCAACCAGGCCTGGCGCGAGCGGGAGCTGCTGCGCGGCCGGTGGGGGCTGTTCGCCGGCAAGGTGACCGAGTTCCGCGGCAAGCGTCAGCTCAACGGCCCGGCCTATCAGCTGCTCAAGGCGGACGCCACGCAGGACGAGGCGGCCGAGGAGATCGAGGAGTTCGCCGGTGCGCTGATCCCGGTCTACCCGGCCGCCCAGGCGGTGCCCACCTGGGTGATCGCCAAATGCGTGCGGACGCTGCTGGACACCTTCCAGCCGCCGACCGACCCGATGCCCGCCTCGGTCCGGGCCGCGCGGAACCTGGTCGGCATCGGCACCGCCCTGCGGGAGATCCACCGGCCCAGCTCCGAGGCCGCGCTCTACTCGGCGAAACACCGGCTGAAATGGGACGAGGCGTTCGCCGTGCAGCTCACCCTGGCGCAGCGCCGGGCCCGGGCCGCGGCAGCGCCGGGCACCGCCCGGCCGCGCGTCGAGGGCGGCCTGCTGGACAAGTTCGACGCCACCCTGCCCTATGAGCTGACCGAGGGCCAGGCCTCGGTGGGCGAGGAGATCGCCGCCGACCTGGCCCGGGCGCACCCGATGCACCGGCTGCTGCAGGGCGAGGTCGGCTCCGGCAAGACGCTGGTCTCGGTGCGGGCCATGCTCCAGGTGGTGGACGCCGGCGGGCAGGCCGCGCTGCTCGCGCCCACCGAGGTGCTCGCCACCCAGCACTACCGCGGGATCGGTGCGCAGCTCGGCCCGCTGGGCCGGGCCGGCGAGCTGGACGGCGACCCGGCCGGGACGCAGCTGACCCTGATCACCGGTTCGCTGGGCGCGGCGGCCCGGCGTGCGGCGCTGGCCAAGGTCGCCGACGGGACCGCCGGCATCGTGGTGGGCACGCACGCCCTGCTGTACGAGGGTGTCGACTTCCGGGACCTCGGCCTGGTGGTCGTGGACGAGCAGCACCGGTTCGGCGTCGAGCAGCGGGACGCGTTGCGGGCCAAGGCGGCGCGCCCGCCGCACGTGCTGGTGATGACGGCGACCCCGATCCCGCGCACGGTGGCGATGACCGTCTACGGCGACCTGGAGACGTCGGTGCTCTCCCAGCTGCCGCGGGGCAGGTCGCCGATCGCCTCGCACGTGGTGCCGGCCCTGGAGAAACCCGCCTACCTCGATCGTGCCTGGAAACGGGTGCGGGAGGAGGTCGCGGCGGGCCATCAGGCGTACGTCGTGTGTCCCCGGATCGGCGACGAGGACTCCTCGCCGGAGAAGGACGAGGGGGAGTCCGCCCGCCGTCCGCCGCTGGCGGTGACCGAGGTGCTCCCCGCGCTCCAGCAGGAATATCTCAAGGGCCTGCGGATCGAGATGCTGCACGGCAGGATGCCACCGGAGGACAAGGACGCGGTGATGCGCCGGTTCGCCGCCGGCGACGTGGACGTGCTGGTGGCCACCACGGTGATCGAGGTCGGCGTGGACGTGCCGAACTCCACCGTCATGATCATCATGGACGCCGACCGGTTCGGAGTGTCCCAGTTGCACCAGCTGCGCGGCCGGGTGGGCCGGGGCTCGGCGCCGGGCATCTGCCTGCTGCACACCGAGGCGGTGGAGGGCTCGGCGGCCCGCGAGCGGCTCGACGCGGTGGCCTCCACCACCGACGGCTTCAAGCTCTCCGAGATCGACCTGGAGCAGCGCCGGGAGGGCGACGTGCTGGGCGCCTCGCAGTCCGGCAAGCACTCGCACCTGCGGCTGCTCTCGCTGCTGCGGGACGAGAAACTGATCAAGGAAGCCCGGGTCGAGGCGGCCGAGCTGGTCGGCGACGACCCCGATCTGACCGGGCACCCGGCGCTGGCCGCCTCGGTGGCCGCGCTGGTCGACGAGGACCGCGCCGAGTATTTGGAGAAGGGATGATCCTGCACCTCTGCCCACGTTCCGTGTGGGAGTCGGTTTCGGACAGTTACCGGGGCGACACGCTGGCGAGCGAGGGGTTCCTCCACTGCTCCGATCCGGAGTGGGTGCACGTGCCGGCCACGCTGCGGTTCCGCGGCCGGACCGACCTCGTGCTCCTGGAGATCGACGAGACCGCTGTCGACGTCCCGGTGGTCTGGGAGGACGGCAGCCCACCCGACCCTTCGGGCCGGCAGTTCCCCCATGTGTACGGCCCTCTGCCGGTCTCCGCGGTGGTCGCCGTCCACGAGTTCCCGCCGCTGCCCGACGGCTCCTTCGCCCCATGGAGAGGGGGCGCCGGCCGTTAGGCCGACGCCCCCTCACTCAGGGCCCGGTGGTGATCAGGCCTTGAAGTTCAGCTTCCGGCGACGGGCCATGAAGAACAGGCCGGCGCCGACCAGCAGCAGCACGACCGCGCCACCGGCGATGGTGCTGGAGTTCGAACCGGTCAGCGCCAGGGCGCCGCCCTCGGTCTCGCTGGTGCTCGGGGTCGCGGCGGCCGGGCTCGTCGAGGCCGAGGCCGAGGCCGACGCGGTCTGCGACGGGGTCGCCGAGGTGGTGGCCGACGGGGTGGCCGCCGGGCTGGTGGTCACCGGGGTGGTGGGCTCCTCCGGGGTGGAGCACTTGCCCAGCTCGACCTGGACGGTGATGCCCTCGAGGCTGGTGTCCGGGAACTCGACCTTGGCGTCGACGGTGGCGTCGGCGGACTTGAAGGTGACGTCCTTCGAGCTGCCGGCCGGCACGGTGACGGTCTGGGTCTCGCCGTTGTAGGTCACCTTGGCCGGGACCTCGCCGTTGCCCTTGGGGTTGTTGACCGTGACGACGGTGGTCTTGCAGTCGTTGGTGGCGGTGGCGGTGGGCTTGCACTCGGCCGGCCGCGACCACTCGATCTTCGTCTCGGCGAGCTTGTCGGCGGTCACCGTGATCGCGCCGCTGCCGGCCGGGACGAGCAGGTCCTCGCTCTTGCCCTTGCCGACGGTGACCATCTTGGTCTGGTAGCCGTACCGGACGACGAACGTGACGTCGTAACCGCTCAGCTTGCCGTTGTTGCTCAGGTTCAGGGTGACGTCACCGTTGCAGGCCTCGGTGTGCTGCACGGCCGGCTGGACGCACTTGCTGGTGCCGAAGTTCTTCCAGTTGATCTTCAGGTCGTTGTACCGGGAGCCGCCTTCCTTGAGCTCCGGGATGACCACGTCCTTGCCGCCCACGAAGAGGTCGACCTGGGTGTTGCAGTCCGGCACGTCGACCACGAACTCGTGGCTGGTGTGCTTGCCGTCGAAGTGGTACGTCTCCTGCGCGAAGAGGTACTGCGGGACGGCGAAGTCCGGCCGCGGCGCGAGGTAGCTGACCAGCGTGACGTCGTTCTCACAGGTGCTGGTGCTCTTCAGGCTGGCCGTGATCTTGGCCTTGCCCGGCTCGGACTTGAAGTCCCAGCCGGCGTTGTCGAAGTCCGTCGCCTTGCAGTTGTTCGTCGTGCCGGTGCCGCCGGTGTTGGGCTCGTCGGCGTAGCTCGGGGTGGCCATGACGCCGGCGCCGAGGAGGGCGCTGGCGAGCACGACGGCCGCGCGAAGGAAACGCGCTTTCTTCATGGGTGCTCCTGGAAAAGGGTGGGGGGTGAAAAAGGCGCGCCGACCCATGTGAGTCGGCGCGCCCTAGGTGCTGCTGTTATCAGGCGGTGAAGCGGAGCTTGCGACGGCGAGCCATGACGAACAGGGCGCCACCACCGATCAGCAGGACGGCCGCGCCACCCGCGATGCTGCCCGCGGCGGCACCGGTGACCGGGAGGCTGTCCTTGTCACAGTCGGCCGGGGCCTCGTCGTCGAACTTGACGGTCTCGGTGTCGGTGTAGGTCTTGCCCTTGTAGTTCAGGGTGATAGTCACGTCGACGGTGAAGCCCGCCTTGGCGTCGAGGGTGATGCTCTTCTTCTCGCCCGGCGCGATGACCAGGTCCTTCTCGGCGCCCGAGCTGGGCTTGAAGTGCAGCTTGATCTCGACACCGTCGGCCGGGTTGTCGAAGCCGAAGGTCATGCTGTCGCAGGTGACCTTGTAGATCGGGGTGGGCTCACCCGGCAGGTCGTCCGGCAGCGGCTCCTCCGGAGCGCTGGCGGTGGTGCTGGGGGTCACGGTCGGGCTGGACGGCGCGGTCGTCGTCGGGGTCGGCGACGGCGACTTGGTCTCTTCGACCTTCTTGCAGTCCTCCGGGCGGGACACCGTCTTGGTGTGGATCGTGTCGCCGACGTTGTTCGAGAACCGGACGGTCTCGGTCAGGGTGATCGAGGTGACGTCGGCGGAGAGCGCCTGGGTGCCCTCGGTCGGGGTGTTGGTCTTGTATTCCTCACCCTTGTGGAGACCGACGAGCTCGCCCGCCTTGCCGCCGATGGCGGCGGTTTCCAGGGTCTCGAAGTGGTAGGTCGGGACGCCCTCGGGGGCGTAGCCGAAGACGGTCCACTTCACCGTCCAGTTGCCGGTCTCGGTGTCACACGTCGTGCCGGCCTCGATGTCGCTGTGGTGGGCCGACGCGGGCGCCGCGAACACCGCGAGGCCGCCCAGGCCGAGGGCCGCGCCGGCGGCGACGGTGGCCACACGACGGAGCGGGGACTTGGACAGTTTCACGCCTACTCCTGGGAACGGGGGTCAAGGAGAAAAGAGCGCGAGGAAGCCACGCGGCTTTCGCCGGGAAACAAGCGAGAGCTGCGACGACGCCTCCCCACGTCGTCTGCGGACCGTCCCACTGGGACACCCGCAACGCCGCCCGACACTAGCCATTCCGACTCGGCAAAGAAACGTCTCAGCGAGACCTAAGCCTGTTGATATCAATCTGTGATCTTCCATTACCGCAACGAAACGGTCCCGTCGCGCGTAGTGCCCGTGACGAGGGAATTGTTCACGCGCTCGTAGTCGATCAGGTGGAGTCAAGTAGCGTCAGGGGTGATGACCAGGATTATCGCCGGAGTGCACGGCGGGCGGCGCCTGTCCGCTCCGTCCGGCGCGCAGACCAGGCCCACATCGGACCGGGTGCGTGAGGCGTTCTTCAGTGCGCTGGATTCGATGACCGAGCTGGCCGGCGCCAGGTTCGCCGACCTGTACGCCGGGTCCGGGGCGATCGGCCTGGAGGCCCTGTCCCGCGGGGCGGAGCACGCGCTCCTGGTCGAATCGGACGCCCGGGCGAGCCGCGTCGTGCGCGACAACATCGCGATGCTCAAAGTAGGCACATCGGCACGCCTGGTGACCGCGAAGGTGCTGCAGGTGCTCGCCGATCCCCCGGACGGTGGACCGTACGACGTGGTCTTCGCCGATCCGCCGTACGCGCTGGGTAGTGAGGAGGTCGACACTGTGCAACAGGAACTGCTGGCCAACGGCTGGCTGTCCCCGGACGCCGTGGTGGTGTTCGAGCGATCCACCCGGACAGGACGCCTGAGCTGGGTGGATGGGCTCGCCGAGGACCGCACCCGGCGGTATGGCGAGACCACACTTTGGTACGGTCGCCGATCATGAGACGAGCGGTGTGTCCCGGCTCCTTCGACCCGGTCACCAACGGTCACCTCGACATCGTCGGGCGGGCCAGCCGATTGTTCGACGAGGTGATCGTCGGAGTCCTGATCAACCAGTCGAAGTCCGGGCTGTTCACCATCGACGAGCGCCTCGAGATGCTCAGTGAGGTGACGGCCCCGTACCGGAACGTGCGCGTGATGGCCTTCCACGGGCTGCTGGTCGACTTCTGCCGGGATCAGGGCGCCGAGGTCGTGGTCAAGGGCATCCGCGCGGTGAGCGACTTCGACTACGAGTTGCAGATGGCGCAGATGAACATCGGGCTCTCCGCTGTGGAGACGTTGTTCATGCCGACCAACCCGCTCTATTCGTTCCTCTCCTCCAGCCTGGTCAAAGACGTGGTCAAGTGGGGTGGCGACGCCTCGGCGTACCTCCCGGACCCGGTGCTGGCCCGGCTGGTGAGCCGGTTGAAGCAGAATTAGGAGCCACCGGCGCGCCGGGATCCGGCCGGGCGGCGGCACAGTAACGTGATCGCACCACGCTGGGTGGCGGTTCGACGACGGGAGTGACACCGGTGGATCCGCTCGACCGTATCGACGAGCTCATCGAGCTCGTCCAGGACGCGCGCTCCGTGCCGATGTCGCGGACGAACTTCATGTTCGACCGCGGCGAGATGATCGAGCGACTCGAGGAACTCCGTGCCGAGCTCCCCTCCGAGTTGCGCAAGGCGGCAGCGGTCCTGGACGAGCGGGACCGGATCGTCGAGGCCGGCCGCCGCGAGGCCGACCGGATCGTCAGCGAGGGTGAGGCCGAGCACGCCCGCCTGGTCTCGGTGAACGAGATCACCGTCTCGTCCGAGCACGAGGGTGCCCGGATCATCGCCGAGGCGCGGACCGAGGCGCAGCGGCTGCGCGAGGAGGTCGACGACTACGTCGACACCGCCCTGGCCAACTTCGAGCAGTTCCTGACCCGGGCGCTGGCGTCGATCGAACGTGGCCGTGACAAGATGCACGCGCTCCGGGAGATCGGCACCTTCCAGGGTGAGGACGCCGAGAGGCCCCTCCCGTTCTAGAGCCCGATTCGACGACGTCCCGCAAGCTCAGGTAATGTTTTCGGTCGGCCTACCCATGGCTGAGGATCATGATGCCCAAGTCACCGCAGAGTCACCTGGACCCCAGGCAGCCGCTGGTCGTCGACACGACGAAACTACCCCGGCAGCCCGGTGCGACGCGTGCCCTGAAACGGGTGGCCCCGGCGCCGGCGGACCTCGGCCTGGAGTTGATCTCGGTCCCTGAGGGTTCCGACCTCGAGCTCGATCTGAGCCTGACGTCGGTCTCCGAGGGGGTCTATGTCAGCGGCACCGTGCGTGGTTCGCTCAAGGGCGAGTGCGGCCGGTGCCTCAACGAGATCGACGAGTCGTTCGAGGTGTCCCTCGGGGAGATGTTCGCCTACGAGGACAGCACCACGGAGGAGACCACCGACGAGGACGAGGTGGGCCGGATGCAGGGCGACCTGATCGACCTGGAGCCGGTGGTGCGGGACGCGGTGGTGCTGACCCTGCCGACCAACCCGCTCTGCCGGCCGGACTGCCCAGGGCTGTGCCCCGACTGCGGGGTGCACTTCGACGATCTTCCGGCTGAGCACAGCCACGAGGAAGTCGACCCCCGCTGGGCCGCTTTGCGCAATCTACCGAAAAACGAGGAGTAGGAACCGTGGCCGTCCCCAAGCGCAAGATGTCGCGCAGCAACACCCGCTCGCGCCGGGCGAACTGGAAGGCGACCGCGGTCTCGACCGTGGCCTGCCCCCAGTGCAAGTCGCCGAAGCTGCCGCACGCCGCCTGCTCGGTCTGCGGCACCTACAACGGCCGTCAGGTCCTCGAGGTCTGACGTCGCCGAGTGACGCGCCCGATCATCGGGCGGGTCGTTCCCGAGCAGTGGCGTCCCACCGGTGTCCCGGCTCCCCACAGGGAGCCGGGCACCGCGCGGATCGCCGTCGACCTCCTCGGCGGGGACCATGCTCCCGCCGTCGTGGTTGACGGCGCTCTGCGTGCCGTCGACGACGACCCGTCCCTGCACCTGACTCTCGTCGGCCCGGCCGAAGCCGCCGACGCGGTGCTCGCTGCCGTTCATCCGGCGCAGCGCCATCGCCTCACCACAGTGCTCGGCGGCACCGCCGCCGAAGCCGTCGCCGCCGGCCGGGCCGACGCCCTGGTCTCCGCCGGCGACACCGCCGTGACGGTGCTCTCCGCCGCACGTGCCCTGGGCCGCTGGCCCGGCGTCCGCCGCCCGCCGCTCGCCGCCGTGCTGCCCACCGCCGCCGGCCGCCTCGTCCTGCTCGACGTGGGTTCGACGGTCGACCCGGACGAGCAGACGCTCGCCACGCACGCCCGGCTGGGCGCCGCCTACGCCGCCGCGATCCACGATCTCCCCGAGCCCCGGGTCGGCCTGCTCACCATCGGCACCGAGCGTGGCAAGGGCGACCAGCTGCGCCGTGCCGCCGCGCGGCTCCTGGAGGACCTGCCCCTTCGCTACGTCGGCCTGGTCGAGGGCAGCGACGTGGTGCTGGGTGCGGCCGCCGACGTCGTGGTCACCGACGGTTTCACCGGAAATGTCCTTCTGAAGGCCCTGGAAGCGGCCCACGTGGCCAAGAACACTGACGAAACTCGCGCGGCCGTCCTGCTCGGCGTCGGCGGCATCGTGGTGGTCTGCCACGGCGCCGCCACCGGCCCCGACCTCGCCAGGGGCATCGCCTTCGCCGCCGACCTGCACCGCCATCGCCGGATTGATGTCGTACAACGAGGTATCGCATGAATGACAAGCGCCGCCGTCCCCCCACCCTCCCCCTGGAAGAGGCCTTTGGTGTCCCGTTCGAGGCAGACCTGCTGGAACGTGCGCTGACCCACCGCTCGTACGCGTACGAGAACGGCGGCCTGCCCACCAACGAGCGCCTGGAGTTCCTCGGCGACTCGGTCCTCGGCGTGGTGATCACCTCCGCGCTGTTCCACAACCACCCCGACCTGCCCGAGGGGCAGCTCGCCAAGCTGCGGGCCAGCGTGGTCAACATGCACGCGCTCGCCGACGTGGCCCGCGGCCTGGGCGACGAGGGGCTGGGCCCGCACCTGCTGCTCGGCAAGGGCGAGGAGACCACCGGCGGCCGGGACAAGGCCAGCATCCTGGCCGACACCCTGGAGGCGCTGCTCGGCGCGATCTACCTGGAGCACGGCCTGGAGACGGCCGGCGAGGTGATCCACCGGCTGTTCGACCCGCTGATGGCCGAGTCGGCCGGCCGGGGCGCGGCGCTGGACTGGAAGACCAGCCTGCAGGAGCTGACCGCGGCGCTCGGGCTGGGTGTGCCGGACTACGTGATCGAGGACTCCGGCCCGGACCACGCCAAGACGTTCACCGCCTGGGTGGTGGTGGCCGGCGTCCGGTACGGCGGCTCCGAAGGACGCAGCAAGAAGCAAGCCGAACAGCGTGCCGCCGCGGCTGCCTGGCGGACCCTCAGCGAGCGGACCGAGGCCGATGGCGACGACAAGCCCGAGTGAGGCCGCGCCGGTGGCCGCGGACCGGGAGAGCGAGCCCGGGGAGTCCCTCTGGGAGAAGGCCGGCGGTGGTCGCGGGATCGCCGTCGCGGTCGGCCTGCTCGCCCTGACCCGGGTCGCCCAGCTGCTGATGATCTGGTGGCTGGGCGGCGCCTCGGCGTCGGACAACGGCGTCTTCCAGCGACTGCTGGTCTGGGACGGCGGCTGGTTCCTGCGGGTCGCGATGGACGGGTACCCGCACGGCTACACGTACGACGCCAACCACGTCCTGCAGGCCAACGAACTGGCCTTCTTCCCGCTCTACCCGATGCTGATCCGCGGTGTCACGCTGCTCGGCGCGACCCCCGGCAACGCCGCGATCGGGGTGGCCTGGATCGCCTCGATCGGCGCGGCGGTCGCCCTGCACCTGCTCGGGACCAGCCTTTACGGCAAGCGGGCCGGCTGGGCGCTGGTGGCGATCTGCTGCTCGGCGCCGGTCTCCGTGGTGCTCTCCATGGCGTACTCGGAAAGCCTTTTCCTCGCCATGGTCGCGGGCATGCTGGCCGCGGCGCACCGCAAGGCGTGGCTGCCGGCCGGTCTGCTCGGTCTCGGCGCGGCGCTGACCCGCCCGACCGGAGCGGCCGCCGCCATCGCCCTGGCGGTCGCCGCGCTGATGGCGCTCCGCGAGCCCGGCAACAAGATCAAACCGCTGGCCGCGGCGGCCACCGCGCTCGCCGGCGTCCCGCTCTTCCTCGGCTGGGTCGGCTGGCGGGTCGGCGACTGGCCGGCCTGGTTCAAGATCCAGACGGCTGGCTGGGGCACCTCGTTCGACTACGGCAGCAGCACGCTGAAGTTCCTCGACGACGCGTTCACCTCCGGCGACGGCTGGGTGCAGATCAGCGTGGCGCTGATCCTGCTGGCCGCGCTCGCCGCCGCCGGCGTGGCGCTGGCCGGCAAACCGTGGCTGCCGCTCGCCGTCTACGGGGTGATCGCGATGATCCTGGTCTACGGGCAGGCCGGCTTCTACCATTCCAAGCCACGGCTGCTGCTGCCCGTACTGTTGACGCTCCTGCCCGGTGTCGTCGCCGCGGCCCGCGCCCGCCCCCGGGTGGCGATCCTGGCGATCGGCGCCTGGGCGCTCTTCGGTCTCTGGTACGGCGCCTACCTGATCACCGTCTGGCCCTACACGATGTGAGGACCCCCCTTGCCTGAGCTGCCCGAGGTCGAGACCGTCCGGATCGGACTGGCCAAGTGGGTGACCGGCCGCACCATCGCCACCGCCGAGGTGCACCACCCGCGGGCGATCCGCCGGCACCTGCCCGGTGACGTCCACTTCAACGCCGTGCTCACCGGCCGCACCATCCTCGACGTGTCCCGCCGCGGCAAATACCTGTGGCTGCCGCTCGACTCCGGGGACGCGATCATCGCCCACCTCGGGATGAGCGGCCAGCTGCTGATGCAGCCGGCCACCGCCGAGGACGAGAAACACCTGCGGGTCCGGTTCACCTTCACCGACGGCGGCCCGCAGCTGCGCTTCGTCGACCAGCGGACCTTCGGCGGGCTGTCGGTCTCCGAGGGCGGCGCCGAGCTGCCCGGTGAGATCTCGCACATCGCCCGCGACCCGATGGACCCGCTCTTCGACGACGACGCGTTCTCGGCCCGGCTGCGGGGCCGGCACACCGAGATCAAACGGGCCCTGCTCGACCAGAGCCTGATCTCCGGGGTGGGCAACATCTACGCCGACGAGGCACTGTGGCGGGCCAAGCTGCACGGCACCCGCCCGACCGACAAACTGACCCGGCCCGCCGTGGGCCGGGTTCTCGGACACGTACGCGACGTGCTCGCCGAGGCGATCCGCGCGGGCGGGACCAGCTTCGACGAGCTCTACGTCAACGTGAACGGGGAGAGCGGCTACTTCGACCGCTCACTGAACGCCTACGGCCGCGAAGGGGAGCCGTGCCACCGCTGCGGCGCCCCGATCCGCCGCGAGAGCTTCATGAACCGGTCGTCGTTCAGCTGCCCCCGCTGCCAACCCCGGCCCCGCTGAGCCGGCCCGCCCTGCCGTCCCTTCCGAAGTGACGGGTTGCCGGTCGTTGTCCGGGCCCCGGCCCGCTGCCGGTAACGGCCTGTTCGGGGTTGGGGCTGTTGTCCCGGCCCGCTGCCGGTAACGGCCTGTTCGGGGTTGGGGTCGTTGTCGCGGCCTGCTGCCGGTCACGGCCTGTTCGGGATTGGGGTCGTTGTCGCGGCCGCCCTCGGTCCGCGGCTGCCGGCGGCGCGGGCCGAAGCTCGCCTCGGACGCAGTCCGACTTTTCCGATACATCCCGGGCGCTCGCAGCCCCAGGCCCTCGTGGGGCGTTGTCTCGGCCGGGAGCCATCGCGCAAGCCAAGAGCCGGGCTGGTGGTCACGGTGGTGTCCCGGGCGTGGAGTGGGTCGTGGTGACCAGCCGGGTGTGCTGGGCTGGTGGTGACGGTGGTGTGCCGGGCGCGGAGTGGGTCGTGGTGGCCAGCCGAGTGTCGTGGGCTGGTGGTGACGGTGGTGTGCCGGGCGCGGAGAGGGTCCTGGTGACCAGCCGAGTGTGGTGGGCTGGTGGTCAGGGTGGTGTCCCGGGCGCCGAGAGGGTCCTGGTGACCAGCCGAGTGTCGTGGGCTGGTGGTCACGGTGGTGTCCCGGTCCTGGACAGGACCATCACGACCAGCCGGGCGGGCAGACGGCGTTGCCCGGGCCCGGGGCGTACCGGGAATGTCGGACTGCGGCCGGAGAGCGGGCGGCGGACCGGAACCCGTTGCGCGCTGGATCTGACCAGGTCGTCGACGGACCGTGACCGGCGGCCGGGACGGTGACCGGCAGCTTCCGTGGCCTGGCGTCCAGACCGTGACCGGCCGCGTCCCGTGGGCGGCGGCCGGGACGGTGACGGGCAGCTTACGTGGCCTGGCGTCCAAACCCGTGACCAATAGCGGCCCGTGGGGCGGCGGCCGGACCGTGACCAATAGCGGCCCGTGGGGCGGCGGCCGGACCGCGACCAAGAGCGGCCCGCAGGCGGCGGCCGAGACGAGCCCCCGTCGCCTGGCGCCCAGACCATGACCACCTGCCCCCGGTGACCCAGCGGCCCAGGCAGCGGCAAGACGTACGTTCCGCAACGAGAGGTTGCCGATGCCGCCGCACCCCACCGGGAGACCCGCAGCGCCCAACCCGGTCAGAGCCGCATCACCCGCCCTACCCCGAACCGGTCTCAATCGGCGCTGTGAGCGCCACCCCCCGGAGCCCCAGCCGGAGCCAGATCCGGACTCGTATCGGTGGCCAGGCCGAAACCGGCCCCGCGCCGCCCCATCAGCCGCCGCGCGGCCGTGAGCAGCGCCGCCGGCACCCCGTGCACGATGTGCCCGTCCCCCGGCCGGGTGCCGTCGCCGTCCCAGCTCTGATAGGCCGACCAGGGCCCCTCGAACGTGCAGATCCGCACCCCGAGATCCCGGTACAGCGGATGGGTCGGCACGCCCGGGTTCAGCACCACCCGGTGCAGGCCGCGGCGGGCGGCGAGCCGGACCGTCAGCGCGACCGGGCCGACACCCCCGGACCCGGCCGGCGCCCGGTCCAGGAACAGGCCCTCCACGCCGTCGGCCCGCCAGGCGTCCACGTCGGAGAGTACGTCGGCGAGCGAGCGGCTGCCCCAGTCCAGGTCGATCCGGCCGAGCGACTGGTGCAGGGTGCGCCGGTCGCCGGGATGCTCGCGGACGATCCAGGTGTCGGCGTCCAGTTCCAGCTCGGGGCCGGGATGGGCGTACGCGGGAAACAGGGTCTTCACGAGGTCCTCCGAAGATCGGCGGCGGTCAGGGCGACGATGAGCAGGCCGGCCACGTGCGTCGCGGCGAGTACGGCGACGGCGACCGGCAACGGCCCGCCCGTGGACTGGGGCAGCAGCGGCAGGGCCAGCGTGGCCAGCGGCGGCGCGGCGGCCAGGGCGGCGGCGAACCCGGTACGGGCCCGCGCGGCCAGCAGGAAGGTGACCGCGAAGACCCCGCCGAGCAGGGTCCCGGCGGCGAGCGCGAGAACCGCGCCGTGCGGGCTGGACAGGCCACCGGGCAGCCGGTACGCGGCCAGCGCCAGCGCCCCGCCGGCGGCCAGCGGCGGCATCAGCCCGGCCAGCGTGATCACCGTGACGTTGCGGACGTGCCGGTCCAGCTCGGCGGCGCTCTCCGCGGAGTCCAGCCCGGCGTCGATCCGATCGGTGTGCCAGCCGATCAGCGCCTCCAGCATCGGCACCGCGAGCAGCAGCGGCAGCGCGGCCGGTGCCGGGGTCACGGCGGGCCCGGCCTGCCAGAGCAGCGCCACGCAGATCGCCTGGGAGGCCCCGACGACCAGGTAGGCCAGGCCGCGGCGGCGCTCCACCGCGGTGAGCCGGGGGATCCGGCACTCCCGTCCGAGCAGCACCGCCGGCCGGAACGCCCGGACCAGCGCCGCCACGATCGCGGCCGGCAGCAGCGTCTCCACCGGGACGTATCCGGCCCAGCCGACCCCGCCCGCGGCTGCCAGCGCCAGGCCGGCGAGCAGCCAGCAGGGCAGGTACCAGCGGATCAGCGCGGTCTCCGACCGGGTCACCAGCGCCGCGGTGACGGTGGCCAGGGTGGCCAGCCCGCCCGCCCCGACCGAGGCGGCCAGCAGCCGGTCCGGTCCGAGCAGCGCGTCCGGCGCGATCCAGACGAGCGCGCACCACACCCCGGTCACCGTCAGGAACCCGGCGCCGACCAGCCGGACCGCTGCCTCCGCCCCGGCCCGCCGGGACACCGTGACGCCGACGCTGGTCAGTGCCTGCGCCGCGGCCCAGCCGAGCAGCAGCGTGACGGCCGGCACCGGCCAGGCGACCCGGCCCAGCGCGCCGACCCCGGCGACGGCCACGCTGAGCGGCCCGAGGTAGAGCAGGCAGCGCAGCAGGACGGGCCACAGGAAGAACGGCCGCTTCGGCGGGTCCTGCTCGTCGCCGGTGCTCCGGCTGCCGGTGAGAGTGCTCAGCCAGCGGCTCTTGGCTCGCCGGCCGGTGCGGATCTCGGTCTCCCGGTCGCCTTCGGCGAAGGCTCGCCAGGCGGCCTCGGCGGCGGCGGCCTTGGCGCGGCGTTCCGGGCTCAGCTCCAGCGACGTCCCGACCCCGAATCCCGCTTCGAGGTCCGTATCGAAGTCAGCCTCGAAATCCGCTTCGAGGTCCGCTTGAAAGTCCGCTTGGAAGTCCGTCTGGAAGTCCGCTTCCAGGTCCGCCGCCGGGTCGGCGTCCGGTCCGGTCGCGGAGTCCGCCTCCAGGTACGCATCCGGATCGGCCTCCGGGTCGGTCTCCCACCCCGGCGCGGCGGCCGTGGCCCAGTCGGTTTCCCAGTCCGCACCCCAGCCGCTGCTCGGACCCTGCGGATCGTCCGTGATCCACTCGTGGCCGTCCGCGGCCCACTCCGGTTCCGGGCCGTCCACGTCCGGCTCGGCGGGATGTGGCCGGGCCGCCAGGTCCGCCGCGAGCCATTCGCGGCCCAGGTCACGCACGTCCTCTCCGCCGCGCTGCGGATCGGCGTCGGCGGTCCGGGACCGCCTGCGGTTGACCACCCGCCCGGAACGCTCAAAGTCCGCCGAACCGGCAGAAAACGCCCGAGCGGATTCGCTGTTCGCGCGGTCCGGCCACGGCTGCGGGTCATCGCGATCGAGGTCCGCCCAGGCCCGCCGCCGGCGTCCCGGTCCGCGCTGCCCCCGGTCCGCGATTTTCCCGTACGCCGGAGCACCCGCCCAGCCGTCGTCCACAGCCGGTGTGCCAGAAGGAACGTCCGCCCAGTCAGCGTCCAGACCTGGTGTGGCCTGCGCCGGAGTGTCCGCCCAGTCAGTGTCCAGACCTGGTGTGGCTTGCGGGACGTCCGCCCAGTCAGCCGCCTCGGCCGGTGTGCCCGGCGCCGGACCGTCCGCCCAGTCAGCGTCGTGGGCCGGTGCCACCTGCGCCGCGGCATCCGTCCAGAGGCCGCCCGGGGCCGGTGTGTCCCGCTCCGGTTCGCTCCCGG
Organism: Actinoplanes oblitus; assembly: GCF_030252345.1. Lineage (NCBI taxonomy): Bacteria > Bacillati > Actinomycetota > Actinomycetes > Micromonosporales > Micromonosporaceae > Actinoplanes > Actinoplanes oblitus. The sequence continues at coordinate 8,561,624 of NZ_CP126980.1, read as the reverse complement.
TCTCGTCGAGCCCGGTCGCCAGCGTCCGGGCCAGCCCCGCGAACAGCAGCGTCTCCGCCGCCCCGTCGATCGGCGAGCGCGGTTCCTGCGCATGCCTGCCCGGCGGCCCGAACAGGAAGGTCTCGGTCAGCGGACTGACTTCCCGCAGGACCGGCGCCGGCGGTTCCGGCGCGGGCCCGGCCCGCCGCCCCGCGAGGTACCGCTCCGCCGCCGTCTCCCAGTCCGGGGGCCGGGTGAAGAGAATCGTCTCGGCGGCCGGCGGCGGCTCGGCGCCGCCCGGGGCGGTTGTCGCCGTCGTGCCGGGCAGGTCCGCGCCGGCCCGCTCCGCCTCGGCGAGGGAGACCAGCGGCGTCGTGCCGGGCAGGTCCGCCCCGTCCAGTTCCGTCTCGGCGAGCGGGATCCGGGAGAAGACCTGCGTCTCACCCGGCTCGGCCGCCCCGGCCACCGGCTCAGCCGGCGGCCCGGCGTCGAAGTCCGGCTTCACGAAGAGCAGGGTCTCGGCGACCGCCGTCTCCCGCTCGGACTCCGACATGACCTCGTAGAGCCGCGCACCCAGCCCTTCCGCGTCCATCGGCACGGCGGACACCGGGGACGGCCGCCGTCGCGGCGCCTCGTCGAACCCGGGCCCGCCGTTCGCCGCGTGCCGCGGTTCGCCGGGCACCTGCGGCCGGCGGCGCCGGTTGCGGGACGCCGTCCGGGAGGTCCCGGAGTTCCCGCGCGGGGGAGTGATCGTCATTTCAGTCCTCCCTGGTCAGCCAGCGCAGTGTGGCCGGCATCGGAGTCCGCGGCGCCGGCACGGCGAGCGCGAGTTCGAAGGCCGGCGCCGGCGGTGGCGCGGCCAGATCGGTGTAGAGGGCGCCGTACACCCGCACCACCCGGTCGACGGTGAAGTGGCTGAGCGCGCGCTGCCGGGCCGCGTCGCCCAGCGTGCGCCGGCGCTGGGTGGCCCGGAGCAGGTCGACGATCGCGATGGCCAGCTCGGACGGGTCGTCGGCGGGGACCACCACCCCGGTCTCGCCGAGCGTCTCGCCGGCCGGCCCGATGTCCACGGCGACCACCGGGCGGCCCGACATCATCGCCTCGACCAGCCGGTACGGCGGATCGGACGGTCCCGGCACGTGCGCCACCACCTGCCCGACGGTGAATCGCTCGCGCGGGTCGGCGGGCAGCGGGTGCAGCCGTACCGCACGTCCCAGCCCGGTCCGCTCGATCTGGTCGGCGCAGTGCTCCTCGTGCGTCGCGGTGACACCGACCAGGTGCAGCACGGCACCCGGCAGGGCCGCCGCGACCTCGGTGAACGCGTCCAGCACCAGGGTCAGCCCGCTGTCCGGTCCACCGCTGCCGGCCCACACCACCGTCGGTGGCGCGTCCAGCTCGGCGGCGCCCGGGTACTCCTTCGGATCCACCCCGGCCGGCACCTGGACCAGGCGGGTCGGCTCCGCTCCGTGGTCGAGCGCCCAGCCGTGGTGGTAGGCGCTCAACGGCGCGATCAGCTCCGCCTCGGCGTACCCGGTCCGGGCCACCGCGCTCCGGAACCGCCGCAGGATCAGCCGGACCGCCGGTGACAGCCGTTCCTCGGCCGGCCGCTGCCGGGTGACCGGCGTGCGCGCCTCGGTGAGCAGCAGCGGTGTGCCGCTGCGCCACCGCCCGGCGAGCGCGGCCAGCAGCGGTGTCGTGCCGCCCACGCAGTGCACCAGGTCCGCTTCCGGGACCGGCACGGCGAGGGCCCGCATGGCGTGCCGCAGCAGGGTGGCAGCGGTCCGCGCGTCGCGCACGCTGAGCTTCGGCGGAGGCGGCGCTTCCGGTACGCCGTCCGCCCGCCCCCGCCACGCGTCGAGCAGTTTCTCGGCCAGTGGCAGCCGGGTCAGCGGGCTGGGCCGGTTCCCGGCCAGTTCGGCGATCCACCGCAGCCCGTCGGCGAACTCCTCGGTGGCGGTCTCGTCGAGCATCCCCCGGCAGAACCGGGCGACGGCGTCGGCGGCACCCTCCGGGAGCTGGGCGCGGCGCCGCTCGGAGCGGGCCGGTTCGCGGCCCAGCGCGACGGCGCGCGCCGAGCCGACATTGAACGGAAGTGGGTACGCGGGCGCGGACGGCAGTTCCCGGTCCGTGACGGTGAGCAGCTCGAAGCGGAACCGGTGCAAGTTCTCGACGAGCGACCGGCACCAACCTCCGAGGGCGTCCCGGCGGTACGGGTATCCGCCGCCGGTGAGCAGACAGATGCGCTCGCGGGACGGGGTCGGATTCACGCTGGAGGCAACGACAGAGGGACCCCGGCCTAGCGAGGCATGTCAGCTAGGCGACAGAAATACGCCCCCTTTGCCCTAATTTGTCGCCCACGTTTGCCCGAATTTGCCCGAAAGGCCACGGTGTTCGAAAGGCACTCGCGGCCCGCCCCGTGGTTTGCCGGGCAGCCCGCGGCGGGCATTGCATGCTGTCCTTGAGCCACGCGGGCCGCCGATCCTGTTGATCACATAAGCCGATCTTGTTGATCAAATCAGTGGCCTTCGGGTGGTGTCCGTGCGTAGGGTGTTGATCGAACTTCGTCGAGTGAATTGATCGCCCGATCTCCGCCGAGATCGACAAGCCGCTGGGAACGTGCATAATCGCAGTTCAAGACCACCTGGTGGCGTGATTCACTGACGTCGGCCGTGCCGCTGCGTGCGCTCGGCTTGACGGAGCATGGGTATCGGCGGACTATGGAGATGTCGCCAGTCGCGCCCACTCACGCCCCGGCTCCCTTCGTGGCTTGAGCATCCGCACCCAAGAGAGTTCCACCGCTTCAGTGGGGGAATTCTGTGCTCACGCGTGCCCGTGAGCTTCTTGGTGCGATCACTTCGCGCGCTGGGTGCACGTTGGCCGGCCGTTCCGGCGAAGCAAACACATACGAGACGCACCGCGTCACAAGGAGTCAAGATGGCGAAGGCCCTCTACGGCCACGTAGGTGCGGCGCCCGACCGGCGCCTGCTCGACGAGGTCACCCGACTGCGTTCCCGGGTGCAGAGCTTGGAGTTCGAGGTCACCCGCCTCCGGGCGGAGAATGATCGCCTGGCGGCGGCGGCTGCCGAGGCGGACGACCTCCTGCGGCTGAGCGAGCCTGCTCTGACCTGAGCTCCACGACCGCCGGGACGTCGCTGCGGGGTGGCTGACCGGCGTTCATCCCCCCTCGCACCACAACGCACCAAAGAAAAGCGCGCCTCCACATCCGTGGCGGCGCGCAGTTTTTTGTCCGCCACCGCCGGCCTCGCGAGCATGCCGGTCCCGGCCGCCCCGGGAAACAGGGCGGCGACCGGCGAAACCGGCCGGGCGGCGGGCCGGGTGACCGGCGAAACGGGGCGGGTGGCGAGCCGGGTGACCGGCGAAACGAGCCGGTAGCGGGCCGGGCGACCGGCGAAGCGAGCCGGTAGCGGGCCGGGTGACCAGCGAAACGGCTGGGCGACCCAGCGAGGCGTGCCGAGGCGGATATTCCGGACGCGGGGATGGCGCGGGCGCGGCGTAACGCCGTCCCACCTGACCCTTGCGGGTAGCCTGCCACCCAGCAGACCACCGCCGACCCGACCTACCGGAGATCCGTGCACCTCAAGAGCCTGACGGTCAAGGGCTTCAAGTCCTTCGCCTCCGCCACCACGTTGCGGCTGGAACCGGGCATCACCTGTGTGGTGGGGCCGAACGGGTCCGGCAAGTCGAACGTCGTCGACGCCATCGCCTGGGTGCTCGGCGAGCAGGGCGCGAAGGCACTGCGCGGCGGCAAGATGGAGGACGTCATCTTCGCCGGTACGGCGGGGCGGGCGCCGCTGGGCCGGGCCGAGGTCACGCTCACCATCGACAACAACGACGGCGCCCTGCCGATCGACTACACCGAGGTCTCGATCACCCGGCGGATGTTCCGGGACGGCGCCAGCGAGTACGAGATCAACGGCAACTCCTGCCGGCTGCTCGACATCCAGGAGCTGCTCAGCGACTCCGGCATCGGCCGCGAGATGCACATCATCGTCGGCCAGGGCCGGCTGGACGCGATGCTGCACGCCAAGCCGGAGGACCGCCGCTCGTTCATCGAGGAGGCGGCCGGTGTCCTGAAGCACCGCAAGCGCAAAGAGAAGGCGATCCGCAAGCTCGACGCGATGCAGGTCAACCTGAACCGGTTGAACGACCTGACCGCGGAGCTGCGGCGCCAGCTCAAGCCGCTGGGCCGGCAGGCCGAGGTGGCCCGGCGGGCCGCCGGCATCCAGGCCGACCTGCGCGACGCCCGGCTCCGGCTGCTCGCCGACGACCTGTTCACGCTGCGGACGACGCTGGACAAGGAGATCGCCGACGAGTCCGCGATGCGGCAGCGGCGGGGCGAGGTGGAGGAGGAGAACCGCGAGGTCCAGCGGATGCTCGCCGACCTGGAGTTCGCGCACGCCGAGGACGCGCCGCTGCTGCAGGCCGCCCAGGACACCTGGTACAAGCTCTCCGCCCTGCAGGAACGGTTCCGTTCCACCGAGCAGCTGGCCACCGAGCGGCTGCGGCACCTGGCCGCCACCCCGGACGACGAGCGCCCGGGCCGCGACCCGGAGATGCTGGAGGCCGAGGCCGAGCGGGTCCGCGAGCAGGAGGAGGAGCTGCGCGAGGCGCTCACCGAGGACCAGATGCGGCTGGCCGAGGCGGTCGAGCACCGCCAGGACCTGGAACGTCAGCTGGCCGCCGCGGAGGGCGAGCTGCGCGCGGCCGCGAAGGCGATCGCCGACCGCCGTGAGGGCCTGGCCAAGCTGGTCGGCAACGTGAACGCGGCGCGGGCCCGGACCAGCAGTGCCGCCGAGGAGATCGAGCGCCTGGCGGCCGCGCACGAGGACGCGCTGATGCGGGCCGAGGCGGCGCAGGCCGAGGTGGACGTGGTCTCCGCCGAGTCGTCGGACGCCGACCGGGACAACGCCGACCTGGACGCGCGGCACGACGAGGCGGTCGCCGCGCACGACAAGGCCGCCGCCGTGGTCCGGGAGCTCTCCGACGCGGAACGCGCCGCCGAGAAGGACGCGGCCAGCCTCAAGGCGCGGGAGGAGGCGCTCGCCCTCGGCCTGCGGCGCAAGGACGGCGCGGGCGCGCTGCTGGCGAGGACCGGCCAGGTGCCCGGTCTGCTGGGCAGCCTGGCGTCGATGCTGACCGTCCGGCCCGGCCACGAGACGGCGCTCTCGGCGGCCCTGGGCTCGCTCGCCGACTCGGTCGCCCTGGCCAGTCTGGACGAGGCGGTGGAGGCCGTCCGTACCCTCAAGATCGCCGACGCGGGCCGGGCCTCGCTGGTGATCGCGGCCCCGGCCGGGCCGGGCCTGCGGGGGTCGCTGGACGCGTTGCGGCCGGCCCTGCCGGAGGGCGCCGTCTGGGCGCCCGACGTGATCGACTGCCCGGAGCAGATCCGGCCGGCGCTCAACCGCGCGCTGCGTGACGTGGTGCTGGTCGCCGACCTGGCCGCGGCCGTCGCCCTGGTCGCCGAGAACGCCGAGCTGCGGGCGGTGACGCCGGACGGCGACGTCCTCGGGACGTACGCGGCGGCCGGTGGTTCGGCGAAGGCGACCAGCTACATCGAGGTGCAGGCGGCGGTCGACGAGGCGAAGGCCGGACGCGCCGCCGCCGAGGAGCGGATCGCCGAGCTCAAGGAGCGTCTCGCCGAGGTACGTGCCCAGGTCGCCGAGCTCAAGCAGGCGGTGCAGGTCGCGGCCGCGGCCAAGCGGGCCGCCGAGGGCGAACGCAACGCGGCCGCCCGCCGGCTGGCCGAGCTGGGCGCCGCGGCCCGCTCGGCGAAGGCGGAGAGCGAACGGCTCGGCGCCTCCCGGCAGAAGGCCGAGGCGGCCCGCGAGGCCGACCTGATCCGGGTGGCCGAGCTGGAGGAGCGGCTGCGGCTGGCCGAGGACACCCCGATCGACGAGGAGCCGTCGACCGAGGAACGCGACCGGCTGGCCGCGCTGGTCCCGCAGGCCCGGCAGAACGAGATGGAGGTGCGGCTGGCGGTGCGTACCGCGGAGGAGCGGGTCTCCTCCATTGCCGGGCGCGCCGACTCGCTGATGCGCCAGGCCAATCAGGAGCGGCAGGCCCGGGAGCGGGCCGCCGCCCGCCGGGCCGCCCGGGCCCGGGGCGCCGAGATCGCCCGCGCGGTGGCGGCCGGCGCGAGCACCGCGCTCGCCCGGGTGCGGGTCTCGGTGGCCGCCGCGGCCGAGGAACGGGACCGGATCGCGCAGGAGCGGACCAGCCGGGAGGCCGAGCTCCAGGAGGTCCGGGCGACGGCGAAACGCCTGGTCACCGAGCTGGAGCGGCTCACCAGCGAGGTGCACCGGGACGAGATGGCCCGGGCCGAGCAGCGGATGCGCATCGAGCAGCTGGAGGCCAAGGCCGCCGAGGACTTCTCGCTCGACGTCGAGACCCTGATCAGCGAGTACGGCCCGGAGCAGCCGGTACCACCCACCCAGGCGGAGGTGGCGGCGGCCGAGAAGGACGGCAAACCGGTCCCGGAGCCGGTCCCGTTCCACCGGGCCACCCAGGAGAAGCGGGCGAACAAGGCGGAACGCGACCTGACCATGCTCGGCAAGGTCAACCCGCTGGCGCTGGAGGAGTTCGCCGCGCTGGAGGAGCGCTACAAGTTCCTCTCCGACCAGCTCGAGGACCTCAAGGCCACCCGCAAGGACCTGCTCACCGTGGTCAAGGACGTGGACGACCGGATCCTCGAGGTGTTCACCTCGGCGTTCGAGGACACCGCCCGCGAGTTCCAGACCGTCTTCCAGGTGCTCTTCCCGGGTGGCGAGGGCCGGCTGGTGCTGACCGACCCGGAGGACATGCTGACCACCGGTGTCGAGGTGGAGGCCCGCCCGCCGGGCAAGAAGATCAAGCGGCTGTCGCTGCTCTCCGGCGGTGAGCGCTCGCTCACCGCGGTGGCGATGCTGTGCGCCATCTTCCGGGCCCGCCCCTCGCCCTTCTACATCATGGACGAGGTCGAGGCGGCCCTCGACGACGTGAACCTGGGCCGGTTGATTACGCTCTTCCAGCAACTTCGGGAGAAGAGCCAGCTGCTCATCATCACGCACCAGAAGCGGACGATGGAGGTCGCCGACGCCCTGTACGGCGTCACTATGCGAGCCGGCGTCACGCAGGTGATCAGCCAGCGGCTCAACACCGAGCCGACTGCCCCACCCGCCACCCCTGAGGCGGACTGAAGGCACCTGAAGCGGAGGACTAGGACACCATGCGCGACCGCGCCCGGGCCCTGCTCATCGACCTGGACGGCGTGCTGCGCCGCTTCGACCCGGCCCCGATGATCGCCGTCGAGGTGAAGTACGGCCTGAAGCCGGCCGCCCTGCTGGAGACCGCGATGTCGTGGGACATCTACCGGCCCGCGATGGCCGGCGAGATCACCGACGACGAGTGGATGAAGCTGGTGGCCGACCGGCTGCCGCTGGACGAGGCGGCGTCGGCCGCCGCGGTGGCCGAGTGGCAGCCGGGCCGGCTCGGCGAGGTGGATCCGGCGGCCCTGGAGTTCGTCAGGGGCGTGCGTGCCGCCGGCCGCAAGGTCGGCCTGGCCACCAACGCCACCGATCGGCTGCGCGCCGACCTGGACGCGCTCGGGCTGACCGGCGAGGTGGACCTCGTCCTCAGCTCGTGGGAGATGAAGGTGCACAAGCCCGCCCCGGAGTACTTCCAGCAGGCCTGCCAGGAGCTCGGCGAGCTGCCCAAACACGTGCTCTTCGTGGACGACGACGACCGGGTGATCCGCGGCGCCCGCGCGGCCGGGCTGGCTGGTTACCGCTGGACCGGACCGGAGCACGTCGCCTACCTGCGCAAGGCTCTCGATCTCCCGGATTGATGCCGGATCGACGATCCTGAGCCCCGGCCGGGGCGCCGCCGTCCAGAATGGGTGGACGTCCGCCGGAAAGGAACGTCATGTCTGCTGCCGCCAAGATCGGCCTGTGCGCCCTCACGCTGAGCCTCGCCGCCTGCTCGTCCGGATCACCGGAGTCCTCCGCGGCGAGTTCGTCCGGGCCGTCCGGTGGCACCCCGGCGGCGAGCAGCGCGCCCACGGCGAGCGGCGCCACCACGTCCAGCAGCGCGTCCCCGGCCGGCAGCACGCCCACGGCGAGCAGCACGCCGGCCGGGATCGCGCCGGTCGGCCCGGGTGCCGCGATCCGGCCGGGACGCCAGCTGGTCTTCGCCACCGTCCCGTCCGGCGGTCGCAAGATGCTGACCGTCGGCGCGGACGGCGTCGTCGAGCTGACCGACCATCGCACCGACCGGGCGATGTTCGTGCTCACCCCGATCAAGCCCGGCAGCGCGAAGTACCTGATGCAGACCGCCAAGATGACCGAGGGCGGCGAGCCGTGGTGCCTGGCGGTGCACTCGCCCGGTGCCGGCAAGGCGCTGCAGCTCAAGATCGACGCCTGCGACGCCGGGAAGCGGGACCAGATCTTCACGTACCCGGAGACCCGGACCGGCAAAGGCCGGCTGATCGAGGTGGGCGGCCTCTACGTCTACGCCGAGGGCGACGACGACGAGGTGATCGTGCAGGAGAGCGGTGAGGGCGACGCGATGACCGCCTTCACCGTCCGCGACGAGGGCAAGTCCACCCTGCCGCACCTCGGTGACTAGTCGCCGGTGACGCCGTCGACGCGCTCGCGGAGCAGGTCGGCGTGGCCGTTGTGCCGGGCGTACTCCTCGATCATGTGGGTGTAGACCCAGCGCAGGCTGATCGGGCCGCGCCGGCCGGGGAACTCGTGCTCCAGCGGCAGCGCGGCCACCGCGTCGTCGCAGGCCCTGATCTCGGCCCGGAAGGTGGCGAAGTCGGCCTCGGCGTCCGCCCCGGCCACGTCGTCGAAGTCGCCGTCCGGGCTCGCCTCGGTGCAGTAGAGGTCGCCCGCCGACTTGTCCTGCGCCGCGTTGGTCCGGAACCACCAGCGCTCCACCTCGGCCATGTGCCGGACCAGGCCGAGCAGGGTGAGCCTCGACGGTTCGACGCTGGCCAGTCGCAGCTGCTCGGCGGTCAGGCCGGCGCACTTGAGCAGCAGGGTCTGCCGGTGGTAATCCAGCCAGCCCCGCAACATGGCGCGCTCGTCGCCGGTCTGCGGTTCGGGTACGCGATGCGCCTCGGGCGCGGTCCAGGTAGTCATCGGGGCTCATCCTGGTCCAGCCGCGCGTCCCCCGCCACGCATTTCACGGCTGGTACGTCGTCGCCACCACCTCGTGCAGCCGGCCGTCCCTGGTGGTGCCCTCGATCACCACGGACGCGGTGGGCCCGTCCAGCCGCAGGGTGCCCACCGCGTTGCCGAAGTACGGCCCGGACAGCCGTTTCCACCGGATCGCCGGGGCTGCCACGCCGGCCGACCGGGCCAGTGCCCGGGCCAGCCGGGCGACCGGCGGCAGCCAGGACCCCCGCATCAGCGGCCGCAGCGGCAGCGGCACCTCGTTGTGGATCGGCGAGCAGGTCAGCTGCATCACCGGGGTGGCGACGGGGTGCCCGAAGTCGGCCCGGGCCACGTACGAGTGGTGCACGTCCCCGGACAGCACGCTGATCGAGGCCGGCGCGGCGTAGGCCCCGCCCGCGCCGACCCGGTGCCCGGGCGCGCCCACCCCGCCCTCGCCCAGCCGCCGGAACAGCTCGCCCAGCGCGGTGAACGACTTCCCGAACGCCGCCCAGTGCTCCAGGTCGAAGGCCCGCCGCACCTTCTCCGCGAACGCCGCCCAGCCGGGCCGGCGGGACTCGGTGGCCGCCTCGTTCCACGCCTCCAGGTGGTGGATGGCCGGCGGCATCAGCCACGGCAGGGACGAGCCCACCACCAGGTGGTCGTACGCGCCGTGGGCCTGGTCGAGGAACCAGTCCCACTCGGCGGCCGGCAGCATCGCCCGGGCGCCCGGGGTGAGCACCCGGTTGCACCTGTTGTCCAGCACCACCAGGCGGGTGCGGCCCAGGTCGAGGGCGAAGCTCCACTGATAGGGAACGTCGGTGTTCTCCGCCGAGCCCGGGTCGTCCACCTGGAGACCGAAGTCACGCAGCAGGTCGGTGGCGTCCCCGGCGGACGCCACCTTGCAGAACAGCGGGTCGGCGGCCAGTTCGTCCGGGCTCAGGTTGCCCAGGTGCTGGTAGACCCAGTACGACCCGAGCCCGCCGGAGATCCGCTCCCGCCACCAGGACCGCGCGGCCATGTCGGCCCGCCAGGACGCCGAGGTGTTCCAGTCGTCGACCAGCTCGTGGTCGTCGAAGATCATCACGCTCGGCACGGTGGCGAACAGCCAGCGCACCTCCGGGTCCCGCCACGACTCCAGGTAGAGCTTCGTGTACTCCTCGAACGTCACCACCTGGTCGGCGGGGCCCTCGTGCCCGGCCGCCCGGCGCCGGCGCAGGAACCGCCGCACCTTGTGCGAGGTCTCGTCGGCGTACACCTGGTCGCCGAGCAGGACCAGCAGGTCCGGGCGGTGCTCCGGCTCGGCCATCAGCCGCCGGGCGTACGCGTCGAGCGCGTCCGGGGGCAGCTGCCGGCCGGTGTCCTGCGGGGTGGCCTGCCGGCACGAGCCGAACAGCAGGGAGACCGGCTGCTCCGCGTCGTCGGCGGCCCGGGTGCGGATCACCGACGGGGGATAGGGCGAACCGGCCGGCGGCCACACCTGCTGGTCGTCCAGCAGCACCTGGTACGCGTGTGCCGAGTCGGGGGCCAGGCCGCTGACCACGACGAGGGCGTAGTGGTGGCCGTACGCCGAAAACGTCGCAGCGGACCCGGCGGCCCCGCCGCCCGCCTCGATCCGGACGCGCGCGGGCTCGCTGGTCTCCACCCAGACGGTGGCGCGATCACCGACCACCCGGCGTAGCACGGGGCCGATGAGAAGTTGCGCGGTCACTGCACGGCACCGGCCTTCCAAGCTGGTTCTCGAGGGTGCCCACATCCTTCCCAATCGGTGCCCGGATTCGCCAGTACGTGGCCCACGCCACGACCGGACGACTCATCTGTCAGGATTTCGGCATGGTGGAATACGTGGTCGCCGCAGTGATCCTGCTCGTCGTCCTGGTCGTGGGCGCGGTCGGGCTGGTCGTGCCCCGGATGCGCCGCAAGGAGCTTCCGCCGCCGCCGGTTCCTCAGGTGCCCGCGGTGCAGGAGGAGCTTCCTCCGCTCATCGACCGGGTCGAGGCTCCCGTCGAGCCCGAGCCGGTAGTGGTCGAGGAAGAGCCGCAACAGGTCCTGGAGAAGCCCGAGCCGACCGCCGGCCGCCTGGTCCGGCTGCGCGCCCGGCTGGCCCGCTCGCAGTCGGCGCTCGGCCGGGGGCTGCTCAGCGTCCTCTCCCGGGATCACCTGGAGGACGACGACTGGGAAGAGATCGAGGACAGCCTGATCACCGCGGACGTCGGCGTCGAGGCCACCCAGGTGATCGTCGAGCGGCTCAAGGAGCGGGTCCGGATCCTCGGCACCCGGACCGTCGCCGAGGTGCGCGAGCAGCTCGCCGAGGAGCTGGTCGCGGCGCTGGAGCCGGATCTGGACCGCAGTCTCCGGACCACCCCGCACGACGGCCGCCCGGCGGTCCTGATGGTGGTCGGCGTCAACGGCGCCGGCAAGACCACCACCTGCGGCAAGATCGGCCGGGTGCTGATCGCGGACGGCCGCAGCGTGCTGTTCGGCGCGGCCGACACGTTCCGGGCGGCGGCCGCCGAGCAGCTGGCCACCTGGGGCGAGCGGGTCGGCGCCGAGACCGTCCGCGGACCGGAGGGCGGTGACCCGGCGAGCGTGGCGTTCGACGCGGTCAAGCGCGGCATCGACACCGGGGTGGACACCGTCGTGGTGGACACCGCCGGCCGCCTGCAGAACAAGGTCGGCCTGATGGACGAGCTGGGCAAGGTCAAGCGGGTGGTGGAGAAGCACGGAGCGGTCGACGAGACACTGCTGGTGCTGGACGCCACCACCGGACAGAACGGACTCGAGCAGGCCCGGGTGTTCACCGAGGTGGTGGATGTCACGGGTGTGGTGCTCACCAAGCTGGACGGCACCGCGAAGGGCGGGATCGTCATCGCGGTGCAGCGCAAGCTGGGCATCCCGGTCAAGTTGGTGGGGCTCGGGGAGGGCCCGGACGACCTGGCGCCGTTCGAGCCGGTGGCCTTCGTCGAGGCTCTGCTGGGGGAGACCGCGTAGGCTCCATTCAACGATTTTGCATGGGTTTTCCGCTGCGGGGCCGGCACAGCTTCGCGGATAGGTCAGGGAGGCTGTGAGTGACGCAGGAGCCGCTGCGCGAGATACCGCTGCACGGTGGCAACGTCAGCACGGTGTCCCGGATCGGCGACACGGTCCGGCGTAACGCCGGACCGTGGACGCCGGCCGTCCACGCGCTGCTCAACCATCTGGAGCGGGTCGGGTTCACCGGCTCGCCCAGCGCGCTGGGCATGGACGAGAAGGGCCGCGAGGTGCTCACCTACCTCGACGGCGAGTGCGGGGAGTACCCGCTGGCCCCGCACTGGGTGACCGAGGAGGCGCTGGTCACCGTCGCCACCATGCTCCGGATGTTCCACGACGCGCAGTACGGTTTCGTGCCGCCGCCGGGCGCCGTCTGGCGCTCGTTCGGCCCGCCGCCGCCGGACACCGAGGTGATCTGCCACCACGACGCCGCCCCGCACAACGTGGTCTGGCGGCCGGACGGCACCCTCGCGCTGATCGACTTCGACCTGGCCTCGCCCGGCTCGCGGATCTACGACGTGGCGTACGCCGCGTGGACCTGGGTGCCGCTCTTCAGCGACCGGGACTCCTACACCCTGGGCTGGAAGCGGCCGAACCGGCCGCGGCGGCTGCGGCTGTTCGCCGACGCCTACGGGCTGATCCCGCGGGACCGGCACCGGCTGGTGCGCACGATCCGCAAACGGATCGTGGATCACGTGGAGGGGATCCGGCGGATGGCGGCGGCCGGCGACCCGGCCTTCGTCCGGATCGTGCACAAGGGTCATCTACGCCGGCCGATGCGTGACTTGCGGCTGCTCGACTACGAGCGGCACACCCTGGAGTACGCCCTCCGCTGAGACATCGACTGTGAGAGTTTCTTCACACGTCGGAAACAACCCGTGACGCGCCGGAAATCGCGCGTAGACCGTAGCCGAAACAGCCAGCCGGAAACCTCTGCGTCGAACCGGCCGACACGGCATTGCCGCCCTCTCGGTCGGGTGTGAGGACACCTAATCCGAGAGGAGGCAGCGTGGAGATCAACACCGGCAATACCGCCTGGTTGCTCCTGTCGTCTGCGCTCGTTTTGCTCATGACACCCGGTCTGGCGCTGTTCTACGGTGGCCTCAACCGGTCCAAGGGCGTTCTGAACATGATGATGATGAGCTTCTCGTGCATCGGGCTCGTCAGCGTTCTGTGGATCATCTACGGCTTCACCCTGGCGTTCGGCGTCAACGGCAGCGCCGGCCTGAACAACATTCTCGGCAACTTCGACTACCTCGGTACGCCGGTCGGCAAGATCACTGAGGAGTGGCTGTTCTTCGGGGCCAACACCGGCATCCCGACGTACGCCTTCCTGGTCTTCCAGATGATGTTCGCGATCATCACGGTGGCCCTGATCAGCGGCTCGGTCTCGGACCGGATGAAGTTCGGCGGCTGGGTGCTGTTCGCCATCGCCTGGTTCACCATCGTCTACGTCCCGGTCGCGCACTGGGTCTGGGGCGGCGGCTTCATCGGCGCCAAGATCCGCGCGCTGGACTTCGCCGGTGGTACCGCCGTGCACATCAACGCCGGCGCCGCGGCCCTGGCGCTCGCCCTGGTCCTCGGCAAGCGGGTGGGCTGGCCGAAGGAGAACATGCGGCCGCACAACGTGCCGTTCGTCGCCCTCGGCGCCGGCCTGCTCTGGTTCGGCTGGTTCGGCTTCAACGCCGGCTCCGAGCTGACCGTCGACGGCACCACCGTCTTCGCCTTCGTCAACACCCAGGTCGCCACGGCCGCCGCGCTCGTCGGCTGGGTCATCGTGGAGTGGCTGCGGGACGGCAAGCCGACGCTGGTCGGTGCCTCCTCCGGCGCGGTCGCCGGTCTGGTCGCGATCACCCCGGCCTGTGGCTTCATCGCCCCGCTGCCGGCCGCGATCCTCGGCCTGGTCGCCGGTGCGGTCTGCGCCCTGGCCGTCGGCCTGAAGTACAAGCTGGGCTACGACGACTCGCTCGACGTGGTCGGCGTGCACTTCGTCGGCGGGTGGATCGGCTCGCTGAGCATCGGCCTGTTCGCCACCGACGCGGTGAACTCCGGCATCACCGACGGGAAGATCCTGAACGCCAGCAACGGCCTGTTCTACGGCGGCGGCCTGACCCAGCTCGGCCGGCAGTTCGCCGGCAGCCTCTCGGTCACCGTCTACTCCTTCGTGATCGCCGCGGTGCTCGCCCTGATCCTCAAGTCGGTCAAGCTGCTGCGGGTCAACCCGGAGGCCGAGATCGGCGGCATCGACATCGCCGACCACGGCGAGACCGCGTACGAGAACACCCCGGCGGCCGGCTCCGGTGGCGGCGGCGCCTTCGCGATGGCGGGCCTCAAGCCGAGCGCCCCGATCGACGCTGACGGCAAGGCTGACACCAGCCAGAAGGTCGCCGGTTAATCTTCCCCATGGCTGCTGAAGTGGAAGGACTGAGCATGAAGCTGGTGACCGCGGTCATCAAGCCGTACCAGCTCGACGCGGTGAAGGAGGCTCTGCACGCCCTGGGCGTCGCCGGGCTGACCGTGAGCGAGGTACAGGGTTACGGCCGGCAGAAGGGGCACACCGAGGTGTACCGGGGCGCCGAGTACACCGTCGAGTTCCTCCCGAAGATCAAGGTCGAGGTGATCACGGACGAACTCGACGTCGAGAAGATCGTCGATGCCGTGGTGACGGCCTCGCGGACCGGCAAGATCGGTGACGGGAAGGTCTGGGTGACGACGGTCGACGACGTCATCCGGGTCCGCACCGGCGAGCGCGGCCTCGACGCCCTGTAACGACGATGACGAACCCGTTGAGTGAGCCGCCGGCCCCGCCGGCCCGCCCGGCAGCCGGCGACTCGCTCGACAAGCTGAGGGAACACATCGGGGCCGCGGCACGCGAGAAGCGCGCCGCGGCACTCGACGTCTGGCTCGGCGAGCTCTTCCCGAGCCACCTGCCCGGCGTCAGCCTGCTCGCGGTGGGCGGGCTGGGCCGGCGGGACTGCGCGCCGTACAGCGATCTGGACCTGGTGCTGTTGCACAACGGGACGGCCGGGATCGACCGGATCGCCGCGGCGCTCTGGTACCCGATCTGGGACGCCCGGCTCGGCCTGGACCACTCGGTGCGCACCCTGCCCGAGGCGCTCTCGGTCGCCCACGACGACGTGAAGGTCTCCCTCGGCCTGCTCGACGCCCGGCACGTGGCCGGCGACGCCGCGCTCTCCGCCGACCTCGTCGCGGCCGCCGCCGACCAGTGGCGGCGCACCGCGGTCCGGCTGATGCCGCAGCTCAAGGAACTCACCGAGACCCGCTGGGCCAGCCACGGCGAGCTGGCCTTCCTGCTCGAGGGCGACCTCAAGGAGGCGGCCGGCGGGCTGCGCGACCTCACCCTGCTGCGCGGCATCGGCCGCGCCGGGATCGCCGACACCATGCGCCCCGCGGTGCGCGCCGCCACCCTGCGGCTGCTGGACACCCGGGACGCCCTGCACCTCGCTGTCGGCCGCCGGGTCGACCGGCTGGTCGCCCAGGAGCGCGCCGCTGTCGCCGGCCTGCTGGCGGCCGAGGACCCGGACACCCTGCTGCGCCGCGTCTCCGGCGACGCGCGGACCGTCGCGCACGCCGTCGACGACGCCTGGCGGGCCGTCGACCGGCTCCGCGGCACCCGCCGCCGCCCCGGCGCCCCGGCCGTGCCGCCCCGCCGCCCGGTCGCCCGGGACGTGGTCGAGCAGGACGGCGAGCTGGTCCTGGCCCGCACCGCGATCGGCCCGGTCCCGGACCCCAGCCTCTCCCTGCGGGTGGCCGCCGCGGCCGCCACCGTGCAACTCCCGATCGCCAGGGCCACCTGCGAGTGGCTCGCCGCGTTCTGCCCGCCGCTGCCGCACCCGTGGCCGGCCGCCGCCCGGGCCGCGCTGGTCTCGCTGCTCGGCGCCGGCCCCGGCCTGCTGCCGGCCTGGGAGACCTGCGACAGGTACGGCCTGATCGACGCCTGGCTGCCCGAGTGGGCCCGGATGCGCAGCCTCCCGCAGCACCACCCGATCCACCGGTTCACCCTGGACCGGCACCTGGTCCAGGCCGCCTACGAGGCCACCAAGTACGCCCGTGAGGTGGACCGCCCCGACCTGCTGCTGATCGGCGCGTTCCTGCACGACGTGGGCAAGGGGCTGCCCGGCGACCACAGCCTGGTCGGCGCCCCGATCGCCGCCGACATCGCCACCCGGATCGGCTTGCCCCCGGGCGACGTGGCCACCGTCGAGAAGATGGTCCGGCTGCACCTGCTGCTGCCGGACATCGCCACCCGGCGTGACCTGGACGACCCGGTGACCATCTCGACGGTGGCCGAGCAGGTCGGCGACCCGGCCACGCTGGACCTGCTGCACGCCCTGGCCCGGGCCGACTCGCACGCCACCGGTCCGGCCGCCTGGTCGGACTGGAAGGGCCGGCTGATGGCCGAGCTGGTCCGCCGGGTGCACACGCTGCTCGACACCGGCGCGCTGCCCGAGCCACCGGAACCGGACCCGGAACTGCTCAGCGGCACCCTGCCGGTGGTGCACCTGGACGGCGATCAGGTCTCGGTGGCCGCCGCCGACCGCCGGGGACTGCTCGCCGGGGTGGCCGCCTGCCTGGCCATGCACCGGCTGGACGTGGTCGCGGCGAACACCACGACGGTGGACGGGCGGGCGATCGTCGAGTTCTACACGTCGCCGCGGTACGGGACGCCGTACGATCCGGTGGCCCTCACCGCGGACCTGCGCCGCGTCGCGGCCGGCGACGTCTCGGTGACCCAGCGGGTCCGCGCCCGCGCGATGAGCGCGCGCGGCGGCACCGCCTCGCCCAAGGTGATCTGGCAGCGGGCCGCGGCGACCGACGCGGTGGTCCTGGAACTGCGCGCGGCGGACTCGCCGGGCCTGCTCTACCGGGTGACGCACGCGCTCGACGAGGCCGGCGCGGAGATCCGGGCGGCCCGGATCTCCACCCTCGGCGGTGACGTGGTCGACGCGTTCTACCTGGTCGGGGCGTGGGCCGACGCGGCCGAGCGGGATCGGGTGCGTGACGCGGTGCTCGCCGCCGTGTAACTCCCGGCGGGCAGCCGCGTTGAAACACCGATGATCGGCGAGGAGAATCCGGCGGCGCTGGTCGCCGCCGCGGTACGCAACCGTGCGATAGGCGTGCGGGAGGAACTGGCGTCCGGCGACCTGGCCGGCCTGCTGCACGCGGCCCGGACCGGCCGGCGGCCCGCTCTGGCGAGGCCAGATCTGGTGGCGGTCCTGGCCCAGGTCATGGCGTTGCAGGACGTGTTGCCCAGCGACCGCGCCGACGCGCTGGCCCTGTTCGAGATGCTCGGCGCCCGGCGGGTCCCGGCCCGGCAGCGCAACGTCTACGCCCAACTGGCCCGTTCGCCGCGGATCGCGGTGGACCGGCAGGTGCGCCACGAGATCGCCACCGATCTGGCCAACCCGTTCCGCGAGCCGGGCCGCCCGCTGCGGCCCTGGCTGCGGCGGTTCGGCGCCGGGCTGCCGGGGCCGGCGCTCCGGCTGGCCGGCAGCGCGCACCTGCCGCCCTTCGACAGGTTGTGCACCGACGACCCGACCCCGGTGGAGCGACCGGAACTGATCACAGTGGTGGTGACCGCCCACCGGCCCGGCGAGGGGCTGCTCACCGCGGTCCGCTCGATCCTGCGGCAGTCCTGGCGGAACCTGGAGGTGCTGGTCGTGGACGACGCGTCGCCGCCGGAGTTCGACGCCGTCCTGGCCCGGGCGGTGGCCCTGGACCCGCGGGTCCGGCTGCTGCGGCAGCCGGTGAACGGCGGCACCTACGTGGCCCGCAACGCCGGCCTGGACGCCGCCGCCGGCGACTTCGTGACCTTTCAGGACTCCGACGACTGGTCCCACCCGCGCCGCCTGGAACTGCAGGTGACGCCGCTGCTGGACGACCCGGGACTGGTGGCCTCCACGTCGGACGGACGCCGGGTCACCGAGGACCTGACGCTGACCCGGCTGGGCCGGCGCGGCGGCAAGCTGAACCCGTCCGCGCTGCTCATCCGCAAGGCGGCGGTCCTGCGCCGGGCCGGCTACTTCGACGTGGTCCGCAAGGGCGGCGACTCCGAGTACATCGACCGGATCACCGCGGCCTTCGGCGAGCGGGCGGTGCGCCACCTGCCCGTGCACCTGGCGCTGATCCGGCTCTCCACCGGATCGCTGTCCCGCGCCGAGATCCTCCCGTACTGGCTGCACCCGGCCCGCGCCGCGTACCGGTCCGCCTACCTGACCTGGCACGCCCGGATCGCGGCCGGCGCGCCGGCCTTCCGGCCGCGGGACGGCGCGGACCGGCCCTTCCCCGCCCCCGCTCACCTGCTGCGGTCCGCTTCCGATCGGGAGACGACTGCGGCGTACGACGTGGTCGTCGCGGCCGACTGGCGGTTCGCGGGGGAGTCCCAGCGATCCGGGCTGGCCGAGATCGAGGCGCTGCTCGGCCGGGGGCTACGGGTGGCGATCCTGCATCTGGAGGACTGGCGGCGGCCGGTGGTGCGACGGCTCCCGGTGCACCCGGCGGTGCAGCGACTGGTGAACGCCGGCCGGCTCGGCGCGGTGACCCTCCCCGATCGGGTCGACTGCGGGTTGTTGCTGATCCGGCAGGCCGAGGTGGTGCGGCACCCGCCCGCCGGAGGGACCGGGCTCCGTCCGCGTACCGTCATGATCCTGGTCGATGAGATGCCACGCGGCGCGCTGCGGCCGTGCGGTGCCGCGGCCGAGCGGATGTTCCGGGTGCCGGCACTCTGGTGCCCGCAGTCGCCGGCTGTCCGGGCCGCCCTCAGCGACCTGCCGCTGACTGCCTTTGATCTGCCCACTGTGGCCTTGCCCGTGCCGGCCCGGCGCGCGCCGATCTCGCGGAACGCGGTGATCGGTGCCGAGGTGAACGACCCACGGGAACTCGCCGCGCTCGAGGGTCTGACCGGTTTCGATGTGCGGATCCGGGCGGCCGACGGGCTGCGGCTGCCCCGGCAACCGGCGGGCCGGCTGGTCTACCGGGCCGCCGAGGTGGATCCGCTGGAGTTCTACGGCCAGCTCGACTTCGCGCTGCGGACCGGGCCCTCGGAACGGGCGGCCCTGGACGCGGCGGTCACCGGATGCATCACGGTGCCGCCCGGCTCGGTCGACGTGCTGCGGCGATACCAGGCGGAGCCCCGGCTAGTGGCGGAGCGGCGCCGGCAGGACCGGCGGCGGATCCGGCAGGACCACCACCCGGATCCGTTCGTGGATCGGGTGGCCGCGATCGCGCGTAACGCCGAATAGCTTGCGCCGTTAGGGCTTGGTGTGGTCGCCCCCGCGGCCACCGCAGGTACCGGAGGTGGCAGTTCATGAGGCTTCGCACACTGGCCGGCCGGGCAAGGCTTCGCACCGTGGCCGGCCGGGCCCGCGCGCTCGGCCCGCGGACGGTCGCCGCCGCCGGGCTCACCGCGCTGCTGATGGCCGGCGTGGCGACCGCCGCCGTGCTCGACTCGGCACGGGTCGCGGTCAGCCTGCTGGCCCTGCTGCTCGCTCTGGTCCTGGCCGGCGTGCTGCAGCTCAACCGGCGGCTGCTCGCGCTCCGCGGCGACCGCCGGGAGATCCGCGAGCTGCGGGTGGTGCTGGACGCCACCCAGCGCCGGGTGGTGTCCGCCGTGGAACGCCAGCGGCTCGCCGCCGACGACCGGCACCGCGAGCTGACCGAGGCGATCGCCCGGGTGCAGCGGATCGCCGACCGTGGCCTGCGCGGCGTACAGCAGACCGTGCCCCGCGAGGTGGAAGCCACCGTCCAGCTCTTCCAGGGGTTCACGCCACGCGCCCCGATGCCGTCCTCGGGTGACTACGCGCTGAACCCGACAGACCTGCTGGAGTTGCTCTTCCTGGTCCGGTCCCGGCGGCCGAGGCTGGTGCTGGAGCTGGGTAGCGGCACCTCGACGATCTGGCTCGGCTACGTCCTCGAGCAGACCGGCGGCCGGCTGATCTCGCTCGACCACGAGCCGGAGTACGCGAACCGGACCCGTGCCGCCCTCGCCGCGCACGGGCTGACCGGGGTGGCCGAGGTGCGCGACGCCCCGCTGGCCGACGTGCCGCTCGGCGACCGCACCTTCTCTTGGTACGACCCGGCAGCCCTGGAAGACCTGGAGGGTGTCGACTTCCTGCTGGTCGACGGGCCGCCCGCGGCGGTCGGGCCGGACAGCCGATACCCGGCGCTGCCGGTGATCGGCCCGCGCCTCGCGGACCGCGCCACCATCGTCTTCGACGACGCGAACCGCCGCGACGAACAGGCGGCCATCGAGCGATGGCTGGCGGCCGACGACGGGCTCAGCCGCGAGGGCGAGCTGCTCGGACGGCACGCCGTGCTGGCGTACACGCGGCACACCGCGAGCACAGCGAACGCCCCCGCCGCAGGGGGATCGGCGGGGGCGCTCATCTGAAGCCCGCTTCAAGCGGGCCGTCTCCAATACCGCGCCCAGCACGCATTTCGCCCGTCGTTGTCGAGGGTGCGGAAAAACGCTAGCGAAGCGTCGGTCATTTCCGTGCCCTCGACAACGACTCAAAGGGGCGAAATGCCCGCCGAGCGAAGCGAGGCCATAGATTCAGTAGCCGAAGTCCTGGGTGAAGTAGGGGGCGCCGCCCTTGCTGTAGACCGCGCCCACGCCGACCGTCTTGGACTTGCAGTTCAGGATGTTGGCGCGGTGCCCCGGGCTCTTCATCCAGGCGGTCACCACGTCCTTGCCGGTGCGGTAACCCCACGCGATGTTCTCCGCTGACGGCTTCGCGTAACCCGCCGCCTTCTCCCGGGCGACGAAGTTCGACCCACCCTTGCCGGTGTGGCTGAACGCCCCGGACTGCGCCATGTAGGCGCTGTGCCCCCGGGCGGCGGTCGTCAGCCGCGCGTCGAGCTGGAGCGCGCCACAGCCGTGGGCGGCACGCTGCACGTTGGTCAGCCGCACGATGTCGGCCTGCAGCGTGGCCTCGGAGACCGGCGCGGCGTCGGCCGGGGTCGCGACGAGCGCCACACCGAAGGCGGCGGCAGGGGCGAGAGCGGCGGCAACGGCGAGGCGACGGAACAGCGAGCGCAAAGCGGACCCTTTCGGTAAGCGGCGCCTGGGTCATCGCCAGGCTCACCGTTCCCTTCGGCCGTCCGCCCGCCCGGCATGATCGCCGTGCGGGTGTCGATGCGTCGCTGTTCGGTTGCCGGGCCCGCCGCCCGCTCACGGTCGCCCGGTCCGCGCGAGGTCCGCTCCGGGTCCTGCTCACCCGTTTCCGGTACGGCCCCAGCTCCCGCCCCGCCCGGAAGTCACGGGCTGGCCCTCACGGTCCTGTCTCGAGCACCGTCACGGCCAGCCGGGTGTGGCGGCTGGTCGTCATGGTGGTGTCCCGGGCTCGCAAGGGACCGTCACGCCCAGCCGGGTGTGGCAGCTGGCCGTCATGGTGGTGTCCCGGGCTCGCAAGGGACCGTCACGCCCAGCCGGGTGTGGCGGCTGGGCGTCATGGTGGTGTCCCGGGCTCGCAAGGGACCGTCACGCCCAGCCGGGTGTGGCAGCTGGCCGTCACGGTGGTGTCCCGGGCTGGGAGGGGACCGTCACGCCCAGCCGGGTGTGGCGGCTGGCCGTCACGGTGGTGTCAGGAGCCCGCACAGCACCGTCACGGCCAGCCGGGAGTGCGGCGGCGGGTCAGGTGGGGTCGGGCTGGGGGCGTGGACAGGGGACCGCGGGCGGGTCGAGGAGGGCGCGGACGGCCTCGGCGTACCGGCCGGGGTGGTGCCGGCGGGCGAAGGCCGTCGAGCGCGCCGACTGGGCGGCGTAGCGCTTCGGGTCGCGATGCAAGCGCCGCAGGGTCCGGGGCAGGTCGGCGGCGGTGCAGTAGACGGCGGCGGGGCCGTATTCCGGTTCGCGGTCCGGGGGCAGGAGCAGCACGCAACCGGCGGCCAGGGGGGCCAGCAGATCGCCGGGCGGGTCGGTGAAGCCCAGGTAGAAGTCGAGCTGGTGCAGGAACGAGCGGGGCGTGACGTCGGTGGACCGGTAGATCAGCCAGTTCAGCGGGGGGCGCGGGGTGGGCTCGGCGGCGCGGTCGAGCAGGCGTACGTCGAAGTCGGCGGAATCGCGCAGCGACTGGCGCAGGGACCGCCAGGGGGTGCGGTCGAGGTCCAGGTAGCGGCCGAGGATCGGCCGGTCGGCGGCCGGCTCCCGGCGCGTGGTCCGCCAGCGCCGGCCGTCCACGGTGGAGGGCAGCGGCAGCAGCGTCGGCGCGGTGCCGAACAGCCGGCGGGCCGCTGCCGCGCACGCTTCGGTGGCCGGGGACCAGCCGGGTTCCTCCTCGATCACCACCCGGCGGGCGCGGATGGCGCTGGGCAGGCTGGGCGCGAACGCGAGCGGTGCGGGGCCCCGGACCAGCACGAGTTCCGCGTGGGCGGGGTCGGCGAGCTGGAGCTGGGGTACCGCCCCGATGTTGATCAGGCGCTGGACGTCCGGATCGAGGTTGCGGGTGGCGGCGCCGATGACCGGCAGGTGCAGGAGCGCCATCGTCACCGGGTGGGCCGGTGTGAGCAGGGATTTCAGGGCTGTCGCGTTCTCCGGCACGGTGAAGTCGGCGGCCAGGATCAGGTCGAAGGTCGCGGTCTCGGCCGGGCCGATGCCGGTGAGGCGGTGCGGGGCGGCGAACGCCCGCCGACGCGGCCGGCGGGGCCGGACGGCCGGTTCGCGGCCGGCGGCCACCCGGGTGTGCCAGGCCTGGAACGCGGAGAGGTAGGCGTGCCGGGCCGGGTGCATCCACCCCGCCGCCATGTCCGCACTGGACAGTGACGTGCCGGAGAGCCGGATCAGGGCCAGCGTCTGGCCGCCCAGGTGCGGTACCGCCGGACGGCCGAACACGGCGCGGGCCCGCTCCACGTATTCCGCGTCGGCTCCCTTGCGGACGGTGTCCAGGTAGCCGAGCCGCGCCAGGGCGAGTGGCCGGCGCAGCATCAGCGACGACAGGTTGTACGAGCGGTGGTGCGGATGGCCCGGCCGGGTCACCACCAGGTCGCCGGTGACCCGCATCCCGGCCGAGGTGGTCGCGACCGTCGCCGGATCGGCGAGCAGCGGCGCCACCTGGCGTTCCAGCCGCAGCGGGTGCGACCAGTCGTCGGAGTCCTGGAAGGTCACGAAGTCGCCGGTGGCCGCGTCCAGCCCGGCGTTGCGGGCCAGGTAGGTGCCGCCGTTCACCGGCAGCCGCAGGACGCGGATCCGCGGATCCAGGGCGGCCAGCCCGTCCAGCACCGGGGCCGGCCCGGAGCCGTCGTCGACGACCAGGATCTCCTGGTTGGTCCAGCTCTGCGCGAGCAGCGACCGGATCGTCACCAGCAGCGCCGGCCCGGGCCGGTACGTGGTGACGATGGTCGTGATCCGGTGCGGGTCGCCGACCTTCGTGACCTCGCCCGGCTGGATCCGGTCGAACCGCGGGCCGGTCCCGTCGGCGAGGCGCAGCCCGGGCGCCGGCAGTAGCGCGTTGAACCGGGCGAGCCACTCGTCCGGCTCGGCCAGGTCGACGGCGAGCGCCTGCCGGATCGGCTTCGGGATCTTCGGGTACCGGCCGAGCAGGTCGGCGGCCCGGCCCACCGGGAACGCCAGCTGCGCGTGCAGCCCCTGGTGCTCCGGGGCGATCGCGGCCGGCCCGTGCGCCCGGAGCAGGCCGTCGAGCAGCGCCAGGCCGTCGGCGCGGTCCTCCGGGTCCAGGTCCTGTACCGCGATCGTGCGGGCCAGCTCGCCGACCGCCCACGGGTCCAGCTCGGCGAGCACCGGGCGGCCGGCGCGGACCGCGGTGAGCAGGCCGTCCAGATCGGTGACGCCGGCGGCGTACGCGACAAGCACCCTGGCGTCGGCGGACCGTGCCTGGATGGCGGCCGTCGCGGGCCCGTCGGGCCCGGTTCTGCGCAGGACCCGCAGATGCCGTTCGAGCAGGGCGGATCCGTAGGAGGCCGGGGTGATGTGCGTACGCATGGTCTGCCCAACGCCCCGCCCCGCACCGGCGTGACGTGATCGCCTCGCGGGTCGTTGTGCCCGGCGGAGAACCCGGTCGTCGAGCAACGGAGTACACGATCATGACCGCGACCGTCCATGACGTGGCGATCCTCTCGGACTTCCGGTACCCGGGCGGCAACTCGGCGGCCATCGCGGCCGAGGTGCGGGCCCAGGCCGAGGCTGGGTTGCGCACGATCCTGGTGCACGTGCCGTCCCCGCACAACCGGGACGGCCTGCCGTTCAGCCCGCGGATCGCCGAGCTGCTCCGGGACCGGCTGGCCGAGCTGGCCACCCCGGACGCCGTCGTCAACGCCCGGCTGCTGGTGATCCGGCAGCCCCGGATCTTCACCGCCGACCTGGCGGTGGTGCCGCGGGTGCACGCCGAGCACACCGTGATGGTCCTCAACCAGGCGCCGGGCGACGCCGCCGATCCGCGCCGCTACTACGATTTCGCCGAGGTCCGGGACCGGGTGGAGCTGTACTTCGGCCCGGACATCGAGTGGGCGCCGATCAGCCCGCAGATCCGTGGTCAGCTGACCGGCCTGGGCCGGGAGGACTGGCACGAGATCATCGACGGGTCCGAATGGGCGGCGGACCACCGGGTGACAGGTGATCTGCCGGTCATCGGCAGGCACGGGCGCGCCGACGCGGTGAAGTGGCCCCGCACCGCCGAGCAGCTGCTCCAGGCCTACCCCGACAAACCAGACCTGAGGGTACGCGTGCTCGGCGGCGGCGAGATCGCCACCCGGCTGCTCGGCCGGCAACCGGCGAACTGGGAGGTCATCCCGTTCGGCGGCGAACAACCCGTGGACTTTCTGCGCTCCATCGACTTCTTCGTGTACTTCCACGACCCGGACCTGGTCGAGGCGTTCGGCCGGACCATCCTGGAGGCGATGGCCGCCGGGGTGCCGGCGATCATCGGCGAGCACTTCCGCCCGATCTTCGGCGACGCCGCCCTCTACACCACCCCGGCCGGGGTGGAGCCGCTGGTCCGCGCCCTCTGGGCGGACCCGGAGCGGTACCGCGCGGTGGCCGCGAAGGCCCGGGAGTTCGTCGAGACCCGGTACGGCGTCCCGTCCCACCTGGCCCGCCTGGCCGCCCGTGGTGCCGGGGCCAGGCCGGCGGCGCACCGCGCCCCGGCGCGGGTCCGCCGCGCGGCCGCGCCCCGGCCCCGCCCGGTGCTGATGCTCAGCGACAACGGCGCCGGCCTGGGTCACCTGTCCCGGCTGATGGCCATCGGCCGGCGGCTGCCGGAGAGCCATCCCGCGGTGATCGCCACCCAGTCGTACGGGGCGTCGGTGGCCCACCGGGAGGGCTTCCTCACCGAGTACCTGCCGTCCCGGGCCGTGCTCGGCCTGCCCAAGCAGCGCTGGGCCGGCTTCCTGCGGTCCCGCCTCGAGCACCTGGTCGACCTGCACCGCCCGGCCGTGGTCGCGGTGGACAGCGTCCCGCACGAGGGCATCGTCGCGGCCGCCGCGGCCCGCCCGGACGTCACCTGGGTCTGGGTGCGCCGCCCGATGTGGCGCCGGGCGACCGGCACCGAGTGGATCGCGAGGCGGGACGCGTTCGACGGCATCCTGGAGCCCGGCGAGTTCGCCGCGCCGGCCGACGAGGGCCCGACCGTCGCCGACCGGACCGGCGTGCACCCGGTCGACCCGATCATGCTGCTGGACCGGTCCGACCTGGTCGGGGCGGACGAGGCGCGGGCCGTGCTGGGCGTCGAGGAGGGCCGGCCGGCGGCGCTGCTGCAGCTCGGTGCCGGCAACATCAACGACATCGCCTCACCGGTCGGCCGGATCGCGAAGTACCTGCGCGAGGCCGGCTTCCAGGTGCTGCTCGCCGAGTCGATGATCGCGACCGAGCCGATGCCGCCGGTGCCCGGTGCCCGGGTGGTCAAGGTGTACCCGATCAGCCGATATCTGCGCGGCGTCGACCTGGTGGTCGCCGCGTCCGGATACAACTCCTTCCACGAGCTGCTCGCCTTCCGGGTGCCCACGGTGTTCGTGCCGAACCGGCAGACCTCGCTGGACGACCAGGTGGCCCGGGCCCGGTTCGCCGCGGCGACCGGCGCGGCCCTGTGCGTCGAGGACCCGGAGAGCGACGAGCTGGACCGGGTGCTGGCCGAGGCGGTCCGGCCGGAGGTGCGCGCCCAGCTCGCCCGGCGCTGCGCGGAGGTCGGGTTCGGCAACGGGGCGGAAGCGGCGGCGCGCTGGCTGGCGGGGCTGGCGGCCGAGAACGTACGAAGCGGAGCGTGAACATGTCCGACTTATCGGTAGTTAAGCCGGAATTCGAGAAGTTGCAGTGGGAGCTGGCCGCGCTGACCGGGCGGATGCGCTCGGTGGAGCTGGAGCGGGACTCCTGGCGGGCCCGCTGCGAGCGGCTCACCGAGCAGCGCGACCGGGAACGGGAGAAGAGCCGGCGGTTGCGCAGCAGCGGCTCGTACCGGCTCGGGCGGGCGCTGGTGTCGTTCGTCAAGGACCCGTGGCACACCTCGCCCCGGCTGCTCCGGGGCCTGCTCCGGCGGCTGCGGCCCGGCTCGGGCGGTACGACCGTCGTACCGGAGCAGGTCACCCGGCAGCCGGCCGGGAAACGGCGGCCCGCCCACCTGTACGTCGCGATCGGCCTGGACCACGATGGGCTGCGCGACTTCCTGGTGACCGTCAACCAGCGGCTGCTGGTGACGCCGGACCACCGGCCGGTGGTGCTCACCGACGATCCGGCGTTCTCGCTGCTGCGCAAGCTCGGGGTGCTGCTGGAGTACCTGCCGGACCGGGCCACCTGGGAGCGGCACCGGCCGGACCGGGCGTGGGACGACCTGCTCGCCGAGCGGCTGGCCCAGCTGTGCCGCGACCACGCCACCGAGCGGACCGTGGTGGTGGACCGGCGGCATCCGCCGGTCCTCGCCGACCTACTCGATCCTCGGTAGCGCCGCGTCCAGCAGCGGGGCCACCGTCTGGGCGTATGTCGTGGTCAGGTGGTTGGAGTCCCGGTAGGCCAGCACGTTGCCGATGATCGGCGGGCAGAAGTCGGTGCACAGCCACGGGACCGGGTTGATCACGGTGACGCCGGTCAGGCTGGTGACAGCGGCTCTCTGCAGTGGCCCGCGCAGGGCGACCGAGGCGCTCTTCCCGCACCGGTTGACGCGCTTCAGGCGAGCCTGCCGGGCCACGCAGACCGGGATCCGCTCCGCGAAGTAGGGCGTGTCGAGGATCAGCGCGACCCTTCCCCCGAGCGAGGCCGCGGTGCGCTGCCAGGCCGCTCGCCATTGGGCGGTCTCTTCGGTACGGGTGTCCACCGGCCGATAGTTGAAACTCGACCCGATCACCACGAGCGCGGGCCGCAACGCCCTGATCCGGGCCACCGCCGAGGCGTGGAACGCGGCGCACTCGGTGTACTCGCGCTTCAGCCCGTCGTGCCAGAGCCGCAGGTCGGCCGCCGAGCAGGAGGACTTGCTCAGCGAGACCAGCCGCCAGTGGTGCTGCCTCGCGAGGCGCTCCAGGGCGGGGAACCACTGGGCGGCGTGCGAGTCGCCGTACAGCGCCACCGTCGTCGCCGCGCCCGGGTCGCCGTAGACGCAGCCGTCCGGCGCCACCGTGACCGGTGCCTCGACGTGACAGCCGTCCGCCCACACCCGGGCCTTGTCCGCGTTCACCGTGGTCAGCGTCGGCGCCAGGTTGCCGGGCAGCTCCCGGGTCCGGCGGCCGGCGCGGACGGCGTGGGTGATCACCGCGTACGGGTCGGTGGCACGCGCGGCCGCCACCCGCAGGTCGCGGATCGCCGCGCCGGCCGGCACCGGATGCGGCAGCAGCGCGATGGTGACGGCGGTGGCGGCCACCACCCCGGACAGCGCGGCGCCCAGGCCGAGCGCCCGGACCGGCATCACCCGCAGCCGCGGGTGCTGCCGCAGCGGGTTCTCCACCAGGTGGTAGGTGACCCAGGCCAGGCCCAGCGCGGCGGCCGACAGCAGCAGGCCGAGCGGAACCGACGGGTCGCGGCCGAGCGCGGCCGGGGCGATCAGCAGTACCGGCCAGTGCCACAGGTACCAGCCGTAGGAGAGCCGGCCGACGGCCGGCAACGGCCGGGCCGCGAGCGGCCGGCAACCGCCGATCAGCACGGCCGCGGTGCCGGCGACCGGGAGCAGGGCGAAGAAGCCGGGGTACGCGGTGCCGCCGTCCAGCCAGAGCGCCGCGCCCAGGATCGCGGCCAGCCCGGCCCCGCCGAGCCACGCGCCGGCCCGCCCGGAACTCGTCGGCCCGGTGGCCCTGAGCCCGGGGGCGAAGATCGCGATCAGCGCGCCGGCGCCCAGCTCCCACGCCCGGGTGTGCGGGCCGAAGTACGCCCACGGGGCGGACCGCCCGGTCTCCCACACCGCTGCCGCGAACGAGGTGGCCACCAGTCCGATCAGCACCGGCCGGCGTCGCGGCAGCATCAGCAGCAGCGGCCAGAGCAGGTAGAACTGCTCCTCCACGGCGAGCGACCAGAAGTGCTGGAACGGCGACGGCGGCGCGTCGGCGTTCAGGTAGTCGGTGCCGGTGAGCGCGAACCGCAGGTTCGCCACGTACCCGGCGGCCGACAGGGCGTCCTTGGACAGCTCGCCCAGCCGGATCGCGGGCAGCCACAGCCGGGCCGCGAGCAGCGTGGTGACCAGCACCAGCGCGGCGGCCGGGAGCAGCCGTAGCGCGCGCCGGGCGTAGAACCGGCGGATCGACACCCGCCCGGTCGCCGCCCTCTCGCGCAGCAGCAGCGAGGTGATCAGGAATCCGGAGATCACGAAGAAGACGTCCACGCCCACGTAGCCGCCCGCGGCGAACGGCACCCCGGCATGGCCCAGCACGACCAGGAGGACCGCGACCGCGCGCAGGCCCTCGAGATCGGAACGGAACTTCGGCGACAGGCTCATCGCCCTCTAACGCGCCGCACCGCGATCGGGTGTCGGCCGGTCGGTGCGTCCGCCGGGTGCGTCGCAACCCGGCACCGGCGGGGTCGTTGCCCTTGGTGTGACTGCCGAGGCTCGGAACGCCACCGCACGGCCGGACACCGGCGCCGGGCGGCGGCCCGTCGCGGAGCCGGCGCCACCCCGGCCCTGGCGGCCGGTCTGGCGCGGCATCGTGCTGCGCTGCGTGCTGGTCCCGCTGATCGTGCTGTCCCCGCTGGTCGCCCTGCAGCCCGGCGCCGACCACCGGTTCAACGTCTACGCGAACGGCGCCCGCTACCTGGTCCGCCCGTGGGAGCTGGCCGGTGCCGCGGTCCGGTCCGTCCCGCAGTACCTGGAGCTGGGCAACTTCCGCCCGCTCGGCCGGATGGTGGAGTGGCTGCTGGACGCCGTCACGTTCGGGCTCACCGAGCTGTTCGGGCTGCCCGCCAACGTCTCGCTGCGGCTGGTCTCGTTCGCCGCCGCGACGGTGCTGACCCTGGCCGCCGTGGTCCTCGCCGAGTGCGTGGTGAGCCGGGGCCGCCCGTTCGCCGGGCCGCCCTCGCTGATCGCGGCGGTGCTGCCGTTCGCTGTCGGCGGGAGTTTCGTGGCGGCCGGCCGGACCAGCACCACGGTGCTCTTCGGCGGCCTGTACTTCGTCACCGCCGCGCTGGTGCTGCTGGTCGGCGCGGCCGCCGCCCGGACGGTCGGCCGGATCCGGCTCGGTGTCCGGCTCGGCGTGATCGCCGTGCTGCTCGGCGCGGTGCTGGCCGCCTTCAACGAGATGGCCTGCCTGGCGGTACCGCTGGCCACCCTGGTCGTGCCGATCCGGGCCTGGCTGCTCGGCCTGTCCCGGCGGGAGGCCGCGCTCGGCGCCGGGGCCCGGTTCGCCGGCCTGCTCTGGGCCGGGTTCCTGCCGGTGGCGGTGCCGGTCCGGGCGATCATCGCGGTGAAGTGCGCGGCCGGCGGCTGCTACTCCGGCTCCGACGTGGCGCCGGCCGGCGCGCTCGCGGCGCTGCCCAACCGGCTGACCTCGTGGATGCCGCCGATGACCTGGCAGCGCGCCACCGAGGGACCGTACGGGCACACCCTGACGGCGGCGCTGCCGCTCGCGCTGCTGGTGCTGCTCCTGCTGGTCCGCCGGTTCTGGCGGGACCTGCCGCGCTGCGACACCCCGGACCGGCGGCAGGCCTGGGCGCTCGCCGGGACCGGCTTCGCGGTGCTGCTGCCGGCCGCCACGATGGGCGCGCTCAACCTCCAGATGCAGCGGCTCGCCGCGGCCGGCTGGTGGGGGCTGGGCTGGCGGGACAGCGCGCTGGCCGGGGCGGCCGGTGCGCTGCTGACCGTGGCGCTGCTGACCGGCGTGTTCGCCCGCAGTCACCGGAGCGCCCGGGCGCACCGCCGGGGCGTGCTCGGCGGCGTCCTGCTGCTCGTGGTCGTCGCCGCCGTCGCCACCAGCGCGAATAGGGACTACCGGGCGGCCGCCGCCGCGGAGAAGCCGGCGTTCGTGCACGACCGGGTGGCCCAGGAGATCGTCGACTTCGACAGGTCCGCGGCCGGCGACGCCCGCCGTTGCACGCTGCGTGACCAGTTCTGGGCCGGCCTGCCGCGCGATCGCCGTACCGGGTACCCGCCCGAGCTGCGGCGCTTCGACCAGGCCGTCGACACCGCTACCCAGCGGCTCGCCGGCCGGCCGTTCTGCACGAAGGCGCCCTGACGAGCCGCTGGTCCGCCGTCTCGTGGCGCGGACCGGTTACCGTCGTCCGATGCCGGTGAGCGATGCGGTCGGCCGGCGCGGCCCGGCCCTGGCGCGCCTGGTGCGGTACGGGCTGAGCGGCGCGGCCAGCACCGTCACTCATTTCGGCATCGGCCTGCTCGGGGTGCACCTGCTGCACCTGCGCCCGGTGGTCGCCTCGACGGCCGGCTTCCTGGCCGGCGTCGTGGTCTCCTACCTGCTGCAACGCGGCTGGGTCTTCCGCTCGGCGGCGGGTCACGCGCTGGCCGGCTCGAAATTCCTGGTCGTCACCGGAGTGGCGGTCACCGTCAACACGCTCGTGCTGTGGCTCGGCACCGAGGTCCTCGCCGTGCCGTACCCGATCGTCCAGCCGCTCGCCCTGACCCTGATCGCGCTGGTCAACTACTCGCTCAACGCCCGCTGGACCTTCGCCTGACGGCGGGCCGATCGCCCCGGACGCCGAGCCGACCGGCTCCGTGGCACCACGCCTGACGGCCGGTGACGAGGAATCAGCTGCCTCGTCACCGGCCGTCAGGCGTGGTGCGGCGAGCGTCGGGTCCGCACCCCGGCGGACCCGCGTACCGGAAGAAATCGTTGGTGGGGCCGGGCGTCAGAGGCGGTGTGCCTCGCGGGTCGTGGTGACGCCGCGGGTGTCGAAGAAGCGCTTGGCGAGCCGGGCCAGGTGGTCGGCGTCGTATTCGCGGTGGTTCTGCACCAGGATGACCAGGTCCGCCGAGGCGACAGCGGCCTCCAGGTCGTCGGTGCGCGACACCGGCACCCCGGCGACGTCCCAGGTCCGCACGTGCGGGTCGTGATAGGCGACGGTCGCGCCGAGCGCCGCCAGCTGACGGGCCAGCGGCGTGGCCGGCGACTCCCGCTGGTCGGCGATGTTCGCCTTGTAGGTGATGCCCAGCAGCAGCACCGTGGCCCCGCGCACCGCCTCGCCGTCCGCGTTGAGCAGGTTCTGCGCGCGCCGGGCGACGTAGGCCGGCATCGTCGCGTTGATCTCCTGGGCCAGCTCGACGAAGCGGAACGGGTAACCGAGCTTGCTGCGCACGTTGTGGCTCAGATAGTTCGGGTCGATCGGGATGCAGTGCCCGCCCACCCCCGGCCCGGGATAGAACGCCTGGAAGCCGAACGGCTTGGTGGACGCCGCGTTGATCACGTCCCAGAGGTCGATGTCCAGCTCGTGGCAGAACCGGGCCATCTCGTTGACCAGCGCGATGTTGACGTGCCGGTAGGTGTTCTCGAGCAGCTTCGCGGTCTCCGCCTCCCGCGTGCCGTGCGCCCGGACCACCTGCTCGATGAACCGCCCGTAGAAACCGGCGGCCGCCTCGGTGCAGGCGGGGGTGTAGCCGCCGACCACCTTCGGGGTGTTGTGCGCGCCGTAGGCGGCGTTGCCCGGGTCGATCCGCTCCGGCGAGAAGGCCAGGTGGAAGTCGATGCCGGCGGTCAGCCCGGAGAGCTGTTCGAGCAGCGGCCGGACCACGTCGTCGGTGGTGCCCGGATAGGTGGTCGACTCCAGCACCACCAGCATCCCGGGGCGCAGGTTGCGGCCGATCGAGCTGGTCGCGCCGGTGACCGCCCGCAGGTCCGGCCCGTCGCCCTCGGCGAGCGGGGTGGGCACGCAGATCACCGCGGTCCGGGCCTGGGCGATCTCGGTCTCGTCGGCGGTCGGCCGGAACCCGGCGGCGAGCATCTCGGCGATGTCGGCGTCGCTCAGGTCGTCGACGTGCGACCAGCCGTTGCCGAGCGCCTTGACCACGCTCTCGTCGACGTCGAAGCCGAGCACCGACATGCCGGCCCGGATCGCCTGCTGCGCCAGGGGCAGCCCGACATACCCCAGGCCGAGGATGACCACGTCGTAGCTCAAGGGACTCTCCTTGTGATGGTGTGTCTGATCAGGCAGCCGGCGGGAGGGCCAGCGCCCCGGCGGGCTGCCGGGGCGCGATCAGGTGCGGCACCCGCAGCTCGAAGGGCGAGGCGAAGGGCAGGTACGCCGGCAGGAAGTCGGCCAGCAGCGCCTCCTGCTCGGCCACCGCGGCCCCGGCGGTGTCCACGTCGTTGAGGCAGAACGCGTCCACGTCGCGCGAGCGCAGCAGCCGGGCCAGCCGGAACGGGGTGACCGGGTCGGCCAGGTCGGTGTACCGGTAGCGGAGCGCTCCGGGGGTGGCCAGCCCGGTCAGGTAGGCGTAGTACTGCTGCAGCGAGGAGAGCAGCGACACGTCGTCCGGGTGCCGGAACTGGTGCTCGGCGGTGCTCCGCAGCGGCTCGGCGAACCGCTCTTCGATCTCCTCGAGGACGCTACGCCGGGACGGGTGCGGCGCGTGCATCATCTTGCGGGTCAGCACCCGGCCGAAGGTCTTCTCGATCAGCCGCCGGTTGTTCTTCGCCGCCGAGTCGGCCGGCCGGTCGCCGGGCCCGCGCGGCGCCAGGTCGACCTGGGAGGCGGAGGGGAAGAACTTGGTCAGCCCGCCGGCCGTGAAGAACAGGTCCGGGGTGACCGGCCGGCCCAGGATCACGTCGTCGTTGAGGTAGAGGAAGTGCTCGGCCAGCCCCGGGATCCGGTGCAGCTTCGACTCGATGGCCTGGGAGTTGAAGGTCGGCAGCCGTCCCGAGTCGCCGAAGATCTCCCGGTGGCTGACCACCGTCAGCCGCGGGTGGCAGCGGTTCAGCCAGGCCGGCGTCTGGTCGTCGGTGACCAGGTAGACGTGCCGTACCCAGGGGGCGAAGCAGTGCAGCGCGCGCATCGAGTAGCGCAGCTCGTCCCGGCTGATCCAGCGCGAGTCGTTGGCCGCCTGCCCGTTCACCCGGTTGACCCACGGGTTCTCCGCCAGCGCCCGCGCCTTGCGCCGCTGCCAGGCCGGGTCGCTGCCGTCCACCCAGGTGTAGACCACGTCGACGGGGAAACCGATCCGGTCCGGCCCGAGCGCCGTGAACGTCCGCCGGGTGCGGTAACCGGTGACGTCGTCCGGCGCGCAGAACGCGCCGAAGACCGGCTCCGGCGCGGTCACCACCGGCTCGTCGGCCGGGATCACGGCGGCGACCGGGTTGCGGCGCGGGGCCACCAGCCCACCGCCCTCGGCCCGCCAGAACTCCACCTCGCAGGCGTGGTCCGGCCCGAGCACCAGGCTGCCGCCGGGGTCGCTGACCGGCCAGCAGGCGGCCATCACCGCGTCCTCGCGCCCCTTCGGGCCGCTGCGGCGCACCATCCCCCGGTCCCGGCCCGCGGCGCCGGCCAGGACGCTCAGCACCAGGTCGCGATCGGTTTCCGGTACGCCAACAGCGGTGCGCCCGGGCTCCGCGGCGGGCACCCGGAACCAGTCGACGCCGGCCTCGTCGAGCGCCTCGGCGACGCGGTCCAGGTTGGCCCGGCGTACCTCGACCGGGCTGGTGATGGTGACCACCCGGGCGCCGAGCCGGCCGTGCGGGGTGCGCACCCGGATCACCCGGCCGGGGGTGGCCGGCCGGTCCCGGCGAACCGGGCCGAGCGGCATCAGCGTGCGGGCCAGCCGGAGCCGTCGTTCCGGCGCGACGCGCGGCAGAACCGTGTTCTCGGCCGCCTGGAAGATCCGTCGCCGGATCGGCCAGGGCGTCTGCCGGAGAAGCCGCCGCAGGGTCACGCCTTGGTCCTTTCGCCGCAGGTCCACCCGAGCCTTAACGCCGGGGCTGAGAGGGAAGTTGCGGTCTATACCGTTAACCAGCGATATATGCCGGTTGACCCACCGTCGGGGGTTATCCGGGAAGTCCCACCCCTAGGGGAACGTCTCAGGGGTCCGGCCGATGCGGGTCGTTGCGCGGGCACGGCATGGTGGAAGGCAGTCGAAGACCGGGAGGTCGGGATGGGCAAGGCAGTGATGTACGTGCTGGCGCTGATCGGCGGCGTGGTCGTGGTGAGCTGGGTGGCCCACGCGCTGTTCGGTGCGTTCTTCTACCTGGTCGTGGCCGCGCTGGTGGTCGGCGGCGGACTGTGGCTCTACGGAAAGGTCAAGAAGGAGATCGCCCCGGGGACCCGCACCCAGCGGCGGATCGAGGCGGCGACCAAGACGTACCGGATGCGGAACCGGTGAGCTTTCGCCGCTACAGCTAGGCTTGCGGTCTACGCCTCCACCACCGACCAACGGGAAGTCGCACCGTGTTTGACACCCTGAGTGACCGCCTGTC
Source organism: Actinoplanes oblitus (assembly GCF_030252345.1). Classification (NCBI taxonomy): domain Bacteria; kingdom Bacillati; phylum Actinomycetota; class Actinomycetes; order Micromonosporales; family Micromonosporaceae; genus Actinoplanes; species Actinoplanes oblitus. The sequence continues at coordinate 8,526,675 of NZ_CP126980.1, read as the reverse complement.
CGGGATCTTCACCAAGCTCCGCGGCAAGGGCCGGCTCACCGATGCCGACATCGACGCCACCGCGCGCGAGATCCGCCTCGCGTTGCTCGAGGCGGACGTCGCGTTGCCGGTGGTCAAGGCATTCATCGCCAACCTCAAGGAACGCGCCAGGGGTGCCGAGGTCTCCCAGGCGCTGAACCCCGCGCAGCAGATCATCAAGATCGTTCACGAAGAGCTGATCAACACGCTCGGTGGCGAGGGGCGGCGGCTGGTCTTCGCCAAGCAGCCGCCCACCGTGATCATGCTGGCCGGTCTGCAGGGCGCCGGTAAGACCACGCTCGCCGGCAAGCTCTCCCGCTGGCTCAAGGGCCAGGGGCACCAGCCGCTGCTGGTCGCCGCCGACCTCCAGCGGCCGAACGCGGTGAACCAGCTGCAGGTCGTCGGCGGCCGGGCCGGCGTCGACGTCTACGCGCCGGAGCCGGGCAGCGGCGTCGGTGACCCGGTCAAGGTCGCCAAGGACTCGATCGAGGTCGCCCGGCGCACCGCCAAGGACATCGTGATCGTCGACACCGCCGGCCGGCTCGGCATCGACGAGGAGATGATGCAGCAGGCCCGGGACATCCGGGACGCGGTCCAGCCGGACGAGGTCATCTTCGTCATCGACGCCATGGTCGGCCAGGACGCGGTGCAGACCGCCGAGGCGTTCCGGGACGGCGTCGGCGTCACCGGCGTGGTGCTCTCCAAGCTCGACGGCGACGCCCGCGGTGGTGCCGCGCTCTCCGTCCGGCACGTCACCGGCCAGCCCATCCTGTTCGCCTCGACCGGTGAGAAACTGGAGGACTTCGACGTCTTCCACCCGGACCGGATGGCCAGCCGGATCCTCGGCATGGGTGACGTGCTGACCCTCATCGAGCAGGCCGAGGCGGCCTTCGACGAGGATCAGAAGGAGAAGATGACCAGCAAGCTGCTCGGTGGCGAGCAGTTCACGCTGGAGGACTTCCTGGACCAGCTGATCGCGGTCCGCCGGATGGGCCCGATCGCCAACATCCTGGGCATGATGCCCGGCATGGGCCAGATGAAGGACCAGCTGGCCGAGCTGGACGACAGCCACTTCGACAGGGTCACCGCGATCATCCGCTCGATGACGCCGAAAGAGCGCACCGAGCCGAAAATCATCAACGCGTCCCGCCGGCTGCGCATCGCCAACGGCTCCGGGGTCACCGTGATGGAGGTGAACCAGCTGCTCAACCGCTTCGCCGACGCGCAGAAGATGATGAAGCAGATGAGCGGCATGATGGGCCTGCCGGGTGGCCGCCGGTCGGCGACCAAGAGCTCGAAGAACAAGCGCAAGGGCAAGAACAACCGCCCGCGGGGCGGCGGGATGCCGGGTGGGATGCCGGCCGGGTTCCCGGGTGGGATGCCGCAGCTGCCGGCCGGCCTGGACCCGAACGCGCTTGCCGGTGGCGGCATGCCGCCCGGCTTCAAGCTGCCGAAACTCGACTTCAACAAGCTGAACAAGCCGAAGGACAAGGATCGCTGAATCTAGGCATGGCGCATCTAGTCGCGGGACAATAGTATGAGTGTCGATCCCCATGAGGAGGAGCTCGTGACCGCTGTCCTTCACGCGCCTGTCGACCCGCGCCTTTTCCCACCCGACAAGCAGGATTGGACCGTCGACGACCTGGCCAGCCTTCCGCCGGATCTCCGTTATGAGCTGATCGACGGAAGGCTCGTCTTGCCATCCCCTACTGGCATCCATCAGATTCTGGGTCAGAAGCTGGCTGCGGCCTTGGAGCGGAACTGCCCCAAGGGGTATTCGCCGGTGACGGACTACTCGATGAAGGTTGATCACGAAAACGAGCCGAGGCCGGACGTTGTGGTTGTCCATGACAGCGTTCTCGCGCGCACGCCGGCTCCCATCGAGAAGGCAATTCTCGTGGTCGAGATCGTCTCGCCGAGCTCTCATATTCGTGACACGTTGGGCAAGATCAGAGTCTTCGCTGAGGCGGGCGTTCCCACCTACTTGATCGTTGATCCGGTTACCTTCGATCATGGCATCGAGTTGAGTGAGTTCCGGCTGGGTGAGAACGGCTATGACCTGATCACCAGCACCAGCGGAATCTTCGAGACGGAAGTCCCTTATCCGATGAAGATCAATGTTTCGGCGTTGACCGCGCTGCGCGACAAGTACCTCGCTGCGCAGGAGGAGAGCTGATCCGGTAGGACTGTTCCCATGGCGTTGCATGTGCGTGGGACTGTCCTGCCGGACGGCGAGGTCCGGGACATCTGGCTGGTGGGGGACCGGGTCACCTTCGAGCCGGTGCGCGAGGCCGAGACGATCAGTGACGGCGGGTGGATCGTGCCCGGGCTGGTCGACGCGCACTGCCACCTGGGGATCGCCTACGGGGCGAAGCCGATCACGGGACTGGATCAGGCCCGGGAGCTGGCGACGATCGACCGGGACGCCGGGGTGCTGGCGCTGCGCGACGCGGGTTCGCCGTACCCGTACCCCGAATTGGACGACGAACCGGGAGTGCCCCGCCTCGCCCGCGCCGGGCGGCACGTCGCGGCCCCGCGCCGCTACCTGCGGGACATCGGCGTGGAGGTGGCCGCCGAGGAGGTCGCCGCCGCGGTGACCGCGCAGGCCAAGGCCGGGACCGGCTGGGTCAAACTGGTCGGCGACTGGATCGACCGGGAGGTCGGCGACCTCGCCCCGAGCTGGGACGCGGCGACCATGGCCGCCGCGGTGGAGGCGGCGCACGCGGCCGGCGCGCGGGCCGCTGTGCACACGTTCTCCGAGGAGGGCGTGGAGATCATGGTGAAGGCCGGGGTGGACTCGGTGGAGCACGGCACCGGCCTGTCCCTCGAGCTGATCGACGAGATGGCCCGGCGCGGGACCGCCCTGGTGCCCACGATGATCAACATTCGGACGTTCGGGAAGATCGCCGACCAGGCCCGGGAGAAGTTCGCCGGATACGCCGACCACATGATCGCCCTGCGCGACAACTTCCCCGAGGTGGTGCTCGCCGCGCACGAGGCCGGTGTGCCGATCTACGTGGGCACCGACGCGGGCGGCGGGATCCGGCACGGGCTGGCCGCCGACGAGATGCTCTACCTGCACGAGGCCGGCATCCCGGCGGCCGACGTGCTGGCCGCCGCGTCCTGGCGGGCCCGGGAGTGGCTGGGTTTCCCCGGCCTGGTCGAGGGCGGGCTGGCCGACCTGGTGGTCTACGACGCGGATCCGCGCGCCGACCTGCGGGTGGTGAAGGCGCCGCGCCGGATCGTGCTGCGCGGCGCCGTCATCAGGTAATCCGGTCGAGCGCCGGCCCGGTCAGCCGGGCAGGCGCCAGATCCGCAGCCCGTCGGCGACCGGGCAGGCCAGCCGGTCCGGGGTGCTGTCACACGGCCCGAGCTGCAACGGGATCTGGCCGAGCGGCTCGACGCGCCCGTCCGCGACCCGGATCCGTTCCACGGTCCCGCTCATGGTGAGCCGCAGCAGCGTCTCGGTGGTGAGCCAGTGGAGGTAGCTGTCCGGCGTCCGGTACACCAGCAGCCCGTTCTGGTCGTAGAGCTCGGTGATCCCCTGGCCGCCGATCAGCAAATGGCCACCGATCGCGGAGATCCCGTCCATCGGGTGATCGTCGAGGACCTCCCAGAGGCGTCGGCTCTGTCTGAGGTCGATCGCGACCACCCTGGTTCCGGTGGGGCCTGTGTCGAGCACGAAGAGCCGTTCCAGGTACATGGCGACCGCGGTGAGGGCATTGCCGGGCGGCCCGGTGAACACCACTGTCGAGTCGCCGGTGCGCAGATCGGTGGCGCGCACCCGATAGCCCGTGCCGCTCGTCTCGGAGGTGATCAGCCAGCCGTTGTCGGCCCGCATCATCCCGCTCCCGTCCGGCGCCGGGACGGTCAGGCTCCGGCTCACCGTTCCGGTGTCGACGTTCACCACCCGGACCTGGCCCTTGCCGGTGACCTGGACCAGGCGGTCGTCGGTGCCGCCGTCCGCGCGCATCTGGTCCACGGAGTGGACCGCGAGCGACCACACCGGCCCGTCGCCGAGCCCGGGCAACGACCACCGCTGCTCGCCGCTGCGCCAGTCCAGCGCCGCGAGTTCCCCGGTGTCCCTGGACCAGCGGACCAGGGCACGGCGGTGCACCGTCAGCACGTCCGACGTCGCGAGCGGCAGTTCCCAGAGCCGGTGGCCGTCGGCCGGGTCGTAGGCGGTGGCCGTCCGGTCGGTGCTCAGCACCACCGCCTGGGCCACCGGGGACAGCGTGGCGAGCTCGTCCGGCTCGCCCCGGTGCTGCACCGCCCACGCCTCGGCACCGGTCTCCAGGTCGGCGGCGAGCACCCGGAACTCCCCGTTGGGCTCCTGCCACAGCGTGAAGACCCGGCCGTTGCTCGCCACCGTCGTCGACGTGGTGAGCGTGCCGTCGAGCCCGACCGGCCGGCCGATCTCGGACAGCGTCCGGCTCGACGGGGTCACCGCCGGGGCCGTCGAGTGCCCGGATCGGTGCAGCAGCCCGCCGACCGCGCCCGCGACCAGGCACACCGCCACCGCGGCGGCGACCACGGCCTGGTTCCGGCCGCGCCGCCGCCCGCGCCGGCGGGCCTGCTCGGCCGGCGCGATCGCTATCGCGTCGGCCTGGCGGCCGAGCGCCGCGAACAGGTCGTCGAGGTCAGTGGGCATCGGTAGTTCCCTCCGCGAGCAGGGTTGGTTCCAGCGCGCCGAGCGCCGTGGCGAGGCCGGCCCGGCCCCGGGACAGCCAGGACTTGACGGTGCCGATGGACGCGCCGGTCTCCGCGGCGATCTCGGCGACCGAACGGTCCAGCAGGTAGTGCAGGGCGAGCGCGTTGCGGTGCGTCGCCGGCAGCATCCGCAGCGCGCGGACCAGCAGGACGGTGTCCTCCGAGGGCGGCGCGACCGGGGGCCGCGGCCGTTCGGCGGCGGCGTGACTGCGGCGCACGAACAGCCGGCGCCATCGATCGGTGGAGAGCCGGCTCACCACCAGTCGCAGCCAGGCCTCCGGATCCTCGTACCCGGACACGTGCCGCCATCGTTGCCAGGCCCGGGCGTAGGCCTCCTGCACCAGGTCCTGGGCCTCGCCGGGATCCCCGGTCAGCCCGTAGGCGTATCGCATCAGCCGCCGGGACGTGTCCCGGTAGAACCCGTCGAAGTCCATTCATCACCCCGTTCGTCTCGTTGAGGGACACGGGATGCCCACCCGGCGGGTTGCGCGGTGGCCGCGACTAGGATGCGTGGTCATGGCTCGCGTGCTCACTCCCCGTGCGGAGGACTTCCCCCGCTGGTATCAGGACCTCATCGCCAAGGCGCAGCTCGCCGACAACGGCCCGGTGCGCGGCACGATGGTGATCCGGCCGGTCGGCTACGCCATCTGGGAGCGCATGCAGGCCGACATGGACGCCCGGATCAAAGAGCAGGGCGTGCAGAACGCGTACTTCCCGCTCTTCATCCCGGAGAACTACCTGCGCCGCGAGGCCGACCACGTGGAGGGCTTCTCGCCGGAGCTGGCCGTGGTCACCCACGCCGGCGGCAAGGAGCTCGCCGAGCCGCTGGTGGTCCGCCCCACCAGCGAGACCGTGATCGGCGAGTTCATGGCCAAGTGGGTCGACTCGTACCGTGACCTGCCCCTGCTGCTGAACCAGTGGGCCAACGTGGTGCGCTGGGAGCTGCGGCCGCGGACCTTCCTGCGGACCACCGAGTTCCTCTGGCAGGAGGGGCACACCGCGCACGCCACCGAGCAGGACGCCCGGGAGCACGCGCGGGACATCCACAAGAACGTCTACGAGGCGTTCATGACCGACCTGCTGGCCATCCCGGTGGTGCCCGGCCGCAAGACCCGGGGCGAGCGGTTCGCCGGCGCCACCAACACGATGACCGTCGAGGCCATGATGGGCGACGGTAAGGCGCTGCAGATGGGCACCTCGCACGAGCTCGGGCAGAACTTCGCCAAGGCGTTCGACATCACGTACTCCTCGGCGGAGCGCACTGTCGAGCACGCCTGGACCACCTCCTGGGGCACGTCGACCCGCATGCTGGGCGGCCTCATCATGGTGCACGGCGACGACAACGGCCTGCGGCTGCCGCCGCGGCTCGCGCCGATCCAGGTGCAGATCATGGTGGTCAAGGCGGGCGAGGGCGTCGCGGAGGCCGCGGCGCAGCTGCGCGACGACCTCAAGACCGCCGGCGTACGCGTGAAGCTGGACGACCGTGCCGACATCCCGTTCGGCCGGCGCGCCGTCGACGCCGAGTTGCAGGGCATCCCGATCCGGGTCGAGGTCGGCCCGCGTGACCTGGCCAACGGTAACGCGGTGATCGCCCGCCGGGTGGACGGCTCGAAGTCGCCGGTCGCCCTGGCCCAGGTGGCCGGCGCCGTGGTCGCCGCGCTCGAGGCCGACCAGCAGCGGCTCTACGACGACGCGCTGGCGTTCCGGGTGGAGCGCACCGTCGAGGTGAAGACGCTGGGCGAGGCGATCGAGGCGGCGCAGACCGGCTGGGCGCGGGTGCCGTGGTCGGCGGTCGGCGAGGCCGGCGAGAAGGAGGCCAACGGCAAGGCCGTCACGGTCCGCTGCCTCACCCGCGAGGACGGCAGCATGCCGGAGTCGGACGAGGAGCCGGGTCTGATCGCCTACCTCGGTCGTTCCTACTGAGCGTGATCTTCAAACCGGGTCGTCTCGTCCTGCACCGCGACACCCACCACGGCCGGATCGCCTTCGCGCATCCCGGCCGGGTGGTCTCGGACGACGAGCGCGGGCTGCTCCTCTGGGTGGCCCGCGGCTCGGCCATCGCCGTCGAGACCACGCTGGACGGGCGGTACCCGCGGGACCTGCCGTTCGTCGAGTGGATGACCGCCGAGCGGGCGCCCCGGTCCGAGCGGTGGCGGGGGCCGGGTGTGCTGCGCCTGTTCCCGCCCGGGGCGAACCACTCGGTCTGGTTCTTCCGGGACGACCGGGGTGACTTCACCAACTGGTACGTCAACCTGGAGGAGGCCGGCGTCCGCTGGGACGACGGCGAGGTCGCCGGGATCGACGTGATCGACCAGGACCTGGACATCGTGGCCGCCGCCGACCGCACCTGGCGGTGGAAGGACGAGGACGACTTCGCCGAGCGGCTCGCCGCGCCGGAGCACTACTGGGTGCCCGACGAGGCGGCGGTCTGGGCGGAGGGGCGCCGGGTGATCGCGGCGATCGAGGCCGGGGCGTTCCCGTTCGACGGCACCTGGACCGATTTCCGCCCTGATCCGGCCTGGCCGACGCCGACCGAACTGCCCGCCGGCTGGGACCGGCCGGTGGTGGCCAGGCGGTAGCCGGCGCCGGATGGCGGGGGCGGTTGGGCTTCCGGCGGTCCGGTCTGGCAGAATGGCTTGTTGGTATCCGGCATGTCGTGTGGCGCCCTCTAACCCCGCACGCACCGCCAATCCACGAGGCATCGGCCCCGCATCCCCACGCGGGTTCCGGTCGGCTCACCCACGCAGTCACCAGGAGCGAATACACCGTGGCCGTTAAGATCCGGCTCCTGCGGATGGGCAAGATCCGCAACCCGCAGTACCGCATCGTCGTCGCCGACTCGCGCACCAAGCGCGACGGCCGCGCCATCGAGTACATCGGCATCTACCAGCCGAAGGAACACCCCTCGCTGATCGAGGTCAAGTCCGACCGCGTGCAGTACTGGCTCGGCGTCGGCGCGCAGCCGAGCGAGCCCGTGCAGCGGATCCTGGAGAAGACCGGCGACTGGCAGAAGTTCAAGGGCCTGCCGGCTCCGGCGCCGCTGCTGGTCGCGCCGAGCAAGCAGAACAAGACCGAGGTGTACGAGGCCGAGGCCAAGGCTGCCGCCGGTCTCGCCGACACCAAGCCGGCCGCCACGCCGAAGAAGGCCAAGGCCGAGAAGGTCGCCGCTGCGCCGGAGGCCGCCGAGGCCAAGCCGGCCCAGACCAAGGCCGCCGACCCCGCCGAGCCGAACCGCGAGGCTGTCGCCGAGACGGCAGAGGACCCGGCCGGTGCCGGCGCCGACGCGAGCTGACGGGGCGCTCCGGCCGGCGCTGGAGCACCTCGTCAAGGGCATCGTCGACAACCCGGACGACGTCCGGGTCCGTCTGGTCGACTCGCGCCGCGGCAAGCGGCTCGAGGTCCGCGTGCACCCCGAGGACCTGGGAACGGTCATCGGGCGCGGCGGGCGCACGGCCAAGGCGCTGCGTCAGGTGATCGGGTCGATCGGTGGGCGCGGCATCCGCGTCGACATCGTCGACGCGTACTGACCGATGCTGCTCGTCGTCGGCCAGATCGGTAAACCGCACGGCATCCGGGGCGAGGTCTCGGTGGTCGTGCGGACCGACGAGCCCGAGGAACGCTTCACCGTCGGGTCGGTGTTCATCACGGAGGTCCCCCGGGACCGCCGGGTGAGCACCGGCCCGGCGGGCACCCCCGCTCCCGGCGCTCGCTTCGAAGTTCCGAAACAACTCACCCTCGAGCAGATCCGCTGGCATCAGGGCCGCGGCATCGCGCTCTTCGAGGGCATCTACGACCGCAACGTCGCCGAGGCGATGCGCGGCGTGCTCCTGCAGGTGGACAGCTCCGAGCTGACCCCGCCGGACGACCCGGACGAGTTCCACGACCACCAGCTGATCGGGCTGCGGGTCGAGTCGCTCGACGGCGTCGAGCTGGGCACCGTGCAGCGGATCGACCACGCCCCGTCCTCGGACCTGATCGTGCTGGCCAAGTCCGCCGGGGGGACCGCGCTGATCCCGTTCGTGACGGCGATGGTCCCGACGGTCGACATCGCCGGTGGCCGTGTCGTCGTCGATCTCCCCGAAGGACTGCTGGACCTGTGAAGGTCGACATCATCTCGATCTTCCCGGACTACTTCGCCCCGCTCGACCTCTCGCTGATCGGCAAGGCGCGGACCACCGGGACGCTCGATCTGTCCGTGCACGACCTGCGCACCTGGACCTACGACGTGCACCGCACCGTCGACGACAGCCCGTACGGCGGCGGTCCCGGCATGGTGATGCGTCCGGAGCCGTGGGGCGAGGCGCTGGACGCCGTCGGCACGCCGGACGCGACGCTGGTCATCCCGTCCCCGGTCGGCAAGCCGTTCACCCAGGCCGACGCGTACGAGCTGGCCGCGCTGCCGCACCTGGTCTTCGCGTGCGGGCGCTACGAGGGCATCGACCAGCGGGTGATCGACGACGCGGCGGCGCGGATGCCGGTGCGGGAGGTCTCCCTCGGCGACTACGTGCTGTTCGGTGGCGAGGTGGCGGTCATCGTGATCATGGAGGCGATCACCCGGCTGCTGCCCGGTGTGCTGGGCAACGCCGACTCGCTGACCGAGGAGTCGCACGCGGCCGGCCTGCTGGAGGCCCCGGTCTACACCAAGCCGGCGTCCTGGCGGGACCGGGAGGTGCCGGACGTGCTGCGGTCGGGTGACCACGGGCGGATCGCGCGCTGGCGCCGTACCGAAAGCCTGTTGCGGACCGCGGCCCGGCGGCCGGACCTCTTCGCCGCCTACCCGCCGGAGGCGCTCGACAAGAAGGACCGCAAGGCCCTCGACGAGGCCGGATTGGAGCTCCCGCCACCCGGTGTGGCAAAGTAGGGAGGTTGCCGTCTCCACCCCGCGCCGTGGGGTGGGACGAGGACCTTCTGGAGTGGCGGAAGGTCAGAATCACCCACCGCGTCACCGAACTCACGGTGCGCTTAGTTCTACGAGGATGCAGCGATGAACACGCTGGACGAGCTCGACGCCCAGTCGCGGCGCACCGACATTCCGGACTTCCGCGCCGGTGACACCCTCAAGGTGTACGCCCGGGTCGTCGAAGGTAACCGTTCCCGTGTCCAGGTCTTCCAGGGCGTCGTGATCGCCCGCCAGGGCTCCGGCCTGCGGGAGACCTTCAAGGTCCGCAAGATCAGCTTCGGCGTCGGTGTCGAGCGGACCTACCCGTTCAACAGCCCGGCGATCGACAAGATCGAGGTCGTCACCCGTGGTGCCGTCCGCCGCGCCAAGCTCTACTACCTGCGTGAGCTGCGGGGCAAGAAGGCCAAGATCAAGGAGCTTCGCGAGAAGCAGACCGTCTGAGCCTCTCAGATTCGGCACAGCCGCGAGGGCCTAGGCTGGCGGCTGTGCCGGATGATGAACCATTCCAGTCCTACCGCTCGTAACTTCCCCTAGCCGGGAAACTCGGGCGGTAGTGCTGTATCCGGGGGCGGTTCGGCCGGGAGCGTCAGGAGATGCGAAGCGTGGATCCGATGGAAGGCTATCGTCCGGCCCGGCGGCGGTCGGTGATACGGCGTAAGGAAATGCCCCTCTGGCAGGAGCTCCCGCTGCTGCTGGTGGTCGCGTTCTGCCTGGCCGTGCTCATCCGCACCTTCCTGGTCCAGGCGTTCTACATCCCCTCCGGGTCGATGCAGAAGACGCTGGAACTCAAGGACCGCGTGCTGGTCAACAAGGTCGTCTACGACATGCGCGACCCGCTGCGCGGCGAGATCGTGGTGTTCCGCGGTACCGACAACTGGGCGCCGGAGACCACCGAACCGGTCAGCAACACCTTCGGCGCGAAACTCGGTCGGACCATCGGTGACCTGGTCGGGGTCAGCCGACCCGGGGAGCGCGACTTCATCAAACGGGTGATCGGCCTTCCGGGTGACAAGGTCGCCTGCTGTGACGACCAGGGCCGGATCACGGTGAACGGCGTCGGTATCGATGAGGCCTACATCGCTGACGGCTTCAACTCCGACCTGAGCCAGCCGCCGATCGCCGGCCAGTGCACCAGCCGGAAATTCGCCGAGATCACCGTGCCGGCCGGGCAGATGTTCGTGATGGGCGACCACCGCCTGGTGTCTCAGGACGCGCGCTGCCAGGGTCCGGTGCCGATCCAGAACGTGATCGGGCGCGCGTTCGTCACCGTCTGGCCGAGCGACAGATTCAAGAGCCTCGACGTCCCGCCGGTCTGGAAACAGTTCGCCGAGGATCATCCGACGGCGGCCGCCGGCCCCCCGGTGCCCCAGCCGCGACAGGATCCCGAGGTGGCCGGCAACCTTTTCCCGCTGCTGCTGAGTGCGGCGTTATCCGCGCGTTCCGGCATGTCGTTCGTGACTCGACGACGTAGGCTCCGAGCGTGATTGACGAGCAGACCGAAAAACGCCGCGGTTCCTTCTGGCGTGAGCTTCCCATCCTGCTGGGCGTGGCGATTCTGGTCGCCGTCCTGGTGCGCGCCTTCGTGCTGCAGACGTTCTACATCCCGTCCCCGTCGATGGAGCACACGCTCAACGTGTGGGACCGGGTGCTGGTCAACAAGCTCGTCTATGACTTCCGTGACCCGAAACGCGGCGAGATCATCGTCTTCAAGGCGCCCAAGGAATGGCAGTCCGGTGCCGAGGGCGAGGACTTCATCAAGCGGGTGATCGGCACCGCTGGTGACCACGTGGTCTGCTGCGACCCGCAGAACCGGCTGATCATCAACGGACACTCGCTGGACGAGCCGTACATCTACACCGACGCCGACGGCACCCGGAACCAGGTGGCCGACGAGAAGTTCGACATCACCGTTCCGGCCGGGCGGATCTGGGTGATGGGTGACCACCGCGAGGCGTCCGGCGACTCGCTGGAGCACTACGAGCAGAGCACCGCCGCCGACGAGGCCGGCAAGATGGCCGACTCGACGATCACCGTCGACTCGGTGGTCGGGCGGGCGTTCACCATCTTCTGGCCGGCCGGTCGCGCGACCTGGCTGACCGTTCCGGACACGTACGACGACATCCCGGACGCCGCCGGCCGGTGAGAGGGCGGTTCGGAAGATCGATTCCGGGCGCTTAGGCTGGAACCGTGTCCGACGCGAACCAGCACGTGATAACCCGCCGCGCCGGCCGGGTTCTCCTGGTCGACCAGGCGGGCCGCGCGCTGCTCCTGCGCGGCGGTGACCCGGCCCGGCCCGGGCTCCACTGGTGGTTCACCCCGGGCGGCGGGCTGGAGCCGGGGGAGAGCCCGGTCGAGGCGGCCGCGCGGGAGCTGTTCGAGGAGATCGGCCTGCGGGTCGAGCCGGCCGAGCTGGCCGGGCCGATCCGGCACGAGCGGACCGAGTTCTCCTTCGACAGCCGGGACTACCGGCAGGCCCAGGACTTCTTCCTGCTCCGGGTCGCCGGCTGGCAGGTCGACATGGCCGGGATGGACGCGCAGGAGCGGCTCACCATCACCGAGCACCGCTGGTGGTCGGCGGCCGAGATCGAGGCGAGCGACGAGCTGATCTACCCGGCTGACCTGGCGGTCCTGCTGGGTGAGCAGGTCGACGGCGTACCGGAAACGGGTCTGTGATGTTGGCCCCACCGCGCACCGTGGTCCGGCGGGAAGCCGGCCTCTACGCCCTGGAGCAGGCACTGCAGCGGCGCGGCTTCGCGCACGTCGCCGGCGCCGACGAGGCCGGCCGGGGCGCCTGCGCCGGCCCGCTGGTGGCGGCCGCGGCGATCCTGCCGGCCGGCAAGCGCGGCGAGGTGCCCGGCCTGGCCGACTCCAAGCTGCTCACCGCCGCGGCCCGGGAGCGGGTGTACGACCAGGTGGTCGCCCGTGCCCTGGCCTGGTCCGTGATGATCATCCCGCCCACCGAGGTGGACGCGCGCGGCCTGCACGTGTGCAACCTGGCGGCGATGCGCCGCGCGCTCGCCTCGCTCACCGTCCGCCCGGACTACGTGCTGACCGACGGTTTCCCGGTGGACGGGCTCGGTGTGCCCGGGCTCGCGGTGTGGAAGGGCGACCGGGTGGCGGCCTGCGTCGCGGCCGCCAGCGTCCTGGCCAAGGTCACCCGGGACCGGCTGATGGTGGAGTTGGACGAGAAGTTTCCGGATTACGGTTTCGCGGTACATAAAGGTTATATAACGGACGAGCACAGCGCTGCGCTGTCGAAGCACGGTCCCTGCGCCGAGCACCGGTTCTCCTACGTGAACGTGGCCGCAGCCTCCGGGCGCGGCAACGTGCCGCCGCGGGCGCGCCGCCCGGTGACCCGGCCGGCGGACCCGGTGCCGTCATTGTTCGACGTATCCGTTACCGAGCCGCTGCTGCTTCCGGGGGCGGCTGAGGGTACCGTCGGCGTGGCGTCGGGCGAGCAGCCTCAGCCGTCGCCGTCGGTGGGGGAAGATGAGGCCATGGAGGGCGAAACACGATGAGCGCAGAGGATCTCGAGAAGTACGAGACCGAGATGGAGCTGCAGCTCTACCGGGAGTACCGCGACATCGTCCGCCAGTTCTCCTACGTGGTGGAGACCGAGCGCCGGTTCTACCTGGCCAACCAGGTGGACCTGCACGTGCGCAACTCCGACGGCGAGGTGTACTTCGAGGTCGAGATGCACGACGCCTGGGTCTGGGACATGTACCGTCCGGCCCGGTTCGTCAAGAACGTCCGGGTGATGACGTTCAAGGACGTGAACGTCGAGGAGCTGGAGAAACCGGACATCTCGCTGCCTGACGACGCCGGCTTCGGCAGCTGAGGTTTCCACAGCCCGCGGTTGTCCACAGGGCGGGTCGCCGGCCGGCTGACGGCTGGCCAGACTCGCCCGCATGTTCTTGTTCCTCACGCTCGTGCTGGCCGCGCTCCCGGTCCCCGGTCCGTACCGCTGGCCGGTCGCGCCGCCGCGGGTGACCCGGCGCTTCGAGGCGCCGCCGCAGCCCTGGCTGGCCGGGCACCGCGGCGTCGACCTGGCCGCGCCACCCGGCGCGACGATCCGCTCCGCCGGTCCGGGCACCGTCGTCTACGCCGGGACGCTGGCCGGGCGCGGGGTGGTCAGCGTCGCGCACGCCGGCGGGCTGCGCACCACGTACGAGCCGGTGACGGCCGTCGTCCGGGCCGGCGACCGGGTGGCCGCCGGTGATCCGCTGGGCACCCTCGACGCCGGTCATCCGGGCTGCCCGGCCGCGGCCTGCCTGCACTGGGGTCTGCGGCAGGCCGGTGGCTACCTCGACCCGCTGACCCTGCTCGGCCGGGGCCGGGTCCGGTTGTTACCACTGCCCGCTGGTGAGCAGATTCGGCAGTCGCTCGGCGAGCAGGTGATACTCCTCCGGCACGTTGTAGATCTGCGCGCTCAGCCGCAGCAGGCCGCGGCCGCCCCAGGCGTTCACCGCGACCTCCACGCCCAGCTTGTCGGCGATGTGCTGGCGCAGCGCGTGTGCCTCCGGAGTGGTGGTGGCCACCCCGGCGGGCAGCGGCACGACCCGCATCGAGACCCCGGGTCCGCCCGGGTCCGGCAGGTCCGCCGGCGTCAGGCCGAGGGCGCGACCGACAACCCGCTGACCGTACGCCGCCAGCGCCGCGTTGTGCTCCCGGATCGCGTCCAGTCCGAGCGTGCGCATGGCGTAGACGCCCGCCGGAGCCGCCAGCCACGGCGTGTAGTCGAGAGTGCCCTGCGACTCCACCGACAGCGGGAAGCCCTGATCGTGGTCCCAGGAGACGACCAGCGGGTCGATCCGCCGGCGCCACGCGGGCGCCACCGCCAGCAGGGAGGTGCCGCGTGGCGCCCAGGCCCACTTGTGCAGGTTGCCCACCCAGAAGTCGGCGCCGATCGCGGTGACGTCGACCGGCAGCATGCCCGGCACGTGCGCCGCGTCGACGAGCACCGGGATGCCCTGGGCGCGGGCCGCCGCCACGATCTGCTGGACCGGCAGCAGGGTGGCGGTGGCCGAGGTCAGCTGGTCGACGATGAGCAGGCGGGTGCGGTCGGGGCGGAGGGCGGAGCGTACCCGGGAAATGATCTCCGGTCCGGAGGCGCCGAGCGGGACCGCCACCGTCCGGGCGGTCGCGCCGGTGCGCCGGCACTCCCGCCGCACCGCCATCGCGACCGCGCCATAGGCGTGGTCGGTGAGCAACACCTCGTCCGACCGGCTCAGGGTCGCCGACTGCAGCACCAGGCTGACCGCGGCGGTGGTGTTCGAGATGAGCGCGCTGCCCTCCGGGTCGGCGCCCAGGAAGCCGGCCAGATGCCGTCGGGTGTGGACGACCCGATCGGCCAGCCCGGTGCCGAAGAACCGCATCGGGTTCAGCTCCATCTCGTCGCGCAGCCGCTGCTGGGCGCGCTGCACGCTGATCGGGAGCGCGCCGAACGACCCGTGGTTGAGATAGGACACCGCCGGATCCAGCGAGAACAGCAGGCGGGCGCCGGGGATGGGAAGGGGCGGATCTTCGGCGCTCATGCTCAGGATCGTACGTGCCGGAGGCGGCGTCAGGCTCGTGGATGCGCCTGGTTGAAGGCGGCGCGCAGGCGCTCGGTGGAGACATGGGTGTAGATCTGCGTGCTGGACAGCGAGCTGTGGCCGAGCAGCTCCTGGACGGCGCGGAGGTCGGCGCCGCCGTCCAGGAGGTGGGTGGCGGCGGAGTGACGCAGGTCGTGCGGTTTGGTGTGCGGGAGGTTGGCGGCGCGGGCGGCGTTGGCGACGATCCGGCGGACCACGGTGGGTTGGAGGCGGCCACCCTTGAGCCCTAGGAACAGGGGGTCACTTCTCGTTTTCGTGCCGGCCCTCGTGATGGCCCGGGGCTTGCCGGCGGCGGCCCTCGTGTTGCCGGCGGCGTTCGCGGCCAGGGCCGGGCGCCCGTTTCGGAGCCAGGCGGCGAGGGCGTCGCGGGCCGGGTGGCCGTAGGGGACGGCGCGTTCCTTGCCGCCCTTGCCGAAGACCCGGACCACCTGCCGGACGTGGTCGATGTCGGCCTGATCGAGGTCGCAGAGTTCGCTGACCCGGATGCCGGTGGCGTAGAGCAGCTCCAGGACCGCCCGATCCCGGATCGCGACCACGTCGCCGGTCATGCTGCCGCGTCCTGCCCGGCTGCCGTCCTCGGCGGTTCTGCGGCCCTCCGCCTGGTCGCTGCCCGGGGCCGCCTCGTCGTGGGGCCGCCTGCTGTGTCCGACCGTTCCGCTGTCCGCGGCCTCGCTGTCCGGCCCGGTTGCCCTGCCGGCCGCGGCCCTTTCGGCTGGCTGGTCTCCGGACCGGTCGGCGCCCGGCCGTGCCGGGTCTTGTCCCGGGGCGGTGACCAGGGCGGCCGCCTGGTCGGCGCGGAGCACGTGGGGAAGGTCCCGATACGCGCGCGGACTGGCCAGCCCGGCGCCCGGATCGGCGGCGGTGAGGCCGGCATGATGCGCCCACCCGGTGAAGGCCCGGGCCGCTGCGGCGCGGCGAGCCTGTGACGTCCGCGCGGCGCCCTCACTCAACCGCGCCGCGAGCCACCCGCGAAGCGCCGCGATGTCCAACTCGCCGACCGTCGAACAGCCCTGGTCGGCGGCGTGTGCCAGCAGCGAGACGACGTCACCGAGGTAGGCCCGTACGGTGTGCGCCGACCGTCCCTCGACGACCGCCAGGTGATGCCCGAACCGGTCCACGGCCTCACGCAGCTGCAGCGGAAGCGACTCGTGCAGCCCCCGCACGCTCTTGCGGACCGGCCGTCGTCGATAGGCGTCCATGCCGCCATTCTTGTCATACCCCACCCATAGATTCCCACCATGGCGCGCCGCTGGAATCCCGTCTGCCGGCCCCCGCATGTGCCGGTGTCACCGCTCGGGGGACCGACGCCGGCCCTGCCGGTCAACCGGGATGTCGCGGTCTGCGGGGTGCGTCTTTTCGCGGCCCGCCGCGGGCCGGTCGGCTGTTTGTGGTGCGCTGGGTCAGGGGCGGGTGAGGTGCAGGCGGTCTGCGGGGTGCGTCTTTCCGCGGCTCACCGCGGGCCGGTCGGCTGTTTGTGGTGCGCTGGGTCAGGGACGGGTGAGGTGCACGCGATCTGCGGGGTGGACCGTCTCGGTGCCGTCCGGTGCGGTCACCACCAGGACCGGGGTGCCCTCGCCGAGACGGTGTTTCCGGCGCTCGGCGTCGGTCGGCATCCGGGCGCTCACGCGCTCGCCGCGAGCGAGCGGGACGACCTCCACCGGCTCCGGCACCCGGACGAAGGTCCCACGTGGCCGGTCCACCGTGACCAGCCCCTCGGTCCGCAGCTGCCCGATCGCCTGGCGCACCGTGGTCCGGCTGATCCCGTAATCCTGCGCCAGCCGCAGCTCACTGGGCAGTGGCTCCCCGGGCCCGAGCTCACCCGACTTGATCTGATCGCGCAGCAGGTCAGCGAGCTGCCGAAAGACCGCGCGGTCCGCCGAGTGATCGATCATGGCGATTATTTTACGTGACCACGATCCTCCATCACGTTGTACCTACAGACCGATATAACTATGATGACAGTGTCGCCCCGGAAAGGCCCAGCCAATCCAGGCGGCAGAGCGGGCGGCGGTTTTGCCAGGCCGGTCGGAAGACTGCTGGGCGCGACCGCCGCCCGTTCCTCGAGGCCGTTCTCTGAGGCCGCTCTTCGGCCCGTGATCGCAGTGCCCGGGCCGCCCGCTCGCTGCCGCTTCCACTCTCGCGGTCCGTGACCAGGACCCGACCATGCCCCCGCCGCGACCGCGTCTTGCCTCTCGGTCGGCGGCCGCATCCGGCCGGGCCCCAGCCGTGACCGCCTCCTGCATCCGATTCGCGACCGTGGTCCAGGCTGCGATGGCGAGTTCCTGGGTGGGGGCCCGGATGCCGAGGAGGACTGGATGCGGCATACCCGCCAGCACCACGCCGCGTCACGACGATGATGGGCTGCTTCTTGCCCAGGCGAGGAAGCGCTCGTAGAGGTTTACTTGAGGCGCCTCTCCGGCGGCGGTCATGTCCTGGAGTGCCTCGTACATCTGCGTGGACAGATAGATCCGCAGCAGCGACGGAAAAGCGCGGTATTCGTGCAGCAGCTTCCCCCGGGCAATGGCGCACGGCCATGGCGAACCACAGGCCAGGCAGTCCCAGTCCGGCCGTTGGTGCAGGTGTTCGACTTCCTGTGCGCTGGTCAACAAAGTTCCCCCGGATCCGGCCAAAACCATCACGTCCAGTCCCGAACCCCGAGCCCGCCAAGCGATGGCGTCCTCCAGCAGCGCAACGCCAGCAACCCGCTCGCGCTCCGTGGTGCCTTCCGCCGCGAGCGGTGCCTCCGCCGCTGGTGTGGGCCGGTGACGCCTGGCGGTTCGTTGTGTGCTCGCGATTCGCGCTGTCACCGTGGACGGCGCCTCCACCGGCCAGTGAGTTGGTGACCAGTGCCGCCCTAGTGGTTCGTGGTGCCGCCGCCGGGCGGTGCCTCCGCCGGCTGGTGTGGGCCGGTGGCGCCTGGCGGTTCGTTGTGTGTTCGCGGTTTGTGGTGCTGTCGCCGTGGGCGGTGCCTCCGCCGGCCGGTGTGGGCCGGTGGCGCCTGGCGGTTCGTTGTGTGCTCGCGGTCCGTGCTGTCGCTATGAGCGGTGCCTCCACCGGCCGGCGTGGGTCGGCCAGTGACGCTCTCGCGGTTCGTGTGGTGTGGTGCCGATGGCGTCGCCGGTCGCACAGCCTTCCGGCGTGTGGAGTCATCGGGCGCTCAGGTAGGCACTTGACTGCGGCCGTGTTCCTGGCCCTTCGCGGCGGCGATTACCTCAGCACGCTGCGGTCTTATCGTTCTTGCCATGGTTCAGCGCCGGTCGCGCCGGTCTGCCGTATGCATCGTTGGTTGCGTTGCTCGGCTCGATATCCGGCGGCTCTTCCGGCTGGATCTTCAGTGGTGCGGCCCGCTGTCAGCGATCATCGCGGCGGCGTTGCAGGTGGTATTCGAACGGGTCGTTGCGGCGGGTGCGATGTCGTTGTCCCGGTGTCAGGTTTCCCGCCCTGCCCGCATTCCCCTCCGGGTGCCGCAACTCGCTCTCGGCGGCTGCGTCGGGCCGGCCATCTCCCGGCCGGCCGCTGTTTGATGTGACTCCTCCGTGGGCGGTGGGATCGAGCGGCCGGTTCGGTGGCGCGGCCGGGCCGCCGATGGGCCGGCGCTGCCGCGGAATCCCGACCCGGGGTGCGGCCGCCATGTGCGGCGCCCGGTCACCCGGCAGCGTGTTGTCAGGTGGCGCCAGCGAGCCCGGCGGTGTGTTGTCAGGTGTCGCCAGCGAGCCCGGCGGTGTGTTGTCAGGTGTCGCCAGCGAGCCCGGCGGAGTGGTGTCAGGTGTCGCCAGCGAACCCGGCGGTGTGTTGTCAGGTGACGCCAGAGAACCCGGCGGAGTGGTGTCGGGAAGCACCGGCGAGCCCGGCGCCGGATACGGCCTGGGCGTCGAAGGCACCTTCCGATCGACGCACGGTGCCGGTAAGCCGCACCGGCAGCGACGCCACAGGGTGCGCCAGTCACGGCGGTGAACAGGGGAATAGGGAACTTGCTTACTAGTCGTTCGACATCTAGTCATGAGCCCGATAGTAATGGATCGGCGACTAGCTGTCTCCCGCCAAGTTGCCGAATGCCTAATAGTCTCGCGCCTACGGTCGATCACGTGGGAGTGAAGCCGATCCGCCTCATGGGCGCACACGAGATCCGCATTCGCCTGGGTGGTGTGAGCCGCCAGCGCGCGTACCAGATCACCAGTCGCGCGGACTTTCCGAAGCCGATCGCCGATCTTGCGCAGGGCAAGGTGTGGCTGACCGAGGACGTCGAGGCGTGGATGAAGGTCCATCGCCGTGACCTGGACGAATCCGAGGACTGACCGTCCCGGCCCGGTCCGGGGTGGCGTCAGCGTGCCGCCTCGGTGCCGGATCATCCGGTTGGCCCACGACGGCGTCGCCGGGCCGGCGTGCCGGGCGACGAGTCTCCGCGGTCGTGCGGCGGATGTGGTGCCGGCAAAGGGCTCCGGTGTCGCCACCCTCCATAGCGGAGGGTCACCGGTCGCGGTCGCCGGCACCGGACGGACCGCCGGATCATTCACCCGTACGGGTGACCGGCTCTCAGCCATCCCGGCGCACCAGCCTGATCCCGGACTCGGTGCGGGCCACCAGCCCGGCCGCCTCCAGCAGGGACAGCCGGCGGAGCACGGTGCGCAGGTCCAGTCGCGCCTCCGCGGCCAGCTCCTCCGGAGTCGCCCTCCCGTGCCCGGGGAACGCCTCCAGAATCAGCGCCGACTCCTCGTCCAGCCGGTCCCGGACCCGTTCCCGCCCGCGCGGCAGCGGTTCCAGGTACTCGCCGATCCGGCCCACCTCCTCCAGCACGTCGGAGACCGAGGTGACCAGCCGGGTGGCCGGGTGGCTACGCAGCAGCCCGTGGCAGCCGACCGACATGGCCGAGGTCACCGGCCCGGGCACCACCATCGCGGGCCGGTCCAGGGCGAGCACTCGGCTCATCGTCTGGGTGGCCCCGCTGCGGGCGGCGGCCTCCACCATCACGGTTCCGGCGGTGGCCGCGGCGATCACCCGGTTCCGGATCAGGAAGCGGTGCCGCAGCGGCTCGGAGCCCAGCGGCCACTCACTGATCAGCAGTCCGCGCTCGACGATCCGGTCGAACATCGCCGCGTTGCCCATCGGGTACGGCCGTTCCACCCCGCAGGCCAGCACGGCGACGGTGACGCCGTTCGCGGTGAGCGCCCCGCGATGGGCCGCCGCGTCGATCCCGAAGGCACCGCCGGACACCACCGTCCAGCCTCGCTCGGCCAGCCCGGCGGCGATGCCCAGGGTCACGTGCTCGCCGTACTCCGTCGCGGCCCGCGCGCCGACCACCGCCACCGAGCGGTCCAGCGTCTCGCCGAGCGGCAGGTCCCCGCGCACCCAGAAGCAGAGCGGCGGCCGGGTGTCCTGATTGATCCGCCCGGCGGTGTCCAGCTCCAGCCGGGCCAGCGTGTCGACCCGGGCCGGCCACTCCGGGTCGGCGGGCACCACCAAGCGCGCGCCGATCCGGGCCGCCTGGCGCAACCCGAGCTCCGCGACCCGGCGGGCGTCGCCGGCCGCGGATCGAGCGGCGACCGCGCTCCGCAGGGAGCGGTCCGGGATGTCGCCGGCGAGCAGCCGGTCCAGGACGGCCGGCGCGCCGGCCCGCTGCACCAGCGTCCAGACGACCCGGTGCCCCGGCTCGACCAACCAGGTGAGCGCCGCCCGCGCGACCCGATCGGCGTGACTGCCCGGCCCGCTCATCGTCCGTCTCCGATCGCGGAGGGCGAGGCATCCGGGCTCCGGGAGGGACGAGCGTCGAGGTTCCGGCGGGGGAACGCACCGGCGCTGCGCGCGGGGGCGACGTCGAGGCTCCGGGAGGCGGAGGCACCCAGATTCCCGGTCCGCAGTTGCAGCGCCTCCGCGACGTCCTGCTCGCCGGGCCGGTCGCGCCCGTCGAGATCCGCGATGGTCCAGGACAACCTGAGCACCCGATCGAAACCGCGTGCCGAGACCACGCCGCGATCCAGCGCGACGCGCAAGGCCGCGGTGTCGCTCGCCGGCAGCAGCCACGGCCGGCGCCGGAGATGCGGCCCGGGTACCGCGGCGTTGACCTCCCAGCCCTCCCGCCCCCATCGTTGCGCCGCGGCCTGCCGAGCCCGCAGCACGCGAGCGGCCACCACCGTCGATGACTCGGCCGGCGTCTCCGGTGTCATGAGTTGCGCGGCCCGCATCGGCAGCAGGTCCACCCGCATGTCGAGCCGGTCCAGCAGCGGCCCGGAGAGCCGCCCCAGGTAGCGCCGCCGAACGATCGGGCTGCAGGTGCATCGCTCGTCCGTCGTCGCGCACGGGCACGGGTTCGCCGCCAGCACCAGCTGGACCCGCGCCGGGTACTCCGTCGTGCCCCGGGCCCGGGCGAGCACCACCCGCCCGCTCTCCAGCGGCTGCCGCAACGCCTGCAGCGTCACCCGGGAGAGCTCCGGCGCCTCGTCCAGGAACAGCACACCCCGATGCGCCAGGCTGAGTGCGCCCGGCCGGGCCAGGCCGCTCCCGCCGCCGATCAGCGCCGCCGTGCTGGACGTGTGGTGCGGCGCCTGGAACGGCGGCCGCCGGATCAGCCCGCTGCCCGGCGGCAGCACCCCGGCGATCGACTGCAGCGCGGTCACCTCCAGCGCCGCCTCGTCGCCCAGCTCGGGCAGGATCGACGGGAGCCGCTCGGCGAGCATCGTCTTGCCGGCGCCGGGCGGGCCGAGCAGGGCCAGGTGGTGCCCGCCCGCGGCGGCGATCTCCAACGCGTACCGGCCGAACCGCTGGCCGGCGACGTCGGCCAGGTCGGGGCCGGGGCGGGCGACGGGCGGCGACTCCGGCGGCGGGTCGAGCAGCCGGTCGGCGCCGCGGACGAAGTCGACCAGCCGGCGCAGCGAGTCGGCGGCGCGCACCGTCACGCCGGGCACCACTGTCGCCTCCCGGGCGTTGGCCAGCGGGACGATCACCCGGGTGATCCCGGCCCGCGCCGCGGCGGCCACCATCGGGAGCACGCCGCGCACCGGCCGGACCGTGCCGTCCAGGCCCAGCTCGCCGAGCAGCACCACACCCTCCAGCGGGGTGGCCGGCAGGTCACCGGCCCCGGTCAGCAGGGATGCCGCGATCGCGAGGTCGAAGGCGCTGCCGTGCTTGGGCAGGGCGGCGGGCAGCAGGTTCACGGTGATCCGGCGGTTCGGCCAGTCGCAGCCGCTGTTCACCACGGCGGCGCGGACCCGGTCCCGGGCCTCGTGCAGCGCGGTGTCCGGAAGGCCGGTCAGCACCACGGCGGGCAGGCCGACGGAGAGGTCGGTCTCCACCTCGACCAGCCGGCCCGCCATCCCGACCAGGCCCACGCAGAGCACTCGGGCGTAGCTCATCAGAACGCCGCCCGCAGGTGCACCACCCGGCTGGCCCCGCGCGGCTGCGGGTACACCTCCACCACGTCGAACCGGATCTGCGGGGCGTGCGTCCCGGACTCGGCCAGCCACCGGGCCGCCAGTTGCCGGAGCTTGCGCACCTTGCGCCGGTCGACAGCGCCGGCCGGTGGCCCGAAGGTCGCCGTCCGCCGCGTCTTCACCTCGCAGAACACGACCTCGTCGCCGTCCCGCAGGATCAGGTCGACCTCGCCCTCGGCGCATCGCCAGTTGCGGGCCAGTACCACCAGCCCGTGGTCCTCCAGATGCCGGGCGGCGATCCGCTCGCCGTACGCCCCGACCGCCCGTCGCTGAGTCGTCATGCCGCCGGACGGTGGCAGGATCGGCCGGCCCGGAGCGCGGCGGCTGTGGACATCGCGTGACTGTGGAAATCCCCACCGTGGCCGGCGCGGCGTGATATGTGCTCGCTTGTCGCTCCGGCCGCCGGATTGCCCGCGGTGCCGGTTTCCGAGGAACGGGCCGTCACCCGAGGAAAAACGGGTTGGCGTATGCTGGTCCCTGGCGACCGCCCATGCGGTCGACCTCGCGTGCCCTCCGCCGGTTTTCAGTGCTGGTTCCTCAGCGACAGCCGGCGGCGACGGCCCTCCCTGGTCCCGATGATCTTCGGGTCACCACTGCGGCCGGCGACCAGGCACCAGGACGCCCATCGTTGGTGGGCGTGACAACCAGGGAAGATCAGGGAGCACCACCATGGCCGTCGTGACCATGCGCCAGCTGCTGGAGAGCGGTGTCCACTTCGGGCACCAGACCCGTCGCTGGAATCCGAAGATGAAGCGATTCATCATGACGGAGCGCAACGGTATCTACATCATCGACCTGCGCCAGACCCTCGACTACATCGAGAAGGCGTACAGCTTCGTCCGGACGACCGTCGCCGAGGGTGGCCACATCCTCTTCGTCGGCACCAAGAAGCAGGCCCAGGAGGCCATCGCCGAGCAGGCGACGCGGGTCGGCCAGCCGTACGTGAACCACCGTTGGCTCGGCGGCATGCTGACCAACTTCCAGACCGTGTACAAGCGCCTTCAGCGGATGAAGGAGCTCGAGGCTCTGGGTGACCTGACCGGCACCGCCGCGGGTTACACCAAGAAGGAGACCCTCCAGCTCTACCGGGAGAAGACCAAGCTCACCAAGACCCTCGGTGGTCTGCGTGACATGACCAAGACGCCGTCGGCGATCTGGGTCGTGGACACCAAGAAGGAGCACATCGCCGTCGACGAGGCCCGCAAGCTGGGCATCCCGGTCATCGCGGTGCTGGACACCAACTGTGACCCGGACGAGGTCGACTTCCCGATCCCGGGTAACGACGACGCGATCCGCTCGGCCGAGCTGCTGACCAAGGTCATCGCCAGCGCCGTCGCCGACGGCCTGATCGCCCGGTCCGGCCGCAACCGCGGTGACGCCGACGCGAAGCCCGAGGCCGGCACCGTCGCCGCCGGCGAGCCGCTGCCCGAGTGGGAGCGGGACCTCTACGAGGGCGCCGACAAGAAGGCCGACGAGGCTGCCCCGGCCGCCGCTGCCGAGCCGGCCGCCGCTGCTGCCGAGCCGGCCGCTGCCGCCCCGGCCGCTGCCGAGCCGGCTGCCGTCCCCGCCGAGTAAGTCAACCGACACGCTTCCGGCCGCCGTCATGACAAGGCGGCGGCCGCTTTCCCGACTGACATCGAGAGAAGAGTCATGGCTAACTACACCGCCGCGGACGTGAAGAAGCTCCGCGACCTCACCGGTGCCGGCATGATGGACTGCAAGAAGGCGCTGGAGGAGTCCGAGGGCGACTTCGACAAGGCCGTCGAGTTCCTGCGCATCAAGGGTGCGAAGGACGTCGGCAAGCGGGCCAGCCGCACCGCCGCCAACGGCATCGTCAGCCACTCCGGCAAGGCTCTGCTCGAGCTGAACTGCGAGACCGACTTCGTCGCCAAGACCCCCGACTTCGTCGAGCTGGGCCAGCGTCTGGTGACCTTCGGCGAGCAGAACGGCCTGGCCGACGCCGCGGCGCTGCTGGCCGCGACGATCGAGGACGGCAAGACCGTCGCCGACCTGGTGCAGGACTACGCCGCCAAGATCGGTGAGAAGATCGTTCTCAACCGCTTCACGATCCTCGACGGCACCGTCGCGGTCTACCTGCACCGCAAGGCGCAGGACCTGCCGCCGCAGGTCGGCGTCCTGGTGCAGTACACCGGCAAGGACGACGAGGCGGCCGACTCGGACGCCCGCGGCATCGGCATGCAGATCACCGCGATGCGGCCGAAGTACCTGACCCGCGACGAGGTTCCGGCCGAGGTCGTCGAGTCGGAGCGCCGGATCGCCGAGCAGACCGCTCGCGAGGAGGGCAAGCCCGAGCAGGCCATCTCGAAGATCGTCGAGGGCCGGGTGAACTCCTTCTTCAAGGACTTCGTCCTGCTCGAGCAGGCTTCGGTCGTCGACAACAAGAAGACCGTCAAGCAGATCGCCACCGAGGCCGGGATCGAGCTCACCAAGTTCGTCCGGTACGAGGTCGGCCAGGAGTAAGGCTCCGCAAGGCAATGGCACGGGAGGTCGGGTACGCGATTGAGCGTCCGGCCTCCCGGTCGCATAAGGTCTCCTGCAGAAAGTGAAGGGAAGGCGGGTCTCATGACGATGGTGACCGAGCAGTCCGCCGCGGCTGACGAGAACCCGCCGGCCATGCGGCCGCGCCGGGTCGTGCTCAAGCTGTCCGGCGAGGTGTTCGGGGGCGGCGCGGTCGGCGTCGACCCGGACGTGGTGCAGGCGCTGGCCAAGCAGATCGCGACGGTGAACCGCCGGGGCATCCAGGTGGCCGTGGTGGTCGGTGGCGGCAACTTCTTCCGCGGTGCCGAGCTGCAGAAACGCGGCATGGACCGGAACCGCGCGGACTACATGGGCATGCTGGGCACGGTGATGAACTGCCTGGCCCTCCAGGACTTCCTGGAGAAGGAGGGCATCGAGACCCGGGTGCAGACGGCCATCCACATGGCCCAGGTCGCGGAGCCGTACATCCCGCTGCGCGCGATCCGGCACCTGGAGAAGGGCCGCGTCGTGATCTTCGGCGCCGGCGCCGGCATGCCGTATTTCTCCACCGACACGGTGACCGCCCAGCGCGCGCTGGAGATCCACGCCGACATGGTGCTGATGAGCAAGAACGGCGTCGACGGCGTCTACACCGCCGACCCGCGGATCGATCCGCAGGCGCGCAAGCTGGAGAACATCACGTTCCAGGAGATCCTCCAGCGTGGGCTGCGGGTGGCCGACCAGGCCGCGTTCAGCCTCTGCGAGGAGAACAAGCTGCCGATGCTCGTCTTCGGCGCGGACGGCGACGACACCATCGTGCGCGCGTGCGCGGGCGAGAAGATCGGCACGCTGATCACCGCCTGAGCTCACGCTCGCATTGAAAGCCACATTCCGCACCATTGAAGAGAGCGAGGAGAGCCGGTGATCGAGGAAATCCTTTTCGAGGCCGAAGAGAAGATGGACAGCGCGGTCGAGCACGCGAAGGAGGAGTTCGCGGCCATCCGGACCGGGCGGGCCACTCCGGCGATGTTCTCCAAGATTGTGGTGGACTACTACGGTGCGCCCACCCCGGTGACCCAGATGGCCTCGGTCGGCATCCCGGAGCCGCGCATGGTCATCGTCAAGCCGTACGACAACACCCAGCTCGGCCCGATCGAGCGCGCCATCCGTGACTCGGACCTCGGGGTCAACCCGAACAACGAGGGCACCCAGCTGCGCATCCACCTTCCGCAGATGACCGAGGAACGCCGCCGCGAGATGATCAAGGTGGCGCGCTCCAAGGCGGAGGAGAGCCGGGTCGCCATGCGCAACGTGCGCCGCAAGGCCAAGGAGCAGATCGACAAGCTGGTCAAGGACGGCGAGACCGGCGAGGATGAGGGCCGTCGGGCGGAGAAGGAGCTCGACGACGTCACCCACCGGTACGTCGCGATCGTCGACGAGCTGGTGAAGCACAAGGAAGCCGAGTTGCTCGAAGTCTGATGTCCTACCTCGATCCGCGTGCCGGTCAGACCCCCGGCTACGACACCGCAGCCACACCGGCGTACCAGAGTCCCGCCTGGCACGCGGACGAGCAGGAACCCGACAAGATGACCGAGGAATCGCCGGGCAAGCGTGGTCCCGGGAAGCGCCGCGCCGGCCGCGGCGACAACAAGGGCAAGAGCCGCGCCGGGCGTAACCTGCCCGCCGCCATCGCGGTCGGCCTCAGCCTCGGCCTGGTGGTGCTGGCCTCGCTGCTGGTCTGGCCACCGGCCCTGCTCGGCGTGGTGGTGGTCGCCGCCGGGGTCGGCGTCTGGGAGACCGCCCGCGCGGTAGCGGTGATCGGCGCCCGGCCACCGCTGGTCCCGCTGATCGCCGGCAGCGCGCTGATGACCGGCCTGGCCTGGTACGAGGGCACCGACGCGCTCACCGTCGGCCTGGCCGTGACGATCGGCGCCGCGGCCCTGTGGCGCCTCGCCGACGGGGTCCAGGCGCTGCGCCGCGACTTCACCGCGATCGCCCTGATCGCCATCTACGTGCCGTTCCTGCTGAGCT
This sequence comes from Actinoplanes oblitus, assembly GCF_030252345.1. NCBI lineage: Bacteria > Bacillati > Actinomycetota > Actinomycetes > Micromonosporales > Micromonosporaceae > Actinoplanes > Actinoplanes oblitus. The sequence goes on along the minus strand of NZ_CP126980.1, from coordinate 8,499,520 downwards.
TCGCCGCGATGCTGGTGGCCCCCGAGGACGACGGCGCCTGGCGGGTGCTGGCCACCGTGGTCGCCGTGGTGCTCTCCGACACCGGTGGTTACGCGGCCGGCGTCTTCCTGGGCAAGCACCCGATGGCCCCGAAGATCAGCCCGAAGAAGTCCTGGGAGGGCTTCGCCGGCTCGATCACCGCGTCCGCCATCGGCAGCGGCGCCCTGCTGTACTTCCTGATGGACGTGCCGGTCTACTACGGCCTGCTGTTCGGCGCGGTGCTCTCGATCGTCGCGGTCCTGGGTGACCTGGCCGAGTCGATGCTCAAGCGCGACCTCGGCATCAAGGACATGAGCAACCTGCTGCCCGGCCATGGCGGACTGATGGATCGGCTGGACTCCATCCTCTTCGCGGTCCCCACCGCCTACCTGCTTTTCGCGATCATCGCGCCGAACTAGCCATGGGCGACCTAGCCGAAGCGCGTGGGAGACTGGATACGCCATGACGATTCTTCCGGTCATCCCGATCAGTCCCGACCAGCCCGACGCGGTAACCACCCGTCGCCGTCCCAGCATGCCGCCCCGCCACCTCGCCGACCTCGACCTCGCCGCGCGCAAGAGCGCCGTGACCGACCTCGGCGAGCCCGCCTTCCGGGCCAAGCAGCTCTCCACCCACTACTTCGGCCGGCTCGTGCGCGACGCCGCGGCGATGACCGACCTGCCGGCCGGCACCCGCGACAAGCTGACCTCCGAGCTGCTGCCCACGCTGCTGACCCCGATCCGCGAGCAGGCCTGCGACGACGGCGCCACCCGCAAGACGCTGTGGCGGCTGCACGACGGCGCCCTGGTCGAGAGCGTGCTGATGGGCTACCCCGACCGGGTGACCGCGTGCGTGTCCAGCCAGGCCGGCTGCGGCATGGCGTGTCCGTTCTGCGCGACCGGACAGCAGGGCCTGACCCGCAATCTGTCGGTCGCCGAGATCGTCGACCAGGTGGTCTATCTGGCCGGGGTGGCCGCCTCGGGCGCGGTCACCGGCTCGCCGCCGCGCCTGTCCCGGGTGGTCTTCATGGGGATGGGCGAGCCGCTGGCCAACTATCCCCGGGTGATCGAGACCGTCCGGCGCCTGACCACCCCCGCTCCGGAGGGCCTGGGTCTTTCACAACGGCACATCACGGTGTCCACGGTGGGTTTGGTGCCCGCAATGCGCCGGTTGATAGCCGAACAGCTCTCCGTGACTCTTGCGCTGTCACTGCATGCCCCCGATGATGATCTGCGCGATGAGCTTGTGCCCGTCAACCAGCGTTGGAAGGTGGCCGAGGTGCTCGATGCCGCGTTCGACTACGCGGCGCAGACCGGTCGCCGGGTCTCCATCGAATACGCCCTGATCCGGGACGTAAACGATCAGCCCTGGCGTGCCGACCTGCTTGGCCGCCTACTGCACGGCAAGCTGGCCCATGTGAATCTCATCCCGCTCAACCCCACCCCGGGCAGCAAGTGGGATGCCAGCCCGAAACCGGTCGAGCGCGAGTTCGTCCGGCGGCTGCGGGAGGCCGGAGTGTCGACCACGGTGCGCGACACCCGGGGCCGGGAGATCGACGGTGCCTGCGGGCAGCTGGCCGCGGGGGAGTTGACGCAGGTGGGCGCGGGCGTCGCAGCCGACGCGGAGGTGGCACAGTGACTGGGCGCAGGTCCCAGCGAGCGGAGTGGGAGACGTTGTGACGAGTCAGGGACAGCGTTTCCGGCGGCGCGCACTGCGCCGGGGCTACAAGGTCGACGAGGTGGACGCCTTCCTGGACCGGGTCGAGGCGACCCTGGCCGGTGAGCAGGTGGGCCCGCCGGTCGGTGCGCAGGAAGTGCACGACGTCGTCTTCCGGGTGCGCTTCGGCGGCTATGACGAGTGGCAGGTCGACCTGCACCTCGACCGGGTCGAGCGGCAGCTCGCCGAGTTCGAGGAGCGCGGCGGCCGCCCGGTCGACCCGATGCGCGACTCGATGCGCGGTGGCCTGTCCGCGGAGCGGTCCGGTGCCATCGACCGTGGCTCGATCGAGCGATCCGGCCCGCCGGCCCTGCCGGGTGGCCCGGGCGGTCCCGGCGGCGGCATGTCGCGCAACGGGATGGCCGGCGCCGGTATGGGTGGCGGCCCGCAGTTCGGCGGCCCGCAGCAGCCCCAGCAGCAGTTCGGCAACCAGGGTCAGCAGCAGTTCGGTGGCCCCGGCCAGCAGCAGTTCGGCGGCCCGCCGATGAGCAACCCGGGCATGGCGCAGACCGAGCGGATCCCCGCCCCGATCCGCGACGACCGGATGATGCCGCCGCAGGCCCCGCAGATGCCGCAGCGTCAGCAGATGCCCCAGCCCGACCCGTACGCCGGCCGGTACGACGAGCCCACCACGTACGGCGGGCAGCCCCAGCAGCCACCGCAGCCGCAGCTCCCGCAGCGCAACGCCCCGCAGGGCTACGACCAGGGTGGCTACGACGAGCCCACCACGTTCGGCGGCTTCGAGCCGGGTCGGCACGGCCGGTCGGACATGACCGCCGAGATCCGGATGCCGGAGCGCGATCCCTACGGCGCCCCGCAGATGCCCGGCCCGATGCAGCAGCCGCCGGCCGGCATGCCCGGTTCGCCGATGGGACCGCCCGGCGGTGCCTACGGTCAGCCGCAGCCGCCCCAGCAGTCCCACCTGGGCCCGCCGATCGGCGAGCCCGGCGGTGAGCTGTACCGGGTGGACCAGTTGCGCCGCACGTTCCAGCCGCGCCGGTTCGGCAGTGGTTACGACCCGATGCAGGTGGACCGGCTCTTCGAGGGCATCCTGCAGGCGATGACCGGCCGCGGCCCGATGCCGGTGAACGAGAACGACCTCGACATGCTCCAGTTCGGCCTGGTGCCGAACGGGTACTTCGAGGCCGAGGTCGACGCGGCCCTGCGCGAGGTCAAGGACATCCTGCTGCGCGGCGGCCGCCGGTAAAGGTCACAAAAGAGGAGGGCCCGCTCCCGGCGGGCCCTCCTCTTTAGCAAGCTCAGTCGTTCGGCCGCAGACCGGCCTTACGCAGGACGATGTCGCCGATCACGGCGGCGATCAGCAGGACCGCGATCACGACGAGCCACACCTTCTCGGTGTTGCCCTCCTGGTTGCCCCAGAAGAACATCAGCAGGACCACCGCCGAGATGATCGCGCCGCGCTGGGCCCGCCGGCGGTTGGTCGGCTTCAGCTGGTCCGGAGCGTAGACGTCCTCGTGCTCTTCCAACGCCGACACGTCGGCCCTCCTCGTCGATCTTCCGGTGATTCGCTCCTCAGTGTGTCACGGGGTCGCCGGGCGGAACCCGGCAACCCGGCTGTACTTTCGATGCGGTCACCAAGCGCTGCCGAACAGATGAGCGCCGAACCAGAGGAGCGACACAGTGCGGATCACCGGCACCGGCCATGCGAGCATGCGGATCGACACGGCCGCGGGCAGCATTCTGTGCGATCCGTGGGTGAATCCGGCGTATTTCGCCTCGTGGTTCCCGTTCCCGGACAATTCGCAGCTGGACTGGGAGACCCTGGGCGACGTCGACTACCTGTACGTCTCGCACCTGCACCGGGACCACTTCGACGCCGAGCACCTCAAGCGTTTCATCAGCAAGAAGGCCACCGTCCTGCTGCCGGAGTACCCGACCAGCCAGCTTGAGGACGAGCTGCGTGAGCTCGGCTTCACCAGCTTCCTGCGGACGAAGTCGGACGAGGTGCACGAGCTCGACGGCGGCCTGAAGGTGATGATCCAGGCGCTGATCAGCCCGACCGACGGCCCGATCGGCGACTCGTCGCTCTGGGTGGAACACGACGGCATCCGGGTGCTGAACCAGAACGACGCCCGCCCGGCCGACCTGACCCGGTTCAACGAGCTGGGCCACGTGCACGCGCACATGCTGCAGTTCTCCGGCGCGATCTGGTACCCGATGGTCTACGAGCTGCCCGATTCCGCGAAGACCGCGTTCGGCAAGCAGAAGCGGGACCGGCAGTTCGACCGCACCTGGCGCTACATCGACGACCTGAAGGCCGACCACGTCTTCCCGATCGCCGGCCCGCCGTGCTTCCTCGACGACAGCCTCTGGCAGTTCAACGACATCCACGGTGACGAGGGCAACATCTTCCCCGACCAGTCGGTCTTCCTGGCGGAGTACGCCAAGGTCGGCGGCACCAACGGCATCGTCCTGCTGCCCGGCAGCGTGACCGAGCTATCCGACGGCGGCGCGACGGCGACGACCGAGCACCCGGTGCCGATCGAGGAGTTCTTCGCCGGCAAGACCGCCCACCTCGAGGAGATGCGGCGGCGCAAGGCCCCGATCATCGAGGCGGAGAAGGCGTCCTGGCGGCACCCGGAGATCGACGTGTTGGGTGAGCTGAAAAAGCGGATCGAGCCCCTGCTCGAAGAGTCGATCTATCTGGCGAACGGCGTCGGCGGCCCGGTCCGCTTCGACCTGACCGACTCGTTCGGCCCGGACGGCGAGGTCGTCGAGTCCATCGTGGTCGACTTCCCCGGCAAGCAGGTCCGCCCCTACGCCGACGAGAAGGTGCGGTACCGCTTCAAGACCGGCCGCGCCCTGATCGAGCACCTGATCCACATCGACGAGGGCGACTGGGTCAACTCGCTCTTCCTCTCCTGCCGCTTCTCCGCGGCCCGGATCGGGCAGTACAACGAGTTCGTCTACGCCTTCTTCAAGTGCCTCTCCGAGGAGCGCCTGCAGTACGCGGAGGGCTGGTACGACGAGCACGAGAAGGCTGTCGACGCCGAGGACACCCAGTTCGGCGACTGGACCGTGCAGCGCCGCTGCCCGCACCTCAAGGCCGACCTGTCCCGCTTCGGCGTGCTCGACGGCGACGTCCTGACCTGCCAGCTGCACGGCTGGAAGTTCGACCTGCCCACCGGCCGCTGCCTCACCGGCGTCGGCCACAAGATCCGGGCACACAAGACCGAAAACTGACAGCCCTTCGCGTACGCGATGAGCCCCGTCCCCGGCCGGCAGCCAGGGACGGGGCTCGTCGCGTACCGAAAAAGGGTCTCAGGTCGCCAGGTCCTTGAGGATGCGGACGGCGACGTTGTGTCCCGCGGCGCCGATCACGCTGCCCGCCGGATGGGTGCCGGCCGAGCCCGCGTAGAGGCCGTCGACGCCGGTGAAGTACGGCATCCGCTGGTCGAAGGCGACGGTGTTGTCCACGTGGTGGATGTGGCCGCCGGTGATGCCGAAGTGCCGCTCGATGCCCGGCGGCGTCAGCGGGAACACGTCGGCGACCAGGTCGGAGGTGCCCGGCGCGTAGCTGTCGCAGATCGCCAGCAGGCGCTCGACGTAACCGGGCAGCTCGGCCTCCCAGGATGAGCCGGCCGGCTCGAACGGCACCGACTGCACGAACAGCGCGGAGGAGTGGTGCCCGGCGGCGTCCCGCAGCGACGGGTCGACGGTGGTGTGCAGGTACCACTCGATGGTCGGCGTGGCGGGCAGCTCCCCGGCCTGCACCTGGGCCCACATCGCGCGCAGCGCGGCCATCGGCGACTCGCCGGCACCCGGCAGCAGGTGGATCGTCGAGCCGAACGGGGACGGCGCACCGGCCGGCAGGCAGCTGAACCGGGGCAGGTCGCGCAGCGCGAGGTTGACCTTGAGGGTGCTGCCCGGGCGCCGCACCGAGGCCATCCGCGCGGTCAGGTCGGCGGGCAGCGTGCCGGCCGGGACCAGCGACATCAGCCGGTACGGGTCGCAGCTGCCGAGCACCACCCGGGCGCCGACCGTGCGCCCGTCGGCCAGCACCACACCGCTCGCCGCGCCGCCGTCGAGCGTCACCGAGGTCACCTCGGCGCCGGTGTACAGGCGGGCGCCGGCGGCCCGCGCCGCGTCGGCGAAGACGCGCGCGACGGTGCCCATCCCGCCCTCGGCGATCAGCCAGGTGCCGTCCGCGCCGGGCAGCCGGCACATGTTGTGCACCAGGAAGTTGTGCCCGGTGCCCGGGTCGTCCGGGCCGGCGGTCAGCCCGGACAGGCCGTCGGTGACCGCGTACATGCTGGTCAGCAGCTCGCTCTTGAAGCCGAACCGGGCCAGGTAGTCGGCCACCGAGCCGCGCACCAGGTCGAGGAACGTGCTCTGCAGCTGCGGCCGGATGTGCCGGTCGGCGATCTCCTCGACCGGTGCGGGCGCCTCCAGCCAGGCCGGGGCCAGGTCGGCCCGGATCGCGCCGATCTCCACAGCCAGGGCCTCGTCGGCCGCCGCGTCCCGGGCCGAGAAGAACGTCTCCAACTGCTGCCGGGTGGCCTCGCGGTCGCTGCCGAACAACAGGTACGGCGAGCCGGCCGGACCCGGCGTGGGCAGGAAGTAGTGCGGGTCCCGGCGCAGTACCGGGATGTCCACGTCGAGCGTGCGCAGCAGCTCCGGCGGCATCAGGCCGAGCAGGTAGGAACCGGTGGACTGGCCGAGGCCGGGGACCTTGGGGAAGGGGCGCTCGGTGCGGGTCGCGCCACCGAGCACGCCGGCCGCCTCGAGCACGACGACGTCGAGCCCGGCGCGGGCCAGCAGGATCGCGGAGACCAGGCCGTTGTGACCGGCTCCGATGATCACCACGTCGGCGCGGTCGGGAATGGGGGTCATGCCGAGCGACGGTACCTCGCCTTGGTGTCCACCGCCCTAGACGATTCGCCCGATAACCGTGGCTTGACGGCGTGTGTGGCAGCGAATCCGACAAGGATGATCGTATGGAACAGGTAGAGCCACAGGCCGACGGCGATCGTCCCACCGATCGCGTCGAATCCACCGAACGGCGCGCCCAGGTCCAGCGGCAGGGCGCAGAACAGCACGAAACCGTGCAGGAAGCCGGCCAGATTGGCGGCGGTGAACGAGCCGATCAGCACCGTGGGCAGCCACGGCGGCCGGCCCGGCGCGACGTACCGGAACACCCAGATCACCACCGGGGTGAGCAGCAGCCAGGTGGCGAGGAAGGAGAGCACCACCCCGAGCACCGACCACCACCCGCCCCGGATCCACAGCGAGCTGGTCGTCGGCAGCGCCAGGAAGAGCGCGAGCAGCAGGGCCGGGGTGGCGGCCAGCGGTGGCAGCCAGAGCACCCGGCCACGCCAGCCGACCAGCGACTCGCCGCTCGTCTTGTAGATCGAGACGAACGCCCGGCGCAGCCCCTCGCCGTAGAGCGTGGCCGGGAGCAGACTGGCCAGCGCCAGCAGCGGGGTGAGATGCAGCCCGGCGTCGATCAGCGCGGCCAGGGCCCGCGGCGCGCCGATCTCGTCCGGCAGGGCCGCGATGGTCCGGCCGGTCAGCCTCCGCACCCGGTCGGCGCCGGCGATCAGCCCGGTCAGCCAGATGCCCAGCAGCGCGATGGGCACCACCGCGATCCCGCTGTAGAAGGTCATCGCGGCGGCGTGCAGCGCCAGATCACGCCCACGCAGCAGCCGGAACGACGGCACCCTGATTCGCACTGTCGTCAGATACCCCGCCGCGACGCCGCGCTCACTAAGATCGCGATCTCATGAGCGCCGATCCGCTGTTCGCGTTCACCGCCGAGGCCGACGAACGGCGGCTACGGACAGCGGCGCGGCGGTTCCTCCGGGGCCGGCTCCGGTTCATCCGGATCCTCGAGGTGATCCTCGCCCCGCTCGGCCTGCTGATCGTGCCACCGCCCTGACCGCGTTCGCGCTGGCGAGGGTGGGCGGCCGAGGCTGAGTGCGCCGGAGCCGGGGCGGTCCGGGAAGATGGGCGGCATGCGAGACCTCGTCCTGCTCGGCTCGACCGGATCCATCGGCACCCAGGCCATCGACATCGTCCGTCGCCACCCGGAGAGCTTCCGGGTGGTGGCGATCGGCGCCGGTGGCGGCAACGTCGCGCTGCTCGCGGCCCAGGCGCTGGAACTCGGCGTCGAGGTGGTCGGGGTCGCGGCGGCCTCCGTCGTCCAGGATCTGCAGCTGGCCTTCTACGCCGAGGCGCAGAAGCGGGGCTGGTCCTCCGGCGACTTCAAGCTCCCCAAGATCGTGGCCGGTCCGGACGCGATGACCGAGCTGGCCAGGTGGCCGTGCGACGTGGTGCTCAACGGCGTGGTCGGCAGCCTCGGGCTGCGGCCCACCCTGGCCGCCCTGGAGTCCGGCCGGATCCTCGCCCTGGCCAACAAGGAGTCGCTGGTCGCCGGCGGGCCGCTGGTCCGGCGGATCGCCAAGGAGGGGCAGATCGTCCCGGTCGACTCGGAGCACTCCGCGCTGGCCCAGTGCCTGCGTGGCGGGCGGGCCGCCGAGGTGCGCCGGCTGGTGCTGACCGCCAGCGGCGGGGCGTTCCGCGGGCGCCGCCGCGAGGAGTTGACGAACGTCACGCCCGAGGACGCCCTCAAGCACCCGACCTGGGACATGGGCCCGGTCGTCACGATCAACACCGCGACGATGGTGAACAAGGCGCTCGAGGTGATCGAGGCGCACGAGCTGTTCGCGGTGCCGTACGACGACATCGAGGTGACCGTCCACCCGCAGTCGGTGATCCACTCGATGGTCGAGTTCACCGACGGCTCGACGCTGGCGCAGGCCAGCCCGCCGGACATGCGGCTGCCGATCGCGCTCGCGCTGGCCTGGCCGGACCGGGTGCCGGGGGCGGCCGCCGCGGTCGACTGGACGATGGCGCACAACTGGGAGTTCCGCCCGCTGGACGACGAGGCGTTCCCGGCGGTCGAGCTGGCCAAGGAGGCGGGCCGGGCCGGCCGCTGCCGCCCGGCGATCTTCAACGCGGCCAACGAGGAGTGTGTGGCCGCTTTCGTCGCCGGTCGGCTACCGTTTCTGGGCATCGTCGACACCCTCGAGCGCGTGCTCGCGGCGGCTCCCGATTTCGCGGAGCCGGGTACCGTCGATGACGTGCTGGCCGCGGAGGCCTGGGCGCGCGCCCAAGCGCAGCGGACGATCGCGACTGTGGCTGAAGGAGCCTGATGGCGTTCTGGCTTGGTACGGCGGCTTTCGCGCTGACCATCCTGATCTCGGTGAGCCTGCACGAGCTGGGTCACATGATCACTGGCAAGTGCTTCGGCATGAAGGTGACGAAGTACTTCGTCGGCTTCGGCCCGACACTCTTCTCGTTCACCAGAGGCGAGACGGAGTACGGCCTGAAGGCCATCCCGCTCGGCGGCTTCTGCAAGATCGTCGGGATGACGCCGCAGGACGACGACGTGGCGCCGGAGGACCAGCCCCGCGCCATGTGGCGGTTCCCGGTCTGGAAACGGACCATCGTGATGTCCGCCGGCTCGATCACCCACTTCATGCTGGCCCTGGCCGGCGCCTGGGTGATGGCCATCTCGGTCGGCCTGCCGAACACCGACATCCCGTCCACCACCGAGGACCAGGCGAAAGCCCCGGCGTTCATCTCGGTCGGCGACTGCCTGCCGATGCAGTCGGTGCTCAAGACGCTGGACGAGGCCGCGCAGAAGGCCGCGAGCGAGAAGTGCGAGCCGGGCGTCAACGGCGCCGTCGTGCCGCCCGCGAAACAGGCCGGTCTGCAGGACCAGGACCTGATCACCAAGGTCGGCAGCACGCCGGTCGCCACCTACGGTGACCTCACCCGGGCGATCCGGGCGGCGCGGGGCGAGACCGTCTTCGAGTTCCAGCGCGACGGTCAGACCCGGACCGCCAAGGTCAACCTGATCACCGACGAGCGGGCCCCGCTCGACGACCCGGACGGCACCCCGGCGCCGGTCTCGGTGGCCGGCCTCGGATGGAACACCGATCAGCCCTACGTGCTGCACTACACGCCGGTCACCGCCGTCAAGGGCGCCGGCGACTTCTCCTGGTACATGGTGGAGAACTCGTTCCACGCGATGGCCCGGATCCCGCAGAAGATCCCGGCCCTGTGGAACTCGATCACCGGCGACGAGCGCGACCCGGACACCCCGATCAGCGTGATCGGCGCGAGCCGGCTCGGCGGCGAGGCGATCGAGAAGGGCGTACCGGAGATCTTCTGGCAGATCTTCATCTCGCTGAACATCTTCATCGGTTTGTTCAACCTGCTGCCCCTGCTGCCGTTGGATGGGGGGCACATCGCGATCGCCTGGTTCGAGCGCGCCCGCTCCTGGCTCTACCAGCGGTTCCGTCGCCCCGACCCGGGGCGTGTCGACTACTACAAGCTGATGCCGCTCACCTACGCGGTCATCCTGATCGGCGGTGCGTTCACCCTGCTGACCGCGACCGCAGACATCATCAACCCGATTACGATCTTCAAGTGAGTGGCGAGACTTCAATGACCGCGATCAGTCTTGGAATGCCGGCTGTCCCCCCGCCGCCGCTGGCCCCGCGCCGCCAGAGCCGCCAGATCAACGTCGGTGGTGTCCTGGTCGGTGGCGGCGCCCCGGTCAGCGTCCAGTCGATGACCACCACGCTCACCTCGGACGTCAACGCGACGCTGCAGCAGATCGCCGAGCTGACAGCGGCCGGCTGCCAGATCGTCCGGGTCGCGGTGCCGTCCCAGGACGACGTCGAGGCGCTGCCCGCGATCGCCAAGAAGTCGCAGATCCCGGTGATCGCCGACATCCACTTCCAGCCGAAGTACGTGTTCGCCGCGATCGACGCCGGCTGCGCCGCGGTCCGGGTCAACCCGGGCAACATCCGGCAGTTCGACGACAAGGTCAAGGAGATCGCCCGGGCGGCCGCCGGCGCCGGCGTCCCGATCCGGATCGGCGTCAACGCCGGCTCGCTGGACAAGCGGCTGCTGGAGAAATACGGCAAGGCCACCGCCGAGGCGCTGGTCGAGTCGGCCCTCTGGGAGTGCTCGCTCTTCGAGGAGCACGGCTTCCGGGACATCAAGATCTCGGTCAAGCACAACGACCCGGTGGTGATGATCCGGGCCTACCGGCAGCTCGCCGAGCAGTGCGACTACCCGCTGCACCTGGGCGTGACCGAGGCCGGGCCGGCCTTCCAGGGCACCATCAAGAGCGCTGTCGCGTTCGGCGCGCTGCTCGCCGAGGGCATCGGCGACACCATCCGGGTCTCGCTCTCCGCCCCGCCGGTCGAGGAGATCAAGGTCGGTCAGCAGATCCTGGAGTCGCTCGGCCTGCGCGAGCGGGGCCTGGAGATCGTCTCCTGCCCGTCCTGCGGCCGCGCCCAGGTCGACGTCTACACCCTCGCCGAGCAGGTGACGGCTGCCCTCGACGGGTTCCCGGTGCCGCTGCGGGTGGCCGTCATGGGCTGCGTGGTGAACGGTCCCGGCGAGGCCCGCGAGGCCGACCTCGGCGTGGCGTCCGGTAACGGCAAGGGCCAGATCTTCGTGAAGGGCAAGGTCATCAAGACGGTGCCGGAGGCGGTGATCGTGGAGACGCTGGTCGAGGAGGCGCTCCGGCTCGCCGACGAGATGGGTGCCGAGCTTCCGGACGAGCTGCGCGAGCTGCTCCCCGGGCCCACTGTCACGGTGCACTGACCGTACCGAAAACCGGTCTTGTTCGATCGGAGGCCCGGGCCCGCGCGGCGGACCCGGGCCTCCGGCATGATCGCGGCCTGCCGCGGCGGGTCAGAAGAGGACTGTGGCGAAGGAGCCGGCCGAGACGAAGCCGCACCTCTGGTAGACGCGCCGGGCCGCGGCGTTGTAGTCGTTCACGTAGAGGCTCACCGTCGGCGCCACCCGCCGCAGCGCGTCGCTCACCACGGCGGCCATCGCCCCGGTCCCGAGGCCCCGCCCGCGCCACTCCGGGTGCACCCAGACGCCCTGCACCTGCGTGGTCCGCTGCGTGATGATCGCCAGCTCGGCCTTGAAGATCACCTGGTCGCCGGCGAACCGCGCGTAGGTCCGCTTGCCTTTCACCAGCTCGGCGACCCGCCGGCGGTAGCCCCGCCCGCCGTCGTCCTGCAGCGGTGACACCCCGACCTCCTCGGTGTACATCGCCACCGCGGCCGGGAACAGCTGATCCACCTCACTCGGCCGGACCAGGCGCACCTCGGGATCGGCCGGCACCATCGGCGCCCGGTCGGTGACCAGCAGCGGCTGGTTCGGCCGGACGTCGCGGGCCGCACCCCAGTGCGGGCCCAGCCGGTCCCACAGGTCGAGCACCGCCTCGGCCCGTCCGATGATCGACGAGCAGATCCGCGGCTCGGCGCCGAGCAGGTCGGCGAAGGCCGCCACGGCGGGCGCGGTGGCACCGACCGGCACCAGATGCGCGCCGGACCAGATGATCGACTCGACCCGGCGGCCCGGGTCGTAGCCGTAGATCCGCCCGTCGGAACGCCACCAGTTCAGCCCGTGGGCGGCCACGCGCTCGGCGATCTGTGCGCCCGCGTAGGGGTCGGCGTCCAGGATCCGCTCGACAGCAGCACGCTCGGGCTCTCCGAGCTGGCGAATGGGCACCGTCAACACAGCTACCACATTGCCAGATCCGCGGCCCCCGACACGCATGGCAACCCCACGAGTTCAGAAAGCCTTGCGACCGACACGTTGCCGATATATCGTCTGACTATCGACAACAGAACGGAGAAGATCATGAGGTTCCAGCACGAGGGGCACCACGGACGTCGCATGCGCGGTTTCGGCTTCCCGCCCGGATTCCCCTTCGGCGGTCCCGGCGGCCCCGGCGGTTTCGGTCCCGGCGGCCCGTTCGGCCCGGGTGAGTTCGGCGGTCGCGGCGGCGGTGGCCGTCGCGGCGGTCGCGGCCGGCCCAATGTCCGCCCGGCCGTCCTGGCGCTGCTCCTGGAGCGCCCCATGCACGGTTACGAGATGATCCAGGAGCTGGACGCCCGGACCAACGGCATCTGGCGTCCCAGCCCCGGCTCGATCTACCCGACGCTCCAGCTCCTGGAGGACGAGGGCCTGATCGAGGCGACGGCGGGCGGCGGCCGCAAGAGCTACCAGCTCACCGCCGACGGCCGCCCCGAGGCCGAGACCGCCGCGCAGAACCCGCCGTGGGCCCAGTTCGGCGACGACACCCTCAACCAGGTGCAGGACTTCCGCGACGCGGCGGTCGGCATCTTCAGCGCGCTCAAGCAGGTCGGTTTCAACGGCACGCCGGAGCAGCGGGACAAGGCGCTCCAGGTCCTCAACGACACGAAGCGCAAGCTCTACGCGATCCTCGCCGACGGCGAGTGAGCCGCTTCGCCCAGGCCGCTGTCAAGGACCGCAACCCTCGTGGTTGCGGTCCTTGCTTTTTCGGTACGACCGGCAGCCCCGTGGCGATCGGCTCGCCGGGCCCGGCCCCCTGACGACCGCTGCGCGGCTCGTGCGGGCCCGCTGCCCCGCGCGGCCCGTCCCGTCCTCAGCTGGTCGTCACGGTGGTGTCCGCCCTCGTGACACCACCGTGGGTGCCAGCCCGGTGGTGTGGCTGGTCGTGGTGGTGGTGTCGGGGTTGGTGATACCACCGTGGGTGCCAGCTCGGTGGTGTGGCTGGTCGTGGTGGTGGTGTCCGTGCTCGTGACACGACTGTGGGTGCCAGCTCGGCGTCGCGGCTGGTCGTGGTGGTGGTGTCGGGGTTGGTGATACCACCGTGGGTGCCAGCTCGGTGGTGTAGCTGGTCGTGGTGGTGGTGTCCGTGCTCGTGACACCACCGTGGGTGCCAGCCCGGTGGTGTGGCTGGTCGTCACGGTGGTCTCCGGGGGCGGGAGACCACCGTGACGACCAGCCGGAGGACTGGCGTGGGTGGGGCGGGGTCAGTCGAGGTCGGTCAGGTGGAGGAGATCGCGCAGGGCGGAGCGGCCCGCCGGGGTGAGCCGGACCGCGCGGCCGGACCCGATGCGGGTCAGCCACTGGCGGGTGAGGAACGTCTCGCAGAGCCGGGCGCCGGCCAGGCCGCCCAGGTGCGGACGCCGCTCGGTCCAGTCGAGGCAGGCTCGGGCCAGGGGCCGGCGGCCGGGCCGGAGCTGGTCGCCCGGCACCCCGAGCGCGCCGGTCAGCCAGGCCAGGCCGGAGTCGGTGACGGCGAACCCGTTGGCCTGATCCAGCAGGCCGGCCTCGGTCAAGGCGTCGGTGACCGCGACGCCCAGGCGGCCGGCCAGGTGGTCGTAGCAGGTCCGGCCCCGGCGCAGGGCGGCGTCGGCGGTGGCCGCCCGTAGGCCGCGAGCCGGTGGAAGTCCGGGTTCCAGCCGGGAGCTGATGTCCTCCAGCAGGCCGGCCACGCCGGGGCCGGCGAGCCGGACGTAGCGGTGCCGGCCCTGTCGTGCCTCGGTCAGCAGGCCGCCGGCGATCAGGCGGTCCAGGTGCTCGGTGGCGGTGGAGCGGGCCACGCCGGCGTGTGTGGCCAGTTCGCCGGCGGTCCAGGCGCGGCCGTCGAGCAGGGCCAGGCACATGGCCGCCCGGGTCCGGTCGGCCAGGAGTGCCGCGAACGCCGCCAATCCCGCCGCATCAGTCATCCGCCCATTGTCGCGGCCGGAGACTTCGGCCCGCACCGAACTGACTCGCGGTCGGGACGGGGTGAGGGCGCGGGGCAGAGGAGCGGTGGTGCGGCGGCCGGGTCAGGGCCCGCAGCGGTGGCGGGAAGGGAAGCGGTGGCCGTGGTGGAGTGGTGCGGGGAGGGGTGAGGGCGCGTGGCGGTGGTGGGAAGGGAAGCGGTGGCCGGGCGTGGGCGGCGGCGGTGGCGAGGGCGCGGTGGCCGGGTGAGGGCGTGCGGCGGTGAGGAGAGCTGGCGCGATGGTGAGTGACGGTGCGCGAGGGTGTGCGTGCGCGGGAGAGCAGCGGCGTAAGGCGGGTTACCGGCCGGGGCGGCCCAGGGCGGCGATCAGCTCGGTCAGGGCCGGGAAACCGCCCCGCTCCAGCTCCGGCGTCGGCAGCAGGGCCATCACCGGGATGGTGACGCCGGCCTCCGCGTACGCCTGGACCCGGCTCCGCACCACCTCCGGCGTCCCGTGCACCACCAGCTCGTCCACCAGGGAGTCCGGGATCGCGGCCAGCGCGGCCTTCCGGTCGCCGCGCTCCCACGCCGCCCACATCGGCGCCAGGATCTCCTCGCGGCCCAGCCAGCGGTGGAACGCCGCGTACGCCGGAACCGTCAGATACGACGTGATCAGTCGCCGCCCGAGCGTCCGCGCGTAGCCCGCGTCGTCGGTCGGTACCACGAAGATCCGGGTGGCGACCGCGAAGTCCGGCCCGGCCTCCTTGGTCTCGGCCAGCGCGGTGGGCACGTCGGTGGCGGCCAGCCAGTTCAGGATCACGCCGTCCGCCTCGGCCGCCGCCAGGTGCAGCATCTGCGGGCGCAGCGCGGCCAGCATGAGCCGCGGCGGGACGGCCGGCGGCCGCTCCAGCCGGAAGCGTTTCACGGTGAAGGTGGGGAACTCCCGGTCGACCATCTCGCCGGCCAGCGCGGCGCGCAGGAAGCGCAGCGTGTCGCGGCTGCGGGCGAACGGTTTCACGAAGTCGGCGGCGTTCCAGTCGCCGGCCACCACCGGCGAGGACGCGCCGATGCCGAACTGGAACCGGCCGGGCGCGGTCTCGGCGAGCGCGGCGGCGGTCATCGCCAGCAGCCCCGGCCCGCGCGTGTAGACCGGCGCGATAGCGGTGCCCAGCCGCAGCCGGGGCTCCCACGCGGCGGCCAGGGTGAGCGGGGTGAACGCGTCGGTCCCGGCCACCTCGGCGGTCCACGCGTCGGTGAACCCGGCATCGGCCAGTGCCGTGAAGACGGCGGCGTGGTCGGCCAGCGGAACGCCGCCGAGCGGCACGGTCATGCCCCAGCGCATCGACATGCCCTTGATCCTGCCGTCCGGTTCGGCGTGATGTCCACCACCTGTGAATTATCACCGCCGGAAACCCGGGTATGTTTTTGAACTGACCAGTCAGTCTAAACGAGGAGCGATCATGTCGGTGCTGAGCGCGAGGGGCGCCGGGGTCCGGCACCACCGGCGCTGGCTGGTGCGTGGCCTCGACCTGACGGTCGAGCCCGGCGAGACGGTCGCCGTGGTCGGTCCGCCCGGCAGCGGCCGGACCAGCACGCTGCTGATGCTCGCGCGCCGGCTGCGGTTGTCCGAGGGCACGCTTTCCCTGTCCGGTACGGCGGCACTCGCCCATGTGACGGGTGTCAATGACCCGGAGCCGGTGTTCACCGTCCGGGAGCACGTCGAGGAGCGGCTCGCGCTGCTCGGGCGGCCACGGCGGGAGGCCGGCGCGGTGCCGTTGCGCGGGCTCGACCCGGGCTTGCGGGGGCGCGACCTGACGCCGTACCAGAAGCAGGTCCTCGGTCTGGTCCTGGCGGGCCTGGCGGGGCCCGCGGTGATCGCGCTGGACGGGGTGGACGCCGGCCTGGACGAGCGGGAGCGGGCCGAGCTGTGGGAGATGCTCGGCGAGCTCGCCGGCAACGGGGTGACGGTTCTGGTCACCGCGCGGGAGGTGGATCCGTCACGAGTCACCCGGGTGGTGCACCTGAGCGATCCGCAGACCGGCGAGCCGGGCCGGGCCGTCGTGGAGAGCACGCCCCAGCCCGGACCGGCACCGGCATCCGAGGCGGAGCCGGCGGCGGAAGCGGTCGAAGCCGAGCAAGAAGAACCGGAGCAAGGCGAACCGGAGCAGGAAGAACCGGAGCAAGAGGAGCCAAAGAAAGAAGAACCGGAGCAAGAGGAGCCGGAGCAAGAGGAAGCGGAAGAGAAGGAACCGGAGCGAGAAGAAGTGACAGACCAGGCCGGCGCGAACGAGGAACGGGGCAAACAGTGAAAGCCTTCGCACTGGCGGGCCTGGAGATCCGCCGCTTCCTGCGCAGCCGCCTCACCGCCGCCGCGCTCGCCGTCCTCGCCGTCGTCCCGCTGCTCTACGGCGCGCTCTATCTCTACGCCTTCTGGGATCCCTACGGCCACCTCAACCACATCCCGGCCGCCCTGGTGGTCGAGGACCGCCCGGCCACCGACCAGGACGGCAAACCCGTGCACGCCGGGCAGGACCTGGCCCGCGAGCTGATCGACCGGCAGGTCTTCGACTGGGACCAGGTCGACGCGCCGACCGCCGAGAAGGGCGTGCGCGACGGCAAGTACCAGATCATGCTGCGCATCCCGGCCGACTTCTCCAGTGATCTCGCGACGGCGCCGAAGGCCGGCGCCACCCCGGAGAACGCGCGGCTCAGCGCGGTCAGCGACGACGCCACCAACTACCTCTCCGGGGTCTTCGCCCGCACCGCCTTCGACGAGGTCCGCGCGGCCGCCTCGGCCGGCGCCTCGGCGAAGTACTACGACAAGATGCTGATCGGTTTCACCGACCTGAAGGCGCAGACCCAGAAGGCCGCCGACGGTGCCGGGGAGATCACCGACGGCGCCGGCACCCTGCACGGCGCGATGGCCAAGGAGAGCGCCGGGATCGACAAGGCGCACGACTCCACCGGGAAACTGGCCGGCAAGCTGGGCACCGCCGGACGCGGCGCGGACCGGCTCGCCGACGTGCTGTACCAGCTGGAGGACGGCGCCGGCGAGCTGGCCTCGGGCACCGCGCGGGCCGCGGCCGGCGGTCGTCAGCTGGCCACCGCGGTCGACGGCGCCGCCGACAAGGTCGAGCCGCTGCTCCGCCAGAACGCGCAGACCATCGAGGACGCGGCGAACCGGGTGGCCCGCGGCGCCGACCTGCTCGCCTCGAACGTCGGCGCCATCGACACCGCCGCCGACCAGGCGGTCCGGAACGCCCGGGAGCTGCGCGCCGCGCTGAACCGGATGCCTGCCGACACCCCCGGCCTGACCAGGGCGAAGCACCTGGCCAACCAGCTGGTCAGGGACGCCGTGCGGATCCGGAACGGGGTACGCGCCGCCGACCTGGACGGGCTGCGCGACCGGCTCCGCGAGGTGGCGAAGACCGCCCGCTCGGTCGCCGACGACGCACCGCACCTGGCCGACGACGTGGCCCGCGCCCGCGGCCGGGTCGACCGGCTGGCCGACGGCCTGAACCAGCTCGCCTCCGGGGCGAAGCGGCTGAAGACCGGCCTCGGGCAGACCGCTGACGGCGCCGCCAACCTGCGCGACGGCGTCTTCCAGCTGGCCACCGGCGCCCGCGCGATCAACTCCGGCCTGGGCAAGCTCTCCACCGGCGGGCACCGGATCGCGGACGGTCTGGCCGACCTGCAGGACGGTGCGGGCGAGCTGGCCGGCAAGCTGGCCGACGGCGCCGACCAGATCCCCGCGTACGACGACGCGTCGGCCCGCTCCGGCATCCTGGCCGACCCGGTGAGCCTGGACCGGGTGGTGCGCAACCCGGCCGGCACCTACGGCGTGGGCTTCGCGCCGTACTTCCTGGCGCTGGCCCTCTGGGTGGGCGCGATGATCAACTACATGCTGCTGCGCCCGCTGAACCGGCGTCACCTGATGTCCGGCGGGCCCCCGCACCGGGTGGCGCTGGCCGGTCTGCTGCCCGGCGTGCTGATCGGGCTGGTCCAGGCGGCGCTGCTGTTCGTGGTGGTCAGATTCGGTCTCGGGCTGTCCCCGGTGCACCAGTGGGCGAGCCTCGGCCTGCTGCTCGGCACCGCCGCGGTGTTCGCCGCGATCATGCAGCTGATCGGCGCCGCGCTCGGCGCGCCCGGCCGGATCATCGCGCTGGTCCTGCTGATGCTCCAGCTCACCTCGTCGGGCGGCACCTACCCGGTGCAGACCACGCCGAGGATCTTCCAGGCTATCCACCCGCTGCTGCCGATGACCTACGTGGTCGAGGCGATGCGGCACGCGATCGACGGCGGCGGCGCCGGCCCGGTCGTGCACGGCGCCCTGGTGCTGGCCGGCTTCGGTGTGATCGCGCTGCTGCTCACCACGCTGGTCGCCGGCCGGCAGCGCCGGATGCGCACCGGGGACCTGCACCCCGAGCTGGTCCTTTAACCTGTGCTCGTGGCGATGGACGGGCGGAGCCGCCGGCGCGAGGACACCCGGCAGCGACTCTACGAGGCCGCGGTGGAGCTGATCGCCGAGCAGGGTTTCTCAGCGACCACCGTGGACGACATCGCGCTGCGCGCCAAGGTCGCCAAGGGCACCGTCTACTACAACTTCAAATCCAAGACCGACCTCTTCGAGGAGCTGCTCCGGCACGGGGTCGGCCTGCTCACCGCGGAGTTCCGCGCCGCCGTGGCGGACCTGCCGCCGCGCGAGGCGGTGCGCGCCCTGATCCGCGCCCAGCTGGAGTTCATCAAGCGCTACCAGGCCTTCGCCCAGCTGCTGCTCTCCGAGATGTGGCGGACCAACCGGGAGTGGCAGCAGACCCTGGTCCTGCTCCGCGCCGAGGCGATCGGGGTGATCGCCGAGACCGTCCAGGCCGGCGTCGACTCCGGCGACCTGCCGGCCGACCTGGACGTCCGGGTGGCCTCGTCGGCTCTGTTCGGCGTCGGCCTGGTGGTCGCCGTGGACTGGCTGGTCTTCCAGCCGGACCGCCCGATCGAGGACGTCGAGGAGTCCCTGCTGGCGATCGTCAGGCGCGTCGCCTGACCGCTCCTTCCGGCTTTCCTTCCTTTCAATCCCATTTTGTACGTTCTGGGCAGACTCCCGTGGCTACAGCGCCAGGCCCGCCGTCCGTCCGGACCGCGAGGCACCGCCGGGCTGATGCGTCCCCGCACTGTTCATGCGGCCCGCCCAGCCCGCGACCCGGTCCGGTCACCCGAGGGTCTCGGGCGACGGGTCTCGGGCGGCGGGCTTTGGGTGACGGGCTTCGGAGGGTGGCCCGCGGCGGGCGGAATCGGTCAGACCGAGGCGTGAAAGGGAATGGCGGGATTTCCGTGCGGCGGGGCGCTCGTGGCGTACCGAAAGCGGGTCCTGGAAGGCTTGAGCGGACGGCGGCGAAGGAGCCGGGCATGGTTTGCCGGGTCGCGGCAAGATCCAGCCGATCTTCTTGCAGGGATTGACGGTTTCTTGCGTTGCCGCAGGTCAGCTCGCGGGTCGGGCTAAAAAATCTACAGCGGCGACTCTAGAAATCGGCGCCGAACAGGCATATGTTCGTGGGGTCGGCTACGGCCGGCATCGCAACTGGCACAGACGCTGAGTTTGGTTAAGGAGGACGAGATACCGCAGCAACGCGAAGTCACGACGTCCCCGACCCGACAAGAGGTGATCGCAGCCGATGCCCATCACTCCGGTCGACTGCTAGCGGCACGCAGCCGGTCGACCACATCCGCCGGCCAGTAGAGTCGGCAACAGAATTGAAAAGCCAGGGCCCCGGTTACCCGCCGGGGCCCTGGACTCTGTGCATGAGGGGACCATGCCCAGGAACGCGGCCGACGCCGACCTCCCGGCGTACACGATGGGCCGGGCCGCCGAGCTGATCGGCGTGACCCCGGCCTTCCTCCGCAGTCTCGACGGCACCGGCCTGATCGAGCCGGGCCGCTCGGCCGGCGGGCACCGGCGGTACTCCCGGCACCAGCTGGACCTGGCCGCCCGGGTACGCGTGCTGCTCGACGAGGGTTTCCTGCTCGCCGCGGCGGTCCGGATCGTCACGCTGGAGGACCGGCTGGCCGCCGCGCACCGGCGGATCCGCGAGCTGGGCGGCAAGCTCGGTCCCGGCGAGGACGCCAGCATCCCGACACAGACCCGGCGAGGCGTCACCGCGCGCCGGGATGCCGGCGTCCCGGCGCGGGACCGGCGAGATACCACCGAGCGGCGGAACATGTAATCGTTCTCCGTATGCCATCGTGGAACGTCGAAGAATGGCGGCGGCCGGGACCCACCCGCGAGCAGCGCCGGAACGATCTGTGGACCGGGCTGGGGGTCGCCGCCCTCGCCGTGGTCAGCCTCTATCTGCTGCGCAGCACCGGGTACCACCACAGCCACCGCAATCCGGCGTTCGCCGAGGAGATCTTCTGGGCGGTGGCGACCACGCTGCCGCTGGCCTGGCGCCGCCGGTACCCCGACGCGGTCGCCGTGGTGATCTCGGTGGTCTTCATCGCCGGGCAGGTCCGCTCCACCGAGGAGCAGATCGTCGCCAACTACGCGCTGTTCTCGGCGATCTACACGCTCGGCGCCTGGGGCCGGGATCGGCAGCGCGCCCGGATCCTGCGGCTGATCATCGTGGCGGTGATGTTCGGCTGGCTGACCCTCTCGTTCGCGCTGTACCACGACGCCGTGCTGGCGGCGATGTACTCCGGTGTCGCCGACGCCGCCGGTTGGCTGCCCCGGCTGTGGGCCGCGGTCTTCATCGCCTACCTGCAGAACATCGTCTACTTCGGCTTCACCTACCTGATGGGCGACGCGGCCTGGCGCGGCGTGTGGCGCCAGCACCAGCTGGAGCAGCAGGCCGAGCAGCTGCGCGCGGCCCAGGAGGCGGCGGCCGGCCGGGCCGTCCTGGACGAGCGGGTGCGGATCGCCCGGGAGCTGCACGACGTGGTCGCCCACCACGTCTCGGTGATGGGCATCCAGGCGTCCGCCTGCCGCCGGGCGCTCGACAAGGACCCGGCGAAGGCGGTCACCGCGCTCACCGCCGTCGAGCACGGCGCGCGTACCGCCGTCGACGAGCTGCGCCGCATGCTGGGCGCGTTGCGCGCCAGCGGCCCGCAGGCCGCGGCGACACCGGGGGCCGGGATCGACCGGATCGAGGAGATCGCCGAACGGGCCCGGGAGGCCGGGCTCGAGGTGCATTTCGGTACGTACGGCGACCCGGCCCCGCTGCCCGATTCGCTCTCCCAGGCGGCCTACCGGATCGTGCAGGAGTCGGTGACCAATACGCTCAAGCACGCGCACGCCGCCACGCTGGACATCCGGGTCCGCTATCTGGCCGGCGAGCTGGAGCTGGACGTCACCGACGACGGCCGGGGCGGGACCGGCGAGCGGGGCAGCGGGATGGGGCTGATCGGGATGCGGGAACGGGTGGCGGTGCACGACGGCACCCTGGAGCACGGGCGGCGCGGCGGGGGCGGGTTCCGGGTGCGGGCCCGGCTGCCCTACGCGCCGACGACGATCGGGAGCGCCGCGTGAGCATCCGGGTCCTCCTCGCGGACGACCATCTGCTGGTCCGCTCCGGGTTCCGGGTCATCCTCGAGATGGAGGACGGGATCAGCGTGGTCGGCGAGGCCGCGGACGGCGCCCGGGCGGTCGAGCTGGCGCTGCGGCTGCGGCCCGACGTCGTGCTGATGGACGTGGAGATGCCGGTGATGGACGGCCTGGAGGCGACCCGGCGGATCACCGCCGAGGGCGGGCCGTCGGTGCTGATCCTGACCACCTTCGACCGCGACGACTACCTGTTCGCCGCGCTGCAGGCCGGGGCCAGCGGGTTCCTGCTGAAGAACGGCAGCCCGGAGGCGCTGACCGAGGCGGTCCGGGTGATCGCGGCCGGCGACGCGCTGCTCGCCCCGGCGGTGACCCGGCGGGTGATCGCCGAGTTCAGCGCGCCACGCCAGCGGGCCCCGGAGCCGGGCGTGCGACTCGACGAGCTCACCCCGCGCGAGCACGAGGTGCTGGTCCAGCTGGCCGGCGGGGCCACCAACGCGGAGATCGCGGCGGCCCTGCACCTCGGCGAGACGACGGTGAAGACGCACGTCAGCCGGGTGCTGATGAAGCTCGGGGCGCGCGACCGTACGCAGGCCGTGGTCCTCGCGTACGAGATGGGGGTGGTCCGTCCGTCGCGCGAATGACCCGCCGTGGTCCGTCGCGCGCCGGACGCCGTGAGCGGCCGTGATCTCTAGCGTTGACCCCATGAACACCGTCCTCACCGTCGACGCGGTCAACCGGTCGTTCGGGGAGCGGCAGGTCCTCAAGGACGTGTCGTTCACCGTCACGGCCGGTCGGCTGACCGGATTCGTCGGCGCCAACGGCGCCGGCAAGACCACCACCATGCGGATCATCCTCGGGGTTCTGGCCGCCGACGCGGGCACGGTGACCTGGCGGGGCCAGCAGCTCACCCGGGAGACCCGGCAGCGGTTCGGCTACATGCCCGAGGAGCGCGGCCTCTACCCGAAGATGAGCGTGCTGGAGCAGCTCGTCTACCTGGGCCGGCTGCACGGGCTCGGCGCGGCCGAGGCCCGCCGCCGGACGACGGCCCTGCTGGAGCGCCTGGAGCTGGCCGAGCGCGCCAACGACCACGTGCAGAAACTGTCGCTGGGCAACCAGCAGCGGGCGCAGATCGCCGCCGCGCTGGTGCACGACCCGGAGCTGCTGGTGCTCGACGAGCCGTTCTCCGGCCTCGACCCGATCGCCGTGGAGAACGTGCTCGGGGTGCTGCGCGAGCGGGCCGCCTCGGGTGCCGCGGTGCTCTTCTCCAGCCACCAGCTGGAGCTGGTCGAGCGGCTCTGCGACGACCTGGTGATCATCGCGGACGGCACCATCCGGGCGGCCGGCGACCGGGCCACGCTGCGCGACCAGTTCACCCAGCCGCGCTACCAGGTCGAGGTCGGCGGGGACGCCGGCTGGCTGCGCGACGAGCCCGGCGTCACCCTGATCGACCTGGACGGCCGGCACGCGACGTTCGACCTCGACCCCGGGGCCGACGATCAGGTGATCCTGAGAGCCGCGCTGGCCCGGGGGCCGGTGCACGCGTTCGGCCCGGTCCGCCCGTCCCTCGCCGAGATCTTCCGAGAGGTCATCCAGTGAGCACCTTCGACGCCGTCAAACTGGTCGCCGCCCGGGAGCTCCGGGTCAAGCTGCGCGACAAGGCCTTCCTCTACAGCACGGCGATCTTCCTGGTCATCGTGCTGGCGTCGATAGTGCTGCCGTCCCTGATCAACGGCGGGCCGACGACCGTCGCGGTCACCGACCCCGCCTCGGTGAGCGTGCTCCAGCAGGCGGAGGGGATGCGGGTGCGGCAGGTGCCGGACACCGCCACCGCGGAGCGGCTGGTCCGCGACGGCGAGGTGGACGCGGCGGTGCTGCCCGGCCCGGTGGTGGTCGGCCTGGACGAGAACCCGGACGACGTGGTCCGTGCGCTCAGCACCGAGCCGCAGGTGAAGCTGCTGGAGCCCAGCGAGGTGCAGGAGGTCGCCCGGGTGCTGGTGCCGCTGGCGTTCGCGATGCTGTTCTTCTTCACCTCGTTCACCTTCGGCATGCAGATCGCGCAGAGCGTGGTCGAGGAGAAGCAGACCCGGATCGTGGAGATCCTGGTCTCCAGCGTCCCGATCCGGGCCCTGCTGGCCGGCAAGGTGGCGGCGCTGACCCTGCTGGCGTTCGCCCAGGTGGCCCTGCTCGCGGTGGTCGCCGTCGTCGGGATGACCCTCGCCGACGCGGCGCCCGGACTGCTCAACGCGGTGGCCCCGGCGATCGGCTGGTTCCTGCCGTTCTTCGTGCTCGGCTTCCTGATGCTGGCCTCGCTGTGGGCCGGGGTCGGCGCGCTCGCCTCCCGCCAGGAGGAGCTGGCCAGCACCACGATGCCGGCGCAGATGCTGGTCCTGATCCCGTTCTTCCTCGCGGTCAGTGTGCCGAAGGACGGCGTGGCGATGAAGGTGCTCTCCTTCGTGCCCTTCTCGTCGCCGCTGGCCATGCCGATCCGGCTGTTCAACGGGGATGTCGCGCTCTGGGAGCCGGTGGTGGCGCTGCTGCTGCTGGTGGTGACCGCGGCGGTACTGCTCGCGATCGGCGCCCGGATCTACTCCGGGTCACTGCTGCGGACCCAGGTCAAGACCTCGTTCCTGGCCGCTCTCCGCAAGGCCTGATTCCTTCGGTACGCCCGGACGCCCGCTCCCCGGCCACGGGGAGCGGGCGTTCTGCATGCCCCGGGCCGACGACCCCGGAAGCTCCCCGGGATGGTCACCGGCCCCAGTACGCCGAGCCCCGTTCCACAAACGCCGGCTGGCGCTCACGGTGCTGTCAGGGAAGTCGAGACCACCGTCACAGCCAGCCGGCATCGTGCGGCTGGTGCTCACGGTGGTGTCAGGGGTCTGGAGGCCACCGCCACGACCAGCCGGTGCTTGGGGCTGGTGGTCACGGTGGTGTCAGGGGTCTGGAAGCCACCGCCACGACCAGCCGGTGCTTTCGGGCTGGTGCTCACGGTGGTGTCGGAGGTGCGGAGGCCACCGCCACGGCCAGCCGGTGCTTGGGGCTGGTGGTCACGGTGGTGTCAGGGGTCTGGAGGCCACCGTGACGGCCAGCCGGCACCGCAGTCCGGCTGATGTGGACGGGCTGGGCGGGCTGCCTGGACCGTGACGGGACGCATCAGCCCGGCGGGGCCTCGCGGCCCGGACGGGAAGCGTGCCTGGCGCTTAGCCACGGGGAGTCTGCGTAGAACGTACAAAATGGGTTTAACCGGCCGGTGAACAAGCGGTCTGAGGAGAGGGCCACTGGGTCAGTAAGGGCGCGCGGCCGGAAGGAAACGGCGGGCCGGGGGAATGGCTGGCCGGGGGAATGGCTGGCCGGGAGGGAACGGCGGGGAGGAACGACTGCGGGAGAACGGGGGAGAGCGGCGGAGCGGGGGAGAGCGGCGAGTGGCGGGCGGCGAGTGGTGCGGGGAAGCAGGATGGCGATGGTGCGGGGCGGGCGCTCGCGGCGGGGCCGCGTGCGGGAAGAGAGAGGTGACCGCGCCCCGCACCACCGCGGGAAGGTTGTCGACAACCTGGACGTAAGGAGCTTGCCGAGAGCTTCGCGAACGTCCCGTTGGCACCAAGGTTCGCACCGGGCAGGACAACCGGCAACGCAATTAACGCTGATCATTGACGGCCGTAACACAGCGGAGCGATCATCACCGATACCCGTGGCTCACGTCACACCTTCGGCAAGGGAGCTCGCACATGAGCACTGAACCAGCCGTCAACAGGAACAATGAACCAGCCGGCCCCGGTACCGACGAGGAACGACTGGCACAACTCGGGTACAAGCAGGAACTCCACCGCCGGCTCTCCGGCTTCTCCAACTTCGCCGTCTCCTTCTCGATCATCTCGATCCTGGCCGGCGCGATCACCTCCTACGGCATCGCGATGAACGCCGGCGGGCCGATGGCCATCACGCTGGGCTGGCTCTTCGTGGGTGGCATGGTCACCCTGGTGGCGCTGGCGATGGCCGAGGTGTGCTCGGCCTATCCGACGGCCGGCGCGCTCTACTGGTGGGCCGCCGCGCTGGCCAAGCGGAACAAGGCCGCGTGGGCCTGGTTCATCGGCTGGTTCAACTTCCTCGGCGAGGTCGCGGTGACCGCGGCCATCGACTTCGGCGCGGCGATCACCACTGCGGCGTTCCTCAGCCTGACCTTCGACATGACCGTCACCACGCCGCGGACCTTCCTGATCTTCCTGGTCATCATCGTGGTGCACGGGTTGCTGAACACCTTCGGCGTGAACCTGGTGCGGGTGCTCTCCGACGTCAGCGCGTGGTGGCACCTGATCGGTGTCGCGGTGATCGTGGTGCTGCTGGCCGTGCTGCCGGACCAGCACAAGCCGATCTCCGAGGTGTTCTTCGAGGTGCGGAACGCGACCGGGTTCGACTTCACCGGGGCGACCGTCTACGCCGTCCTGATCGGACTGTTGATGGCGCAGTACACCTACACCGGGTACGACGCGTCGGCGCACGTGGCGGAGGAGACGCACGACGCGGCGAACGCGGCGCCGCGGGGCATCGTGATGTCGGTGGTGGTCTCGGTGCTCGCCGGTTTCGTCCTGCTGTTCGCGATCACCTGGTCCATCCAGGACTACGAGGGGTCGGCGACCACCTCGCTGGGGCTGCCGCCGGCGCAGATCTTCATCGACGCGGCGGGCCACGACACCGGCACGTTCCTGCTGTTCATCTGCATGGTGGCGCAGTGGTTCTGCGGGATGGCCTCGGTCACCGCGAACTCCCGGATGTCGTACGCGTTCGCCCGGGACGGCGCGCTGCCCGGCTCCCGGCTGTGGAAGAAGGTCAACCCGCGGACCGGCACCCCCACCAACTCGATCTGGCTGTGCGTGACGATCTCCACGCTCCTGGTGCTGCCGTCGCTCTGGAACACCACGGCGTACCTGGCGGCCACCTCGATCGCGGTGATCGGGCTGTACATCGCGTACGTCGGCCCGGTCTTCCTGCGCCGCCGCGACACCGGGTTCCAGCCCGGCCCGTGGCACCTCGGCCGGTGGAGCGCCGTGGTCGGCTGGACCGCGATCGTCTGGGTCGGGGTCATCTGCGTGCTGTTCGTGCTGCCGACCGCCGGTCCGATCACGGCGAAGAACTTCAATTACACGATCTTCGCGGTGGCCGTGGTGCTCGGCGGCGCGACGATCTGGTGGTTCGCGAGCGCCCGGAAGTGGTTCACCGGACCGCGTTCCAACCTGCTGGAGAAGGCGGCGCACGGCGAGCAGACCATGCCGGCGGCCAACGACTGATAGGACTGACACATGGATCTCGAGGACCTCGACGTCGCGGTCGGCAACGGCAGCATCGACACGGTGCTGCTGGCGCTGACCGACATGCAGGGCCGGTTGCAGGGCAAGCGGCTGCACGGGCGGTACTTCATGGACGAGGTGGTCGGCGGCGGCAGCGAGGGCTGCAACTACCTGCTCGCGGTGGATGTCGACATGAACACCGTGGACGGGTACGAGATGTCCTCCTGGTCCACCGGGTACGGCGACTTCGTGATGCGGCCGGACTTCGGCACGCTGCGCCCGGTGCCCTGGCAGCCGGGCACCGCGCTGGTGCTGGCCGACCTGTTCGACACGGCGGGGGCGCCGGTGCCGGCGTCGCCGCGGCAGATCCTGCGCCGCCAGCTGGAGCGGCTGGCGGCGCACGGGTTGACCGCCTTCGCCGGGACCGAGCTGGAGTTCGTGCTCTACCGGGACACCTACGAGCACGCGCACGCCCTGGGCTATCGCGGGTTGACCCCGGCCAATCAGTACAACGTGGACTACTCGCTGCTCGGGACGGCGCGGGTCGAGCCGCTGCTGCGCCGGATCCGCAACGACATGTACGGCGCGGGGCTGCTCCCGGAGAGCGCCAAGGGCGAGTGCAATTTCGGTCAGCATGAGATCGCTTTCCGGTACGCCGACGCGCTGGCCGCCGCCGACCACCACGTGATCTACAAGAACGGGGCCAAGGAGATCGCCGCCCAGGAGGGCATGGCGCTGACCTTCATGGCGAAGCCGAACGAGCGGGAGGGCAACTCCTGCCACATCCACTTCTCGCTGCGCGGGGCGGACGACCGGTCGGCGATGCTCGGCGACGGGCCGGCCCACCTGAGCGTGACCGGGCAGCGGGCGATCGCTGGACTGCTCGCCACGATGCGCGAGTTCAGCCTGCTGTTCGCGCCGAACATCAACTCGTACAAGCGGTACCAGCCGGGATCGTTCGCGCCGACGGCACTGCGCTGGGGGGTGGACAACCGGACCTGTGCGCTGCGGATCGCCGGGCACGGGCAGGGCATGCGGGTGGAGAACCGGGTGCCGGGCGGGGACGTGAACCCGTACCTGGCGATCGCCGCGCTGGTGGCCGGGGCGGTGCACGGGATCGAGTCGGAGCTGTCGCTGGAGGACGAGTTCACCGGCAACGCGTACCTGGACTCGTCCGCCGGGCGGGTGCCCGGGACGCTGCGCGAGGCGACCGACCTCTGGGCCGCCTCGGAGGTGGCGGAGGCGGCGTTCGGGCCCGATGTGGTGGCGCACTACGCCAACATGGGCCGGGTGGAGCTGGCCGCGTTCGACGCCGCGGTGACCGACTGGGAACTGCGTCGTGGATTCGAACGCCTCTGAGTGTGAGGATCTTGGCGTGCGGACTACTGATGTGATCAACCCGGCCGACGGGCGGGTCTTCACGACCGTGCCGTCGCTGGACCTGGCCGCGACCGACGCGGCCATCGACCGGGCCCGGACGGCGTTCGAGGGGTGGCGCGCGGTGGCGCCCGGCGACCGGGCGCGGCTGCTGCGCCGTTTCGCCACGGTGGTCGACGACCACCTGGAGGAGCTGGCCCGGCTGGAGGTGCGCAACGCCGGTCACACCATCGGCAACGCGCGCTGGGAGGCCGGCAACGTCCGGGACGTGCTGAACTACTACGCCGGCGCGCCGGAGCGGCTGTCCGGCCGGCAGATCCCGGTGCCCGGCGGCCTGGACGTGACGTTCCACGAGCCGCTCGGCGTGGTCGGCATCATCGTGCCGTGGAACTTCCCGATGCCGATCGCGGGCTGGGGGTTCGCGCCGGCGCTGGCGGCCGGCAACACGGTGGTGCTCAAGCCGGCCGAACTCACCCCGCTGACCGCGATCCGGCTCGGCGAGCTGGCCCTGGAGGCGGGGCTGCCGGAGGGTGTCTTCCAGGTGCTGCCGGGCAAGGGGAGTGTGGTCGGGCAGCGGTTCGTCACGCATCCGGCGGTCCGCAAGGTCTGCTTCACCGGCTCCACCGAGGTCGGAAAGTCGATCATGGCGGGGTGTGCGGAACAGGTCAAACGGGTGACCCTGGAACTGGGCGGCAAGAGCGCCAACGTGATCTTCGCGGACGCCGATCTCGAGGCCGCGGCGGCCGCCGCGCCCGGCGCGGTCTTCGACAACGCGGGTCAGGATTGCTGCGCCCGGTCGCGGTTGCTGGTCGAGGCCTCGGTGTACGACAAGTTCCTCGCCCTGCTGGAGCCGGCGGTCACGAAATTTCGGGTGATGGACCCGTCCGATGAGATGTCGGAAATGGGTCCCCTGATCTCTTCCGGTCAGCGGGACGCGGTGGCGTCTTATGTGGACGGCGTCGACGTGGCCTTCCGTGGCTCCGCCGGCCTCACCGACGGCTGGTGGTTCCCGCCGACCGTCCTGCTCGCCGGCTCGCCCGCCGACCGGCACTGGCGCGAGGAGATCTTCGGCCCGGTCGTCAGCGTGCTCCCGTTCCGCGACGAGGCCGAGGCGATCCGGCTGGCCAACGACACCGAGTACGGCCTCTCCGGCTCGATCTGGACCCGCGACGTCGGCCGCGCCCTGCGGGTCTCCCGAGCGGTGGAGACCGGCGCGCTGAGCGTCAACAGCAACTCGTCGGTGCGGTACTGGACCCCGTTCGGCGGGATGAAGCAGTCCGGCCTCGGCCGCGAGCTGGGTCCGGACGCGCTGCTGTCGTTCACCGATGTCAAGAACGTGTTCATCTCGATGGGGGCATAAGTGGAGCGTCTTCAGGACCGGGTGGCCGTGATCACCGGCGCCGGCAGCGGGATCGGGCTGGCCACCGCCCGGCGGTTCGCCGCCGAGGGTGCCTTCGTGGTCTGCGTCGACATCTCCGCCGACGCGGGCAAATCGGTCGCCGAGGAGGTCGGCGGCGAGTTCGTGGCCTGCGACGTGAGCGACGAGGAGCAGGTCAAGGCGCTCTTCGACGGGGTCGTGGAGCGGCACGGCCGGGTCGACATCGCCTTCAACAACGCCGGCATCTCGCCGCCGGACGACGACTCGATCCTGGTCACCGGCCTGGACGCGTGGGAGCGGGTGATCAAGGTCAACACGACGAGCGTCTTCTTCTGCTGCAAGTACGCGATCCCGCACATGCGGCGGCAGGGCACGGGCTCGATCATCAACACCGCCTCGTTCGTGGCCCTGCTCGGGGCGGCGACCTCGCAGATCGCGTACACCGCGAGCAAGGGCGGGGTGCTGGCGATGACCCGGGAGCTGGGCGTGCAGTTCGCCCGGGAGGGCATCCGGATCAACGCGCTCTGCCCCGGCCCGGTGGCCACCCCGCTGCTGATGGAGCTGTTCGCCAAGGACCCGGAACGGGCCGCCCGCCGCCTGGTGCACGTGCCGATGGGCCGGTTCGCCGAACCGGCCGAGATCGCCGCCGCGGTGGCGTTCCTGGCCAGCGACGACGCGTCGTTCATGACCGCTTCGCAGTTCGTGGTCGACGGTGGCATCACCGGCGCGTATGTCACCCCGCTGTAGACGTTTAACCACCGGCCGCCCGGGGAACGGGATCTCTACTACAGGGGTCGAATCCCTGTTCAGGCGGGCATCGCTCCTCGTCTGAGGCAGGTCGGAAGGGGCCCGTCGCGCGGCGCCGGATCACCGGCGCCGCGCGCCTGTGCGAGGCGAACCGGCGGGCGGTGGCTACGGTGGTGCGATGCGTCCGATCATCGGGATAACGACGTACGAGATGCCCGCGTCCTGGGGCGTGTGGCGTGATCTCCCCACCACTTTCGTCCCCACCGACTACCCCGCGGCGGTCACCCTGGCCGGCGGCCGGGCGGTGCTGCTGCCCCCGGACGACCTGGACGCCGACGTGCTCCGGGCGCTGGACGGCCTGGTGCTCGCCGGCGGCCCGGACATCTCGCCGCGTTTGTACGGCGCCGAACCGGGCATGCACACCGCAACCCACCCGGAACGGGACCAAGCCGAAATACGGCTGGTGCACGCGGCTCTCGACAGTGACCTGCCCGTCCTCGGCGTCTGCCGGGGCATGCAGCTACTGGTCGCCGCGGCCGGCGGGTCGCTGCATCAGCACCTGCCCGACGTGCTCGGCCACCAGCGGCACCGCCCCGGGCCCGGGGCCTACGGCCGGCACGAGGCGGTCTTCACCCCGGGCAGCCGGATCGCCGGATTGATGGGCGAGGACCTGACCATCAACTGCTTCCACCACCAGGGTGTCGCCGACCCCGGAGAGCTGATCGTCACCGGACGGGCCGAGGACGGCCTGCCCGAGGCGGTCGAGGACCCGGGCCGGCGCTTCCTGCTCGGCGTGCAGTGGCATCCCGAGGTGGGCCGCGACAAACGGATCTTCGGCGCCTTGGTGGCGGCGGCCGAACGGAGCTGAGGAGGACCACACCCCCATGCGCAGACCGCTGATCGGCCTCACCGCGTACGCCCAGCAGGTGCACTACGGCCGCAACGACATGATGGCCGGGATGCTCCCGATGACGTATGTGAGAGCGGTGCACGCCACCGGCGGACGAGCCGTGCTGATCACCCCCGACGACCCGGGGACCGACGTGCTGGAGGCCCTGGACGGGATCGTCTTCACCGGCGGCGCCGACATCGACCCGGCGCACTACGGCGCCGAGCCGCACCCGAGCACCGAGGTGGACGCCGAGCGGGACGCCGCCGAGCTGATGCTGATGCGCGCCGCGCTCGACGCCGACCTGCCGGTGCTCGGGATCTGCCGGGGACACCAGGTGATGGCGGTGGCCACCGGGGGCTCGCTGCACCAGCACCTGCCCGACGTGATCGGGCACGACCGGCACCGCGCCGCGGCCGGCACCGACCCGCTCGCCGCGGGGGCCGGCGACTACGGCCGGCACGACGTGGTGACCGCCGAGAACTCGCGGGCGCACGAGCTGTTCGGCAGGCACACCACGGTGAACTCGTTCCACCACCAGGCGGTGGCCGATCCGGGCGAGTTCGTGGCGACCGGCTGGTGCCCGGACGACCGGGTCGTGGAGATCATCGAGCACCCCGGGCGGAGTTTCGCGCTCGGCGTGCAGTGGCACCCGGAGCGCACCGCGGACCTGCGGGTGTTCGCCGCCCTCGCCCGGGCCGCCTCGCTGACCCGGGAAGTCGCCGCCGCCGTGTGACCGGGCGGCTCCGGCGGGCCGGTGTTAACGTGCGTCCGGGCCGGGCTCCCGGTCACCGACCCCCACGGGAGGCTTCGATGGGCGCCCTTCCGGCTCGCCTGCGCACCGCCTTCGAGCGCGGCGGCGAGATGGGCCGCCGGATGGCCGAGCTCGACTGGTCCGCCTCGCCGGCCGGTGACCCGGGGCAGTGGCCGCCGGAGCTGGTCGACGCGGTGCTCACGGCGCTCGCCTCGAAGACCCAGATCTGCATCTTCTGGGGCCCGGAGCACGTGGTCGTCTACAACGACGCGTACATCCCGGTGGTCGGCGCCAAGCACCCGGCCTATCTGGGCCGGCCGGGCCGCGAGCTGTGGGCCGAGGCGTGGGACCTGATCGGCGGTCTGCTGCGCCGGGTGGCCGAGACCGACGAGGCGTTCTACGCCGACGACATGCTCTTCACCCTCGACCGGTACGGCTTCCTGGAGGAGACGTACTTCGACATCTCGTACGACCCGGTCCGGGGCGCGGACGGCTCGGTCACCGGGACGATGTGCATCGTCACCGAGACCACCGGGCGGGTGCTCGGCGAGCGGCGGGTGCGTACCCTCTCCGCGCTCGGCCGGCGGCTGGCCGACCTGTCCGAGCCGGCCGTGCTGGCCGCCGAGGCGGTGGCGGTGCTCGGGGAGAACCCGGCGGACGTGCCGTTCGCCCGGCTGATCCTGGACGACCCGGCGGCGGCCCGCCGTTCCCGGCTCCCGCTGCGGGAGCTGACCGATCCACCGGTGAACGCCGCGGACGAGGCGCTGGTGCTGCCGATCGGGGTGGGCACCGACACGGTCGGCGCGCTGGTGGTCGGCGTCAGCCGGCTGCTCCGGCTGGAGGGCGGCTACCGCGACTTCCTGGAGCTGGCCGCGGCGCAGATCTCCCGGGCGGTCGCCAACGCCCGGGCCTACGAGCAGGAGCGCCGCCGGGCCGCCGAGCTGGCCGCCCTGGACCGGGCCAAGACCGACTTCTTCTCCAACGTCAGCCACGAGTTCCGTACCCCGCTGACCCTGATCCTGGGCCCGCTGGAGGACCTGATCGAGGACGCGGCGGCCGGTCCCGGGCTGCGCGACCGGCTGCTCCCGCTGCACCGCAACGGCCTGCGCCTGCTCAAGCTGGTCAACACGGTGCTGGACTTCTCCCGGCTGGAGTCCGGCCGGCTGCGCGCCGTCTACCGGCCCACCGACCTGGCGGCGCACACCGCGCGGCTGGCCGGCTCGTTCCGCCCGGCCACCGAGCGGGCCGGGCTGGATCTGGTGATCGAGACGCCGCCGTCACCGGTCCGGGTGTACGTCGACCACGAACTGTGGGAGAAGATCGTCTTCAACCTGCTCTCGAACGCCGTGAAGTTCACCCGCCAGGGGCGCGTCGAGGTGCACGTCCGGGTGACCGGTGAGCACGCCGAACTCGTCGTACGGGACACCGGGGTGGGCATCCCGGCGGCCGAGCAGCCGCTGCTGTTCGACCGCTTCCACCGGGTCACCGGGGCCTGGTCGCGCAGCCACGAGGGCACCGGCATCGGGCTGGCCCTGGTCCGCGAGCTGGCCGGGCTGCACGGCGGCTCGGTCTCGGTGCGCAGCGAGCCGGGGACCGGCAGCGAGTTCCTGGTCCGGATCCCGTTCGGCGCCGCGCACCTGCCGGCCGACCGGGTCAGCGACGAACCGGCCCCGTCCGGCGCCACCGACCCGCGGCCCTGGGTCGACGAGGCGGTCTGGTGGACCGGGGACGGCACCGGCGGCGGCACCGGGCCGGTGGTGGGTGCGGCCGGCGCCGGCCGGATCCTGCTCGCCGACGACAACGCCGACCTGCGGGAACACGTGAGCCGGCTGCTCAGCCCGTACTGGCAGGTGGTCGGCGCGGTGGACGGGGCGGCGGCGCTGGAACTGGCCCGGGAACGCCAGTTCGACCTGGTGCTGACCGACATCATGATGCCCCGGCTGGACGGCTTCGGGCTGATCGCCGCACTGCGCGCCGACCCGGGTACCCGGGACGTCCCGATCGTGGTGCTCTCCGCCCGGGCTGGCGAGGAGTCAGCCGTCGAGGGCCTGGCCGCCGGCGCCGACGACTACCTGGTCAAGCCGTTCTCCACCCGGGAGTTGACCGCCCGGGTGCGCGCCAACCTGGAGCTGGGCCAGCTGCGCCGGGCCACGGTCAGCCGGCTGGGCGGGCTGGTCGACGCCGCTGTCGCGCTGAACGCGGTGGCCGGCACCGCCGAGGTGCTCGACCTGGCGGCCCGGCACGTGCTGGCGATGACCTCGGCAGGCCGGGTGGTGGTGGCCGCACCGGACGCCCGGGCCGAGCGGGACGGCGGCGCCGCGGCCGGCACCGAGCCCGACCTGGTGCTGCCGCTGCCGGACACGGCCGGCACCGCCCTCGGCGAGCTGCGCGTCTGGTCCGGGCCGGGCGGGCCGGTCGAGCCGGAGCTGCTCACCCAGCTGGCCCGGCTGGTCGGGTTGCGGCTGGCCAACGCGCGGCTCTACGAGAGCGAGCACCGGATCGCCCGGACGCTGCAGCACAGCCTGCTCCCGCAGTCGCTGCCCCGGGTCCCCGGCGCGGTGGTGGCCAGCCGGTACGTCGCGGGCAGCAGCGAGGCCCGGGTGGGCGGCGACTGGTACGACGTGATCGCCGGCCCGGACGGCCAGCTGTACCTGGTCATCGGGGACGTGGTGGGCAAGGGCGTGCAGGCCGCCGCCACCATGGGACAGCTGCGGAACGCGCTCCGGGCGTACGTCCTGGAGGGTTTCGACTGCGGATCGGCCCTGAGCCGCCTCAACCGCCTGGTGGACACGCTGGGCCGGCGGCAGTTCGCCACCGTGCTGGTGGTGCGGTTCGACCCGGGCACCCGGGTGCTGAGCTACTCCTCGGCCGGGCACCCGTCGCCGATCCGGGTCACCCCCGGCGAGCCGGGGACGTTCCTCCACCAGGTGGCGCTCGGCCCGCCGATCGGGGCGCTCGGCGACGTGCCCTATCCGACCCGGGAGGCCCGGCTGGCGTTCGGCGACCGGCTGCTGCTCTACACCGACGGGCTGATCGAGGACCGCAAGCAGGGCATCGACACCGGCCTGGCCGAGCTGACCGCCGAGGTGGCCAGGCCCACCGAGCACGTCGAGGACCTGCTGGACGCGCTGCTGGCCAAGGCCGCCCGGCAGGCCCGCCGGGACGACATCGCGCTGATCGCGCTGGAGGCCACCGATCCGCGCGAGCTGGTCATGCGGCTGCCCGCCGACCCGAACCGGCTCAGCGTGCTGCGCAAACGGCTGGAGGACTTCCTGGCCGGGCACGGCGTGCCGGAGCCGGACGTGTTCGACCTGACCGTGGCGGTCTCCGAGGCGGCGGCGAACGCGATCGAGCACCCGATCGACCCGGCCGAGCCGGTGATCGAGGTGGCGACCTCGGTGGAGGCGGCGGCGATAGTGGTCACCGTGCGGGACACCGGGCGGTGGCGGCCGGCCTCCGACGCCGGTTTCCGCGGGCGGGGGCTGGCGCTGATCGGGGCGCTGACCGAGCTGTCGGTGCACCGGTCCCCGGCGGGGACCGCTGTCACCCTGCGCCGGCCGCTCAGTCCTGATCCGGCTTGAGCCAGGGCTGACCGCTCAGGCCGGAGATGTCCAGCACCCGGCGGACCCGGCCGGACGGCATCACCCGCAGCGTCCCCGGGAACCGCTCGGCCAGCCGGATCAGGGTGTGGATGGCCGCCGAGTCGAAGAAGGTCACGGCGCGCAGGTCGATCGTCGCGCCGCGGACGCCGGCCGGGGTGGCCGCCTCGAAGAGGGCGTCGGCGGTGGCCATGTCCACCTCGCCGGTCACCGTGACGGTGACCCGGTCGCCGTCCACGGCGCCGGTGGCCGAGAAAGTCGGGTCCTGGCCGTCTAGATCCACCAGAACACGATTTCACAGTGGGTCCGCGGGCGGCAAGGATGGCTCCGGTCGTGCCGTCACCCGGCGGATAGGCTGTGCGCATGACCGTACGTGCGCCGCTCGTGCCGGGTAAGCAGTCGCGTGAGCGATCGGTCCCGGCCGCCATCGTCCGCCCCGAATACGTCGGGAAGAAACGTCCCCGGGAATGGCGCGGCTCGCACGTGCAGACCCCGGAGACCATCGAGAAGATGCGGATCGCCGGGCGGATCGCCGCGCAGGCCACCCAGCTGGCCGGCGAGCACTGCAAGCCGGGCGTGACCACCGACGAGATCGACCGGGTGGTGCACGAGTTCATCCTGGACCACGGGGCGTACCCGTCCACGCTGGGCTACAAGGGCTTCCCGAAATCCTGCTGCACCTCGCTGAACGAGGTGATCTGCCACGGCATCCCGGACTCCACGGTGCTGGAGGACGGCGACATCATCAACGTCGACGTCACGGCGTACCTGAACGGCGTGCACGGCGACACCGACGCCACGTTCTGCGTCGGCGAGGTGAGCGAGGAGGCCCGGCTGCTGGTCGAGCGGACCCACGAGGCGATGATGCGGGGCATCCGCGCGGTCGCCCCGGGCCGGCCGATCAACGCGATCGGGCGGGTGATCGAGGCCTACGCGCGCCGGTTCGGGTACGGCGTGGTCCGCGACTTCACCGGGCACGGCATCGGCGAGGCGTTCCACTCCGGCCTCTACGTGCCGCACTACGACAACCCCCGGCTGGACACCGTGATGGAACCGGGGATGACCTTCACCATCGAGCCGATGATCACCCTGGGCACCCATGAGTACGAGGTGTGGAAAGACGGCTGGACCGTGGTGACCAAGGATCGCAAGTGGACCGCCCAGTTCGAGCACACCCTGGTGGTGACCGAGGACGGCGTCGAGATCCTCACGCTGCCGTGACCGCCGTGATCGAGCACCACCACGCCGACGTCTCCGGCGGCTGGCTGCGCGCCGCGACGTTCGGCGCGATGGACGGCCTGGTCACCAACATCGCGCTGATCGCCGGGGTGGGTGGCGCCAGCACCGACCGCCACCTGCTGGTGCTCACCGGGATGGCCGGCCTGGTGGCCGGCGCGATCTCGATGGGCATCGGCGAGTGGACAAGCGTCCGCACGCAGAACGAGCAGATCGCCGCGGAACTCGGCAAGGAGCTGCACGAGCTGCGGGTCAACCCGGAGGGCGAGGCCGACGAGCTGGTCGAGATGTGGACCGCCCGCGGCCTGCCGCCGGATCTGGCCCGCCAGGTCGCCGAGGTGCTCAAGAAGCATCCCGAGCAGGCGCTGCGGGTGCACGCCCAGGAGGAGCTCGGCGTGGTGCCGGACGAGCTGCCCAGTCCCTGGACGGCGGCCGGCTCGTCGTTCGTCTGTTTCGCGGTGGGCGCGGTGATCCCGCTGCTCACGCTGCTTCTGGGGTACGACGACCTGTGGGCCGCCCTGGCTGTCGGGGGACTCGGCCTGTTCGCCGCGGGTGCGATCGTTTCCCGGCTCACCGCCCGGCCGTGGTGGCTGGGCGGCCTGCGTCAGCTGCTGCTCGGGCTGCTGGCGGCGCTGCTGACGTACGCCGTGGGCACCGTGATCGGCGTCGACGTCACCTGACGGCGTACCGGAGAAGGGTCTAGTCGAAGAGCGCGCCCAGCGTGCCGTCCACCGGGCGGCCGCGGGCGGCCAGCTCGTCCGCCTGGTATTTCAGGATGGCGCCCAGCTCCTGCATGTCGGCGGCGGCCACCCCGGTCCGTTTCACCGCGTCGGCCGGGTTGCGGAACCAGGTCCGGGTGAGGAAGCCGGCGACCAGCGCGGCGTGCACCCGGGCCTCGGCGATGGTGACCAGCGCGGCGTCGGTGTCGTACCACTGGGTGAGCCGGACGGCCCGCTGCCGGGCGCCGTTCGCGACGGCCCAGTTGTGCCGGGCCAGCTGGCTGAACTCGGCCGGCCGGGCCTCGGTGAGCAGGTGCTGGTGCGCCTCGCGCAACTCCTTGAAGAAGTCCTTGGGGTCGTGCAGCCCGAACGTGGTCATGTACCGGTCGGCCAGCAGCGGCCAGCGCGCGGTGAGCTGCCGTGCCCCGGCCAGCGCCTCCTCGGCGCACAGCACCCGCAGGTCGACCGGGATGCCGTCGACCTTGCGCATGGCCGGTTTCGGGCCGGTCCGCGGCCGATAGGTGATCACCACCAGGTCGACGTCACTGCTCTCGTTGTCGTCGCCGTGCGCGACCGAGCCGCACACGCCGACCGCTCGCACCTCGGCCGACCAGCGGTGCTGGATCGCGTCGCAGAGCCGACCGGCCAGCGCGGCCCGCTGGGACGTGGTGTCGATCTCCTCGATCACCACCTCATTCTGTCCCGCTCAGGCGGTCGGCCGGCCCGGAAAGATCAGGGTCAGCGGGCTGAGCTGGGCGAGTTTCCGCCACTTCGTCGCACGAACTGCGGAGTCGGTCAAAGCAGACAGCGCGTCGACCCGCTCGGCGCTCTCCGTGACCGGCAGCACCACCCGCCAGGCCTGGGCCACCCCGTCCTCGACGTGGACGGCGAGCTTGAGCGCCGAGGCGCGGTCCGTGACCGGGAACGGCAGCTGGTAGCCGGGCGGGGTCGGCGCGGTGCTCGCCTTCAGCCCGGCCAGCCGGCCGACCAGGAAATCCCGGCGCAGCCGGTGCACGTCCTCGCAGGCCCGCGCCTGGTCCTGCTCGGCCTCGTCCGGCAGGTGCACGCCGATCAGCCCGTACGCCCAGATGGCCGCCTCCTCGGCGGCCAGTGCTCCGGCCAGTTCCTCTTTCACGTTCGAGAAACTAGCGCAGGGCCTCCGCGTGGGTTGCCCGAGCGGCGGCGATCGATCCGAGCAGCGCGGCCCGGGCGGCCGGGGCGGCCTTGCACGCGGCCACCGCGGTCTTCTGTGCGGCCAGCTCAGCCTTGCGCAGCGCGGCGACGGTGTCCGCGGTGGCCGCTGCCGACGGGGCGGCCGAGCCGGCGGGCAATGTGGTACCGATCACATCGGCCAGCGCCGTGGCGTGTGCCCGGTGTGCCTGGCCGAACGGGGCGAGCCTGGGCTGGGTGACCGCGAGCCGCTCGTAGGACCCGGCGAGCGCCAGCGCCTCGTCCAGCACCGGTTGCAGCGCGTCCGGTGCCGGGGGTGGCTCCGGCTCGTCGTCGAAGAGCCCGCAACCGCCCAGCGTGACCAGCCCGGCGAGCCCACCGGTGGCGCCCAGTACCCGCCTGCGGGTGTGTCCCGAATCGCTCATCCGCACCGCGCCAGTCAACACCATCCCCTCTACCGGATGATGTCCGGGAGCGCTGACCTGCGGATCAGGTGGTTTTGGTGCGGCGCCGCTTCGTCCGGACGACCGGCGCGTTACGCTCTGCGTCAGCCGCGGGGCCGAGAACTGCCCGGCGGCATATAGTCGTTGCAGCGTAAAAACTAGCGAGAGGTCGAGCCCGATGACGCAGCGTGGTCGCGCCGGGGCCCGGCCCGGTGGTCGCCCCGGTGGCCGGCGGACCCAGCCGGACACCCGGAGTACCCCCCTC
This sequence comes from Actinoplanes oblitus, assembly GCF_030252345.1. Classification (NCBI taxonomy): domain Bacteria; kingdom Bacillati; phylum Actinomycetota; class Actinomycetes; order Micromonosporales; family Micromonosporaceae; genus Actinoplanes; species Actinoplanes oblitus. The sequence goes on along the minus strand of NZ_CP126980.1, from coordinate 8,459,864 downwards.
GCCCCGCGGATCGATCTGACCGCGGCCCGCGCCCGGTTGCGCGAGGTGGTCGAGCCGGTGGTCACCAAGGCCGGATACGACCTGGAGGATCTCACCCTGTCCCGGGCCGGTCGCCGGTTCGTGGTCCGGGTGCTGATCGACGCCGACGGCGGGATCGGCCTGGACGACGTGGCGGTCGTCTCCCGGGAGATCTCCGAGGCCCTGGATACCGCCGATGAGCAGGGCGGCGAGCTCCTCTCGGGGGAGTATCAGCTGGAGGTCGGCTCGCCCGGCGTGGATCGGCCGCTGACCGAGCCGCGACACTGGCGCCGCAACGTCGGCCGCCTGGTCGCGGTGAACGGGGTGACCGGCCGGGTGCTGAGCACCTCCGACAGCGGCGTGACGCTGGAGGTGGACGGCGCCCCGCGCGAGGTGGCGTGGGCCGACCTCGGCGCGGGCAAGGTCCAGATCGAGTTCAAGCGCATGGACGAAGCCGATTTCGGCGACGAGGACGAGACCGACGACCTCGACGATGACGATGACGACCACGAAGGGGAGGGCGAGGAGTGAACATCGACCTCGCGGCGCTGCGCGCCCTGGAGCGCGAGCGGGAGATCCCGTTCGAGACGATCCTCGCGGCCATCGAGACCGCGCTGCTCACCGCGTACCGGCACACCGACGGCGCGGAGAGCCACGCCCGGGTGGAGATCGACCGCAAGACCGGCGTCGCCTCGGTGCTGGCGCAGGAGCTGGACGCGGACGGCACGGTGGTCCGGGAGTGGGACGACACCCCGCACGACTTCGGCCGGATCGCCGCGATGACCGCCAAGCAGGTGATCCTGCAGCGGCTCCGGGAGGCCACCGACGAGCAGCACTTCGGTGAGTACGCGGGGCGCGACGGCGACCTGGTCACCGGTGTCGTGCAGGCCGACGCCGCGCGTGCCGAGAAAGGCATCGTGATCGTCGACCTGGGCAAGCTGGAGGCGGTGCTGCCGCAGTCCGAGCAGGTGCCCGGGGAGTCGTACGAGCACGGATCCCGGATCCGGTGCATCGTGGTGCACGTGGCCAAGGGGTTCCGCGGTCCGCAGATCACCCTGTCCCGCTCGCACCCGGCGCTGGTGAAGAAGCTGTTCGCGCTGGAGGTGCCGGAGATCGCCGACGGCACCGTGGAGATCGCCGCGATCGCACGTGAGGCAGGTCACCGTACGAAGATCGCGGTCCGTTCCACGGTCCAGGGCGTGAACGCCAAGGGCGCCTGCATCGGCCCGATGGGCCAGCGGGTCCGCGCGGTGATGAGCGAGCTGCACGGCGAGAAAATCGACATCATCGACTGGTCCGACGACCCGGCCCAGTTCGTCGGCAACGCGCTGTCCCCGGCGAAAGCCCTGCGTGTGGAGGTCGTCGACGCGGCCACCCGGACGGCCAGGGTGACCGTGCCCGATTTCCAGTTGTCCCTGGCCATCGGCCGGGAGGGGCAGAACGCTCGGCTCGCCGCCCGGCTCACCGGCTGGCGCATCGACATCCGCCCGGACAACGAACCCGCTCCAGTCGCGGACCGTGATGCGGCCGAGGCGGGGAACTGACCGGATACGCGGTCGCCGCGATCGAGGGGTAGACTTCCCCTTGGTCGGCCCGACGCGAACCTGCGTCGGCTGCCGCAACCGCGCGCCGGCCGCTTCATTGCTGCGGTTCGTCGCGGCTGGATCCGGGGGAGACCTCCGGCTTCTGCCCGATCCAAGCCGCCGACTGCCGGGCCGGGGAGCACACCTGCATCCCGATCCGGCCTGCTTCGAGCAGGCGGAGCGACGTCGCGCCTTCGGGCGTGCGTTGCGTCTCACCGGTGTTGCTGACGCCGGACTGCTTGCCGAGCACATCCGTACGGTCTCCGTGCCGTGCGGAACCACCGATGACGAGGCGTTGCCGCCCCGTCACGACCCAGCAAGGTAGGACGACCCAGATGAGCACTCGATGAAGTCCCTGAAATGACCAGGCTTCTAGTGCACGAGTGAGGTCGATGCGGGTACTGCTCGCACGACCTCGAGATGAGGAGTGCAGTGCCAGGCAAGGCCCGCGTACACGAGCTCGCGAAAGAGCTCGGGGTCGACAGCAAGACCGTGCTCGCCACATTGAAGGACATGGGCGAGTTCGTTAAGTCCGCATCCAGCACCGTCGAGGCCCCGGTGGCCCGGCGGCTGCGTGGCGCCCTCGAGGCGAGCGGCAGCGTCCCGGCGGCTCCGTCCGCTCCGGCCGCGCCCGCTCCCGCCCCGTCCGGTGGCGCCTCCACTCCGTCCGCGTCGCCGCGTCCCGGCCCGCCGGCGGTCCGTCCGCAGCCCCCGCGCCGTCCCGGGCCCACGCCCGGTCCCGGCCCGTCGGCCGCACCGACCTCCCCTGCTCCGTCGCCCGGGCCGGCCGCCCGGCCGAACCCGCCGGCTCCCGGCCGTCCGGGCCCCCGGCCCGGCCCGATCGCGAAGCCGGCCAGCGCGCACGACATCGAGGTGGCGGCCGCCGAGGCGCGCGCCTCGGCGCTGAAGGCCGAGCAGGAGGCCGCCGTCAAGGCGGCCCAGGCCGCGCAGGCCGCCCGCACCCGGGATGCCGAGCGTCGCGGTCCCGCCGGTCCGTCCGAGGGCGGCCCGCGTGGCCCGCGCCCCGGTCCGGCCGGCATGCCGCCGCGTCCGGGTTCCCCCGCCGCCGGCCGTGCCGGTGGCAACCAGGGTGGCCCGGGTCAAGGCGGTCCCCGTCCGGGTCCGGCCGGCGGCGCGCCGCGTCCGCCCGCGCGTGGTCCCGGCAACAACCCGTTCGGTGTCTCCGGTAACGCCGCGGCCGGTCCGCGTCCGTCGCCGGCCTCGATGCCGCGTCCCAACCAGCCCGGCATGCCGCCGCGGCCGAGCCCGGCGTCGATGCCGCCGCGGCCCAGCCCCGCGTCCATGCCCTCGCAGCGTCCCGCCGGTCCCGGCGGCCGTGGTGGCGCCGGCGGTGCCGGTCGTCCCGGCGGTCCCGGTGGCGGCCGTGGCGGCCCCGGTGGTGCCGGTGGCGGCTTCCGTCCCGGTGGCGGCGGCGGTGGCGGTGGCTTCCGTGGCGGTCCCGGTGGGGGCGGCGGCGGTGGCGGCTTCCGTCCCGGCGGTGGCGGCGGTGGCGGTTTCCGTCCCGGTGGCGGTGGCCCCGGCGGCGGTGGCGGCGGTCCGGTCGGCGCGGGTGCTCCGGGTCGTCCCGGTGGCGCCGGTGGCCGTGGCCGCGGCGGTGGCGCGGCGGGTGCCTTCGGGCGTCCCGGCGGCCGGCCGACGCGTGGCCGCAAGTCGAAGAAGCAGCGGCGTCAAGAGTTCGACAACCTGTCGGCTCCGCAGATGAGTTCGGGCGCTCCGCGCGGTCAGGGTCAGGAGATCCGGCTGTCGCGTGGTGCCTCGCTGTCCGACTTCGCCGACAAGATCAACGCGAACCCGGGCTCGCTCGTCCAGGAGATGTTCAACCTGGGTGAGATGGTCACGGCGACGCAGTCGGTCTCCGACGACACGCTGCTGCTGCTCGGTGAGCACCTCGGCTTCGACGTCAAGATCGTCAGCCCCGAGGACGAGGACCGTGAGCTGCTCGCGCAGTTCAACATCAACCTCGACGCCGAGGTGGCGGAGGACCGGCTGGTCACCCGTCCCCCGGTGGTGACGGTGATGGGTCACGTCGACCACGGTAAGACGAAGCTGCTCGACGCGATCCGCAAGACGAACGTGGTGGCCGGCGAGGCGGGTGGCATCACCCAGCACATCGGCGCCTACCAGGTCGTCGTCCCCCACCAGGGTGAAGAGCGCGCGATCACCTTCATCGACACCCCGGGTCACGAGGCGTTCACCGCCATGCGTGCCCGTGGTGCCCAGGTCACCGACATCGTCATCCTCGTGGTGGCGGCGGACGACGGCGTGATGCCGCAGACGGTCGAGGCGCTCAACCACGCCAAGGCCGCCGAGGTGCCGATCGTGGTCGCGGTGAACAAGGTCGACAAGCCGGACGCCAACCCGGACAAGGTCCGGCAGCAGCTGACGGACTACGGCCTGCTCGCCGAGGAGTACGGCGGCGACACGATGTTCGTCAACGTGGCCGCCAAGCCGGGGCTCGGCATCGATGACCTCCTCGAGGCCATCCTGCTGACCGCCGACGCGTCGCTGGAGCTGACCGCTCCGATCGACGGCCCCGCTCAGGGTGTCGCGGTCGAGGCGCACCTGGACAAGGGCCGCGGCGCCGTCGCGACCGTCCTGGTGCAGAAGGGCACGCTGCGGGCCGGCGACTCGATCGTGGCGGGTGGCGCGCACGGCCGCGTCCGCGCCATGCTCGACGAGAACGGCAAGCAGGTCGCCGAGGCCGGTCCGGCCCGTCCGGTCCTGGTCCTGGGTCTGACGTCGGTGCCCAGCGCCGGCGACACGTTCCTGGCCGCCGAGGACGACCGCACGGTCCGCCAGATCGCCGAGCAGCGACAGGCCCGCCGTCGTGCGGCCGCGTTCGCCAACTCGGGTGCCAAGGCCACTCTCGAGACGCTCATGGCCCAGCTCAAGGAGGGCGAGAAGACCTCCCTTACGCTGGTCATCAAGGGCGACAGCTCGGGCTCGGTCGAGGCCCTCGAGGACGCGCTGTTCAAGATCGAGATTCCGGACGAGATCCAGCTCAAGGTCATCCACCGCGGCGTCGGTGCGATCACCGAGAGCGACGTCAACCTGGCGTCGGCCTCGTCGGAGCAGACCGCGACGATCATTGGCTTCAATGTCCGGGCCTCGAACAAGGTCAAGGAGATGGCCGACCGCGCCGGCGTGGAGATCCGCTACTACAGCGTGATCTACCAGGCCATCGAGGAGATCGAGGCGGCGCTCAAGGGCCTGCTCAAGCCGGAGTACGAAGAGGTCGAGCTGGGCACGGCGGAGATCCGCGAGGTCTTCCGCTCGTCCAAGATCGGTCTGATCGCCGGTTGTATGGTCCGCTCCGGGCTCATCCGCCGGAACTCCAAGGCGCGGATCATCCGCGAGGGCACTGTCGTGGCGGAGAACGTCACGATCAGCTCGCTCAAGCGGTTCAAGGACGACGCGACCGAGGTCCGCGAGGGCTTCGAGTGTGGTCTGACCTTCGGTGGGTTCGGCACGCCGCAGATCGGCGACGTGATCGAGACCTTCGAGATGCGCGAGAAGCCGCGGGCCTGATCCCCGGCTCATCGACGGCCCCGGCGGGTTACCCGCCGGGGCCGTTCCTTTTCCGCGCTGGGAGGATGGCGGCATGTCCCGTTACGCCATGCTGCTCGCCCCGTCCGCCAACCGCGTCTACGCCGACCAGGCGTCCCGCATCTCCCAGGCGGAGCTGGCCGCGTTCGCGCCGGTGCTCTCCTCGCCCCCGGAGGAGATCGGGACCACCGTCATCGGCGGCGTGGAGTACCTGACGTTCACCGCGACCCTGAGCCCGCGGGACATCGCCTTCGTCTCGAACCTGTCCGCCGCGTACGCCCTGTTCGAGCTGGTCGGCGACGATCTGCTGCGGCCCGCCACGCTCACCCCGCTGGCCCGGTACGACAGCGACCTGATCACCATCCCGAAGTACGCCGGCAAGACCAACGAGCAGTTCACCAAGCTGGTGCTGAACCTCACCGTGCTCGCCTCGGCCTCGGCCGACCGGATGCTGGACGGGCACCTCACCGTGCTCGACCCGCTGTGCGGCCGCGGGACCACCCTCAACCAGGCGCTGATGTACGGCTACGACGCGCTGGGCGTGGAGATCGACGGCAAGGACGTGGAGGCGTACAAGCTGTTCCTGCAGACCTGGCTGAAGCGCAAGCGGCTCAAGCACACCGCCGAGCTGGTGCCGGTGCGCCGCCAGGGTCGCCGGGCCGCCCGCCGCCTGGAGGTGACGATGGCGGCCAGCAAGGACGACCACAAGGCCGGGGCGGTGCAGAAGCTGACGGTGCTGCACGCCGACACCACGGCGCTGGACGGCCTGATCCGGGGCAACGTGGCCGACGTGCTGGTGGCCGACCTGCCCTACGGCGTGGCCCACGGGTCCTACGACGACCAGGGCGGCATCTCCCGCCGGCCGCTGGACCTGCTGGAGCGGGCCGTGCCGGAGTGGCTGCCGCTGCTGCGGCCCGGTGGCGCCGTGGGTCTGTCCTGGAACACCAAGGTCGCCCGGCGCGAGCTGGCCGAGGACATCCTGCTGGCGGCCGGCCTGGAGCTGGTGGAGCAGGGTGATCTGGCGCACCGCGTCGACCAGGGCATCGAGCGGGACGTCGTCGTCGCGCGGCGGCGCTGACCGCGGAAAAGGAGCTGACCAGCGGCTTCGGTGGGCGTAGCCTGCTCGCTGATGTATACCGAGACCGCAGTCTTCGACCTGCTCCTGCCCGGTGACTCCCGTTCCCTGAAGCAGAAGCGTTCGTACGTTCGCCCGATCATCGCGATGCTGAGGAAGTTCGAGGTGAGCGTCGCCGAGGTGGGTTTCCACGACCTGCACGGCCGGGCCCAGATCGGGGTGGCCGTGGTGGCGCCCGACCCGGCGCAGGCCCGCGCCGTGATCGACACCTGTGAGCACCAGGTGGCCGGTCGCCCGGAGATCGAGCTGTTGTCGGTCAGGCGCCGGCTCTACGGCGACGACGACTGATCGGGTTTCACACCGGCCGGTCCGGCAAAACCGAATGATGGTTCTGTCATAGGGGCTGGGTACGCTTCACCAAGTTGGGCGGGGGCAACGTTGACCCGCGGGTTACACAGTCGGAGGTGGGCGAGATGTCGGATCCGGCCAAGACGCGTCGGCACGCTGAGCGTGTCCGTGAGCTGGTGGCCTCGCTGGTGCGGGAGATCAAGGATCCCCGGATGGGCATGGTGACGGTCACAGACGCCCGGATCACCGGTGACCTCCGGGAGGCGACCGTCTTCTACACCGTGCTGGGCGACGCGACCGAGCAGTCCTCCACGGCGGCGGCGCTCGAGAGCGCCAAGGGCATGCTGCGCAGCCGGGTCGGCCACGCGCTCGGGCTGCGGCACTCGCCGAGCCTGGCGTTCAAGCTCGACAGCGTGCAGGACAACGTGAAGGAGATCGACGACCTGCTGGCCGCCGCGCGGCACCGGGACGAGGAGGTCCAGCGGCTCGCGGCCGGCAAGAAGTACGCCGGCGACCCGGACCCCTACAAGGTCGAGGAGCCGGAGGACGAGGACGAGGCCGAGCGGGTGGGGGCCCGCGAGGACCTCGGGTGACGCTGCCGTCAGACGGGCCCGCCGCCGGGCAGTGGGACGCCGCCGTCGCGGCGGTCCGCGCGCTCGGCGGCGAGGCCGAGATCCAGTTGATCTGTCACGTCAGCCCGGACGGGGACGCGCTGGGCAGCATGCTCGGGTTCGGGCTGGGGCTGCGACGCCTCGGGCACAGCCGGGTGCGGGCCACCTTCCCCGGCGAGTTCAGCGTGCCCACGCCGTACGCGGAGATGCCGGGCCTGGAGCTGCTGGTGCCGGAGGCGGAGGCCTACCCGGCGCCCGCCCTGATCATGATCTTCGACGTGGCCGCCGAGTCGCGTCTGGGCGGCCTAGCCGCCCTGGTCGCGGCCGCGCCGGTCAGCGTGGTCCTCGACCACCACGCGTCGAACACCGGGTTCGGCACGATCCGGCTGGTCGACCCGCGCGCGGCGGCCACCTCGGTGCTCGCCGAGCAGCTGATCGGCCGCCTCGGGGTGCCGCTGGACGCGGAGATCGCCGAGTGCTTCTACGTGGCGCTGGCCACCGACACCGGGTCGTTCAAGTTCGACGCGACGACGGTGGCGGTGCACGAGCTGGCCGCCCGGCTGATCGCCACCGGGCTGCGGCCCGGCGACATCTCCCGGCGGATCTTCGACACCCGGCCGTTCGGGGCGATGAAACTGGCCGGCGAGGTGCTCGGCCGGGCGGTGCTGGAGCCGGCCGCGGCCGGCGGGCGCGGGCTGGTCTGGACCTATGCCACGCTGGCCGACCTGGACCGGCACCAGCAGCCGCCGTACGTGCTGGACACCCTGATCGACCCGGTCCGCTCGGTCGCCGAGGCGGACGTGACGCTGCTGGTGAAACAGGTGGCCGCGGGGGAGTGGGCGGTGTCGCTGCGCAGCAAGGGCGCTGTCGACGTGAGCCGGCTGGCGATCTCACAGGGTGGTGGGGGTCACCGCCTGGCGGCCGGGTTCACCGGTCATGGGGAGGCCGGTGACGTGGTGGACACGGTGCGTCGGCTTCTTGACGATTATCTGAGCTGACGCTGTTTCAACAGCTCATAGGGGGTCATCCGAACGGGTGGCCCCCTTCTTTTCGTCTCGGATCCCGGGATCCCCGGTGCGCGGTGCTGACTGAACGTTAGTTTGAGATCTGAACGGTGATTTGGTTTCGCGCGGCTGACACCTCCGCCTCCCGTGAGACCGCGAGCCGCCCGGGTCCACCGCCCCGGGTCGCGTCACCTCTGCCACGCGTCCGGCGATCCCGGACCGGCCAGTGACGCCCCGCTCGACCGCTTCCGGGCGCTTCGCAGGCGCGAGCGCCCCACCACGCAGTGGAAGGAACCTCTGATGGCTGCCAAGCCGAAGCCCCAGCCCTCCGAAGACGCCCGTGAGCAGGCGCGCCGCGCGCTGCAGACCTCGCTCGACACACGTCAGTAGGAACTCCGCCGGTGTAAGGCACCGGCCCGTGTTGTATCCCTTACCGCTGGGCGGGCATCATGGGAGACCATGAGCCCGTCCGCCCAGATCGCCAAGCTGGCCCTGCCCGCCCTGGTGGTGCTCGCCGCCGAGCCGCTCTACGTCCTGGTGGACACCGCGGTGGTCGGCCATCTCGGGCCGATTCCGCTGGCCGCGGTCGCGATCGGCGGCACGGTGATGTCGGTGGCGGTCTGGTTCGGGACGCTGATGGCGTACGGGACGACCGGACGCGCCGCCCGCCGCTTCGGCGCCGGGGACCGTCCGGCCGCCGTCGCCGAGGGCGTTCAGGCGTCCTGGCTGGCCCTCGGGCTCGGCCTGGTGCTCGGACTGCTCGGCGTCGCCCTGGCCGGTCCGCTGGCGCACGCGCTGGCCGGCAACCCGGCGACCGCCGAGGCCGCCGCCGGATGGCTGCGGATCGCCGCGCTCGGCGTGCCGGGGCTGCTGCTCGCCGCCGCCGGCAACGGCTGGATGCGCGGCGTGCAGGACACCCGCCGGCCGCTGTTCATCGTGCTCGGCGCCAACGTACTGTCGGCGATCCTCTGCCCGCTGCTGGTCTACCCGGCCGGGCTGGGCCTGACCGGGTCGGCGATCGCCAACGTCACCGCCCAGACGGTCGGCGGCTGGCTGTTCCTGCTGGCGCTCGTCCGGGAGACCCGGCGGCTGCGCCCGGTGCCGTCGGTGATCGTCCGGCAGGTGGTGCTCGGCCGCGACCTGCTGATCCGCGGCGCGGCGTTCCAGGCCTGCTTCCTCTCCGCCACCGCTGTGGCGTCCCGGTTCGGGGTGGCCGCGGTCGGCGCCCACCAGATCGCGCTGCAGCTCTGGTTCTTCGCCGCGCTCGCCCTGGACGCCGTCGCGATCGCCGCGCAGTCGCTGGTCGGTGCCGCGCTCGGAGCCGGCGACGCCGGCCAGGCCCGGGACGTGGCCCGCCGGGTGACCGTCGCCGGTGGCCTGGCCGCCGTCGCCTTCGCGGCGCTGGTCGGCGCGGGCGCCACGGTGATCCCCGCGCTGTTCACCGACGACCCGTCGGTGCTCGGCCAGACCGCGATCGTCTGGCCGTGGTTCGTCGCCCTGCTCCCGTTCGCCGGGGTGGTCTACGCCCTGGACGGCGTCCTGATCGGTGCCGGCGACGTCGCCTACCTCCGCACCACCACGATCCTGGCCGCCCTGCTCGGGTTCCTCCCGATGATCTGGCTGGCCTATGCCCTGGATCTCGGGCTCGGCGGGGTGTGGGCCGGGCTGGGGTTGTTCACCTTCGTCCGGCTGGTCGCGACGGTGTCGCGGTGGCGGTCGGCTCGGTGGGCGGTGGTTGGGGTTACCCGCTGATCGGTCCGTTCGTGGTCTCCGGGGGCCGGCTGCCCGTGGCTCAGCGGGATCCCGCAGACGGGTCCGCGGGTCGTGATCGCGGGCCCCGGCCGGTCCCGGCTCGTGCTCCCGGCTCGTGCTCCCGGCTCGTGCTCCCGGCCCGCGCTCCCAGCCCACCCTCCCAGGGGGACCTCCCTTGGGCAGTGTGGCGGAATTTCGCGGGGCGTGGTGGGTGGGCTGTGGACAACGCGTTCGTGTGGAAAACGGCCCTGGCGACCGGCCGCGGACAACGAACAGTGGTCGACCGTCGCGGATTTCGTGACCACCCGCGAGCGGTGAGGGGACCGGCGGTCACCGGGAGGGCGTGTTCTCCGGGTGTGGGTCCGCGCATAGGGTGGGCTGGTGGATGGGTTGATTGTGGTGGACAAGCCGGCGGGGATGACGTCGCACGACGTGGTGGCGCGGATCCGGCGGCTGGCCAAGACTCGGCGGGTGGGGCACGGCGGGACGCTGGATCCGATGGCGACCGGGGTGCTGATCATCGGGGTGAACCGGGCGACCCGTCTGCTGACCTACGTGATCGGTTCGGCGAAAAGCTATGCCGCCACGATCCGGCTGGGTGAGTCGACGGTCACCGACGACGCCGAGGGCGACGTGACCGCTACCGCTTCCACCTCCTCGGTGACCGAGGAGGCGATCCGGGCCGGGCTCGCGGCGCAGGTCGGTGAGATCGACCAGGTGCCGAGCGCGGTCAGCGCCATCAAGATCAACGGGCAGCGGGCCTACAAGCGGGTCCGGGACGGTGAGGCCGTGGAGATTCCGGCCCGGCGGGTGACCGTGCACCGGCTCGACGTGCTGGCGATCCGGCGGCCCGAGGGGCTCGACGTGATCGACGTGGACATCGACGTGAGCTGTTCGTCGGGGACCTACATCCGGGCGATCGCGCGGGATCTCGGGGCGGCGCTCGGGGTGGGCGGCCACCTCACGGCGCTGCGGCGGACCGCGGTGGGCGAGATGACGCTGGACGTGGCGTCCACCCTGGAGGAGCTGGCCGAGCGGGCCCCGGACGTGGTCGGGCTGCCGATGTCCGAGGCGGCGCGGCGGGCGTTCCCCCAGCGGGTGGCCACCGAGGAGGAGACCAAGGTGCTGCGGCACGGCGGGCCGTTGCCGACGGTCGGGATCGACGGGCCCTACGCGGTGTTCGACCAGGCCGGCGAGGTGCTGGCGATCGTGAGCGAGCGGGGCGGCCGCGCCCGGGCGGAGATCGTGCTGGCCCCGGCGTGAGACCGGGCGGGCCTGGTTCGACGAGCGGGAGCACCCGCCTAGTGGAGGTGCCGGGCGACCGTCGCGATCAGGTCGGCCGCCGCGTACGGCTTGTCCAGGAAGTCGTCGCAACCGGCGTCGAGCGCCGCCTTCTGGTCCTGCGGCAGCACCGACGCGGTGACCGCGACCACCACCGGCCTCGGCCGGTCCGCCGGTTGCTCGCCGGCCTTCAGCTCGCGGGCCAGGCTGAGCCCGTTGCCGTCGGGCAGGTTGAGGTCGAGCAGGATCATGTCGTAGCCGCCGTCCCGCAGGCGGTTGCGGGCCTCGGTCAGCGTGGTGGCGTCGACCAGTTCGGCGTCGCGCACGGCGTCCACGCCGGCCCGGGAGAGCACCGCCTTGACCAGCATCCGGTTCAGTTCCTCGTCCTCCACCAGGAGAATGCGGTGGCTCACTGGTCCTCCAAAGCCGATGGGACGGAGCTGCGCAGCTGAACCGTGCCGGCCGGCGGGTGGGCGCCACCGGCGGTCCGCCACGCCGCCGGATGCGCCGGGTGGTACGGGATCCCCGGATGGTGCGTGGCGGGATGGTGCCCGAGCAGCGGAGCCAGGCTGTCCCATCCGGCGCCGCCGGCCATCGCCTCGGCGACCACCCCGCCGGCCATCGCGGTGGCGATCAGCGGGGCGGTGTCGCCGGGCGCCCGCTCGGCCAGGGCGGCGGCGCTCAGCCCGAGCACCGGGGTGTGCCGCCCGGACGGGTCCTGTTCCAGCTCGGCGAGCAGGCTGAAGCCGTCGGCGGCTGGCGACTGCATGTCGCAGACGATCAGGTCGAAGTTCTCCGCCCGGCTGCGGGCCAGGCCGTCCCGGCCGTCCGCGCAGGCCACCACGTCGGCGCCGCCGGCCCGCAGGCCGTCCTCGATCGCCTGGCGGATCGCGTCGTCGTGGTCGACCACCAGCACCCGCGGGGCGGGGCGGGCGGCGATCGCGTTGGACAGGGCGCTGAGCAGGGCCGGCTGGTCGACGGGCTTGACGAAGTAGTCGTGCGCGCCGAGCGCCAGGCCGGCCGGCGCCTCGTCCAGGATGCTGGCGAAGAAGACCGGTACGGTGGCCAGCGCGGCGTCCGCCTTGAGCCGGCGGATCACCTCCCAGCCGGAGATCCCGGGCAGTTCCACGTCCAGCACGATGGCGTCCGGCTTGTGGGCGCGGGCCACGGCCAGGCCGCTCTCGCCGGTGCCGGCCACCTCGACCCGGTAGCCGGCGTTGCTCAGCTGGGTCTGCATCAGCTCGGCCGAGTGCGGATCGTCCTCGACGAGCAGGACGTACGGGGCGTTCGCGGCACCCGCCGCACTCGGCTGGGCCACCGGGGCGGCGGGTAGGCGTACCGTGAATGAACTGCCCTGGCCCGGAGCGGACCGGAGGGTGATCTCGCCGCGCATCGCCTCGACCAGCCGGCGCGTCAGCGCCAGGCCCAGTCCGGTGCCGGCCGCGCGCCGATCCGGGTCGCCGACCTGCTGGAACTCCTCGAAAACGCGTTCCGCGTCGTGGTCGGCGATGCCGACCCCGGTGTCGGCGACGGTCACCGCCACGTCGTCGCCCGACTCGCTCACGGTGATCGAGATGGTGCCCTCGGCCGGGGTGAACTTGATCGCGTTGGACAGCAGGTTCTCCACGATCTGCCGCAGCCGGAGCCGGTCGGCCAGGGCGGTCACCGGGGCCAGCTCGGTCATCACGGTCAGCCGCTTCTCGGCGAACAGCGGGGCCAGCCCGGTGAGCAGTTCCTCGACCGCGCTGTCCACCCGCACCGGGGCGACCCGCAGGTCCATCCGGCCGGCCTCCACCTTGGCCAGGTCGAGGATGTCGTTGATCAGGCCGAGCAGGTGCCGGCCGCTGCCGTGGATGTGGTCGACCCAGTCGGCGGGCACCCGGCGGCGGTCACCCTCCGGCTCCTCCAGGCGCATCAGGTCGCTGAACCCGATGATCGCGTTGAGCGGGGTACGCAACTCGTGGCTCATGTTCGCCAGAAAGTTGCTCTTCGCCTCGTTCGCCCGGGTCAGCGCCTCGACCGAGTTGCTCAGCTCGGTGGCCAGCCGGCGTTCGCGGACCATCGCCGCCTGCCGCTCGGCGAGCAGTCCGGCCTGCCCGCCGAGCTCGGCCAGCAGGCTCAGGTCGTCGTCGCTGAACAGGTTGCGATAGCGGTTGAGCAGCAGCACCCAGCCCTCGACGTCGGGTGGCACCGGCATCGGCAGCACGGTGACGAAGTCGTTGGCCAGCGCCTGGCCGAAGTGCCGCACCAGCGCCGGGCCGCCCTCGCGCAGCCGGGCCGGCCGGCCACGGCGGACCAGCCCGGCCGGGTCGGCGTCGATCGGCTCGCCCGGCACGTCGAGCGGCGGGCCGGCGTATCCGGCCTGCTCCAGGCGACCGTCCGGGCGGGGGAGCAGCACCACGACCGCGTCGGCGGCGGTCTGCACCCGCATCAGGTCGGCGTACGTCTGCCAGATCTGTTCCGGCGACTCGGCCGGCGCCCGCAGCAGCCGTTCGGTGATCGACTGGGCGGCGGCGGCCGAGGAGACCCGGCGCAGCCACCGCGGCGGCGTGAACGCGACCAGGTAGCCGAGCCCGCTGACCAGGGCCAGCACCCGGCTCGCGGCGCGCAGGCCCTGGTGACCGCTGGACGCCGCGCCGATCATCATGATCATCACGCCGAAGGTGAGGGTGGCCACCGCGGCGGCCATCAGCCGGGCCCGGTTGGTGCCGGTACGGGTGCGGGCCTTGCCGAACAGCAGCACCCCGGCGGTGATCTCGGCGGCCAGGAAGTAGGCCACCTCGGCGGCGATCAGTCCGAGCGGCAGCGGGCGCGGCGCCATCACCAGCGGGATCGCCAGCAGCACGTAGCCGGTCAGGGTGCCGCGGATCAGGACCGGCGCGACGTGCCGCAGGCGGGCGGCCAGGCGCATCGTCAGGTACGGCTGGGCCATCAGCGGGACGGCGGTCAGCGAGCCGGTCCAGGCGGGCCGGTCGCCGATGGTCTGGAACAGCACGTCGAACCCGAAGACCAGCGCGCACGGGGCGAAGACCAGTGTCACGTCACGCTGCAGTGGGTCGCGGCCGCGCAGCCAGCCGCCGAGTGCGCGCAGGAAGAGCACCGCGAAGGTGATCTCCGCAGCGAGCAGGACGAGGCGGGTCCACTCGACGCTCATATCGGTGCCAATCGTACCGATCCGGGCGCGTCGCAGGTGGGATACGCGATCGATACGCTAGGCGCTGACGACGAGGCTGAGGAGCTTTTCGATGCAGCGGTGGCGGGGATTGGAGTCGGTTCCCAGTGGCTGGGGCCGGTCCGTTGTGACCATCGGCGTCTTCGACGGCGTGCACCGCGGCCACCAGGCGATCATCGGGCACGCGGTGAAGCGGGCCCGGGACATGGGCCTGCAGTCGGTGGTGCTGACCTTCGATCCGCATCCGGCCGAGGTGGTCCGGCCGGGCTCGCACCCGGCGGTGCTCACCGAGCCGGTGCGCAAGGCGGAGCTGATCGAGCAGCTCGGGGTGGACGCGCTCTGCGTGGTCCCGTTCACCCCGGCGTTCTCCCAGCTCGATCCGAACGAGTTCGTGCACGACGTGCTGGTGGAGAAACTGCACGCGGCGGACGTGGTGGTCGGTGACAACTTCCGGTTCGGGCACCGGGCGGCGGGTGACGTGACGCTGCTGGAGAGCCTGGGGCGGACGTTCGGCTTCACCGTCGAGGAGGCACCGCTGGTCTCGGCGGACGGGGTGGTGTTCAGCTCGACGTACATCCGCAGTTGTGTCGACGCCGGGGACGTGCACGCGGCGGCCGCGGCGCTGGGCCGGTCGCACCGGCTCTCCGGCGTGGTGATCCGGGGCGACCAGCGCGGGCGCGAGCTGGGTTTCCCGACCGCCAATCTGATGACCCATCGCTACGCGGCGGTGCCGGCCGACGGCGTCTATGCCGCGTGGCTCACCCGGGGCGGGGAGAATGCCGGCCGCTGGCCGGCGAGTGTTTCGATCGGCACCAATCCGACGTTCTCCGGCAGGGAGCGCCGAGTGGAGGCGTACGCCCTCGACTTCTCGGGTGACCTGTATGGCGAAAGGGTCAGCCTCGACTTCGTTGCGCACCTCCGTGAACAGCGGAAATACGATGCCATCGAGCCGTTGGTCGCGCAGATCCGGGCCGACGTGGAAGAGACCCGGGTGTTGCTCCGGTAACCCCCTGGTAGGGTTTGACTGTCGAATCCTTCATTCGACACCGGTCCCGCCATGCCTGCCCGACGCCGCGGGTCGCGGGAATCCGTTGAAGCGGCAACACAGAAGTACGGAGATCATGGCGCTCGATCAAGAGACCAAGAACAAGATCATGAGCGAGTACGCGACCAAGGAGGGCGACACCGGTTCGCCCGAGGTCCAGGTCGCGATGCTCACCAAGCGGATCGCCGATCTGACCGAGCACCTCAAGCAGCACAAGCACGACCACCACAGCCGTCGTGGTCTGCTGCTGCTCGTCGGTCAGCGCCGCCGCCTCCTGAACTACGTGCAGAAGAAGGACATCGCCCGCTACCGGACGCTCATCGAGCGTCTCGGCCTGCGCCGATAGTTCGACCGGGGAGCGGCTTCGGCCGCTCCCCGCGCAACACCACCCCACGGACCCGCGCGGCTCACACCGGCAGCACCGGTCTCCGGTAGTGGTTCCCAGGCATGTCTACCTGGGTACTTCGATCGAAGACCGGCCTTGTTGAAACGCGCTGTAGACCGCCGGGTCCTCGACGAAGAGGAGTACCTCACTTGACAGAGCAGACCGCTCTTGGCACCGAATCTCGCACCGCCGTCATCGACAACGGGTCGTTCGGCACCCGCGAGATCGTCTTCTCCACCGGCCGGCTGGCCCAGCAGGCCGCCGGTTCCGTGATCGTCCAGCTGGGCGACACCACAGTTCTCTCCGCCACCACGGCGAGCAAGGCGCCGAAGGAGCACTTCGACTTCTTCCCGCTGACCGTCGACGTCGAGGAGCGGATGTACGCCGCGGGCCGCATCCCCGGCTCGTTCTTCCGGCGCGAGGGCCGTCCCAGCGAGGACGCCATCCTCACCTGCCGGCTGATCGACCGGCCGCTGCGCCCGTCGTTCACCAAGGGCCTGCGCAACGAGGTCCAGGTCGTCGAGACCGTGCTGGCCCTCGACCCCGCGCACCCGTACGACGTCGTCGCGATGAACGCCGCGTCGATGTCCACCAAGCTCTCCGGCCTGCCGTTCAGCGGCCCGGTCGGCTCGACCCGGGTCGCGCACATCGACGGCCAGTGGGTGGCCTTCCCGACCATCGAGGAGCTGGAGCGGGCCACCTTCGACATGGTGGTCGCCGGTCGCGTCACCGCCGAGGGCGACGTCGCGATCATGATGGTCGAGGCCGAGGCCACCCCGCAGGCGGTCAAGCTGATCGCGGCCGGTGCCGTCGCGCCGACCGAGGAGATCGTGGCCAGCGGCCTGGAGGCCGCCAAGCCGGCGATCCGCGAGCTCTGCCGCGCGCAGAGCGAGCTGGCCGACGTCGCCGCCAAGCCGGTCGCCGAGTTCCCGGTCTTCCTGGACTACCAGGACGACGTGCTCGCGGCGGTCAGCGACGCGGTCCGCGGCGAGACCGCCGAGGCCCTGAAGATCGCCGGCAAGCAGGAGCGCGAGGAAGCCCTCGACCTGGTCAAGGCGAAGGCGCACGAGCTGCTCGGCGAGCGGTTCGAGGGCCGGGAGAAGGAGATCAGCGCGGCGTTCCGCTCGATCACCAAGTCCGAGGTCCGGCAGCGGGTGCTGCGCGAGCAGATCCGCATCGACGGCCGCGGCCCGCGGGACATCCGCCCGCTGACCGCGCAGATCGGCGTGCTGCCGCGGGTGCACGGCTCGGCGCTGTTCGAGCGTGGCGAGACCCAGATCCTGGGCGTCACCACGCTGAACATGCTGCGCATGGAGCAGGCGCTGGACACTCTCGCCCCCGAGAAGACCAAGCGCTACATGCACAACTACAACTTCCCGCCGTACTCGACCGGTGAGACCGGCCGGGTGGGCTCGCCGAAGCGGCGTGAGATCGGCCACGGTGCGCTGGCCGAGCGCGCGCTGGTCCCGGTGCTGCCCTCGCGCGAGGAGTTCCCGTACGCGATCCGCCAGGTCTCCGAGGCCCTCGGTTCCAACGGCTCCACCTCGATGGGCTCGGTCTGCGCCTCGACGCTGTCCCTGCTCGCCGCCGGTGTGCCGCTGAAGGCGCCGGTCGCCGGCATCGCGATGGGCCTGATCTCCGACGAGGTCGACGGCAAGACGCAGTACATCGCGCTGACCGACATCCTGGGCGCCGAGGACGCGTTCGGCGACATGGACTTCAAGGTCGCCGGCACCAGCGAGTTCGTCACCGCCCTGCAGCTGGACACCAAGCTCGACGGCATCCCGTCGGACGTGCTGGCCGGCGCGCTGCAGCAGGCGCACGAGGCCCGGGCGACCATCCTGGGCGTGATGACCGCCGCGATCGAGGCCCCGGCCGCGATGAGCGAGCACGCCCCGCGGGTCACCACCGTGAAGATCCCGGTCGACAAGATCGGCATGGTGATCGGCCCCAAGGGTCAGACCATCAACGCGATCCAGGACGAGACCGGCGCCGACATCTCCATCGAGGACGACGGCACGATCTACGTCGGCGCGACCAACGGTCCGGCCGCCGAGGCCGCGGTCGAGCGGATCAACGCGATCGCCAACCCGACCCTGCCGAAGATGGGCGACAAGTTCCTCGGCACCGTGGTGAAGACGGCCGCGTTCGGCGCGTTCATCTCGCTGCTGCCCGGCCGCGACGGCCTGCTGCACATCTCCAAGGTGGGCGACGGCAAGCGGGTCGACAAGGTCGAGGACTTCCTCAACGTCGGCGACAAGGTCGAGGTCCAGATCGCGGACATCGACGCGCGCGGCAAGATCTACCTGGACAAGGTCCGCCCGGAGGGCGAGGAGGCCCCGGCCGCCGCGCCGGCCGCCGCCGACGCCGAGGGCAAGCCGCGCGAGGAGCGCGCCCCCCGGGAGAACCGGGAGGGTGGCGGCGAGCCCCGTCGCCGCCGGTCCCGGCCGTCCGGTGACCGTGGCGAGCGCCGCGACTAAGTGATCTCGCAGAGTGTGAACGGGCCGGCCTCGCGGCCGGCCCGTTCCCTTACCACGACGCTGCAGGACGGCGTGAAGAAGACCGTCCTGCCCAGCGGCCTGCGCATCATCACCGAGGCGATCCCGACCACCCGCAGCGCCGCGTTGGGCGTCTGGGTCGGTATCGGTTCCCGGGACGAGACCCCGGCCATGTCCGGCGCCTCGCACTTCCTGGAGCACCTGCTCTTCAAGGGCACCCACAAGCGCACCGCGCTGGAGATCTCCGCGCAGATCGAGGCGGTGGGCGGCGAGACCAACGCCTTCACCACCAAGGAATACACCTGCTACTACGCGCGGGTGCTCGACGCCGACCTGCCGCTCGCGGTGGACGTGCTGGTGGACGCGGTGGCCGACTCGATCCTCGACCCGGCGGACGTGGAGACCGAACGTGGCGTGATCCTCGAGGAGATCGCCATGCACGAGGACGAGCCGGGCGACGAGGTGCACGACGTCTTCGCCGAGGCGATCTACGGCAACCACCCGCTGGGCCGGCTGATCTCGGGCAGCCCGGAGTCGGTCACCCCGATGACCCGGAACCAGATCAACAACTTCTACCGGAAGCGGTACCAGCCGCCGGAGATCGTGATCGCGGCGGCCGGCAACCTGGACCACGCCACGGTGGTCCGGCTGGTGCGCAAGGCGCTGGCCGGCAGCCCGCTGGACACCGGTACCGCCGCGCCCGCCGGGCCGCGGGACGGCGACAAGCGGGTCCGGGTGCAGAAAGCGCACACCGTGGTGCTGCACCGGGACACCGAGCAGGCGCACATCGTGCTCGGCGGTCCCGGCCTGAGCCGGTACGACGAACGCCGCTTCGCCATGGGCGTGCTCAACAACATCCTCGGCGGCGGCATGTCCAGCCGTCTCTTCCAGGAGATCCGGGAGAAGCGGGGCCTGGCCTACTCGGTGTACTCGTACGCCGCCCAGTACGCCGACTCCGGCCTGTTCGGCGTCTACGCCGGCTGTGCCCCGGGCAAGGCCGGCGAGGTGCTCGACCTGATCCGCACCGAGCTCGCACGGGTGGCGGAGAGCGGGATCACCGCCGAGGAACTGGTCCGGGGCAAGGGCATGGTCAAGGGGTCGTACGTCCTGGGCCTGGAGGACACCGGCTCCCGGATGAGCCGGCTGGCCAAGTCGGAGCTGCTGCACGGCCATCTCATGGGCGTGGACGAGCTGCTCGGCCGGGTGGACGCGGTGACCGTCGCCGATGTCGGCCGGGTCGCCGCCGACCTCCTCGCACATCGACACTCCCTGGCAGTGGTGGGGCCGTTCGACGAGGGCGCGTTTCCCCCTGGTTAACCTTGGGACCCGTGACAACGGTGGACGACCCCCCAACCCTCTCGCTCCGGCGGCGACGCACCGTCGGCATGCTGGTCTGGGGGGTGGTCTTCGCCGTCGGGGTGTACTTCGTCGGCGTGCCGACCAGTGACCCGCTGATCGCGTTCGGCTGGCTGTGGCTGGCCACCATCGCCTGGCGCAACCACGAACCGTGGCGGACCCACCTGCTCTTCCTGCGCGACTGGCTGCCGATCGCCCTGCTGCTGGTGGTCTACAACGTCTCGCGCAGCTGGGCCGACGACTTCTTCGCCCCGCACGTGACCCCGCTGATCGACGCCGACAAGGCGATGTTCGGCTGGCTGACCGGCGGCCAGGTGCCGACCACCTGGCTGCAGCAGCACCTCTACCACCCCGGCGAGACGCCGTGGTGGCTCGCGGTGGTCACGCTGATCTACGTCTCGCACTTCCTGACCGTGCCGACCATCGCGGTGATCCTCTGGGTGCGCGCCCGGGCGCCGTGGGCCCGGTTCATGCGCCGCTGGTTCACCCTGTGCGTGTTCGGCCTGGCCACCTACTTCCTCTTCCCGGCCGCCCCGCCGTGGTGGGCGCACGAGCACGGTCACCTGACCGAGCCGGTGGCCCGCATCTCCACCAACGGCTGGGACGTGCTCGGTCTGCACGGCGCCGGCAACACGCTGAACGCGCTGCAGGTCGAGCAGTCCAACCCGGTCGCCGCGATGCCGTCGCTGCACACCGCGTGGGCGATGATGGCCGTCGCGTTCTTCCTGCCGATGGTGCGCAAGCGCTGGTGGCCGCTGCTGCTGGCGTACCCGCTGGCGATGACCTTCACGCTGGTCTACACCGGTGAGCACTACATGATCGACGTACTGGTCGGCTGGCTCTACGTGGCGGCGGTGTTCCTCATCGTGGGCTGGGCCGAGCGCCGGTGGGCGGCTAGGTTAGGTTCACCGGGTGACTCTTGAACCCATCCGTGTCGGTGTTCTCGGCGCCCGGGGCCGCATGGGCCTCGAGGTGTGCAAGGCGGTCGACGCCGCTTCCGATCTCGACCTGGTCGCGCTGCTCGACCACGACGACACCCGCGCCTCCGCGGTCGAGGCCGGTGCCCGGGTGCTGGTCGACTTCACCAACCCCACGGTGGTGATGGAGAACCTGCGCTGGGCGATCGAGCAGGGCCTCAACGTGGTGGTCGGCACCTCCGGTTTCACCTCGGAGCGGCTCGACCAGGTCCGCGGCTGGCTGGCCGCCAAGCCCGGGGTCGGCGTCGTGATCGCGCCGAACTTCGGGATCGGCGCCGTCCTGATGATGCAGTTCGCCGCCCGCGCCGCCCGGTACTTCGAGTCGGTGGAGATCATCGAGCAGCACCACCCGCGCAAGCTGGACGCGCCCAGCGGCACCGCGATGCACACCGCGCGGCTGATCGCCGAGGCCCGCAAGGCGGCGAACTGCCCGCCGATGCCGGACGCCACCGAGGACGAGTTCGCCGGCGCCCGCGGCTCCGACATCGAGGGCGTGCGGATCCACGCGGTGCGCGCGTCCGGCCTGGTGGCGCACCAGGAGGTGCTGTTCGGCACGGCGGGCGAGACACTCACCATCCGGCACGATTCGCTGGACCGCTCGTCGTTCATGCCGGGCGTGCTGCTGGCGATCCGCGAGGTGGTCAAGCGGCCCGGCCTGACCCTCGGCCTCGACGAGCTGCTCGACTGATCCCGGCCCGCACCTCCTTTCAAGATCTTCATTTACGCGCGTCCGCTGTGGTGCGGATCGCATGCTCCCGCGCGGGCCGGGCGGGCTGATCTGGCCGCTGCGCGTCCAGAACGATCAGCCCGCCCTGCACTGTCCGCGGGTGGTCACCGAAACCCCGTCGTCCGCGTCACCGCGTGGGCCGGCGAGCGCGCCTGGCCGGTTCGTGTCCTTGCTGGCCGGGGCGCATAGGGCGGCACCGCTGACCGGCTCCGGCAAGCTGCGGATGTCGCGTCATCGCGCTCGGTGGCTGGTAGCGGTCGTGGGCGTGCCAGCCGCGGGGCTTGTCGGCCACCGTCGCGGCCGCCCCCGTGGTCGGTGGTCCCCCGGGTCGGTGGCCGCCCCTGCGGCCGGTGGCTGGTCGCCACGGCACGCGGTTCGGGTCGCGGTCCACTGATGCCCAGGGCGGTGCCGGCCCCGGCCAGCGCAAGCCAGAAAACCGTGGCTGGCGCTCATGGTGGTGTCAGCACCCCGGATGCCACCGTCACGGCCAGCCGGGTCTCGCGGCTGGCGTTCGTGGTGGTGTCCGTGCCGTGGATGCCACCGTCGCGGCCAGCCAGGGTGTGGGGGCTGGCGTTCGTGGTGGTGTCCGTGCCCTGGATGCCACCGTCACGGCCAGCTCGGATCTCGGGGCTGGCGTTCGTGGTGGTGTCAGCACCCCGGATGCCACCGTCACGGCCAGCTCGGATCTCGGGGCTGGCGTTCATGGTGGTGTCAGCACCCCGGATACCACCGTCACGGCCAGCTCGGATCTCGGGGCTGGCGTTCATGGTGGTGTCAGCACTCCGGATACCACCGTCACGGCCAGCCGGGACTGATCTTGACGGGGCGGGGTTGGTTACTCGGGACTGGGTGCTGCGGGCGTACCGGAAAGCGGACCACGGCCCGGAGCGGACCGCGGACCATGACCGGCCGCAGACCCGCATTGACCGTGATCATCGGCGGATGGCAGCGGCAGCCGCGACCGCGGCTGCGGCACCCCTGGCCCGGGGCGCAACCGCGGCCAGCACACACCGCAACCAGAGCCGGCGAATACCGCTACCGGCGGCAGCGCCGACGAGCAGCGGACCTCGGCTTACGGGGACGAGTCGCCTCGACGATCTCCTCCGGAGGAAACGCACCCATCCGGGTTATCCACAGCCCTCCCGCCGAGCCACTCCGGAATCCGTCACACTGTCCGAGGGGGATCCCCCTAGGGAGGGCGGGCCGTGAGCGCGGCTGCGGTCAGCGTGCGGAGCGGGCGGGTGAGCACGATTGCGCGCGGAACGGCCGGGAGCGCCACTGCCACCAGCATGCGGAACGGCCATCAGCGCCACTGCCGCCAGCATGCGGAACGGCCATCAGCGCCACTGCCGCCAGCATGCGGAACGGCCGTGAGCGCGACTGCCGTCAACGTCCCGGGCGAGCCGCTGCCTCTCAGACGCTCACCGGGGTGAGGTCGACGTGCAGGCGCAACTGGGGGACCAGCAGGTCCTCGACGTCCAGGGCGCGGCCCGCGCCGTCCGGCTCCCAGCCCGCCGATCCCAGGAACTTCCGCATCACCGCGTCCGAGTCGTAAGCCCAGGCCACGGCCGAGGTGAAGCCGTCCTCGCGCCACAGGTCGACGGCGGCGGCGAGCAGCCGGCTGCCGTGCCCGCGGCGACCCCAGCGCGGCTCGACCAGCAGGTCGGTGACCGCCGCGACCGAGGGCGGCAGCGGCGGCTCCTCGGGTGCCAGGGCCTGCTCGTCGGCCGGCCCGGCGGCCGCGAAGCCGACCACGTGCTCGGCGGTCTCCCCCTGCTCGACAGCGATCAGCACCCGGTGCCGCGGCGACGGCGGGGCGGTGACCGCCTCGGCCCAGCCCGCGGCGAGCATCCCCTCGTCGAGCTGGGCCAGCACGTGCGCCGGGAACATGCGCCGATACGCGCTGCGCCAGGTGGTCAGCTGGATGCGAGCGATCTCCGGGGCGTCCTCGGGACGCGCGGTACGGACGAAGCCGAGAGCCATGGCGGCAGCCTACAGAGGACGCCGGTAGCGCAGCTTCGGCAGCTCGATCCCGGCCGCCGCGCGGTGTGTCACGGCCACCCCGTCGGTGGTCATCCCGGCCCGCTCGTAGAACCGCCGGGCCCGCTCGTTCGCGGCCAGCACCCACAACCGCATCTCCGGGTAGTGCCGGTCCCGCAGCGCGTCCCGCGCGGCCTCGAAGAGCAGCCGGCCCGCCTCGGTGCCCCACGCATCCGGTGCCACGTAGATCGCGTAGAGCTCGCCGAGCGTCGCCACCTCCCGGTCCGGCCCGAAGCTGACGAAGCCGACGATCCGCCCGTCCCGCTCGGCCACCAGGGTGTGCCGGTCGCTCTCGGCCAGCACGCTGCGGCGCCGGGCGGCGAAGACCGCCGGGTCCAGGGCCGCGAGGTGCCCGGCCGGCATGATGCCGGCATAGCCGGCCCGGGTGCTGCGCACGTGCACGGCGGCGACCGCGTCGATGTCGTCCGCGGTCTGTGCCCGGATCACGGTCCCCACCCGCGAAACTCTGTCATACCCCTGTCCTAGTCTGCTGATCGATGACCAGTCTCGAGACGCTCTCCGTCGCCCAGGCCCGCCGGGTCACCCTGGCCGCGCAGGGTTTCACCGATCCCAAGCCGGGCGGCGCCACCGACCTGCGCCACCTGCGCCGGGTGCTGCGCCGCCTGCACCTGATCCAGATGGACTCGGTGAACGTGTTGCGTCGCGCCCACTTCATGCCGCTCTACAGCCGCCTCGGCCCCTACCCGCCGGCCCTGCTGGAGCGCGCGGCCTATCGCAAGCCCCGGGAGCTGTTCGAGTTCTGGGGCCACGAGGCCTCGCTGATCCGGGTCGACCTGCAGCCGCTTTTCCGCTGGCGGATGGCCAAGGCGCACGAGCTGGCCTGGGGCGGCATGCGCCGGGTCGCCGCCGAGCAGCCCGACCTGGTGGCCTGGGTGCTCGACGAGGTCCGCGGCCGGGGTCCGCTCACCGCGGCCGAGATCGAGCACGACGTGCCGCGCCGCAAGGACCACTGGGGGTGGAACTGGTCGGTGGTCAAGCAGGCGCTGGAGTGGTTGTTCTACACCGGCCAGGTGAGCGCCGCGGAGCGCACCACCTCCTTCGCCAGGCGTTACGACCTGACCGAGCGGGTGCTGCCGGCCGCCATCGTCGACGCGCCCACCCCGGAGCCGGCGGATGCCTTCCGCGCCCTGGTCGAGCTCTCCGCGCGGGCACTGGGCGTGGCCGCCGAGCCGGAGCTGCGCGACTATTTCCGGCTGCCGACCAGGGAGTGCCGCGCCGCCATCGCCGAGCTGGTCGAGGCGGGTGTGCTGCGCCCGGTGGCCGTCCCCGGCTGGAAACCGGTGGCCTACCTGCACCACGAGGCGAAACTGCCGCGCCGGGTCGACGTGGCCACCCTGATCAGCCCGTTCGATCCGTTGATCTGGCAGCGGGAGCGCACCGAGCGGCTCTTCGACATGACGTACCGGATCGAGATCTACGTGCCCAAGCCGCAGCGGCTCTACGGCTACTACGTGCTGCCGTTCCTGCTCGGCGACCGGTTCGCCGCCCGCCTCGACCTCAAGGCGAACCGGCAGACCGGGGTGCTGGAGGTGCCGGCCGCCTGGCTGGAGCCGTCCGCCGACCAGGACGAGACCGCCGAGGCGCTGGCCGCCGAGCTGCGCCGGCTGGCCGGCTGGCTGGGGCTGGACACCATCGCGGCCCCGGCGGCGGGTGACTTCGCCGGCCCGCTGACAGCGGCGTTGAAAGCGCCCTGAGGTGTACCGTGACGGCCATGAGCACCGCCCTCCCGCCCTGGCTGGAGAGCCAGCCGACGCAGGGCCCGCAGGTGCCCCCGGACTGGCCGGCCTATCGGGCCTACCAGCCCGCCCACCCGGACCGGCTGACCCGTTTCTTCGACCGGCTGGCCACCCGCTCGCCGGCCTGGCTCGCCCCGCTGGCCGTGCTGGCCTGCATGGGCGGCGCGGTGGGTTACACCCTGCTCACCGACCCGACCCGGGCCGAGGCCGGCGCCGAGCCCACCTGCCTGCTGAAATATGTCACCGGTTTCGTCTGCCCGGGCTGCGGCGGCACCCGCGCCGCGTGGTTCCTGCTGCACGGCGACCTGCCGGCGGCCGCCCGGCACCACGCCGTCTTCGTCTTCGCGGTGCCGTTCCTGCTGTACATGTACCTGTCCTGGGCCGGCCGCAAGCTCTTCGGGTGGCGGATCCGGCAACTCACGATCAGTCCGGCCGTCATGATCACATTCATGGCGGTCTGGGGCGTCTGGAGCATCCTGCGTAACCTCCCCTGGGCCCCGTTCACCGCTTTCTACGTGTGACGAGCGCGTCCGATAGGTTGTCAGGTATGACGCACGACCCGCGGCCCTTCGGCCGGCTGCTGACCGCCATGGTGACACCGTTCACCCCGGACGGCTCCCTGGACACCGAGGGCGCGGCCCGCCTGGCCGTCCACCTCGTCGACGAGCAGCGCAACGACGCGCTCGTGATCAGCGGCACCACCGGCGAGTCCCCGACCACGACCGACGCGGAGAAGGAGACGCTCCTGCGGGCCGTGGTGGAGGCCGTCGGCGACCGGGCCAAGGTGATCGCCGGGGTCGGCACCAACAACACCGCGCACACCATCGAGCTGGCGCACGCCGCGGAGAAAGCCGGCGCGCACGGCCTGCTGGTCGTGACGCCGTATTACAACAAGCCCCCGCAGGCCGGCGTGCTGCGGCACTTCCTGGCGGTGGCCGACGCGTCCGGCCTGCCGATCATGGCCTACGACATCCCGCACCGGGCCGGCACGGCGATCGCCACCGAGACTCTGGTGCGGCTGGCCGAGCACGAGCGGATCGTCGCGGTCAAGGACGCCAAGGGTGACCTGATCGCCAGCTCGTGGGTGCTCAGCCGGACCGACCTGGCGTTCTACTCCGGCGACGACGCGGCCACCCTGCCGCTGCTGTCGATCGGCGGCGTCGGCCTGGTCGGCACCTCCTCGCACTTCACCGGTGTGCTGGCGAAAAGCCTGATCGAGGCGTACGAGTCCGGTGACACGGCCACCGCGCTGCGCCTGCACCGCCAGGCTTTGCCGCTGTTCACCGGCATCTTCCGGTCCCCGGGGACGATCCTGGTGAAGGCCGGGCTGAACGCGTCCGGACTGCCCGCCGGCCCGGTCCGGTCCCCACTGGTCGACGCGAGCGACGACGAGTTGAACCAACTTCGCCAGGACGCCGCCGCGGCCGGCATCGTGCTCTGACAGGAAGAGGCGAATGACTAACGCTCACGTGGAGCTGGGTCCGCCGCCGCCGCTGCCGGAGGGCGCCCTGCGCGTCATCCCGCTCGGCGGGCTCGGCGCCATCGGCCGCAACATGACGGTCCTCGAGTTCGACGGCAAACTGCTGGTGATCGACTGCGGGGTGCTCTTCCCCGACGTCGAGCAGCCCGGTGTCGACCTGATCCTGCCGGACTTCGCGCCGATCCTGGACCGGCTCGACGACATTCAGGCCATCGTGCTGACCCACGGGCACGAGGACCACATCGGCGCGGTGCCCTACCTGCTCGCGCACAAGGCGGACATCCCGCTGGTCGGCTCGGAGTTCACCCTGGCGCTGGTCGAGGCGAAACTGGCCGAGCGCCGCCTGGACCCGTACACCCTCACCGTGCGCGAGGGTGGCATCGAGCGGCTCGGCCCGTTCGAGTGCGAGTTCTTCGCGGTGAACCACTCGATCCCGGACGCGCTGGCGGTCGCCGTGCGTACCCCGGCCGGGCTGGTCCTGCACACCGGCGACTTCAAGATGGACCAGGTCCCGCTGGACGGCCGGATCACCGACCTGGCCGGTTTCGCCAGGCTCGGCGCCGAGGGCATCGACCTGCTGCTGTCCGACTCGACGAACGCCGAGGTGCCCGGGTTCGTGGCGCCGGAGCGGGACATCGGCCCGGTGCTCAGCTCGATCTTCGGCAAGGCCAAGGGCCGGATCATCGTGGCCAGCTTCGCCTCCCACGTGCACCGGGTCCAGCAGGTCATGGACGCCGCCTGGGAGTACGAGCGCAAGGTCGCGCTGATCGGCCGGTCCATGGTCAGGAACATGGGCATCGCCCGTGACCTGGGACTGCTGCGCATCCCGGACGGCCTGCTGGTCGGCCTGGACGAGGCCACCCACCTGCCGCCCGACGAGATCGTCTTCATGTCCACCGGGTCGCAGGGCGAGCCGATGAGCGCCCTGGGCCGGATGTCCACCGGTGATCACCGGCACATCACCATCGCGCCGGGGGACACCGTCGTGCTGGCCAGCTCGCTGGTGCCGGGCAACGAGACCTCGGTCTACCGGGTGATCAACCAGCTGTCCCGGGCCGGCGCCACGGTGGTCCACAAGGAGACCGCCAAGGTGCACGTCTCCGGGCACGCCCCGGCCGGCGAGCTGCGCTACCTGCTGAACGTGACCCGGCCCAGCAACCTGATGCCGGTGCACGGCGAGTGGCGGCACCTGCGCGCCCACGCCCAGCTCGGCATCGAGACCGGCGTCGCGCCGGACCGGGTGGTGCTCTGCGAGGACGGCGACGTGGTCGACCTGGTCGAGGGCCACGCCCGGGTGGTCGGCCGGGTCCGCAGCCGGTACGTCTACGTGGACGGCCTCGCGGTCGGCGACGTCAGTGAGTCGCTGCTCACCGAGCGCCGGATCCTCGGCGACGGCGGGTTCATCGCGGCCACCGTGGTGATCGACTCGGTGACCGGCAAGGTGGTCGGCGAGCCGAGCGTGTCGGCCAAGGGCTTCTCCGAGGACCCGGACGCGTTCAACCCGGTGATCCCGCTGCTCACCGCCGCCCTGCACCGGTCGGCCGAGGACGGCATCACCGACACCCACCAGCTCCAGCAGGTGGTCCGCCGGACGGTCGGCCGCTGGGTGAACGACGCGTACCGGCGCCGCCCGATGATCGTCCCGACGGTGGTCGAGGTTTAAGGCTGGCTTAACGACTCAACCGTTTTCGGTCAGACTGCGTACTCCTGGGCACGGTGCCGCCCCCACGGCACCCGTGGCGGAGGGAGTACTCCAGATGCAGCGCAGATCGATCGCCGTTGCCGCAGCGGTGGTGGCGGCGACCGCGGCAGCTGTCGCCTTCACCCTGCCGTCGCTGGCCGGCACCACGCCGGCCGGCGACCGCGGCACGACGAGAGCGGGCGGAGACGGGGGTGTGTCCCCGCAGTTGCTCGCGGCGATGAAGCGTGACCTGGGCCTCGACGCGCAGCAGGCGACGACCCGGCTGAACCGGTCGAAGTGGGCCGGCGGGGTCACCGCGACCCTGGCCGCGGCCACCGGCGACAGCTACGCCGGCGCGTGGCTCGCCAAGGACGGCACCACGCTGAAGGTCGCGGTGACCGATTCCGGCGCGGCCGCCCAGGTCAAGAAGGCCGGCGCGGTACCGGTGCTGGTCGAGCGCAGCGAGGCCGACCTGGACCAGGCCAAGAGCAAGCTGGACGCGAAGGTGAAGTCGGCCAGCGGGCTGACCGGCTGGTACGTCGACGCCCCGACCAACAAGCTGGTCATCGTCGCGCAGCCGGACGCCAAGACCGATCCGGCGGCGTTCGCGCGCCGGGCGGGCATCCCGGCCGACGCGGTCACCGTGAAGGTCAGCAACCGGCAGCCGAAGCCGCTGTTCGACGTGCGCGGCGCGGACCCGTACTTCATCTCGCTGGACGGCGGCACCGCCCGCTGCTCGATCGGCTTCTCGGTGGAGGGCGGCTTCGTGACCGCCGGCCACTGCGGCACGCCGGGCACCACGACCACCGGCTTCAACCAGAAGGCCCAGGGCGTGGTGAAGGCCTCGGTCTTCCCGGGCAACGCCGACATGGGCTTCGTCGAGGTGAACGGCGACTGGACGCCGCGCCCGGTGGTCAACGACTTCAAGGGCAACGAGCTCCCGGTGGCCGGCAACACCGAGGCGCCGGTCGGCGCCGCGGTCTGCCGGTCCGGCTCCACCACCGGCACGTTCTGCGGCACCATCCTGGCCAAGAACCAGACCGTCCGGTACCCGGAGGGCGCCGTGACCGGCCTGACCCGCACCGACGTCTGCGCCGAGGGCGGCGACTCGGGTGGCCCGTGGCTCTCCGGCGACCAGGCGCAGGGCGTCACCTCGGGTGGCTCCGGCGACTGCACGGCCGGCGGCGAGACGTTCTTCCAGCCGGTCAACGAGATCCTGGCGGCGAACAACCTGACGCTGGTGACCAGCGGCGGCGGGGGCGCGGCCGGGGACACCGCCGATCCGGCGGCGAGCGCTCCGGCGGCCGGCGACGGCGGCGACGCCGGTGACGGTGGCGACGCGGCCGCCTGCGGCGACCTGCCGGTGCAGCGCGACGGCTCGCTCAGCAAGGCGGGCAAGGCGCAGGCGCAGCCGGACGGCGGTAGCTTCCGGGCCCGGGCCGGCACCCACACCGCCTGCCTCCAGTCGCCCGACGGCGCCGACTTCGGCCTGGTCCTGCAGCGGCTGACCCGCAACGGTTTCCGCACCGTGGCGCAGGCCACCGGCGACGGCGTCAAGACGCTCAGCGTCGAGCAGGGCTCCGGCACCTTCCGGTACGTGGTGGTAGCCACCTCCGGCAGCGGCGCCTACTCGCTGGGCTTCGACGTGCGGTAGTCACGGCGTACGCGAAAAAGGACCGGGGCCGGCAGCGGCCCCGGTCCTTTCCGTCTTTCCGGACGGGCGACGGGTGGTCTCTAGTTCTTCAGCTCGCCGAGCGCCTCGCCGAGCCGGCACCCTGTCGCGATCCCGCAGATCAGCACCTGGTCGAGCTGTTCCGGGGTCACGCCGCGCTCCCAGTCGGTCGACACCTCGCCCACCACCACGACCGCGCCGTCGTCGGTGACCTGCACATACGCTTTCGGCCAGAGCTGGTCGCGGTTCCAGGTGTTGCAGAACTCGTAGAGTCTCGGCACGTCCTCGACAGTGAAGACATGCTGCATCATCGCCCGGATCTGCAGCATCTCCTTGTTCTCGCCGAGCCGGAAGAAATAGATCAGGTTCCCCTGGAAGTTCCCGGCGATGTCACCGTCCGCGTCGACGAAGTACGCGAACCCGCGCGCGTCCAGGGCTGCCTTGATCATCTCGTTGTCGAGTGGTTGCACGTGGTGAGCTTAAGCGCCGGGCACCCGGCAAAAGCGAGGATGGGTCACGGTGCGCCTGCTCGATGCTTTGGATCCTTACCGATACGGTGTCATCCATGGCGGGCCGAACTCCTCCGGCGAGCCGGGGCCGTGCCGCGTCCACGTCGCGCGGCGCCGCGACCTCGCGTGCCCGGCAACCGGCCCGGCCGGTCAAGAAGGCGGCCGCCAAGCCGGCCGCCCGCAAGCGTGCCGCGGCGAACCGGCCGCCGGCGATCGGGCCCGGCGTGAGCCGCGGTGTCAGCGCCCTCTGGATGGGCCTGGCGCACAGCGTCGGCTGGGTGGCCCGGGGCGCCGGGCGTAACGCCCGCAACATCGGCCCGGAGCACCGCCGCGACGGCGCCGGGCTGCTCATGCTGGGCTTCTCGATCCTGACCGCGGTCGCCGTCTGGGCGCACGGCGCCGGCCCGCTCGGCCAGCGCCTGGCCGACGCGATCCACCTGTTCTTCGGCGGGCTGGGCGTCTTCCTGCCGCTGCTGTTCTTCTACGGCGCGGTGCGGCTGATGCGCGAGCCGGTCGACCCGGACCACCGGGGCCGCAACCCGGTCGGCTGGTCGGCGGTCATCGTCGCCACCGCCAGCCTGCTCTACCTCTCCGACGACCCCACCCCGGACGTCGCGCTGACCGGCAACGGCGGCCTGCTCGGTTACGGCGTGGGCTCGGTGCTGGAGCGAGCGGTGAGCGCCTGGGTGGCCGTACCGTTGCTGATCCTGCTCTTCGTCTTCGGTCTTCTGGTGATCACGGCGACGCCGATCGCGAAGATCCCGGAGCGGTTCGCGCTCCTCGGCGACCTGGTCCTCGGCCGGTCCGCCCCGCGCGCCCCGGCGATCCTCCCGGACGAGATCGACGAGGTGGAGGAGGTGGTGGCGCCGGTCAAGCCGCGCCGTCGCCGGCCGTCGCCGATCCCGATCCCGGCACCCGGGGACGAGCCGGTCGAGCCGGTCGAGCCGGACGAGGACCTCATCCTGCACGACACGGTCGCCCTGCCGAAACTGCCGGCCACCCGCAAGAAGCCGCCGCCGCCGGAGCACTCTGAGCCGCCGGTGCGCGCCGAGCAGCTGGACATCTCGTCGGTGGACAGCGGCGACTACCGCCTGCCCCCGGCGAACCTGCTCGGCACCGGCACGCCGCCGAAATCCCGCAGCCGCGCCAACGACGAGATCATGGCGGCGCTCACCGGCGTCTTCGACCAGTTCAACGTGGACGCCGCGGTCACCGGCTTCACCCGTGGCCCGACAGTCACCAGGTACGAGGTGGAGATCGGCCCGGGCACCAAGGTCGAGCGGATCACCCAGCTGTCGCGCAACATCGCGTATGCGGTGAAGTCCCCCGACGTCCGCATCCTCTCCCCGATCCCGGGCAAGAGCGCGGTCGGCGTGGAGATCCCGAACACCGACCCGGAGAACGTCGCGCTCGGCGACGTGCTGCGCTCCCGTGCGGCCACCGCCGACCACCACCCGATGGTCGTCGCGCTCGGCAAGGACATCGAGGGCGGCTTCGTGGTGGCGAACCTCGCCAAGATGCCGCACATCCTGATCGCCGGCGCCACCGGCGCGGGCAAGAGCTCCTGTCTGAACTCGCTGCTGGTGTCGCTGCTCACCCGGGCCACCCCGGAGCAGGTCCGGTTGCTGCTGGTCGACCCGAAACGGGTGGAGATGACGGCGTACGAGGGGATCCCGCACCTCGTCACGCCGATCGTCACCAACCCGAAGAAGGCGGCGGACGCCCTGGAGTGGGTGGTCCGCGAGATGGACATGCGCTACGACGACCTGGCCGCCAACGGGGTGCGCCACGTCGACGACTTCAACCGCAAGGTCCGCAGCGGCGAGATCACCGCGCCGCCGGGCAGCGAGCGGGTGATGAAGCCGTACCCGTACCTCCTGGTGATCGTCGACGAGCTGGCCGACCTGATGATGGTCGCCCCGCGCGACGTCGAGGACTCGGTCGTCCGGATCACCCAGCTGGCCCGCGCGGCCGGCATCCACCTGGTCCTCGCCACCCAGCGCCCCTCGGTGGACGTGGTGACCGGCCTGATCAAGGCGAACGTGCCGTCCCGGCTGGCCTTCGCGACCTCGTCGCTGGCCGACTCCCGGGTCATCCTGGACCAGCCGGGCGCGGAGAAACTGCTCGGCCGCGGCGACGGTCTCTTCCTGCCGATGGGCGCCTCGAAACCGACCCGTATCCAGGGCGCCTGGGTCGACGAGAAAGAGATCGCCAAGGTCGTCAAGTTCTGCAAGGACCAGCGCGAGCCGGAGTTCCAGGAGGGCGTCACCGACGCGCCGCCGAGCAAGAAGAAGGAGATCGACGAGGAGATCGGCGACGATCTGCAGCTGCTGATCCAGGCGATCGAGCTGGTGGTGACCAGCCAGTTCGGCTCGACGTCGATGCTGCAGCGCAAGCTGCGGGTGGGGTTCGCCAAGGCCGGCCGCCTGATGGACCTGATGGAGACCAGGGGCATCGTCGGCCCCTCCGAGGGGTCGAAGGCGCGCGACGTTCTCATCAAGCCGGACGAACTGGAAGAATCGCTGGCAGCCCTGCGCGTCGACTGATCTTCCCCGATGAAGATCAAATTCTTGATGTGCGCGGGTCCGCTGGGGTGCGGATCGCATGCTCCCGCGCGGGCCGGGGCCGGCGATCTGGCCGCTGCGCGTCCAAAGCGATCGCCGGCCCCTTTACTGTCCGTGGGTGGTTCCGGAGATCAAGACCGGCGTGTCAGCGCGCCACTGACGCCGGGGCCGGGAAGACGTCACGGAACGTGAACGCTTCGGGAGTGGGGCCGTCCGCGCGCAGCCGGTCCAGGCGGGCGATGGACTCGTCCAGGGTGGGGATCTCGCCGGCCGGGAGCCACCAGAGGACCAGGGCGGCCTCCGGGCCGTTGGGGTGGAACCACTCGCGGCGGCGGCGCAGGTAGTCGAGGTGCTGGCTCTGGTAGGCGTAGGCGCGCAGGTGCGCGGGGGACTCCCAGACCGAGAGCGTGTAGATCCGGCTCGGATCGGCGGGGGCGGCGATCGTGCCGTCCCCGTCGTCGCCGGCCAGCCGCCAGACGAAGCCGGGTGAGCGGTCGGCCAGCTCGTTCATCAGGGTCAGGCCGGCCACGAACTCGGCCATCGACGGATCGTCCAGCGGGGCTCTCAGACGGGCGGTGTTGATCTGGGCGAGGTGGAAGGCGCTCATGGCACCAGCTCACCAACTCCCGTCTCTATTGTCAATCAAGATTTGTTTTAGAAAGGCTGACGCAGCACCGGCCGGGCGCCGCGTCCATCCGGGCGGTCCACGCCGTGTCCTGGCCCGCTCCGGTCAGCAGGCCGCTGACCAGCGCCAGGTTCATCCCGCAGACCACCGGGGGGAACTGCTCGGCCAGCCGGTGGAAGGGGCAGTTGCGCAGCTCGATCCGACCCGGCCCGGCTGCCACCGGCGCGTACCCGTGCCCGGCGAGCAGCGCGTGCACGCCCTGCTCGCCGGCGTCTCGTGGCCCGTCCCCGCCCGTGCCGGCGTCCGGTGGCCCGCCGTCGGCCACGACGGCTCGCTGCCCGCCTCCCGCCGCGCCGGCTCGCCGGCCGTGCCGCCGGGCCACCTCGTTCAGCGCGTTCTCCGCGCCGAGCTCGTCGAGCGTCTCGGCCAGCAGTTCGGCGGCGGTGCGATAGGCCCGCGGCGGCACGCTGACCGCGTGCTCCGCCGGCGCCAGGTGGTACAGCTTGGCCGGCCGCCCGGCGCCCGGCCCGCTGCGGCCCGACCGTCGCGCGTAGGACGTCGCCAGCAGCCCGGCGGCGACCAGCTTGTCCAGGTGGAACGCGGCCAGCGTGCGGCCGATGCCGAGCGCCTCGGCCACCTCGTCCCGCCCGACCGGCCCGGCCCCGTCGGCCACCACCCGGTACGCCCGCCGCCGCACGCCGTCGGCGAGAGCGGTGAGGGCGTCCAGGTCGTCCAGGTCGTCCAGGTCTTTCGAAGTCGTCACACGGCAATCGTATTGCCAACCTGATTTGGCACTAGAAAGGCTGTCTCGTCGCGTTCCGCCCGCTCCACCTCCGGCGCCGGAGGCGGACGCAGCAGCTGCCACCCGGTCAGCAGCAGCGCGGCGACCATCAGCACGGCGAGCAGCCGGAAGTCCATCGGCTGTGGTCGCTTGGCGCCGAGGAAGTACGGCAGGTAACTCATCAGCGAGGCGATCTGCACCAGCGCCGGCACCGGCCACAGCCGCCGCGGCAGGTACAGCGCCGCCACCACGGCCAGCACCTCGGCCTGCATGAAGTACCGCTCGTGCATCCCGGGCAGCAGGAACGGCACCAGGATGCTGTACGCGGTGGCGAGCAGGACGATCCGCTCCCGGTCGAGCGGGATCCGCCGGACCCGCACCAGGTAGGCGAGCACCAGCACGGCGGCGGCGGTGAACAGCACCCCGGCGGTGCGGAAGTCGGCGATCACCTCGGTCCGCGGCCGGATGAACGTGTAGATGGTCGGCGCGTTCATCGACAGCGACGTGTACTGGTCGCTCTGGTTCGCGTAGATCAGCATCAGGTCCCGGAGCGGCCGGCCGGCCACCCAGGCCGGTATCGCCAGGGCGACGTAGACGGCCGGGATCGGCGCCAGGTGGCGCAGCTTGATCCGGCCGGCCAGCAGCAGCACGAACAGCACCGGGAACACGAAGATCGCCTGCAGCTTGACGGTGATCGCCAGCCCGAAGAGGGCCATCGACACCCAGGGCCGCTCGCGCAGCAGGTAGTACAGCCCGGCCATGGTGAACGTGGTGTAGATCGAGTCGCACTGCGCCCAGTACGCGCTGTTCAGCACCACGGTCGGCAGCAGCAGCACCAGGACGCCGGCCAGCGCCACGATCCGCCGGTCGGACCAGCGCAGGCCGACGAGCCGGGCGGCGTACCAGGCGAGCAGCGCGTCGAACACCACCGACAGGCCCTTCACCAGGTGCAGCAGGCTGATCGAGGTGTGCGCGTGCAGCCAGGTCAGCACGCTCAGCAGATAGAGGTACGGGACGTTGTAGTTGGCGAAGTCGTCGCCCATCGACGCGAAGTAGCCGTGCGTCGCGATGTACTGGCTCCACGGCCTGATGAACTTCGCGAAGTCCCCGGCCACCCAGTCCCGTCCGGCGAACCGCAACAGCGCGGCCACGATGATCAGGGCCACGATGAGCAGTGAATCGGGATTCAACCCCCGTGTACGGAATCTCGTCACGAGCGCCGGATCGTAACGACCCGAGGTGTACGCGAGTTTCCCTCTCCACTGCCGGATTCGCTGAACAGATGGTGAAGTACGGGCGACGGGGTACCGGCCGAGCGGTGGAAGGCCGTCCCACCCGAGCCCGGTAACCTTGCAGCGTGTCAGTGACTCCTCCGCCTTCTCGCCGTGTCGCTCTTCTCACCCTGGGCTGTGCCCGAAACGAGGTCGACTCCGAGGAGCTCGCCGCCCGCCTCGACGCCGACGGCTGGCAGGTCGGCACCGACGCCGCCCAGGCCGACGTGGTCCTCGTCAACACCTGCGGCTTCGTGGAGAAGGCGAAACAGGACTCGATCGACACGCTGCTGGCCGCCGCCGACACCGGTGCCAAGGTGGTCGCCGCCGGCTGCATGGCCGAGCGCTACGGCAAGGAGCTCGCCGAGAGCCTGCCCGAGGCCGACGCCGTGCTCGGCTTCGACGACTACACCGACATCGGCGACCGGCTCACCGGTGTGCTGAACGGTGAGACGTTCGACGCGCACACCCCGCGGGACCGCCGCGAGCTGCTCCCGATCACCCCGGTGCAGCGGCACACCAGCAAGGTGGTGGTGCCCGGGCACGCCACCGTCGACGAGCACACCCCGGCCCACCTGCGCAAGGTGCTGCGCCGCCGGCTCGACTCCGGCCCGGTGGCCTCGCTCAAGCTGGCCAGCGGGTGCGACCGGCGCTGCGCGTTCTGCGCCATCCCGGCGTTCCGCGGGGCGTTCGTCTCCCGCGACCCGCAGGAGCTGCTCGCCGAGGCGGAGTGGCTGGCCAAGACCGGCGTGCGCGAGCTGGTGCTGGTGAGTGAGAACAGCACGTCGTACGGAAAGGATCTGGGCGACCCGCGCCTGCTGGAGAAACTGCTCCCGCAGCTGGCCGCGGTCGACGGCATCGTCCGGGTCCGGGCCAGTTACCTGCAGCCCGCCGAGACCCGCCCCGGCCTGGTCGAGGCGATCGCCACCACGCCCGGCGTCGCGGCCTACTACGACCTGTCGTTCCAGCACTCCAGCGAGCCGGTGCTGCGCCGGATGCGCCGGTTCGGTTCCACCGAGCGGTTCCTGGAGCTGCTCGCCTCGGCCCGCCAGCTGGCCCCGGAGGCCGGCGCCCGGAGCAACTTCATCGTCGGCTTCCCCGGCGAGACCCGGCAGGACGTGGACGAGCTGATCCGCTTCCTGACCGAGGCCCGGCTCGACGCGATCGGCATCTTCGACTACTCCGACGAGGACGGCACCGAGGCGGCCGGCCTGTCCGGCAAGGTCCGCCCGGACACCATCAAGCGGCGGTACGACAAGGTCGTCGCGCTCGCCGAGGAGCTTTGCGCCCAGCGTGCCGAGGACCGGCTGGGCAGCACCGTCGAGGTGCTGGTCGACACGATCGAGGACGGCGAGATCGAGGGCCGTGCCGAGCACCAGGCCCCCGAGGTCGACGGTTCCACCACGCTGGTGGCCGGCGAGCACGGTGTCGACCTGGCCGCGCTGCGCCCCGGTGACCTCGTCCGCGCCCGGGTCACCGGCACCGAGGGCGTCGACCTGGTCGCCGTTCCGATCGAGATGATCTCCGCAGCGCGGGTCGACCGGTGACCGACGAGCCGGTTCCGGTGGCCGCACCCCGAGTGGTGTCGCTCTACAACGCGGCCAACGCGCTGACCGTGCTCCGGCTCATTCTCGTCCCGGTCTTCCTGGCCCTGGTGGTCGCCTCGCAGATGACCGACCACGACTGGCGGATCGGCGCCTGCCTGGCGTTCTGCGTGGCCTCGGCGACCGACTTCGTGGACGGCTGGATCGCCCGGCGCTGGCAGCTGGTCACCTCGTTCGGCAAGATCGCCGATCCGATCGCGGACAAGGCGCTGACCGGCACCGCGCTGGTCCTGCTCTCCGCCTACGACCAGCTGCCCTGGTGGGTCACCGTGGTGATCCTGGCCCGGGAGTGGGGCGTCACCGCGCTCCGCTTCTGGGTGATCCGCTACGGCGTGATTCCGGCCTCCCGGGGCGGCAAGCTCAAGACCGGGCTGCAGACCCTGGCGATCGCCTGGTACCTGTGGCCCGTTCCGGAGCCCTTCGACGTGGTCGGCACCTGGGTGATGTACGCCGCCCTGATCGTGACGGTGGTCACCGGCGCCGACTACGTGATCGAGGCGCTGCGCCTGCGACGGGTGGCCCGGTCCGGCTCGTGACCGCTCGGCGGCCGCCCGCTGTGGCGGTCTCCGTCGCCCGGCTCGCGGGGTCCCGGCCGACTCGCCGGTTCCGGCGGCGGGAGCGATCAGCTCGGGGCTGCATGAATGCCGTCGAAACGGGCACCCTCGGCGGGGTCCGCAGTGTGTGCGTCTGAGGAGGAGCCGGTGGAGATGGAGGTGGCCGCCGCGGCGGCCGTCCACATGCTGGTCGAGCGGCGCGAGTCGGTGGCGACGGCGGAGTCGCTGACCGGTGGGCTGGTGGCCGCGACGATCGTGGAGATCCCCGGAGTGAGCGCTGTCTATCGGGGCGGGCTGGTGGTGTACGCCACCGAGCTGAAGGCGGTGCTGGCCGGCGTACCGGAGGATCTGCTCGCCGAGCGAGGCCCGGTGGACGGGGACGTCGCGGGGAAACTGGCCGAGGGCGCCCGGGAGCGGTGCGGTGCCGACTGGGGCCTGGCCACCACCGGCGTCGCGGGTCCGGAGCCGCAGGCCGGCAAACCGGTCGGGCTGGTCTATGTGGCGGTTGCCGGGCCGGACCGGACGGAGGTGCGGGAACTGACACTGACCGGTAACCGGGCGGCAATCCGTACCGAAAGTGTGACGGCCGTCCTGCAATTGTTCACCGACGTTCTCCGTAGTGCACCGGCTCCGGTGTGACCTGGGAATACCACCGGGACCGGAGTGGTTGCCGGATGGTGCCGCGGGTGGGCCCGCCGAGGAATTCGGCGGGGCGGGATGTCGCCGTCGCTCGCGGCAGGTACGGTTGCGGGAAGCCTCCGGCGTGTGCCGGCGGCCCCGCCCGCAGGAGGAGGTGCCATGGTCCTGCTACGCCGGGTTATCGGCGACGCACTTCGCGCGCGCCGGCAGGGACAGCACCGCACGCTGCGCGAGGTGTCGACCGCCGCGAACGTCAGCCTGGGTTATCTGTCCGAGATCGAGCGTGGACAGAAAGAGGCCTCCAGCGAACTGCTCGCGGCCATCTGCGACGCGCTCGGCGCCCGCCTCTCCGAGTTGCTCGGTGAGGTGAGCAACACCCTCTCCCTGGCGGAGAACATGGAGGGTGTGCTCGTCCCGGTCGACGGCCAGCCGGCCGAGCCCGCGCGCCAGGTCGCCACCGACGGCAGCGTCTCGGTGTCGGTCCGCCAGGATTCGCCGCTCAAGGCGACACTGCACGCCACCCGCAACAAGAAACGTGACGTGGTCTACGCGGCCTAGCTGCTCACCGTCCAGCGATCTCCCGCCGGTCTTCGGCGTGCCACTTCGCAAGGCCCGGATCCGGCCGCACCATGCCGGTCGCTCCGGGCCTTCGCCGTCGTCGCGCCGCGGCCCCGGGATCGTTCCGGGTCCCGTGCTGTCGCGGCTGTACCCCTCCGGGGCGTAGCCTCGTTCTCAGGCTCGATGCCAGGGGAGACCCTGAGATCCCCCGTAGGTCACGTGACGCCGTTGGCGTCGGGCTGACACGATGGTTTCGCGTCGGCGACGAGATTGCCTCGGCAACGACGCGTCCGACCGAGCGACATTGAGGGGATACCGCGAGATGGCGAACCCGTTCGTCAAGGGCTGGCATTACATGATGGCGCTCTTCGGCGCGAAAATCGACGAGTACGCCGACCCGAAGGTGCAGATCCAGCAGGCCATCGAGGACGCCCAGCGACAGCACCAGGCGCTCGTGCAGCAGGCTGCCGCCGTCATCGGCAACCAGCGGCAGCTCGAGATGAAGCTGTCCCGGCAGATGTCCGAGGTCGAGAAACTGCAGGGCATGGCGCGTCAGGCGCTGGTGCTGGCCGATCGTGCCCGGTCCGGCGGCGACGAGGCCGAGGCCCAGAAGTATGAGCAGACCGCGCAGACCCTGGCCACCCAGCTGGTCTCCGGCGAGCAGTCGATGGAGGACCTGAAGACCCTGCACGACCAGGCTCTCGCGGCCGCCGGCCAGGCCCGCAAGGCGGTGGAGAACAACGCGATGGTGCTCCAGCAGCGCATCGCCGAGCGCTCCCGCCTGCTCAGCCAGCTCGAGCAGGCCAAGATGCAGGAGACCGTGGCCAGGTCGCTGGAGTCCATGTCGGAGCTCGCGGCGCCCGGCAACACGCCGTCGCTGGACCAGGTCCGCGACAAGATCGAGCAGCGGTACGCGAACGCGATGGGTCGCGCCGAGCTGGCCTCCAACTCGGTCGAGGGCCGCATGCTCGAGGTGCAGAAGTCCAGTCTGGACCTGGCCGGCTCGTCCCGGCTGGAGCAGATCCGGGCCAGCATGGCGGGGGAGAAGCTGGGCGGCAGCCCGGCGCAGCCCGCCGTCGGCCAGGGCTCCGCGGCGCCGGCCGCCGACCCGGCCAGCGTGGCCCGGCTGGACGAGATCCGCGCCAGCATGAACCAGAAGCGCGGCGACACCACAGCGGCCGGCTGACCCCTTTCGAACAGCTCCGAGCGGCGGGAGGCGAGACGTGGACGAACGCGGGAAATACCTCCGCCGGTTGAAGCGGTTGCGCGGCTCAGCGCGTCGGTGGAGCGTGCTGGGCGGCGGCCTGACCGCGGCGACGATCGTGCTCGTGCCCTACTCCGGTCTCGGCGTCGCGGACGCGGTCTGGGCCGCCGGGGCGGGCGCCTCGGTGGTCCTGGCCCGCTGGCGCTGGCGGGACTATCGCGAGCTGGACGCGCAGCCCACGCCGGAGCCCAGCCTGTCCGGCCCGCGGCTGGCCAAGGCACTGGAGCGCACCGAGGTGGGCCGCACGGTGCTCAACGAGGTCCGCCGGCAGAAGAACCGGTATGTGCTGCGCGGCTCGGTGATCGCCGACGCCTGGGACCGGCTGGAGCGCGCGTCGGCCACCATGACCGGCCTGGCCGGCCGGCTCAGCGGCGCCGGCGAGACCGCGGCTCTGGAGGCGGCCACCGCCGAGCGCTGGCTCCGCGACCTCGGTCAGCGGGTGGCCAGTGTGGAGCGCGCCATCCCGCTCGGCCAGCCCGACCGGCGTGCCGCCCTGGAGCAGTCCCACGCCGCGCTGGCGGAGCAGTTCACCGAGGGCGTCACCGCCTTCGAGGAGCTGGTCGCCGCCGCCGCGGGCTACGTGGCCGAGGACGGCCAGCCGATGACCGACACCCGCCACCCGGCCTACTTCGGCCTGGTCGAGGCCACCGAGCGGTTGCGCGGCATCGCCGAGGGCCTGGCCGAGCTCCGCGACCAGACGGCCCGCTTCGCCTCGACCCCACCTCGCCAGCCCACCGAGCCGAGCGACCTGACCCCGGGTCGTTCCCGCCAGCTCGGCTGATCGGACCTCGTGCTTCGGCCGCTCCTCGCCGGCTCGGCTGGTCGGGGCGGACCTGGTGGCCTCGGCCGCTCGCGGCCCGGTTACGTCCGAGCGGACCGCATGGCGGGTGCGCGTCAGTTCACCGCGCCGAGCGGCCTCGGCCGGCGCCGATCCCGCCGCGCGGCTCCGGTCGTTGCGGTGGGGTCAGAGCGGTGCGGTGCCGGCGGGCTGCGGTTGGCAGCGTGGGCACCAATACGTGATGCGGTCCTCCACCTCCGCGCGGTCACGGGTCGGGTCGCGTTCGACCTTGCGGACCGGTGTCCGGCAGCGTCGGCAGGGCTGGCCGCGCCGGCCGTAGACGTAGCTGGTCTCGCCTCGGCGCAGCGAGCCGGTGGTGGTCTGGGTCCACCGGCCCCGGTTGGAGGCGACCAGCCGCTGGGCCAGCTCGACGGTCCCGGTCAGGTCGGGGACGTCGGCCACCCGGGTCCACGGCCAGAGCCCGCGGAGAAAGAGCGTCTCCGCCTTGTAGAGGTTGCCGACCCCGGCCAGGTTCCGCTGGTCGAGCAGCGCGTCGGCGATGGTGACGTCCGGGTGGGCGGCGATCCGGCGGACCGCC
The DNA here is from genome assembly GCF_030252345.1 of Actinoplanes oblitus. Taxonomy (NCBI): domain Bacteria; kingdom Bacillati; phylum Actinomycetota; class Actinomycetes; order Micromonosporales; family Micromonosporaceae; genus Actinoplanes; species Actinoplanes oblitus. The sequence goes on along the minus strand of NZ_CP126980.1, from coordinate 8,418,090 downwards.
TCAGCCGGATCCCAGTCCGCACCCAGCAGGTCCGGTCCCAGGTGCCCGACCAGCCGATCCTCCTGCTCGGTCGGGATCAGCGCCAGGTCGTGCAGGTGGTAGCCGACGGCGACCGAGCGCGCGGTCCGCAACACCACCCGGATCAGATGCGCCGGCCGTCCGGTCCACCGCTCACCTGGCGCATAGACGCGCCAGGCCCCGTCCATCCGCAGATGCGAATGCAACGTGAGCGATGCCATCCCGCGCGGCGGCTCGGCCCCGCGTGAAGACTCCACTGCGTGCGGCGGTTCGGCTCCGCGTGATGGCTGCATCCGGCGCGGCCCGTCCTGTCCGCGTCGCGGTTCCGTCCCGCGTGCGGGCTCGGCGTTGCTCGGCGGCTCCGCGGCGGCCCGAGGAGTGTCCCGGGTGAGGCGGAGGAGGAGGTGTTTGCCACGGCTCGCGGATTCGGCGACGGTCCAACCGGTCAGGTCGGTGGTGGCCAGTTGCGGCACCCGGAAGTCCGAGCCGGTCAGCACCTCGCCGGTGAGAGCTCGCTCCACGACGCGGGCGGTGTTCCAGACGGTGTCCCCTTCCGGCATGGTTCCATCCTGCCGTGCGCGGGTTTGATCTTCCGCAACCACCCACGGGCAACGAAGGGCGCGGCGATCGCTTTGGACGCGCCAGCGGCCAGATCGCCGTGCCCGGCCCGCGCGGGAGCAGGCGATCCGTACCCCGGCGGACCGGCGTGAAGGAATGTCTTGATCTTGGAATGGAGCGGCACGGCGTTTCATGGCGGGATTCGCCTGTCCCGATCCCCTCCGCGGCGTGCCGGCGGGCTCGGTGGCGAGCGGGAGATCCCGCGACCGGTACGCCGGATCCGGCGGGCGGACCCGCCGCCGGGCGCGCGGATCCCCGGAAACGGCGGCGTCCGGCTCCTTACCGGCGCTCGGCGATCCGGACGACGTCGCCGGGGACGACGGAGAGGACGACAACGGCGCGGCCGTTGTTCACCGCGATCGCCACCCGGTCCGCGGAGTCGGCGTAGACCAGCAGCTCACCCGCGTTGACGTCGGCGAAGGTGCCACCACGGCGGGCCCGCACGGTCCCGTTGACCACGAGCTCCGGTCCGAGCCCGGTGAGCGTGGCGCCCTCGGCGGCCAGCTGCACGTTGCCGAACCGGTCCACGGTCAGCACCTCGGCCTCGAGCCAGCCGTCACCGACCGCTGCCACCGGGTCGGGCAGGCGGACCAGCGAGGCCGGGTCGACCGGCGGGCCGGCCTCGGCCGGTTGCGCACCGGCAGCCAGCCGGGCCGCGGCGGGGGCGAACACGTCCCGCCCGTGGAACGTGCGCGACACGTCGCCCAGCATCCAGTCCTTGTTGCTCAGCTCGTGCGCCGCGACGATGCCGCCGAGCGCCTCGGCCGCCCAGATCAGCAGGCCGTTGTCCGGGCCGACGAGCAGCCCGTCCGGGGTGGTCAGCACCACGCCGCGGCGGGCCGTGCCGACACCGGGGTCGACGACCGCGAGGTGCACCGACGGCGGAAGGTACGGCGCGGTCTGGGCCAGCACGGCGGCACCGCGGGTCACGTCGGCGGGCGGCACGTGATGCGTGACGTCGATCACGCGAAGACCGGGCGCGATCCGGGCGATCGAGCCGTGGCAGGCCGCGACGAAGCCGTCGAAGGTGCCGTAGTCGGTGGTGAAGCTGACCCATCCATAGCCGCCCATGGTGGCCAACGTTACTGCGAGTTGTCGCCGGATGCGGCCCGGGCACGCCGCGCCGATCTGGCAGGGTTGATCGCATGCGTCTCGTGATCTTCACCGAACCCCAGCAGGGCGCCAGCCACGATGACCTCCTGCGGGTCGCCAAGGCCGCCGAGGACGGCGGGTTCGACGGTTTCTTCCGATCCGACCACTACCTCAAGATGGGCGACGTGTCCGGCCGGCCCGGCCCGAGCGACGCCTGGATCACCCTGGCCGCGCTGGCCGTGCAGACCTCCCGGATCCGGCTCGGCACGCTGGTCAGCTCGGCGACGTTCCGGCTGCCCGGGCCGCTGGCCGTCGCGGTCGCCCAGGTCGACGCGATGAGCGGCGGGCGGATCGAGTTCGGGCTCGGCGGGGGCTGGTTCGACGCGGAGCACAAGGCGTACGGCATCCCGTTCCCGGCGGTCGGCGAGCGCTTCGACCGGCTGACGGAGCAGCTCGAGATCATCACCGGGCTGTGGAAGACGCCGGTCGGCTCGACCTTCGACTTCGACGGCAAGTTCTACCAGCTCAGTGACTCGCCGGCGCTGCCGAAACCGGTGCAGTCGCCGGTCCCGGTGATCATCGGCGGGCACGGCAAGAAGCGGACGCCGGACCTGGCGGCCCGGTTCGCCGCCGAGTTCAACGTGCCGTTCTCCAAGATCGAGGACCTTCCGGCGCAGTTCGCGCGGGTCCGCGCGGCCAGCGAGGCCGTCGGCCGTGCCGAGCCGCCGGCGTTCTCCGCGGCGGCGGTGCTCTGCGTCGGCCGCGACGACGCCGAGGTGCGGCGCCGGGCCGCGGCGATCGGCCGCGAGGTCGAGGAGATGCGGGAGAACGGCGGGATCGTGGGCACCCCGGGAGAGGTCGTCGAGACGATCGGGCGGTACGCCGAGGCGGGCGCTTCCCGGCTCTTCACGCAGGTCCTGGACCTGTCCGACATCGATCACGTGAACCTCGTCGCGGCGGAAGTCCTGCCGCAGCTCTGAGCGCCGGGTGGCGGCCGCCCCGGGTGGTGGCCGCCCCGGGTGGCGGCCGCCGCTCACCCGCGCAGCCGCAGCCCCCGTGGCGTCGCCCGGAACCCCGCCGCGGTCAGCGCCTCCCGCAGCGGCGACGAATGCACCGACTCCCCGTCGGCCCGCTCCACCGACATCGTGCCCAGCGCCCCGGATCGCACCGACGCCGCCAGCGCCTGCCCGGCGGCGGTCAGCGCCTCCGGGTCGTCCGCGAACGACAGCAGGGTCCGCCCGCCCCGCTCCACATAGAGCACCAGCTCGCCACCGACCAGCACGACCAGCGCCCCCGCCTTGCGGCCGGCCCGATGACCGGCCTTGGCCACCGGCTCCCCGTCGCCGCTGTCCACGATCCGCTCCGGCCACGGCAGCGCCGCGCCGTACGGGTTGGCCGGATCCGCGGCGGCCAGCACCAGCGCACCCGTCCCGGTGCGTTTGGCCAGCTCGGCGGGCTCGGCCAGGGCCCGCAGCCGATCCACCGCGCCGGGCACCGCGAACTGTGCCGCCCCGAGACCCTCCACGAAGTAGCCGCGCCGCGCCGCCCCGCGCTCCTCCAGCGCGCCGAGCACCGGGTAGACCGCGGCGAAGCCACCGGTCACCCCCTCCGCCAGCACCGCGCCGCGGGTCACCACCCCGTGCCGCTCCAGCAGCAGGTCGGCGAGCGCCGCCGCCCGCCGGGTCGGGTCCAGGTCCCGGTCCGGCAGCCGGGACCAGCGGCCGGCCATGTGCAGCGGCCCGGTCCGGGACGGCATGTTCGGGCGACCCGGCCGCCGATAGCGGGTACGGGCCGGCGTCGCCTTCGCCTTGTGCGCGCCGGCCCCGCCGAGCAGCGCCCGCAGCGGGGCGAACGTGTCGTTGGTCAGGTGCCCGGCCCAGACCAGGTCCCACACGGTCGCGGCCAGCTCGGTGTCGTCGGTGGAGCCGACCCGGTCCGACAGTGATCGGAAGAACAGCGCCTGCCCACCGGCGAGCGCGTCCAGCACCGCCTGGTGTGCGGGGGTGAGCGCCAGCTCCTCGTCCGGTGGGGGCAGCAGCAGGGGAGCGCTGTCCGCGTACGCCAGGGTGACCCAGCCGTCGCCACCGGCGATCGAGCCGGACCCGGCCCACAACACCTCACCGCTCGCGCACAGCTCGTCGAGCTGTGGCGGCGTGTAGTCGGCGACCCGGGCCGGCAGCACCAGCCGCTCCCACGCCGAGGCCGGCACCGCCACGCCCTGGACCTGCTCGATCGTGGCGGCTAGGGCGTCCACCCCGCGCGCGTTGCCGCCCACCTGGTGCCAGCGGGGCAGGAACGCGGCGAGCACCCGCGGCGGCACCGGCTCGATCTCCCGGCGCAGCGCCGCGAGGGAGCGCCGGCGCAGCATCCGCAGCACCTCGGCGTCGCACCACTCGGTGCCGGCGCCCTCCGGGGAGAACTCGCCGGAGGTGACCCGGCCGGTCGCGCTGAGTCGCTTGAGCGCCTGCTCCACCACGAAGACGCCGAGCCCGAACCGGGCCGCGCAGGTCGCCGCCGGGAACGGCCCGTGCGTCCGGGCGTAGCGGGCGACCAGGTCACCGAGCGGATCGGTGACCGGTTCCAGGTACGCCTCCGGCACCCCGACCGGCAACGCCACGCCGAGCGCGTCCCGATAACGTCCCGCGTCGTCGATGCCGATCCAGCGCTCCTCGCCGGCCACCCGCACCCGGATCGCCCGGCGGGCCGCCTCCAGCGAGCGCGCCCAGTCCTCCGGCACGCCGCGCTCGGCCAGCTCGGCGGCGGAGAGGTCGCCGAGCAGCCGGAGCAGCTCGGCGGCGTCCTCGGCGTCCCGCGGGGCGCGCTGCGTGGTGAGCCACTGCAGCTGCGCCTCGGTCTCGGTCACCACCGCCGGGTCGAGCAGCTCCCGCAGGTCGACCCGGCCGAGCAGCTCGCCGAGCAGGGTGGCGTCCAGGGCCAGGGCGGCGGCGCGCCGCTCGGCCAGGGGGGCGTCTCCCTCGTACAGGAAAGCGCCGACGTATCCGAACAGCAGCGATCGGGCGAACGGGGACGGTCGCTGGGTCTCCGCCTCGACCAGGCGGACCTTGCGCCCCGCGATCTCCCGCATCAGCCCGGTCAGGCCGGGCACGTCGAAGACGTCCTGCAGGCACTCGCGGGCCGCCTCCAGGGTGACCGGGAAGTCGGCGAACTCGCGGGCCACGTCGAGCAGCTGCGCCGACCGCTGCCGCTGCTGCCAGAGCGGCTGGCGGCGGCGCGGGTCCCGGCGCGGCAGCAGCAGCGACCGGGCCGCGCACTCCCGGAACCGTGAGGCGAACAGCGCCGACGTGCCCACCGACTCCTCGACCAGCTGCGCGATCTCCTCCGGCTCGAAGGCGACCAGGTCGGCGCCGGGCGGCTCGTCGGCGGTGTCCGGCAGCCGCACCACGATGCCGTCGTCGGAGGGCATCACCTGGCCGTCCACGCCGTAGCGCTCGCTGAGCCGCCGGCCGATCGCCAGCGCCCACGGCGCGTTCACCCGGGCGCCGAGCACGCAGTGCACGGTCATCCGCCAGTCACCGAGCTCGTCGCGGAATTTCTCCACCACGATCGTCCGGTCGTCGGGCAGGTGACGTGTCGACTCCCGCTGCTCGCGCAGGTAGTTCACCAGGTTGCCGGCGGCCCACTCGTCCAGGCCGGACTCGCGCAGCGCGGCGGTGGCCGGCTCGTCACCGGCCTTGGCCAGCGCGCGCAGCCGCGCCCCGATCGCCCGGCCCAGCTCGATCGGCCGGCCCGGCGAGTCGCCTTTCCAGAACGGCATCCGGGCCGGCGCGCCCGGGGCGGGGGAGACCAGCACCCGGTCCGGGGTGATGTCCTCGATCCGCCACGAGGTGGAGCCGAGCAGGAAGACGTCACCGACCCGCGACTCGTAGACCATCTCCTCGTCCAGCTCGCCGACCCGGGAGGCGCGCTCCGAACCGGCCAGGAAGACACCGAACATGCCCCGGTCCGGAATGGTGCCGCCGCTGGTCACCGCGAGCCGCTGGGCCCCCGGCCGGCCGGTGAGCAGGTCGGTGCCGCGATCCCAGACCAGCCGCGGCCGCAGCTCGGCGAAGGCCGTCGACGGGTACCGCCCGGACAGCATGTCCAGCACCGCGTGCAGCGCCGACTCGGGCAACTCGCCGAACGGCGCGGCCCGCCGGACCAGCGCGGCCAGCTCGTCCACCGGCCACGGATCCAGCGCCACCATCGCCACCACGTGCTGGGCCAGCACGTCGAGCGGGTTCCGCGGGTAGCGCAGCTCCTCGATCGCGCCGTCGGCCATCCGCTCCGCGACCACCGCGCAGGAGAGCAGGTCACCGCGATGCTTGGGAAAGACCACGCCGCGCGAGACGGCACCCACCTGGTGCCCGGCCCGCCCGATCCGCTGCAGCCCGGCCGCGACCGTCGGCGGCGCCTCGATCTGCACCACCAGGTCGACAGCGCCCATGTCGATGCCCAGCTCCAGGCTGGAGGTCGCGACCACGGCCGGCAGCCGGCCGGATTTCAGCGCCTCCTCGATCTGCTTGCGCTCCTCCCGCGAGACGCTGCCGTGGTGCGCCCGGGCGATCACCGCGGGCGCTCCCGACGCCGCGCCGGACTGCGCCATGACCGCGGCCGGCATCCCGCCGTCGCCGTTTCCCCGGATCGCGCCGGACCGCCGCGGGAACCCCGGCGGTCCGCCGGCCAGGAGATCGCCGATCGCCGCCGGGTCGCCGCCGGCCGAGACCCCTCTTGGGGTACGCCCGGAGCCCGGCCCGCCGTCGCCCTCCGTCGCCTCGGAGTCCCAGCCGCCGTCCGCTCCCGGGCCTCCGTGGTCGTCCCGCCCTCCGTCGCCCTCCGTCGCCTCGGAGTCCCGGCCGCCGTCCGCTCCCGGGCCTCCGTGGCCGTCCCGCTCCGCGCCCTCCGGATCTCCGCGCCAGACCGGCTGCCCGAGCGCGGCGGCCTGCTCGTTGAGCCGGGCCAGCTCGGCCCGCTCCGCCGCCAGTTCGTTGAGCCGGGCACACAGCCGCTCCGCCCCGCGCCGCGAATTGGTGAAGACGATCGTCGACCGGTGCCCCTCGATCAGGTCGAGCACCCGCTCCTCGACCGCCGGCCAGATCGACGGCGTGTGCCGCCCACCCTCCAGGTCGTCGCCGGCGGGCGCCTCGTCGAGCCGGGTCATGTCCTCCACCGGCACCTCGACGGACACCTCGATCGTCTTGGCGCTCGGCGGCCGGACGATCTCGACGGGCTGCGACCCGCCGAGGAACCGGGCCGTCTCCTCGATCGGCCGCACCGTCGCGGACAGGCCGATCCGCTGCGCCGGCCGCTCCAGCAGCGCGTCCAGCCGCTCCAGGGAGAGCGCCAGATGCGCGCCCCGCTTGGTGGCCGCGACGGCGTGCACCTCGTCGATGATCACCGTCTCGACGCCCCGCAGCGACTCCCGCGCCGCCGACGTGAGCAGCAGGAACAGCGACTCCGGCGTGGTGATCAGGATGTCCGGCGGCGTGCGGGCGAACCCGCGCCGCTCGTCAGCGGGCGTGTCCCCGGTCCGCATCCCGACGGTGATCTCCGGCGGTGGCAGGCCGAGCCGGCCCGCTGCCTGGCGGATGCCGGTCAGCGGCGCCCGCAGGTTGCGCTCGACGTCGACCGCCAGCGCCTTCAGCGGGCTCACGTAGAGCACCCGGCAGCGGCGCCGCACCTGCTCGGGCACCGGCTCGCGGGCCAGCCGGTCGAGCGACCAGAGGAAGGCGGCAAGCGTCTTGCCGGAACCGGTGGGTGCGACCACGAGCGCGTGCCGACCGGCGCCGATCGCCCGCCACGCGCCGTCCTGGGCGGCGGTGGGCGCGGCGAACGCGGCAGTGAACCACTCCCGGGTGGCCGGTCCGAATCTCTCGAGCACCTCTCGCACGTCACCCATCCTCCCCCGGGGGTACGACAGAAAACCGCCGCCGCGACCCACGCGGGCACCGGGTGATCGTCATTCCTTGGGCGGTCTGTACGTGATTATCCTGATAGCCGACGTGATGGGTAGGTGCCGATGGCGGTCAGGCAGATGCTCGTCGCCGGCCGGTACCGTCTGCTGGAACCGGTCGGCGCGGGTGGGATGGGACGGGTCTGGCTGGCCCGGGATCAGATGCTGGACCGGGACGTCGCGATCAAGGAGATCGTCCCGCCGGACTGGATGAGCGACGCGGAGAAGGACCGGCTGCACAACCGGACCCTGCGCGAGGCCCGCAGTGCGGCCCGGCTGACGCATCCGCACGTGGTCCGGGTCTACGACGTGGTCCACGCCGAGGGGCTGTCCTGGATCGTCATGGAGTACGTCGCCTCCCGCTCGCTCTACCAGGTGCTGCTCACCAAGGGTCCGTACCCGCCGGTGGAGGCGGCCCGGATCGGCCTGGCGGTGCTCGACGCGCTCACCGCCGCCCACCGGGCCGGCGTGCTGCACCGCGACGTGAAGCCGCACAACGTGCTGATCGGCTCCGACGGTCGCGTGCTGCTGACCGATTTCGGTCTGGCCACCTTCGTCGACGACGGGCTGGTCACCACGCCCGGCCTGATCGTCGGCTCGCCGCAGTACGTCTCGCCGGAACGCGCCCGCGACGGCGCCTCCACCGTGGAGTCCGACCTGTGGTCGTTCGGGGCGACGCTGTACGCGGCGGTCGAGGGCCAGTCGCCATATGCCCGCGACAGCGCGATGGCGACGCTCGCCGCGCTGGCCACCGAGCCACCGGATCCGCCGTCCCGCGCCGGACCGCTCGCCCCCGTCCTGCAAGCCCTTCTTCGGTACGAACCCAAGGAGCGCCTCACCGCCGAGCAGACGGAACGGCAGCTCCGCCGGATCCTCGAAGACGCCGAACCCGTGGTGCCCGCGCAGCGTCACCGGCCCGCGCCGGCCAACCCGGTCAGCCCGGCGCGGCCTGTTCCCGCACCTGCCGCGCGGGAGCGGCGTGCGGCCGAGCACGAGCGGCATGGTCGGCCAGCCGCGGAGCCGGTCGCACCGGAGCGGCATTCCGCGCACGCCGAGCAGGGCCTGCCGGGGCGGCATCGACCTGCGATCACCGGGTCGACGGCAGCGGAGCGGCACGGTCCGCCGGCCGGCGCTGCCGCACCTTCTCCGTCGCCGGCTTCCGCCACGTGGCCGATCTCCCCGGGGCCGACGGTCGCTCGTGATTCGCCGGATCGGTCCGCACCGTCGACGGACGACGGAGATACCCCGAACCTGACCGAGATCGATCGCCGGACCAGCCCGCCGGCCGACCGGCCGAGGCTGGAGGCGGCACCCGGGACGAGTCCGCCGGCCTCTGATCCGCTGCTGGTCGACACCGCCCCGGTCGCCGGCGGCTCGCCCCGCGCGGTGCCCTTGCCACCGATGACGGACGGCGAGCCGGCGATGCCTGGCAAGGACCTGCCGGGAGACGAGGGAGACACGGAGGACACCGCGGCGACAACGAACACCGAGAACAAGCCGGACACCGCGGCGACTACGGACACCGGGAACAAGGCGGACACCGCGGACGCCGCGGACACGGGTGACCTCCAGGACTCCGGTGGCTGGTGGCTTCCGTCCGGACACTGGCCGCCCGGCGACAGCCGGAAACCGGATCCGAAGACCCGTCCACCGTCCGCCGTCACTTCCGGATACGCCGCGAACGACCCGGAGGACAGCGGCCCGATCAGCGAGTTCGCCGACCGCGGCTACATCGAGGGCACCTTCACCACGAACGACGACGAGGACCAGCACCACGCCTCGCCGGTCTCCGCGGGACGCGGCCACTACGACACCGACGAGCGGAATACCGACGGCAGCCGGACCCCGGCCGGCCCGGTCGGCGACGGCAACCGCGCCCCGGCCGACGGCAACCGTGCCCCGGGCCTGGCCTCCACCGGCAACCGTGCCGCCACGGGTCCGGGCCCCGGCCGCAACCGTGGCTCGACCGGCTCGGGATCGTCCCGGTTCCGGCCGAACCGCGCACCGGCCGCCGCCGGCCGATCGTTCCGGCGCGGCAACCAGGCGCCGGCGCGGGTGATCCCGGCACCCCGCCAGCCGCTCTCCGGACGGCTGGCCGGCGACCGGATGCCGCCCCGCTGGAACCTGCGGTCCCCGGTGATGAACCGCACCCGGACCCGGTTGGTGATCGCCGGCCTGCTCCTGGTCGCGATGGTCGGCGGCACCCTGCTCGGGGTCCACCTCATCCGGCTGAGCGACTCCGCGCCCGGGGTGGTCCATGTCCCGGCGGTCTCCCCGTCCACGTCCCGCGCCTCGCCGGTGACTCCCGCCGCGCCTCGGCCGGGCGGTTTCTCCCCGATCGTCTGCGACGCGCCGCCACCCGCCGGCGTACCGGTCGCCCCGAAGGACGGCGCGGCCCGCGGCGTCAACGGCTGGACCCTGCAGGCCGGGTGGTCCTACTTCACCGACGGGACCGGGTTTCACCTCCCGGTCCCGGACGGCTGGACGTACCAGCGACTGGGCAGCACCTACTGCTTCCGGGACCCGCGTACGGCTCGGGTGCTGAGCCTGGACGTGGGCCGCGAACCCCGGACCGACCCGCTCAAGGGATGCCGGGCGGAGGATCGCCGCCTCCGGCTGAGCGGCCGGGTCCGTGACTACGCCCTGATCGCGATCGGCCCGGTCACGCTGTTGCACAAGGCCGCCGACTGGGAGTACCGGTACCGCGGCGACACCGGGATCCTCCGCCGCGCCACCACCCGCTGGTTCACGGCCGGCGGCCGCCCCTATGCCCTCGGCTGGTCCACCCCGGACGCGGTCTGGGCCGCCGAGTTCAGCAAAGTCCAAATGGTCCGGAGCACCTTTTACGCCGACACGCACACCCCGTCAAACGCCGCCCGCCGCAGCTGACCCGATCCAGCAGAGAACCCGCGCCCGGCTCATCCCGTCGGCACCCGCTGTCGCCCCGGCTCATCCCGTCGGCACCCGCTGCCGGTCCTGGCCCATCCCGCCGGGCACCCGCGGCCGTCCCCCGGTCGATCCCGCCGGAACCAGCGCCCAGCCCCGGCCTGACCCCGGCGGACAGCGTCCGTCCCGCCCGCGATCAACCGGCGGCCAGGCGATCCCGCAGCCGCTGAGCTGCGGCCGGCCACTCGTCCGCGGTCATCGCGAACACGACGGTGTCGCGCCAGCTGCCGTCCGGACGCAGCCGCTGCCGGCGGATCACCCCGTCCCGGCTGGCCCCGAGCCGGGCGATCGCCGCCTGGGAACGCTCGTTGCGGATGTCCGTGTACCAGAACACCTTGACCGCGCCCAGCACGTCGAAGGCGTGCTCCAGCAACAGCAGTTTCGCCTCGGTGTTGACGCCGGTCCGCCACCACTTGCGGCCGAGCATGGTGTGCCCGATCCCGACCGAACGCCGGTCCGGATCGACGTCGTGGTAGGTGGTCATCCCCATGACGGCCCCGGTCGTCGGGTCCACCTGGGCCCACCCGGCCCGGTCGCCGCGCCACTGCCCGCGGATCACCTCGGCGATGTCCGCCGCCATGTCCGCCACGGTGCGCGCCCGCGGCATCGGGATGTGCCGCCAGACCTCCTCGTCGTCCAGCGCCTCGAACATGCCCTCGGCGTGCGACGGGGCGAGCGGCTCCAGCCGGACGTGCCGGCCCTCGAGCCGGACCGGCGTCTGCCACTCGGCCGACGTGCGGCCGGGTAGATAGGCCGGGGGCGGGACCGGGACGCCGGCGTCGGTCTCCGGCGGGCCGGCGACCCGGCGGAGCGGCAGCACGCCGGCCCAGTGCGGCAGGGCCAGATCGGCTGGGTCGTCCACCACCCCGCCCTCGCGGGTCCGGACCGACACCTCCACCAGGGGCAGCGCCAGCACACTGGTCTGCGCCAGCTCCTGCCTGGTCGGTGGCCGGCTGTCCGCGGCCCGGCCGGTGCCGACCTTTTCCACCAGGGCGCGCATGGCCTCCGACTTCTCCGCCGGGTCGGTGACCGGCCGGGCGACACCGTGGGCGACCACCGAGCGGTAGTTGGCGCTGTGGTGGAACTGGGATCGCCCGAACACCAGGCCGTCGAGGAGGGTGACGCTCACGCAGACCGGGATGCCGTCGGCCCGTGCCGCCAGCGCCATCCGGCCGCCGGTGGAACCGTGGATGTAGAGCGTCTCGCCGACCCGCACGTGCAGGGTGGGCAGCAGGCGGGGCTCGCCGTCCACCACGAAGGCGACCGAGCAGTCGAACGCCTCGTCGAGGATGGCGTGCGCCTTGTCCCGGTCGTAGTGCATGCGGTCGCGATAGCGGGTCGCGGTGGTGCGGTCGGTCTTGGTGTAGACGTCGGTCATCAGGGCCTCCCCGGTGGCGCCGCTCGGCTTGCGCTCGATCGTGTACTAGTACAAAATAAGAGCTGTGGCAGAACAATATCAGGTCACCGGTGAGACCGCCGCCGCGATTTCGGCGAGCATCGAGGCCGGCGTGGTGCGTGGCGACTGGGTCTTCGGCGCGGCGCTCCCGCCGGTGCGGGTCCTCGCCGGCGCTCTGCATGTCAGCCCCGCCACGGTCGCCAAGGCCTATCAGGAGCTGCGGCAGCGAGGGGTGGTCGAGACCGAGGGCCGGCGCGGCACCCGGATCCGGTCCCGTCCCCCGGTGGCCCCCTCCCGGTCCGCGCTGCGGCTTCCGGTGCCGGCCGGCCTGCGAGATCTCTCCACCGGCGAGCCCGACCTCGGGCTTCTGCCCCCGCTGGGACCGGCGCTGCGAGCGGTGGCCGAGCGGGTGGGCCCGCCGCAGGGCTACACCGCGGCGGTCACCATGCCGGAGCTGATCGAGGCGACGCGTCCGCGCCTGCTCGCCGAGGGCGTCCCGGTCGGCGACGCGGCGATCGCCGTCACCGCCGGCACGCTGGACTCGATCGAGCGATTGCTGGTCGCCCACCTGAAACCGGGTGACGCGGTCGCCGTCGAGGATCCCGGCTGGGCCAATCTGCTGGATCTGATCGCCGCCCTGGGCATGCGGCCACTGCCGGTCGCGATGGACGAGCAGGGTCCCGACCCGGAGTCGCTCGCCGCCGCCCTGCGGGCCGGGGCGCGGGCCGTGGTCATCACCGTGCGCGCACAGAATCCGACCGGTGCGGCGGTCGGCGCCACCCGGGCCGCGGTCCTCCGCGAGCTGCTCGCGGCGCATCCCGAGGTGCTGCTGATGGAGGATGATCACGCCGCCGAGCTGGCCGAGCAGCCGCCGTGCTGCGTCGGCCCGGTGACCAGACGGTGGGCCTTCATCAGGTCGGCCTCGAAACCCTTCGGGCCGGACCTGCGCATCGCCGTGCTGGCCGGCGACGAGACCTCGGTGGCCCGGGTCGCCGGCCGGATGCGGATCGGCATGGGCTGGGTCTCCACCCTGTCGCAGCGGCTGCTCCTCCAGCTCTGGCGCGATCCCGAGGTCACCGAGCTGGTGACGGCCGCGGCCCGGTCCTATGCGACCCGGCGCACCGCACTGCGCGACCGGCTCCGGGAGCGCGGCGTCCCGGCGTTCGGTGACACCGGCATCAACGTCTGGGTGCCGGTGCCCGACGAGACCCACGCTGTCGCGGTGCTTCGCGACGCGGGTTACGCGGTGGCGCCCGGCGCGCTGTTCCGCGTCGCCTCGCCGCCCGGCATCCGGATCACCATCAGCACCCTCACCGAGCCGGAGCTGCCGGCGCTGGCCCAGGCCGTCGCGGCCGCGATCCGGCCCACCGCCGCCGGGCTGATGCGATGAGCGACGCCACCGCGCCGGCCGCGCTGCTGGGGTGCGATGGTGACCAGGAGATCGCGATCTCGCGGGGAGGGCCCGCCGCGGTTGAGGGCGAGAGCGGCCGTCCTCCGGGAGGGTGGCCCGGTCGGCGTGACCATGGTGCCCGCGGGTAGAACGTAGTCATGCCAGGGACCGAAGCACCGGTCGGCGCGCAGCAGTGGGTGCCGCCGCAGCCGCACAGCATCGATGAGCTCAAGCAGGCCGCGTCCGGTTGTCGGGGCTGTGAGCTCTACGAGGACGCCACCCAGACGGTCTTCGGCCGGGGTGCCCCGCACTCCAAGATCGTCTTCGTCGGCGAGCAGCCCGGCGATGTCGAGGACCAGAAGGGCCTGCCGTTCGTCGGCCCGGCCGGGCGGTTGCTGCGCGACGCCGTGGACGACGCCGGGATCGACCCCGGCGACCTCTACATCACCAACGCGGTCAAGCACTTCCGTTTCGAGCTGCGGGGGAAGCGCCGCATCCACCAGACGCCCGGCCCGGCGCACATCACCGCCTGCCGCCCATGGCTGGTCGCCGAGTTCGCGTTGCTGAAACCGCGGCTGGTGGTGCTGCTCGGAGCGACGGCGGGCAAGGCGCTGCTGGGCCCGTCGTTCCGGGTCACCCGATCCCGGGGCCAGCTGATGCCGTGGCCGGCCTCGGCCGAGCACCCGGCGGACTTCCCGGTCGCCGAGATCCGGGCGCTGGCCACCATCCATCCGTCGGCGGTGTTGCGCGCGGACAACCGGGACATCGCCTATCAGGGTCTGGTCGACGACCTGAAGGTGGCGGCCGCGGCGATCACCGCCTGAGTTCTCCGAGCCGATCGCCTTTCCCCACCGATCGAACGGCCGACGGCCCAGCGGCCCGTGCCGCACGTCACAAACCGATTTCCGTACGGCGGCCGGCTTCGCGAAGCGGGCCGTCCCCCTACCGCATGGGTACGCTCGTGACGTGCGATTGACGGACTTCTGGGGGCGCCTGGAGCAGGCGTTCGGGGCGGCCTACGCCCACAGCATCGCGGCCGATCACGCTTTCGCGGCGCTGGGTGGCCGGACCATTGATCAGGCGATCGCGCAGGGTGTCGACACCGCTACGATCTGGCGCGCGGTGGTCGCCACGTACCCCGATCGGGTGCCCGCCCAGCTGCACTGAGTCATTTTTCGTACGCTTGTTCTGGCGTGTCGCTCGATGTCGTACAAGTGTTCGGCTATTGTCCACAGCGGCTCGGCTATCCACAGCTCTCGGTAGGGCGGAGGATTTTTGTCATACCCACCGCATACCGTGTCGGCCGTGGCGAAGAACGCGAAGTCGAATACAGGGGTGGCGGCAATGGTGGCAGGACCGGACCGGGAAAAGGCGCTCGAACTGGCGCTGGCACAGATCGACAAGCAGTTCGGCAAGGGCTCCGTGATGCGGCTGGGGGAGCGGCCGGTGGTGCAGACCGCCGTCATCCCGACCAGCTCGATCGCGCTGGACGTGGCCCTCGGCGTCGGCGGCCTGCCGCGCGGCCGGGTCATCGAGGTCTACGGGCCGGAGTCCAGTGGTAAGACCACGGTCGCCCTGCACGCTGTGGCGAACGCGCAGAAGGCCGGCGGTGTCGCGGCGTTCATCGACGCCGAGCACGCGCTCGACCCGGAGTACGCACGGGCTCTCGGCGTCGACACCGACGCGCTGCTGGTGTCCCAGCCGGACACCGGTGAGCAGGCGCTGGAGATCGCGGACATGCTGATCCGCTCGGGCGCGCTGGACATCATCGTCATCGACTCGGTGGCGGCCCTGGTGCCGCGTGCCGAGATCGAGGGCGAGATGGGTGACAGCCACGTCGGTCTGCAGGCCCGCCTGATGAGCCAGGCGCTCCGCAAGATCACCGGCGTGCTGAACAACACCGGCACCACCGCGATCTTCATCAACCAGCTCCGCGAGAAGATCGGCGTCATGTTCGGCTCGCCGGAGACCACGACCGGTGGTCGCGCGCTCAAGTTCTACGCCTCGGTCCGGCTCGACGTGCGCCGCATCGAGAGCCTGAAGGACGGCACCGACGTGGTCGGTAACCGCACCCGGGTCAAGGTCGTGAAGAACAAGGTGGCCGCGCCGTTCAAGCAGGCCGAGTTCGACATCATGTACGGCAAGGGCATCTCCCGCGAGGGCTCGCTCATCGATGTCGGCGTCGAGCAGAGCATCATCCGCAAGTCCGGCGCCTGGTACACCTACGACGGCGACCAGCTCGGCCAGGGCAAGGAGAAGGCCCGGGAGTTCCTCAAGGAGAACCCGGACGTCGCCGCTGAGATCGAGAAGAAGATCCTCGAGAAACTCGGTGTCGGCCAGACCACCGGGGACGCCGCCGGTGGCCCCGAGCTGCCGCCGGTCGACTTCTGATCCGGTAAGCCACGATGGCCGGACGACGTGGTGCCCGGTCCGGGCGCGGGTGGGATGCCATCCCGCCCCGGGCCGGCGCCGACGTGCCGGATGACGGCACTCCGGACGACCGTGCCCCGGGCTCCGCTCGCCGGGGTGGTGGCCGGCGGGGCGGCTATGCGCGCCGGAGCCGTTCCGAGAGCGACGAAGGTCTCTGGCAGACCTTCGGTTCCTCCAGCGAGGGCCCGCCGGAGCCGGAGGAGCCGGTGGGTGCCGATGACGCACCTGGTGAGCAGCCCTCGGGTGCCACCGGTGCCTGGGGCCGCCGAGGCGGTCCGGGCCGGGCGAGAGAGCGTGGCGGCCTGGCGGGGTTCGGCAGCGGTGGTGACGGTGGCGAGGAGCCCCGGCGAGCCGGTCCGGGCCGTGCGGGGGAGCGCGGCGGCCCGGTGGGGTTCGGCGGTGGTGGCGAGGAGCCCCGGCGAGCCGGTCGGGAGCGCGGCGGCCCCGCGGGGTTCGGCGGTGGTGGCGAGGAGCCCCGGCGAGCCGGTCCGCGGCAGAGCGAGTCCGAGCGGGCCCGGGAGATCTGCTTGCGGCAGCTTGCCGCCCGTCCGCGCACGCGAGCCGAGCTGGCCAGGGTGCTGGCCCGGAAAGAGATCTCCGAGGAAGTGATCGCGGAGGTGCTGGACCGCTACGACGAGGTCGGCATCATCGACGACGCGGCGTTCGCCCGGGCCTGGGTGTCCAGCCGGCATCACGGCCGTGGCCTGGCCCGCCGAGCCCTGGCCAACGAGCTGCGGCAGCGCGGGGTCGATGCCGAGGTGGCCGGCGAGGCGCTGGAGGCCGTCGACGAGGAGGCGGAGGCCGAGGCCGCACGTGCCCTGGTCGATCGCAAGCTGCGCACGGCCACCGGGACGCCGGAGGCGGTCTTCCGGCGGCTCGTGGCGATGCTCGCCCGCAAGGGCTATCCGGCCGGTGTCGCCATCCGCGCGGTGAAGGACGCGCTGGCCGCCCGCGACGCGGAAGCCGCCGAGTTCGCCGACGGCGTGGACGCCGACGCCTTGGCCGACCAGGCCGAGGACGCCACCTCCTGACCGCCGGCACAGGATCCCGGCGGCACAGGGAGCCACCCCAGCACGCCCGCACCTGGCTGCGCGGCGTGCCCGGCGAGGCCCGCCGACTCGCGGCCGGCCGCGAGCCCGCCCATGGTTGCGCTTGGTAACAACGTCCCATGAACGGCGAGAACCCGCCGGACCACTGGTGCGGCCCGCTCCACCACCCCGCGAACCGCGAAACCTCCTGATGGCATTGGTCCGGATCGCACCCACTCACCCCGATATAGTCCTGATGTGAGGACGCCCCCCATTCGACGAGATTCTCCTGATCGGCACTCGCCAGGCCGGCCATCGTCACGCACCGTGCGGTGGCTGTCCGGTTGTCGGCGGGCGGATAATGGGATCGGCGCCCGGAAACCGCCGACCACGACCCGGGGATGAAAGTGCTCGATGCCCCGGCACGTCGGAAATATCCGGGCGTTATCGTGAGCTGGGCGTAAGCACGTCTGTGCCGTACGTCCTATCCGCTGCCGAATCATGAGTCCTTGACCGAAGCGGCACTTGCGACCTAGCCTCGCGTTACACAAGGTTTGCTCGACCATCGCAAGCAACACACACAACATAGATCGCATTACATTACGGCATCACTTGGCGGGTCCCGCCCGCCGCAGGCTCCGCCGACCGCTGACCGCGCGGTGGGCGGCGCGACATAGCAGCGGTCGACCCCACAACTACACACACTCTGATCCGAGCCATCAGCGGCTGACCCGGATGCGGAGGCCGACCGCGGCGCCGGCGGACCGACAGAGCCTGAGGGACGAGGACCGTTCCCGGTGTTGTCACACTCCGTCGACATTCGCGAGCCGGCCGAGGCACCCGAATCGGCCGCGACGATGCCGGTTCGCCGAGGCGCCACAGGCCGAGGGACGGCGCGGAGCGGACAGCGACGGGCAGCGGGAGTGACCCGACCGGCAATGCGGAACCACGCGGGGAGCCGGCCGAGCCAGCGCTTCCCCGATGCCGCCGCCCCGTCAGCCACCCCCGATGCCGATGACCCATGGACCCGACCCCACCAGGGCCGGGCCCGCGGCGATCCCGCACCGTCGAAGGGCCCGGACCAGAACCGACGATCCGGACCACTGAGTCGCCGAACCGGACCGGGAGGCCGAAAGCCACCCCGTTTGCCGGCCCGGAGAGGTCAGGAAGCCGGAACAGGCGGCATCCAGCCTTCCCGAAAGGCGAAGCTGGTAGCCGTACGGCGGAGCGTGTGAGCCGGGGCCCGGTGCCGCCTGTGGTCATCTGCCTTGGTCGGGCATCCCGCAGAGAGCCCGCGCGCGTGCACACCGCGCCGGCGGCGAAGGGAGACGCGGCGAGATGGCCCCCCAAGAATGGGTGCTGGTAGTAGCGATCGTCGTGCTCGCCGTGTCGGTGATCGTCGGGATGACGCTGGGCGCCCGCGCGCTGCGTCAGCTGCGGACCGAACGGCAGGATGCCCACGATCGGCACGAGCAGGAGGTCGGTGACGCTCAGGCGAAGGTCGCCGACGCGAACGCCAAGGCCGCTTCGGTGCGTGCCGAGGCAGCCGCCGCGAAGGCCGAGGCCGCCGCCGCCCGGGCCGAGGCCCGCCGGGTGCTGGAGAACGCGCACAGCGAGGCCGACACCATCCTGGAGCACGCCCACCGGCAGGCCGAGGCGGATGTCGAGCAGTTGCGGACCGCCGCCCGCCGCTCCGGCGAGCGGGAGATCGCGCTGCTCAACGCCACGGTCAAGGAGCAGTCGGCGGAGGTGGAGCGGCGTGCCGCCCGGATCGACGAGCGGGAGCGGCTGCACGCCGAGGAGGTCGAGCGGCTGGTCGAGCGGGAGCGCCGGCTGGGCGCGCTGGAAGCCGACCTGACGAAGCGGGAGGCGAACCTGCGGGCCCGCGAGGCGGAGATCAAGGCGGCCGAGGAGACGAAGCGCCGCGAGCTGGAGCGGATCGCCGGGCTCACCTCGGAGACCGCGAAGACCGAGCTGATCGACGCGATCGAGGGGCAGGCGAAGCGCGAGGCGGCGATCCTGATCCGGGACATCGAGCAGGACGCCCGGAACACCGCCGACACCCGGGCCCGGCACATCGTTGTCGACGCCATCCAGCGGATCGCCAGCGAGCAGACCGCGGAGAGCGTGGTCAGCGTGCTGCACCTGCCCAGTGACGAGATGAAGGGCCGGATCATCGGCCGGGAGGGTCGCAACATCCGGGCCTTCGAGTCGACCACCGGGGTCAACCTGATCATCGACGACACCCCGGAGGCGGTGCTGCTCTCCTGCTTCGACCCGGTGCGCCGCGAGGTGGGCCGGCTGACGCTGGAGAAGCTGGTGCTGGACGGCCGCATCCATCCGCACCGGATCGAGGAGGTCTTCGACTCGGCGAAGAACGAGGTGGAGCGGCTCTGTGACCGCGCCGCCGAGGAGGCGCTGGTCGACGTCGGGATCACCAGCATCCACCCGGAGCTGGCGAAACTGCTGGGCCGGCTGCGCTACCGCACGAGTTACGGCCAGAACGTGCTCAAGCACCTGGTGGAGACCGCGCACATCGCCGGGATCATGGCCGCCGAGCTGGGCCTGGACGTGCCGACCATGAAACGTGCGGCGTTCCTGCACGACATCGGCAAGGCGCTGACCCACGAGGTGGAGGGCAGTCACGCGCTGATCGGCGCGGACCTCGCTCGCAAGTACGGCGAGCACGAGGACATCGTGCATGCCATCGAGGCCCATCACAACGAGGTGCCGCCGCAGACCATCGAGGCCGTGCTCACCCAGGCCTCGGACGCCTGCTCGGGCGGCCGGCCCGGTGCGCGCCGGGAGAGCCTGGAGGCCTACGTCAAGCGCCTGGAGCGGATCGAGGAGATCGCCGGCGGCAAGCTCGGCGTCGAGAAGGTCTTCGCCATGCAGGCCGGCCGGGAGATCCGCGTCATGGTCCGCCCCGACGACATCGACGACATCGGCGCCGCCGTCCTGGCCCGCGACGTGGCCAAGCAGATCGAGGAGGAGCTCACCTACCCCGGTCAGATCCGCGTCACGGTCGTCCGCGAATCCCGCGTCACCGAGCTGGCCCGCTAGACCATCACGATCAAGACCCGATCACGGTACGACGGGAGATCCCGTCGTACCGTGAAGCGGCGGTCGTGACCGGCCTCAGACCTGCCGGTTCACATCGGTCAGCGGCAGCGGCTTGGCCGCCGTGGTCCGCACCCGGGTCATCCGCCGCTGCAGCCACCACGCGAAGAACGAGAGCATCCCGCAGATGCTGATGTAGATCGTGCCGATCACCAGGTACGCCGGCACGTAGGGGAACCCGAACGCCAGCCGCCCGCCGATCGTCTTGCCGACCGTCAGCAGCTCCGGGTAGGTGATGATGAAGCCGAGCGCGGTGTCCTTGAGCAGCACCACGAGCTGGCTCACGATCGCCGGCAGCATCGAGCGCACCGCCTGCGGCAGCAGGATCAGCCGGAGCACCTGGTTCTTGCGCATGCCGATCGCGTAGGCCGCCTCGGACTGCCCGCGCGGCACCGCGTTGACGCCGGCCCGGAAGATCTCGGCGAGCACCGACCCGTTGTACAGCGTCAGGCCGATCACCAGCGCCCACAGGTTGCTGATCGACCAGCCGTATTGCAGCGGGACGTAGTACCCGAAGAAGATCAGGATCAGTAGCGGGATGGCCCGGAACAGCTCCACCACCCAGCTGGACGGCACCCGCAGGATCCGGTGGTCGCTGAGCCGGCCGGCCGCGAAGATCGCTCCGAACGGCACCGCCAGCAGCGTCGCGAGGCCGGCCGCCTTCAGCGTGGCGACCAGGCCGTGGACGATCTCCAGCTGGACGGCCTTGAACTTGAACTGGTCCCAGCGCCGCGGCTCGAACTGGCCGGTCTTGTAGAACCGGTAGATCACCCAGGCGAGCAGGCCGATGATCGCCAGCGTGGCGAGCACACCGATGATCTGGTTGCGCCGGCGGCCGCGCGGGCCGGGCAGGTCGTACAGCACCGAGGAACTCATCGCGCCACCGTCAACTTCCGCTCGAGGAACCGCTGCAGCAGGACCAGGGGAGTGATCAGGATCAGGAAGCCGACGACGATCCAGATCAGCACGTAGAACTGCGGCTCACCGAACTCCGACATGTACGACGGAATCGCACCGGCCTCCAGCACCGAGAAGCCTGCCGCCACCGTGGTGTTCTTCAGCATCGCGATCAGCACGCTCATCAGCGGCGGCACCATCGAGCGGAACGCCTGCGGCAGCACCACCTGCAGGAGCACCTGGTCGAAGGTGAGACCCAGGGCGCGCGCCGCCTCGGCCTGCCCGGGGGCGACCGTGTTGACGCCGGACCGCACCACCTCGCAGATGAACGCGGCGGTGTAGACGGTCAGCGCCGTGAAGGCGGCGGTCTGGTACTCGAGGTTGACGTCCAGTTTCGGGACGGCGAAGACCAGGAACGCGAAGACCAGCGTCAACGGCGTGTTGCGCACGATGTTCACGTAGGCCCCGCCGAACCAGCGCAGCGCCGGGATCGGTGACACCCGGAACGCGCCGAGCAGCGTGCCCAGCAGCAGGCTCCCGACCGCCGCGACGAGGAACAGCTTCACCGTGTTCCCGAAACCTTTGAGGAACAGGTCCCAGTGGTCGGTCAGTACGTGCAGGAACTCCGTCATTCCCCGTCCTAAGCCGTACCGGCCGAGGCCGGGCGGATCATCCGCCCGGCCTCGGTTCAGCAGATGTGGATCAGTAGCGCTCGAGCGCCGGCGGCGTGGCCGTCGAGCCCGACTTGCCCAGCGTGCCGTCGTAGATCTTCTGCCAGGTGCCGTCCTTGAACGCGGCCTCCAGCTGGTTGTTCACGTAGTCACGCAGCGCCTTGTCGTCGCGCGGCAGGCCGATGCCGTACTTCTCGGTGCTGAACGGCTTGCCGACGACCTTGAGGTCGGTCGGGTTCTGCGCGGCGTAGCCCTTGAGGATCGCGTCGTCGGTGGTGACGGCGTCGACCTTCTTGTCCAGCAGCTGCGACACGCACTCCGAGTAGGTCTTGAACTCGACGATGTTCTCCGGCTCGGTCAGGCCCTCGTCGCGGACCCGCTGGATCGGCGTGGAGCCCTGGGCCGAGCAGACCTTCTTGCCCTTGAGGGTGTCCTTGCCGGTGATCGCCGTCTCGTCCTTGCGGACCAGCAGGTCCTGGCCGGCGACGAAGTACGGCCCGGCGAACGAGACGTCCGCCTTGCGCTTGTCGGTGATCGAGTAGGTGCCGACGTAGTAGTCGATCTCCCCACCCTTGATCGCCGTCTCCCGGTTGGCCGACGGGATCTCCTTGTACTCGATCTTCGCCGGGTCGACGCCCAGCTTCGACGCGATGTACTGGGCGGTCTCGATGTCGAAGCCGCACCGGGTGCCGGAGGTGTCCTTGTAGCCCAGGTTGGGCTGGTCGAACTTGACCCCGACGGTCACCTTGCCGGCCGACTTGATCTTGTCGAAGGTCGGGCTGCCCTTCACCGCGGCGGCGGTGTCGGCGGTGAACGTGACGCCCGAGGACTTACAGGTGTCCGAGGCCGGCGCCGCGCCGCTGCCGTTACCGGCGCCGCTCGGAGTCGGGGTGCCCTCCTCACCACATGCGGTAAGCGTGAAGGCGAACGCCGCCGTGGCGGCGAACACCGCTACCCGCTTGATACCCATGATCAACTCTCTCCTCTGCTCCAGTTCAGACCCTGGAATTGGCTTGGGGGCCGGTCATCGGGGGTGTTCAGTGCGTCAAGATCTTGGAAAGGAAGTCCTTGGCCCGGTCGCTCTTCGGGTTCGCGAAGAACTCCGCCGGAGGCGCCTGCTCGATCAGCTGGCCGTCGGCCATGAAGACCACCCGGTTCGCCGCGTGCCGGGCGAAGCCCATCTCGTGGGTGACCACCACCATGGTCATCCCCTCTTTGGCCAGCGAGGTCATCACGTCCAGCACCTCACCGACCATCTCCGGGTCGAGCGCGCTGGTCGGCTCGTCGAAGAGCAGCGCCTTGGGCTGCATGGCGAGCGCCCGGGCGATCGCCACCCGCTGCTGCTGGCCGCCGGAGAGCTGAGCCGGGAACTTGTCCGCCTGGCTGGCGATGCCGACCCGCTCCAGCAGGGACATCGCGCGGTCCCGGGCGGTGGCCGCCTTCTCCTTGCGCACCTTGACCGGGCCCAGCATCACGTTCTGCAGGATGGTCTTGTGCGCGAACAGGTTGAAGGACTGGAAGACCATGCCGACCTCGCTGCGCAGCTGCGCGAGCGGCCGGCCCTCGGCGGGCAGCAGCCGGCCGTCGAAAGTGATCGTCCCGGAGTCGATCGGCTCCAGCCGGTTGATCGCCCGGCACAGCGTGGACTTGCCCGACCCGGACGGTCCGATCACGACGACCACCTCGCCGCGCGCGACAGACAGATCCACATCCTGCAGCACGTGCAGCGGGCCGAACCACTTGTTCACGTTCTCCAGAACGATGAGAGCCTCGCCTGCCACCCCGTGTCCATCCGCTAGTCGGGTCACTCGATGGGAGACACCCTAGGACGGCCTAGGTATCGGATAGTGACGAGAATGGTCACGGAGCAGTAACGCAGTCGCCACCCAGGGAGAGAAACGGACACGATGGCAGGTATGACTGGCCTCTGGAACTGGTCCGTCGCGAGCCGGATCGAGCCCGAGCGGGTGCGGGATGCCCTGGCCGGGGCGCTGGAACGCGGTGTGACCGAGATCGGACAGGCCGGCCCGGACGCCATGCTCTGCGACGTGTATCACGTCGGTGGCGACTTTCCGACACTCGTCGACGTGTACCTGGCGCCCGAGGAGATCGCCGAGGAGACCGTCGCGAGCGCCGTCGCGGTCCGGCTGGCGGCCGCGGTCCTGGTTCCCGACGACACCCTCAACCCCTCCCGGTACATCTGTGCCGAGCCGGACGGCACCCTGCGCCCGGTGCACGTCGACGAACGGGAGACCGACGACGGCGCCGAGCGGCGGCACCTGCGCCCGTGCACCGGCGACGATCCGGCCTGCGCGGCCCACCCCGGTTGCCACCGATCGCGCTGGAAACCCGCCCCGACGCCCGAGCGACCCGCCGCGGCGTAAGCAGTACCCTGGTCAATTGCCATGACTGTTGAAATCCCGGGCGCCTCCCGCACGTACGACGTGCGCACCTACGGCTGCCAGATGAACGTGCACGACAGCGAGCGGATCTCCGGCCTGATGGAGGACGCGGGCTACGTGCGGGCCGCCGACCCCGAGGCGGCCGACGTCGTGGTCTTCAACACCTGCGCGGTCCGGGAGAACGCCGACAACCGCCTCTACGGCAACCTCGGCCACCTGCGCCCGACCAAGCTGAAGAACCCCGGCATGCAGATCGCCGTCGGCGGCTGCCTGGCGCAGAAGGACCAGGGCGACATCGTCAAGAAGGCGCCCTGGGTCGACGTGGTCTTCGGCACCCACAACATCGGCTCGCTGCCGGCGCTGCTGGAGCGCGCCCGGCACAACGAGGAGGCGCAGGTCGAGATCCTCGAGGCGCTCGAGGTCTTCCCGTCCACCCTGCCCACCAAGCGCGAGTCGACCTACGCCGGCTGGGTCTCCATCTCGGTGGGCTGCAACAACACCTGCACGTTCTGCATCGTCCCGGCGCTGCGCGGCAAGGAGAAGGACCGCCGCCCCGGCGACATCCTGGCCGAGGTGCGCGCCCTGGTCGCCGAGGGCGTTCTCGAGGTGACCCTGCTCGGGCAGAACGTGAACTCCTACGGCGTCGAGTTCGGCGACCGGCTCGCCTTCGGCAAGCTGCTGCGCGCCTGCGGCGAGGTGGAGGGCCTGGAGCGGGTCCGCTTCACCAGCCCGCACCCGAAGGACTTCACCGACGACGTGATCGCCGCGATGGCCGAGACGCCGAATGTCTGCCACTCGCTGCACATGCCGCTGCAGTCCGGCTCCGACCGGGTGCTCAAGGCCATGCGCCGCAGCTACCGCCAGGAGAAATACCTGGGCATCATCGAGAAGGTCCGGGCCGCCATGCCGGACGCCGCGATCACCACCGACATCATCGTCGGCTTCCCCGGCGAGACCGACGAGGACTTCGAGCAGACCCTCGAGGTGGTCCGTCAGGCCCGTTTCTCCAGCGCCTTCACGTTCCAGTATTCGAAGCGTCCCGGCACCCCCGCCGCGACGATGGACGAGCAGGTGCCGAAAAAGGTCGTCCAGGAGCGTTACGACCGCCTGATCAGCACCCTCGAAGAGATCACCTGGGCCGAGAACAAGAAACTCGTCGGGGAGAGGGTCGAGGTCCTGGTCGCTGTCGGCGAGGGCCGCAAGGACGAGCGCACCGGCCGGATGAGCGGCCGCGCCCGCGACGGCCGCCTGGTCCACTTCGCCACCGGCGACCTCGTCGGCGACCGGGCCCCGCGCCCCGGCGACATCGTCGAGACCGTGATCACCTACGCCGCGCCGCACCACCTCAACGCCGACGGCGCCCCGCTCGCGCACCGCCGCACCCGCGCCGGCGACGCCTTCGCGGCCGGCCGGACCCCGAAACTCAAGGGTGTCTCGCTGGGCCTGCCCACGATCGGCGTCCCCGCTCCGCTGCCGCCGGCCGCCGACGGCTGCGCCCTCTGAGATCCGCTGTGGTCCGGCACGCCTGCCGCGTGCCGGTTCGCCCGGCCACCTCAGACCCCGCTTTCGGTACGCCGGGGAGCCGCCCGCCGTCCGGAACCGCCCAGCGCCCGCCCGCCGCGGCGCCGCCCGGTACGGACTTCGCCGGCATGGCGGTGGTGCCCCGCTCGGTGGGCCGGGCCGGGAGACGGCGGACGCGTGCGCCGGGAGTACCGCAGTCGTCGCGATGAGTGATCGACGTGCCACACTGGGGCCGTCGGACTCGTCGAGAGGTGTCGATGGCCAGCTTCCCCCGCGCGTCCCGGCCGTTCCGCGGTGAGCAGCGCCAGCCGGCGGTGACCGCCACCCGGCTGCTGTTCGCCCTGGCCGGCCTCGCCGCGCTGGCGCTGGGTTACCTCGGCTTCGATCAGTACCTGGCCGCCGCCCCCGACCCGGCCACCCGGGACCCGCTCAACCTGACGTACCACACGCTCCAGCTCTTCGTGCTCGGCGCCGACCCGCTCCAGGAGGCGGTGCGGCTGCCGCCGGCCCTCCAGGTCGCCCGGTTCGTCGCGCCGGCGGTCACCCTCTACGCGCTCTTCGAGGCCGGCCGCCTGCTGCTGGCCACCGAGTGGCGCCGGTGGCGCGCCCGCCGCTCCCGCGACCACGTGGTGATCTGCGGGGACACCTCGGTGGCCCGGACCCTCGCCGACCGGCTGTACCAGGCGGGACAGCGGGTGGTCTGGGTGCGCAGCCGGCCGATCGGCCCCCTCGAGCTGCGCCACCGCGCCCTGCTCGGCGTGCAGGGCGATCCGCGCGACCCGGACGTGCTGCGCGGTGCCGCCGCCGGCCGGGCCGCGGTGGTGTACGCGTGCACCGGCGAGAGCGCCGCCAACCTGACCATCGCCGCCGCGGTCGCCCGCCTGGCCCCGTCGAGCAGGCCGGGCATGGCCGTCTACGCCCAGATCCACGAGCCGGACTGGGCGCTCACCCTGCAGGCCCGCCGGCTCAGCGTGCCGGAGGCGACCGCCCACCGGCTCGACTTCTTCCACCTCGACGACCTCGCCGTCCGCGTGCTGCTCGCCGAACGCCCCCTGCTGACCGCTCCCGCCGCGCCCCCGCCGCCATCAGCCTCCGAGCCGCCGTCCCCGCCGGAAGCCGCGTCCGGGCCGCCGTCCCCCTCGCCGGCCTCGCCGCCTGCACCATCCGTGCCGCCCGGACCGTCGCCGCCGCTGTCGCGCCCGGGCGGCGGGGCGCCCCGGCTGCTGCTGGCCGGTGACTCGACGCTGGCCCGGGCGCTGCTGGCCGAGCTGGCCCGGCACTGGCGGCTGCACCGGCCGGACCCGGGCGCCCGGGTCGAGGTGGACCTGGTCGCCCCGAACGCCGCCCGGGTGCTGGAGCGGCTGGCCCGGCGCCGCCCGGCCCTGCTCGACGCCTGCCGGGTGACGCCGTACGACGGCACGGTCGGTGACCTGCTCGACGCCGCCACCCCGCGGTACGACCACGCCTTCCTCTGCTTCACCGACGAGAAGTACGGTCTCCAGCTCGCCCTCTCCGAGTACCGCCTCTGGCACGCCGTCGACGGTGACCTGGTGGTGGCCGTGGACGGGCTGGCCGAGCTGGCCGACGCGTTCCGCCCGGAGCAGGCGCCGCCGCTGCTGGACCCGCTCAACGGCCGGCTCCGGCTCTTCTCCCCGGTGGCGGCCGGCGGTGATCCCGCGCTGATCACCGAGGACCTGTCCGAGCGCCTGGCCCGCCTGATCCACGAGCGCTACCTGGTGGCCCGGCTGGCCCGCGGCGACGCGATGGGTTCCGCCGCCGCCATGGCACCCTGGTCCGATCTGGATCACGCGCTGCGCCGGGCCAACCTGCTGCAGGCCGCCGACATCGGCCCGAAGTTGCACCAGGTGCACTGCGCGATAGTGCCGCGTGACGCCGCCGGCGACGATTTCCGGTTCACCGGTGACGAGGTCGAGGAGCTGGCGCGACGCGAGTCCGGGCGCTGGGTGGCGGCCACCCTTGCCGAGTCGGCCGCGACCGGGCTGCCGGTGGCCGCCCGATACCGCGCCTACCTGCGAGAATGGGACGATCTGCCGCCCGAGGGCAAGGAGCGCTGCCGAGCGGCAATTCGCGACATTCCGGAAATTCTGGGCGAGGCGGGCTTCCAAGTCGTCCGTTTGTCGGACACTGGAGCGAACCGGGCACTTTTCCCGGCATGAACGGACGGCGGGACGGCGAGGGAGAAGCGATGATGCGCATCGGGGTGACGGGCCACATCCGGCTCGAACCGTCCGCCCGCCGGTTGATCTACCGCGAACTCGTCAAGGAGTTGCGCGCGCACAAGGGCGTCCACGGGGTCACCTGCCTGGCCGAGGGCGCCGACCGGATCTTCGCCGAGGCGGTCCGGGCCTGCCGCGGCACCTTCGAGGTGGTGCTTCCGGTGCCGGAGCACTCCGCCGCCCCGGAGAACGACCGCGACCTGTGCGGCCTGCTCCGGCACGCCACCGACGTCACCCGTCTCACCGTCCCCGGTCCGCCCGAGGGCTCCTACGAGGCGGCCAGCCGCGAGGTGGTGGAGCGCTGCGACCTGCTGATCGCGGTCTGGGACGGCAGCGGCGTCGGCCTGCGCGGCGGCACCGCCGAAACCGTCGCCTGGGCGGTCGCCCACGGCAGGCAGGTCCGCCGGGTCTGGCCCGCCGGCGCCCGCCGCAGCACCCTCTCCGCGGTCCCGCTCCCGGTCGGCTGACCACCGGTGCCCGAGACGGCACCTAGCCCAGCAGCTCCCGCGCCATCGCGCAGACGTCCTCGGCCGACCCCCAGGACAGGGTGACTCCGGCCCCGCCGTGCCCGTAGTTGTGGATCACGTGCCCGTCGCCGCACTCCTCCTGCTCCACCCGGATCGGCGCCCGGTACGGCCGGTACCCGACCCGCTGCCCGAGCACCTCCGCCCCGGCGAGCTCGGGGAAGAGCGCGATCGCCCGGTCCAGGATCTCCCGGCCGAGCCGCTCGTCCGGCTCCGGCCGGTCGGCGCCCGCCTCCGCGCTGCCGCCGATCAGCAGCCGGTCGCCGTGCGGCAGCAGGTAGGTCAGCCCGCCCGACGCGTCGGTGCCGGTGAAGAACTCGGTGATCCCGGGATTGCGGACCACCACGATCTGTCCGCGGACCGGCTGTACCGCGGCGTCACCGGTCAGCGCGCCGGCCCGGTGCCCGGTGCAGTTGACCACCACCGGCGCCGTAGCGGTCAGCAGGCCCAGGTCGGTGACGTGCGCCTGGTCGACCGGCACCCCGAGCCGGGCCAGCCGGTCGCCCAGAAACCCGAGGTAGACCGGCATGTCGATGAGCGCGGTGGTGAACCGCCAGCCGCCGGCGAAGCCGTCCGGCAGGCCCGCCGGATCCGCCTCGGCGAAACCCGGCATCGCCCGCAGCCAGGCCGGCGCCGGTCGGGGCTGCCGGATCGCGTCCACCCCGCTCACGATCCGGACCCCGGTGCCCGGGTCGGCCGCCTCCGCGGCGAACCGCCGGTACGCCACCCGGCCCCAGCGATCCTGGTCGGGGTGCTCGACCAGGTAGGGCTCCCAGAGCGCGCCGGCCACCGCGGAGGTGGTGCGGGCCGGCGGCCGGTCGGTCACGATCCGCACCGGCAGGCCCAGCTCGGCCAGTCGCACGGCGGTGGTCAACCCGATGATCCCGGCACCGACCACGACGACGGGTGCCTGCTGAGCGGCCATGCCGGCGAGCATAACGGCGCGGCACACCGGAAACGCTGGAGGCGGTGGTCCACCAGGGACCACCGCCTCCGTTGTGGAGCGTCGCTCAGCTGGCCTGCTCGGCCAGGGCCAGGAACTGCTTCTTCGAGGCGAGCGCCTGCTCGGCCTCCTTGATCCGGCGGTTGTCGCCGGCGGCCTTGGCCCGCTCGAGCCGCTGCTCGGCCTCGGCGACCTGGTCGCGCATCTGGCGCAGCAGCGGGTTGTCCTGCGGGCTGGTCTTGCGCCACGCCGAGTCCATGGCGACCCGGATCCGCTCCTCGGCGGCCCGCCAGCGGCGGTCCAGGCCGGCGGCAGCCTCGCGCGGGACCCGGCCGGCGTCGTGCCAGGCGGCCTGGGCGTCCCGGAGCTTGTTCTGCGCGCCGCGGGCGTCCGCGTCGACGTCGATGGCCTCCAGCTCGGCCAGGATCGCCTGCTTGCGCTCCAGGTTGCCCTGGTATTCCGCGTCGCGGGCGGAGAAGACCGCGCTGCGCCGGGTGAAGAACGCGTCCTGAGCGGCCCGGAAGCGTTCCCAGAGGCGCTGCTCGGCCTCCTTGGCGGCGCGCGGCGCCGCCTTCCACTCGGTCATCAGCTCCTTGAGCCGGTTGGCGGTGCTGGACCACTCCTCCGAGGAGGAGAGCGCCTCGGCCTCCTTGACCAGCTCCTCCTTCGCCGTCTGGGCCTGCTTGCGCTGCCCGTCCAGGGTGGCGAAGTGCGCACCCCGGCGGCGGGTGAAGCCGTCGCGGGCGGCGGCGAACCGCTTCCACAGCTCACCGTCGGTCTTCTTGTCGACGCCGCGGATGGTCTTCCACTCGTCGAGGATCTCCTTGAGCCGGTCACCCGCCGATTTCCAGCCGGTGGCCTCGGCGGCGATCGTCTCCGCCTCCTCGACCAGCGCCGTCTTGCGCGCGAGGGCCTCGGTCCGGGCGACCTCGCGGGCCGCGCGGGCCTCACCGGCCTTCTCCTCGGCCAGGGCGGCCAGTTTCTCGAGCCGGGCGGCGAGACCGTCGATGTCGCCCACCACGTGCGCCTCGTCCAGCTGCGTGCGCAGCCGCTTGACGCTGGTGAGCGAGTGCGACGCGTCGGCCGCGCCCGACTTGAGGCGAGCCTCGACGAGGTCGACCTCGGTCACCAGGTCCTCGAATCGCCGGGCGAAGTGGGCCAGGCCCTCCTCCGGGGTCCCGGCCTGCCACGAGCCGACCACCCGGTCGCCCTCGGCGGTCTTCACGTACACGGTGCCGTCGGCATCCACGCGCCCGAAGGCCGTCCAGTCGTTCATGAGCTCATCCTCGTTCTCCCGGCGCCGAAGGACCAGCCCGGTCCCCGGCCACCGCCACAGCGCAGTGGAATGCCACCCTTCTCAGGGGCATTCTTTCTCGCGCATTGTCACAGGTCCAACCCGGTTAGGGGAAAGCTCCCGCCGACGACCGTGACACAACCTTGTCCTACGGTTGCTTTGTGCCGTCGAGTCCCAGTCCCCGCGTGGTCACCGTTGTCGGGCCGACGGCGGCGGGCAAGTCCGCGTTGAGCATCGCACTCGCCCACGCCTTGGGGGGTGAAGTGGTCAATGCCGACTCGATGCAGTTGTACCGCGGGATGGACATCGGGACCGCCAAGCTGAGCGTGCCGGAGCGCGAGGGCGTGCCGCACCATCTGCTCGACATCTGGGACGTCTCGGTCACCGCCGCCGTCGCCGAATATCAGGCGCTGGCCCGCGCGGCGATCGACGACATCCTGGCCCGGGGGCGGGTGCCGCTGCTGGTCGGCGGCTCCGGGCTCTACGTGCGGGCGGTGCTGGAGGAGTTCGAGTTCCCCGGCACCGATCCGGCGATCCGGGCCCGCCTGGAGGCCGAGCTGGCCGAGACCGGCCCGGCGCCGCTCTTCGCCCGGCTGAGCGAGCGTGACCCGGTCGCCGCCGGCAAGATCCTGCCGTCCAACGGCCGGCGGATCGTCCGGGCCCTGGAGGTGATCGAGCTGACCGGCCGGCCGTTCACCGCCGCCCTGCCGGATCCGCGACCGCATTACCCGTCGGTGCAGATCGGCGTGGATCGGGACGTCGCCGAGCTGGACGAGCGGATCGCGCTGCGGGTCGACCTGATGTGGGCGGCCGGGCTGCTCGACGAGGTGCGCGCGCTGGACGCGGCCGGGATCCGGGACGGCCGGACGGCTTCCCGGGCGCTCGGCTACCAGCAGGCCATCGCCCAGCTGGACGGCACGATGACCGAGTCGGAGGCGAAGGAGGAGACGGTGCGTGGCACCCGCCGGTTCGTCCGGCGGCAGCGCTCCTGGTTCCGCCGCGACCCGGCGGTCACCTGGCTGGACGGCGCCGCCCCGACGCTGGTAGCCGACGCGCTGGCGGTTGCGGGATGATGGCGGCGTGTTTTTCACCAAGGGTCACGGCACTGCTAACGACTTCGTCATCCTCCCCGACTTCGACGGCGAGCTGGAGCTGACGCCGGCGCTGGTCGCCGCCCTCTGCGACCGGCGGCGCGGGATCGGCGGTGACGGCGTGCTGCGGGTGGTGCGCGCGGCGAAACACCCCGCGGCGGCCGGGCACGCCACCGAGGCCGAGTGGTTCATGGACTACTGGAACAGCGACGGCTCCATCGCCGAGATGTGCGGCAACGGCGTCCGCGTCTTCGCCCGCTACCTGGTCGAGCGGGGCCTGGCCACGGCCGACCCGGCGGGCCTGCCGGTGGCGACCCGGGCCGGCGTCATGGTCGCCGTGGTCGGGACCGACACGATTTCGGTACGCATGAGCACGCCCCGGGTCTACGCGGCGAGCACCGCGACCGTGGGTGCCCTGACCGTCCCCGGCATCGCCGTCGACTGCGGGAACCCGCACCTGGTTTGCGGCCTGCACGACGGGGTCGAGCTGGGCGGCCTGGACCTGACCGTCGCCCCGATGGTCGACGGGTCGCTGTTCGCCGCCGGGGTGAACGTGGAGTTCGTCGAGGCCGCCGAGGCGGTGGCCGGGGCGGACCGGCACGTGCGGATGCGGGTGCACGAGCGGGGCTCCGGCGAGACCATGTCCTGCGGCACCGGCGCGCTCGCGGTCGGCGCGGTCGCGCTGCGCGAGGCGGGCCTGGAGCGCGGCTCGGTCGCTGTCGACGTGCTGGGCGGCCGGCTCGTGATCACCTGCGACGAGCGGGGCGCCTGGTGGCTGGCCGGTCCCGCCGTGCTGGTCGCCTCGGGCGAGGTGGATCCGGCGGTGTGCGCCGCGTCCCCGGCAGCTCCGGGCACCGCACTGGGCACCGCGCCGGGCGCAGCAGTGGGCACCGCGCCGGGCACTGCTGGCGCGGGCCGGGCGGTGGCCGGCTGATGCTGCACCGCGTCGCCCACCGTGGATACTCCGCGGTGGCTCCGGAGAACACCCTGCCCGCCCTGGCCGCCGCGGCGCGGGCCGGTGCCACCTTCGTCGAGTTCGATGTGCGGTGCACCGCCGACGGCGTCCCGGTGGTGATCCACGACCGGACCGTGGACCGCACCACCTCCGGCTCCGGCCGGGTCTGGGACCTGCGCGCCGACGAGATCGCCACGCTGGACGCCGGCTCCTGGTTCGGGCCCGGGCACGCCGGCCTGCGGGTGCCCACCCTCGCCGAGGCGCTGGCGCTGCTCCAGCCGACCAGTGCCGAGATCCTCCTGGAGATCAAGCCCCCGGCCACGCTCGACGAGGTGAAAGCGGTGATCGCCGCCCTCGCCGAGTACGACCTGCTGGACCGGACCGTCGTGCAGAGCTTCGAGGCCGACGTGGTCCGCAAGGCCCGCCAGCTCGCCCCCGAGGTCCGTCGCGGCCTGCTCCTGTTCCGCTTCGACGCCGAAACCGTCGAGCTCTGCCGCGAGCTCGGCGTCACCTACTGCAACCCGTCGGTCGCCGACGTCCTCACCGGACCGGACACGATGGCAGCCCTCACCGAGGTGGGTGTCGGCGTCATGCCCTGGACCGCCAACGATCTGACCCGGTGGCGCCCGTTGGTCGACGCCGGTGTGGCCGGCCTGATCACCGATTACGTCGGCGAGCTGGCCGGTTGGGCCTTTGATCTCGCGATGTAGACGGTGACCAGCCACGGGCAGTGAAGGGCACGGAGATCGTTCTGGACGCGCCAGCGGCCAGATCTCCGTGCCCGGCCCGCGCGGGAGCATGCGATCCGCACCCGCGCGGACCCGCGTCGATGACGGTTGTGATCGTTGTCGGCCCTAGAAGATCCCCTCCGGCGCCTGGTCGAGTTCGGACGCGGGCGTGGCGGACGGGTTCGCCGGAGCCGGGACGCCGCGGACCACCGCGCGGATCGCGGCAGCGACAGCGGGGGTCACCCGGGGATCGAACACGCTGGGGATGATCACCGTGGGGTTGAGCTTGTCCTCGCCCACCACGTCGGCGATCGCGCGGGCGGCCGCCAGAGCCATCTCCTCGGTGAACTCCTCGGCGCTGACGTCCAGCATGCCGCGGAAGACGCCGGGGAAGGCCAGCACGTTGTTGATCTGGTTGGGCTGGTCGGAGCGGCCGGTGGCGACGACCGCGGCGTGCTTGCGGGCCTCCCGCGGGTCCACCTCCGGATCCGGGTTGGCCATCGCGAAGACGATCGACTTGTCCGCCATCTTGGCGATGTCGTCGCCGGTCAGCAGGTTGGGCGCGGAGACGCCGATGAAGACGTCGGCGCCGACGATCGCGCCGGGCAGGTCGCCCGAGTAGTTCGCCTTGTTGGTGTGGTCGGCGAGCCACTGCATCGACTCGTTGAGGCCGGGCATGCCGCGGTGCAGGGCGCCGTTCCGGTCGTAGGCGATGATGTCGCCGACGCCCTGCCGCATCAGCAGCTTCATGATCGCGGTGCCGGCCGCACCCGCGCCGGAGACCACCACCGTGACGTCCTCCATGCGCTTGCCGACCACGCGCAGCGCGTTGGTGAGCGCGGCCAGCACGCAGATCGCGGTGCCGTGCTGGTCGTCGTGGAAGACCGGGATGTCCAGCTGCTCGCGCAGCCGCGCCTCGATCTCGAAGCACCGCGGCGCGGCGATGTCCTCCAGGTTGATGCCGCCGTAGGCCGGGGCGATCGCCTTGACGATCTTGACGATCTCGTCGGTGTCCTGGGTGTCCAGCACCACGGGCCAGGCGTCCACCCCGCCGAACCGCTTGAAGAGCGCGGCCTTGCCCTCCATCACCGGCATCGCCGCGGCCGGGCCGATGTTGCCCAGGCCGAGCACCGCGGAGCCGTCGCTGACCACGGCCACCGTGTTGCGCTTGATGGTCAGCCGGCGGGCGTCGGCCGGGTTCTCCGCGATCGCCATGCAGACGCGCGCCACGCCCGGGGTGTACGCCCGGGAAAGCTCGTCCCGGTTACGCAGCGCGACCTTCGAGTTGACCTCGATCTTGCCGCCCAGGTGCAGCAGGAAGGTCCGGTCGGAGACCTTCCGGACGTCCACCCCGTCCTGCTCCTCGAGCTGCTTGACGACCTGGTCGGCGTGTGCGGAGTCGGCGGTGTCGCAGGTCAGGTCGACGAGCACCCGGGTGGGGTCGGAGTCCACCACGTCCAGTGCCGTCACGATGGCCCCGGCCTCGCCCACGCAGGTGGTGAGCCGGCCGATGGACGAGGCGTCCGCGGTAACGGCGATGCGGATCGTGATCGAGAATCCTGCGCTCGGCAGGCGGGTGGTCACCACGGTGGTCCCTCCGACGTTGGTGGGTGAGTTGAGGGTCTGCCCTCGCCTCGCTTCCACGTGACCCGCCGGGCAGACCCTCGAATTGTCGCTCGACCGGAATGTTCGATACCTGTGCGGTGGTTACTGGTGAGTCGGACCCGGTTATGTGGATGCGCTCGCAACCGTGACGTGCCACGATCGGGTCGAGGAGGTCACTTTTGCGAAACACGTACCAGACACCCGTCCTTGACGAGCCGGACCTGACGACCGGCGACCTCGAGCTGGAGGAGCGGCACTCGCTCAGGCGGGTGGCCGGACTCTCCACCGAGCTGACCGACATCACCGAGGTCGAGTACCGCCAGTTGCGACTCGAACGAGTCGTCCTGGTCGGCGTCTGGACCGAGGGCAGCGTGGAGGACGCGGACAACTCGCTGACCGAGCTCGCCCAACTCGCCGAGACCGCCGGCTCCCAGGTCCTCGAGGGCCTGATCCAGCGGCGTCGCCAGCCCGACGCGGCCACGTTCATCGGCCGGGGCAAGGTCGACGAGCTGCGGGACGCGGTCGTCGCCAGTGGCGCCGACACCGTCATCTGCGACGGCGAACTCTCCCCGTCCCAGCTGCGCAACCTGGAGCAGCAGATCAAGGTCAAGGTGGTCGACCGGACCGCCCTGATCCTGGACATCTTCGCCCAGCACGCGAAGAGCAAAGAGGGCAAGGCCCAGGTCGAGCTGGCCCAGCTGCAATACCTGCTGCCGCGACTGCGCGGCTGGGGTGAGTCGCTCTCCCGGCAGGGCGGTGGCGCCGGTGGCGGCGGTTCCGGTGGCGGCGGCGTGGGCACGCGCGGTCCCGGTGAGACCAAGCTGGAGACCGACCGCCGGCGGATCAACCACCGCATCGCCAAGCTGCGGCGCGAGATCAAGGCCATGCGGACGGCCCGGGACACCAAGCGGTCCCGCCGGCAGGCCAGCGGCACGCCGGCGGTGGCCATCGCCGGTTACACCAACGCCGGGAAGTCCAGCCTGCTGAACCGTCTGACCGAGGCCGGCGTCCTGGTGGAGAACGCGCTGTTCGCCACCCTGGATCCGACCACCCGGCGCACCTCGGCGGAGGACGGCCGGGTCTACACGCTCTCCGACACCGTCGGGTTCGTCAGGCACCTGCCGCACCAGATCGTCGAGGCGTTCCGCTCGACGCTGGAGGAGGTGGCCGACGCCGACCTGCTGGTGCACGTCGTCGACGGCTCGCACCCGGACCCGGAGGGTCAGGTCAGCGCGGTCCGCGAGGTGCTCGGCGAGGTCGAGGCCGACCGGGTCCCCGAGCTGCTGGTGATCAACAAGATGGACGCGGCCGACGAGGAGACCGTGCTGCGGCTCAAGCGGACCTGGCCGGACGCGGTGTTCGTCTCGGCGCGCACCGGTTCGGGCGTCCAGGAGCTGAAAGCGGCCATCGCGGCGCGGCTGCCCCGCCCGGCGGTGGAGTTGCGCATCCTGCTGCCGTACGACCGGGCCGACCTCGTCGCCCGGGTGCACCGGACCGGGAAGGTGCTCCAGTCCCGGCACCTCGACGACGGCACCGAGTTCCACGTTCTCGTCGACGAGCGGCTGGCGGCCGACCTGGAACAGTTCCGTTGCTGAGAGTTACCTGTGTCGAGCCGTGAAAACAGACACCTGGTGACCTTTGACCAGGGTTGATCCACGCGTTACACCGATGGGGGACGCCGCATGCGACACTGTGCGGATGCGGCGTCTCGTGTTCTCGATCGTGCTGGGTCTGGGCCTGGTGGCGATCGGTGGCACCGGCGCGTCCGCCGCTGACCCGACCCCGACGGCGACGGTCAGTGCCAAGGCGACGCCCGGTAAGAAGGTTTGCAAGGTCAAGGACCCCCTGCTCGACGAGGTCTCCGGCCTGGTGGCGACGAAGAGCGGAGGCTTCATCGCCATCGACGACAGCTCGACCAGCGACGACCACAAGAGGGTCTTCTTCCTGGACTCGTCGTGCAACATCAAGGGGACGCCGCGTTCGTACCCGAGCAATCCCCTCGACACCGAAGACATGATCGTCTCGCCGAAGGACGGCTCCGTCTGGATCGCCGACACCGGCGACAACGCCATCCTCAAGGGTGAGGAGCCGCGCCCGCACGTCGCGCTGTGGAGCATGCCGGCCAGCGGGAAGAAGGCGCCGGTGATCTATCGGCTCAGCTACCCGGAGGGCGACAGGCACGACGCCGAGGCGCTGCTGATGGCCCCCGACGGCACGCCGTACCTCGTCACCAAGGAGGTGTCCGGCGCGGCGTTCATCTACAAGCCGTCCGGCCCGCTGAAGGCGAACAACAAGACGCCGGTGCCGATGACCCGGGTCGGTGAGGTGTCGATCCAGGCCACCGAGACCGCCAGCAACGCGTTCGCCAAGACGTTCAACCGGGTGGTCACCGGCGGCGCCGTCTCCGCCGACGGGTCGAAGGTGGTGCTGCGCACCTACACCGACGCGATGGAGTGGGACGTCAAGAACGGTGACGTCGTCGGCGCCCTGAAGGGCAAGCCGCGCACCACCGGCCTGCCGAACGAGCAGTACGGCGAGGCGATCGCGTACAGCGCGGACGGCAAGAGCTTCCTCACCGTCTCCGACATGAACGGGGACAAGGAGACGGCCAACTACATCCGGTCGTACGAGCCGGCCACCACCGTCGCGGTGGTCTCCAAGAAACAGTCCGGCGGCGCCGCTGCGAAATCGTGGTACTCGGACCTCGAGGTGAGCGACATCACCAACGCCGTCGCCGGGGTCGGCATCCTCGGTCTGCTCCTGGTCGGGGTCGGCGTGTTCGGCATCGTCCGGTTCCGCAAGCAGCACCCGCGCGGGGCGAGCGTCGACGACGCGCCGAGCGGCGGGATCGCCGCCGGTGACCCGGCGACCGAGCTGATCGGCGTGGGCAGCGGGGGCCTCCCGCAGCGGTCCGGCTCCGATTACAACGGTGGCGGCGGCAACGGCCCGGTGTACGGCGCCAAGTCCGGCCCACCGGCCGCCACCCCGCAGTACGCGCGCCCCGCCGCCCCGCCGCCGCAGGGTCAGCGCGGTCCCCAGCAGCGTCCGCCGGCCGGTGGGTCGCAGCAGCGCCCGCCGCAGCAGCCGCAGCGCGGGCAGCAGCCCGGCCGGGGCGGCGCGCAGCAGCCGCCGCGTGGTCCGCAGCAGCCCGGCCGCGGTGCCGGTGCCGGCGGCGGTGTGTACGGCGGCCAGCCGGGTGGTGGCCAGCCCCGCCCGCCGCAGGGTGGCCAGCAGCGTCCGCAGGGTGGTGGGCAGCAGCGTCCGCAGGGCGGCGGCCAGCCGCGTCCGCAGGGGCAGGGCCAGCCGCGACCGCAGGGCGGCGGCCAGCCGCGGCCACAGGGACAGGGCCAGCCCCGGCCGCAGGGACAGGGTCAGCAACGGCCGCAGGGACAGGGCCGACCGCAGGGGCAGGGTCAGCGGCCCCAGGGGCAGGGCCAGCAGCGCCCGCCGCGGCCGCCGCAGGCCGGTGGGCAGCCGCGGCCGTCCGGCCCCGGGGTCTACGGCGGCGGTGGCCGCCCGCCGCAGGGACGGGACGAGGGCGGCTTCGACCGCCGCTGAGCACGTCGGAGGGCCGGCACCCGGTGGGTGCCGGCCCTCGGCTTTTCCACGAATCGAGCGGTCGCCCTTCGCTTCCCGCGAGCCGGCTCTTCGCTTCGCCGCTCTCAGCCGGCCCGGAGCGGCGCTTGCGCCGGCCGGGACGGCTCAGGGCGTACCCCGGAAAGGGTCCGCGGAATCTCAGCGGTCAGACGCGGCGCAGGACGGCGACCACGCGGCCCATGATGGTGGCGTCGTCGCCCGGGATCGGGTCGAAGGCCGGGTTGGCCGGCATCAGCCAGACGTGGCCGTCGCGCTGACGGTAGCTCTTGACCGTGGCCTCGCCGTCGATCATGGCGGCCACGATGTCGCCGGCCTCGGCGGTCGGCTGCTGGCGGACCACCACCCAGTCGCCGTTGCAGATCGCCGCGTCGATCATCGAGTCGCCCTTGACCTCCAGCATGAAGACCTCGCCCTCGCCGACCAGCTCGCGCGGCAGCGGGAAGAAGTCCTCCACCGCCTGCTCGGCGAGGATCGGGCCACCGGCCGCGATCCGGCCGACCAGCGGCACGTAGGCCGGCTGCGGGCGGGCGGCCCGCAGCGCCTCGTCGTCGACCAGCTCACCGGGGGAGCGGACGTCGACGGCACGCGGCCGGTTGGGGTCGCGGCGCAGGTAGCCCTTGGTCTCCAGGGCCTTCAGCTGGTAGGCCACGCTGGACGGGGAGACCAGGCCGACGGCCTCGCCGATCTCCCGGACGCTGGGCGGGTAACCGTATTTCTCGCCCCACTCCCTGATGAACTCGAGGATCCGCCGCTGCCGGGCGGTCAGGTCGGTGGCGATCGGCTCGGCCAGGCTGCCGACCGCGGTGACCGAACGCAGCTGCGGGGCGTCGGCGGAGCGGGCCCGGCTGGGGGTGCGCCGCCGCATGGCGGCCGCGGCGCCGCCGGCCTCGGACGATCTGCTCGGCTGCCGCTGGATCGGTTGCTGCTGGCTCGTGCGGTCGTCGGTCGACACGTCCGCCCTCCCTGTCGGCCAGTGCCTGTCGGCACGTGGTGCGTCGCGGAGCCGGACGCGCCGTGGGGATGGCGTTTGTCCGGCTGACCCCTCTTGACAGCAAACCGTAATGGGCGGGTGCGACATATTCAAACATCTGTACGAGGTTTCACCGGCGTGTCGCTCGTCGGGACTGGATTTTCGTACTCCCGTTCTGATAGACCGTCGTACGGGCGTTCTATCGAACGGGTGTCCGAGGGAGGGGTCCTGTCATGGTGGTCACCGGTGGCGCGCGACACGTGGCCCCGCCGCTGCGGCTGACCCGGCGCGGCCGGGTGGTGGTTCTGGCCCTCTTCTTCGCCATGGCCGTGCTGGCGAGCGTTGTCTTGTTCGTGACCGCCTCGCGGGGTTGACGCGCCCTCCTGCCGGTGCGTCCCGAGGTTTCCCGACGCGGCCTGTGATCATGCGATCACCCCTGCGTGTTGAGGTGCAAAATACGGCGCGTCGGCACGTCGTCAAACTTGCGTCGGCGTCCGACGCGGCATAGCGTCTTCCCCAACATCTAGTGGTTACAGAGATGTAAGCCATCCACAGGTTGGGTTTCTCCTCCCCGGTTTTCCGCAGGTTCGTTCACAGTCGCGCCGATGTTTCTCCATACGGCGGGGCTGTGCTTCGGCGTGTCCGGGTGAGGGGCGAAGGGAGAGATCGCGGTGCGTTGCCCGTACTGCCGGCACGCTGATTCGCGTGTCGTGGACTCGCGCGAGGCCGACGACGGTCAGCTGATCCGTCGGCGCCGCTCGTGCCCGGAGTGCGGCAAGCGGTTCACCACGGT
Source organism: Actinoplanes oblitus (assembly GCF_030252345.1). NCBI lineage: Bacteria > Bacillati > Actinomycetota > Actinomycetes > Micromonosporales > Micromonosporaceae > Actinoplanes > Actinoplanes oblitus. The sequence continues at coordinate 8,377,874 of NZ_CP126980.1, read as the reverse complement.
CGAGGAGGCGGTGCTCGCGGTGGTCAAGCGCAGCGGCGTCACCGAGCCCTTCAGTCGCACCAAGATCATGAGTGGGGTCCGCAAGGCCTGCCAGGGCCGGCCCGTCGACGAGGACTCGATCGCGTTGCTCGCGCAGCGGGTCGAGGAGACCGTCCGGGCGCGGGGCGCTGCCGAGATTCCGAGCCACGAGGTGGGCCTGGCGATTCTCACGCCGTTGCGTGAACTCGACCAGGTCGCCTATCTGCGGTTCGCCAGCGTCTACAAGTCCTTCGACTCGCTCGACGAGTTCGAGAAGGAGATCGCCTCGCTCCGGGAGGCGCCGCCCGTCCGGGACGCCGGGACGCGACACGCCGTCGCGCCGCGGTCCGGCTCGGCCCGCGTTCCCAAGATCAACGGCTGAGAACCAGCCACACTTTCCGCGGTATCTACGAGGGGGAGCACGTTCATATGGCCGGAGACGGCATCACTGCGGGTCGCCAGCGCAGCCGGGCAAACGCGACCGGCGCGGCGACCGGGGGGCTGCGGGTGGAGCGGGTGTGGACGACGGCGGGCGTCCACCCGTACGACGAGGTCGAGTGGGAGCGCCGCGACGTCGTCATGACGAACTGGCGGGACGGCTCGATCAACTTCGAGCAGCGCGGCGTGGAGTTCCCGGCGTTCTGGAGCGTGAACGCCGCGAACATCGTGACGACCAAGTACTTCCGGGGCGCGGTCGGCACGCCCGAGCGGGAGACGTCGCTGCGGCAGCTGATCGACCGGGTCGTCCAGACCTACCGCAAGGCGGGCGAGGAGCACGGTTACTTCGCCTCCGTGGACGACGCCGAGGTGTTCGACCACGAGCTCACCTGGATGCTGCTGCACCAGGTGTTCAGCTTCAACTCGCCGGTCTGGTTCAACGTCGGGACCAAGTCGCCGCAGCAGGTCAGCGCGTGCTTCATCCTCTCCGTCGACGACTCCATGGACTCCATCCTGGAGTGGTACAAGGAGGAGGGCCTGATCTTCAAGGGCGGCTCCGGCTCGGGCGTCAACCTCTCCCGCATCCGCTCGTCCAAGGAGCTGCTGTCGTCCGGGGGGACGGCGAGCGGCCCGGTCAGCTTCATGCGCGGCGCGGACGCCAGCGCGGGCACCATCAAGTCCGGTGGCGCCACCCGGCGCGCGGCCAAGATGGTCATCCTCGACGTGGACCACCCGGACATCGAGGAGTTCGTCTCCACCAAGGCGCGCGAAGAGGACAAGATCCGCGCGCTGCGGGACGCCGGCTTCGACATGGACCTGGGCGGCGCCGACATCGTCTCGGTGCAGTACCAGAACGCCAACAACTCGGTGCGGGTCAGCGACGAGTTCATGACGGCGTACGAGAACGGCACCGAGTTCGGTCTCCGCGGCCGGCTCAACGGCGAGGTCATCGAGACCATCGACGCCAGGAAGCTGTTCCGCGACATCGCCAAGGCCGCCTGGGAGTGCGCCGACCCCGGCCTGCAGTACGACGACACCATCAACGACTGGCACACCAACCCCGAGACCGGCCGGATCACCGCGTCCAACCCGTGCTCGGAGTACATGTCGCTGGACGACTCGTCCTGCAACCTGGCCTCGCTGAACCTGATGAAGTTCCTCAAGGCCGACGGTGGCTTCGAGGTGGAGAAGTTCGTCAAGAGCGTCGAGTTCATCATCACCGCGATGGACATCTCGATCTGCTTCGCGGACTTCCCGACCGAGAAGATCGGGATCACCACCCGGGCGTACCGGCAGCTCGGCATCGGGTACGCGAACATCGGCGCGCTGCTGATGGCCTCCGGCCTGCCGTACGACTCCGAGGGCGGCCGCAGCGTCGCCGCGGCGATCACCTCGCTGATGACCGGGACGGCGTACCGCCGCTCGGCCGAGCTGGCCGGCGTCGTCGGCGCGTACGACGGGTACGCCCGCAACGCCGAGGCGCACCAGCGGGTCATGCGCAAGCACGCCGCCGCCAACGACGAGATCCGCCCGCAGGGCGTGGTCGCCACCGAGATCGTCCGGGAGGCCACCAAGCAGTGGAAGACCGGCAACAAGATCGGTGAGAGGAACGGCTGGCGCAACGCCCAGGCGTCGGTGCTCGCCCCGACCGGCACCATCGGCCTGATGATGGACTGCGACACCACCGGCATCGAGCCCGACCTGGCCCTGGTCAAGTTCAAGAAGCTGGTCGGCGGCGGCTCCATGCAGATCGTCAACCAGACGGTGCCGCGCGCCCTGCGCAGCCTCGGGTACCCCGAGGAGCAGGTCGAGGCGATCGTCGAGCACATCTCCGAGCACGGCAACGTGGTCGACGCCCCCGGCCTCAAGCCGGAGCACTACGCGGTCTTCGACTGCGCCATGGGCGAGCGGTCGATCGCCCCGCTCGGCCACGTCCGGATGATGGCCGCGGTGCAGCCGTTCATCTCCGGCGCGATCTCGAAGACGGTCAACATGCCGGAGACGGCGACCGTCGAGGAGATCGAGGAGATCCACTACCAGGGCTGGAAGCTCGGCCTGAAGGCGCTCGCGATCTACCGCGACAACTGCAAGGTCGGCCAGCCGCTGTCGGCGGGCAAGACCGCCAAGGCCGCGGCGCCGGCCGCTGCCGAGGTCGAGGAGAAGGCGGTCGAGAAGGTGGTGGAGAAGGTGGTCGAGTACCGCCCGATCCGCAAGCGGCTGCCGAAGAAGCGCCCCTCCGAGACGGTCTCCTTCTCGGTCGGCGGTGCCGAGGGCTACCTCACCGCGTCGTCCTACCCGGACGACGGCCTCGGCGAGGTCTTCCTGAAGATGTCGAAGCAGGGCTCCACCCTGGCCGGCGTGATGGACGCCTTCTCGGTGGCCATCTCGATAGGCCTTCAGTACGGCGTCCCGCTGGAGACGTACGTCAGCAAGTTCACCAACATGCGCTTCGAGCCGGCCGGCATGACCGACGACCCGGACGTGCGCATGGCGTCCTCGGTGATGGACTACATCTTCCGTCGCCTGGCGCTGGACTTCTTGCCCTACGACACCCGTGCCGAGCTGGGCATCTTCACCGCGAAGGAGCGCACCGCGCAGGCACAGGCGGAGGCGGCGGCCGAGGCCGCGGCAGCCGACCTCGCGGTGACCGACATGGCGGAGTCGGCCCCGGCCGTCACGCCGGCGGCGTCGGCGGTCACCGTCGCCGAGGTCAAGGCCGCGACCACCGCGGAGAAGCCGGCGGGCTCGTCCACCGAGCTCCTCGAGCTGGTCACCGGGCACGCCGCTGACGCGCCGCTCTGCTTCACCTGCGGCACCAAGATGCGCCGCGCCGGTAGCTGCTACGTCTGCGAGGGCTGCGGCTCCACGTCGGGCTGCAGCTGAGGTTCGCCGAGACGGGCCGGGCGCGCTGTGCGCTCGGCCCGTCTCGCTTTTCCGGTACGCCGGGAGCAGGCACCCCCGGGCGACCGGTGAGCGTGCTCACGGCGTACCGGAAAGCGGTGATCGCGGGCCGCGGCCCTCAGCCGCCGGCGCGTAGCCAGACGCCGAACTCGACGGCGGTGCGGACGCCGTGCTCCAGGACCGCGGTGTAGACGGCGAAGCTGCCCGGGTACTCCGGGCGCTCGTGCCAGATCGTCTTGATCGCGAGGATGGCCTGGCGCTCCTCGCCGGTGAGCCGGGTGACCAGCTCGCGGTGCCACTCGCTGACGTCCGCGTGGTCGTCGTGCAGCCAGATGGACAGGTCGGCCTGCCACTCGCCGACGGTCAGCAGCACGTGGAAGCGTTCGTCGCGTTTCTCGCCGGTGGGTGAGCGGTCGCCGCGCTCGTCCGCGCAGGAGAAGCCGGTCAGGCCGGGGATCTCGACCGCCTTGCCGAGCAGGGCGAGCACGTCGGCGGGACCGAAGTCCGGGCCGCCGAGCAGCATCACGTCGAGCTCGCGCCGCACCATCAGCCCGGACACGAAGCTCCCGGTCGGGGTGAGCGATCCCAGCGGCTCCAGCAGCGCCAGCACGGAACGTGCCTCCACCTGCAGTTCCTCGGGGCGGCCCATGTGCCTTCCTTCCGTGTCCATCGACGCTCTCCCGGTGTTCATTGTGGGACGTGCTCCGAACCGGCTCGTGGCCGGGCCCGCGTGAAGGGGTCGGTGGCCGTCGTCGCCGCCTCGTGGCAGCACCCGTGCCCGTCTCGGTCGCCGTCGGTGCCGGTCTCGGTCGCTGCCCGTGCCGTTCCTAGCCGCCGTCGGTGCCGGTCTCGGTCGCCGCCCGTGCGGTTCCTAGCCGCCGTCGGTGCCGGCCTCCGCCGCCGTCGGTGCCGGCCCGTGGCAGGGCCGCCCGGGCAGCCTCGATGACCACCAGGGCTTTAACGTGTAAGTTGAGGCGGTGAGCAGCATCGACGTCCGGCCCGCCCGGCTGAACACGGCCAAGATCGCTGTCGGCGTCACCTTCGGGATGAACGGGCTGGCTCTCGCCGGGTGGCTGGCCCGGGCGCCCGCCGTGCGGGACGGGCTGGACCTCTCGGTCGCCGGTTTCGGGTTGCTGCTGCTCTGCATGTCGGGCACCTCGGTCGCCTCGATCCCGCTCGCCGGCCCGCTGGTGCAGCGCGTCGGCCCGGCCCGGGCGGTGCTGGCGGCCAGCATGTCGATGGCTTTCGGGCTGGCCGTGCTGGGCACCGCCACGCTGATCGGCTCGGTCGTGCTGGCCGGCTCGGCGCTGCTGTTCTGCGGGTTCGGCACCAGCACCTGGGACGTCGCGATGAACGTCGAGGCGGCCGACGTGGAGCGCCGGCTGGGACGGACCGTCATGCCCCGCTTTCATGCCGGCTTCAGCCTCGGCACGGTTGCCGGCGCGGGCGTCGGGGCGGTCACCGCGGCGGCCGGCGTACCGGTCTGGGCGCAGCTCTACTTCACCACCGCTGTCGTCGTCGCGGTCCAGACCGCTGTGGTCCGCCGCTTCCTGCCGCACGCCGACCCGGAGCCGGGCGCGAAACCGGCGATGACCGCCGGTCAGGCCTGGCGCGAACCCCGCACCCTCCTGATCGGCCTGATCCTGCTCGGTTTCGGCTTCACCGAGGGCTCCGCCAACGACTGGCTGGCGATCAGCCTGGTGGACGGCTACCACGCCGGCGACACCGTCGGTGCTGTCGGTTTCGGCGTCTTCGTCACGGCGATGACCCTGGGCCGGATGTACGGCGGCCCCGCCACCGACCGCTGGGGCCGGGTCCCGGTGCTGCGCCTCACCGCCGTCTCCGCCACGGCCGGCCTGCTCCTGGTCGTCTTCGGTGGCACGGTGCCGCTCGCCCTGGCCGGCGCCCTGCTCTGGGGTGTCGGTGCCTCCCTGGGCTTCCCGATCGGCATGAGCGCCGCCGCCGACGATCCGGTCCGAGCCGCCATCCGCGTCTCGGTGGCCGGCTCCATCGGTTACGCCGCTTTCCTGGCCGGCCCTCCGCTGATCGGCGTCCTGTCCCAGCACCTGGGCATCCGCAACGGCCTGCTCTGCGTTTTCGGCGCCCTCGTCATCGGCCTGGCCGCCTCCCACGCCGCCAAACCACTCCTACCGGCCGGCGCCACCCCGCCCACGCCGCCGCCCCATTCCTGACTCCCGGGGTCGCCGCCTCCCGCGCCGCTGAATCGCGTCCGGTTTCCGGCGCCGTGCTCGGGGTCGCCGCCTTCCGCATCGCTGAGCCGCGTCCGGTTTGCGGTGTCGTGCTCGGGGTCGCCAACTCCCGCACCGCCGGACCACTCCGGACGCCCGGCGCCGCCCGGGCCGCCGCTTCCCGCACCGCCGCCCCGGTCCCGGGTCCCCCAGCGCCGCGCCCGAAGTTCCGGTCCTCCTCCGACGGAGCGGCCGGCGGGTCCGTTCTGGATCAGGCCCGTGGAGGTCGCAGGTCACTCCCCGGATGCGCCACGGTCATTGCTGGCCAGAGCTTGCCTGCCCTGGTGTCTGGCTGTGGCGTTGGTGGCTTGTGGTCGGTCGGAACGGGTTGGTGGCGGCGCTGAAAGTTCGTAGCGGGGGCGGGTCGTGGTTGGCGGGCCGGGTCGGTGGTCAGCGGTGTTCGGCGAGGAAGTCGGTGATCAGGGAGGCGAGGAGCGTGGGGTGTTCGATCACCATGGCGTGGGAAGCGTCGGCCAACTGCAGGTGACGCAGGTGCGGGGCGGCCTGGGCCTGGGTCAGCAGGTAGCGGCGGTGCGCGGCGTACAGGTCGGCGAACGGCTCCTGCTCCGGCAAGTCGCGGGTGGCCAGCACCAGCAACTCGGGGCAGGTGGTGCCGGCGTAGACGGGTGCCAGGTCCAGCTCGTTCATCAGGGTGCGCAGTTGCGTGGTGGTCTCGAAGGACGGGCGGAAGGTGGTCCTGCCGTCCCGGCCGTGCACCAGGTTGCGGCGGAAGCCCTCGATCCACACCTTCTCGTTGGCACCCATGTCGCGGGCGGCCATCCGCTGTCGCTCCACCAGGTCGGCCAGCTCGGCGGCCTCGACGGTCTGGCCGGCGGCGGCCTGCATCATGTCGAAGACCGAGGTCAACCGCTCCAGCTCGGCGGCCGCCTTGGCCGGGTCCAGCCCGGGAAGCTGGTCGGAGCGGGTCGGTGGCGGGTTGCCGTCCAGGCTGACCACCCCGGGGGACTCCGGATGGCGGGCACCCCAGAGCGCGGCCAGCATGCCGCCCAGCGAGTGGCCGACCACCGCGGGCCGCTCCAACTCCAGCTCCACGCAGACGGCGGCCAGATCACCCAGGGCGGCGTCCCACGTCCACGGCCCGTCCGCGGACCTGCCGTGCCCGCGCAGGTCGAGCGTGACGACCCGGTGGTGCGGGCGCAGCGCCCGGGCCAGCGTGGTCATCTGTGCGAGGTTGCCGCCCGCCCCGTGCAACAGCAGCAGCGGCGGCGCGTCACCGCCGAAGTCCCGGACGGCGATCTGCACGCTCCCCGCGTCGACCAGAGTGTCGTTGATCATTGCTGCTCCTCGTCGTTGCCGGTCTGCGACTCATGACCGAAATTGCCCACAGCCCGAATGTCCTCCGCCGGCCACGCGAAGTCCGCTCCCCCGGAGGTCTGGCCGTCAGGGAAAGGCTGACCGTGGGGAGAGGGCTGCTCGTGGGGGGAGGCCTGGCCGTCAGGGGAAGGCTGGCCGTGAGGGAGGGGCCGGCCGTCAGGAGAAGGCTGGCCGTGAAGGAAGGGCTGACCGTGGGGAGAGGGCCGGCCGTCGGGGAAGGGCTGCTCCTCGGGAAAAGGCCGGTCCAGGACCGAAGACTCCTCCGGAATCGCGCCCAGCGGTCCGGTGGCGAGCAACCGCTCACGCACCGCGCTCACCGGCACCCCGCCCTCCGGGTGCCGGGGCAGCTTCCCCCGGCGGACCAGGTCGTGCACCCCCTGCCGGGTGATGCCGAGCATCGCGCCGGCCATCGCATAGGACACCGAAGCGGCGAACGGATGCCCCACCCGCCGCGCCACCGCCTGCCCGAGCGGGGTGCGCCACCACTCCACCGGCGGCGCGAACGCGTGATCGTCCGGATAGAGCGTCGCCATCAACCGGGCGAGGGTGTGCACCGCCTCCGAACTCGAACCGTGCTCGATGGCGAAGGCCCAGTCGAGCGCCCGCCGCCGCAGCCGCCCGCGCACCACCGCCACGCTGTCGTCCCCGTCGAGCAGGATCTCCAGCGGATCGGTCAGCCGCACGTCGAGCAGCCTGATCAGCTGCTCCGCCAGCGCGTCGGACCCCGTCATGACGCCATCCTCCGCCCCTTGACAGCGCCTGTCAAGCACCGACTTGACGCCATCCGTCAAGCCCTCCACGTGGCTACTCCCCGTATACAACAGCCCCACCACTTCCGCTCCCGTCCACGGCGCAATAGGGTGTGGCCCGACCCCGGGGAGGATCACTCGTGCGTACGGTTCCCGCCGTGCTCGGCGTCGTCGCGTTGCTCGCCGCGTCCGGCTGCAAGGAGCGCGACGAGGCCCCCGTCACGCTGCCCCCGGTCAAGGTCGCCGAGGTGCCGGCCGCCTCGGCGGGCGGCGCCTGCATCCTGTGGGACTGGAAGTTCATCCAGGAGAAGATCGGCGTCAGGTTCACCGTGGCCGCCTCGGACCAGGTCGACGACACCTCCACCTGCGTGGTGCAGACGGAGAGCGCTCCGTGGCCCGACCTCTCACTCTCCGTGGTCGAGCAGACCAAGGCGGACAGCAAGATCTTCCTGGCCGAGCGGATGCCAAAGAAGGCGGTCAAGCTCAAGGGCCTGGGCCGGGCGGCCTACCGGCTGAACGCCGCGGCGACCGGCGGGCACGGTCCCTCGGTGGAGATCGGCTGGCTGAGTGAGGCGGCCCAGCTGCAGACGCTGAAGTTCACCTTCGCCAAGGGGGCGCCGACCGCCTCGGTGACCAGGATGAACGCCGGCCTGCTGGAGCTCGCCAAGGCGATGGACACCACGGACAGCTGAGGGCCCCGCCGGCTGGGCCGGGGCCGGGACCCGAAGTCGAGCTCAGCGCGCGGCGACGAACACCCGCGACGCGACCTCCCGCGGCAGCCGGATCTTGTCGCCCGACTTGTCGATGGTCACCCCGTCGCGCTCCTGCGCGACAGTCACCGTGGTCCCCGGGTCGATGCCGGCCGCGTGCAGCTGACGCAGCACATCCGCATTCGTCTGGACGCTCTCGCAGATCCGGCGGACCACGACGCTGCCGGTCAGGCCGGGGAACGCCAGGTTGCGCTCACCCAGGGCGGCCTGCTCGGTGACGTCGTCCTCGGGCAGGCCGAGGTGCTCCAGGCCGGGGATCGGATTCCCGTACGGCGAGCGCGTCGGCTTGTTCAGCAGCTCGTAGACCCGGCGCTCGACCGAGTCGCTCATCACGTGCTCCCACCGGCAGGCCTCCTCGTGGGCTTCCTCCCACGGCATGCCGATGACGTTGACCAGCAGCAGCTCCGCCAGCCGGTGCTTGCGCATGACGGAGACGGCGGTGGTCCGCCCCTCCTCGGTCAGCACGAGGTGCCGGTCCCCCTCGACGGTGAGCAGACCGTCCCGCTCCATGCGGGCGACCGTCTGGCTGACCGTGGGGCCACTCTGGTGCAGGCGCTCGGCGATGCGGGCCCGGAGCGGAGGCACGCCTTCTTCTTCGAGTTCGAGAATGGTCCGGAGATACATCTCGGTGGTGTCGACAAGGTCGTTCACGATGCGGTCCTCCCAGCTGCGATGTTACCGCGCGGCGGGGGGTTGACATCCGCCCCGAGCAAGTGCCAAGAGACCCTACCGGAGTAGAGACCGACGGGTCTTCTGGCCGGTACCCCGGCGGGGCGAACGTGGGAGCATGTTCCGCATGGCGGACGAGACGACGGCGGTGGTCTGGGACAAGGCTCTGCTCGACTACGACATGGGTGATCACCCGCTCAACCCGGTGCGCGTCGAGCTGACCATGGCGCTCGCCCGTGAGCTGGGCGTTCTCGACCGCCCGGGTGTGCAGTTGATCACGCCGCGGCCGGCCGGCGCGGACGAGCTAACCCGGGTGCACCGGGCGGACTACCTCGAGGCCGTGCGCCAGGCGCCGATCGATCCGTTCTTCCTGGGCTGGGGGCTGAACACGCCGGACAACCCGGTCTTCGACGGCATGCACGACTCCTCGGCGCGGATCTGCGGGGCGAGCATCGCGGCCGCCGAGGCGGTCTGGCACGGCGTCGCCCGCCGGGCGGTGAACGTGGCCGGCGGCCTGCACCACGCGATGCCGGCCCGGGCGGCCGGCTTCTGTGTCTACAACGACCCGGCGGTGGCGATCGCCTGGCTGCTCGACCACGGCGCGCAGCGGGTGGCCTACATCGATGTCGACGTGCACCACGGCGACGGCGTGCAGGCGATGTTCTACGACGATCCGCGGGTGCTCACGGTCAGCCTGCACGAGACGCCGCTGGCGCTCTTCCCGGGTACCGGGTTCTGCGACGAGACCGGCGGCCCGGGCGCCGAGGGCACCGCGGTGAACGTGCCGCTGCCCCCGGGGACCGGCGACGCCGCCTGGCTGCGGGCCTATCACGCGGTGGTCCCGTCGGTGGTCCGGGCGTTCGCTCCGGAGATCATCGTGAGCCAGTGCGGTGCCGACGCGCACCGGCTCGACCCGCTCGCCGATCTCAAGCTCTCCGTCGACGGCCAGCGCGCCGCCTACCTGGCGATGCGGGCGCTCGCCGACGAGCTCTGCGAGGGCCGCTGGGTGGCCCTGGGCGGTGGTGGGTACGCGCTGGTCGAGGTGGTTCCCCGGGCGTGGACGCACCTGCTCGCGGTGGCCACCGGCCGGCCCCTGGACCCGGGCACCCCGACCCCGCGGGGCTGGCGCCGGCTGGCCGCCGAGCGCCGCCCCGGCACCACGATCCCGGAGACGATGACCGACGGCGCCGAGCCGGCGGTCGAGCGCTGGTCGCCGGGCACCGAGAGCGACCCGGTCGACCGGGCGATCCTGGCCGCCCGGCTCGCGGTCTTCCCGCTGCACGGCCTCGACCCCCACGACCCCCGCGACTGACATGGGACGCAGCGCAGACGTCCTGCTCGCCGACGGCACCGCGGTGCACCTGCGGCAGATCCGGCCGGAGGACGCCCCGGCCATCGTGGAGTTCCACTCCCGGATGAGTGACCGCACCCGCTACCTGCGGTACTTCTCGCCCTACCCGCGGATCCCGGAGCGTGACCTGCACCGGTTCGTCAACGTCGACCACCGCGACCGGGAGGCCTTCGTCACCGTCGCCGCCGACGGCCGGATCACCTCGGTCGGGCGTTACGAGCGGCTCGGCCTGGACTCGCCCGAGGCCGAGGTCGCCTTCGTGGTGGAGGACGCGCAGCAGGGCCGCGGGATCGGCTCGGTGCTGCTGGAGCACCTGGCCGAGGCGGCCCGCGAGCACGGCATCTCGCGCTTCGTCGCCGAGGTGCTCCCGGAGAACGGCGGGATGCTGCGGGTCTTCGGCGACTCCGGCTACCAGGTGCAGCGCCGCTACGCGGACGGCGTGGTGCACCTGAGCTTCCCGATCGCGCCCACCGAGAAGTCACGGGAGGTGCAGGAGTCCCGGGAGCACCTGACCGAGGCCCGGTCGATCGCCCGGCTGCTCGCCCCGCGCGGCATCGCCATCTACGGGGCGAGCGCCAGCGGCCACGGGATCGGCGCCGCCATGCTCGGCAACCTGCGCGACGGCGGCTACCCGGGCGCGGTGGTACCGGTGCATCCGTCCGCCGATCGGGTCGCCGGGCTCACGGCGTACCGGAAAGCGTCTGATGCCGGAACCCCCATCGACCTGGCCGTGATCGCGGTCCCGGCGGAGAAGGTCGCGGCGGCCCTGGCCGACGCGGCGGCCGCGGGCGCCGGCGGCGTGGTGATCGGCTCGGCCGGGTTCGCCGAGGCCGGCGCGGCTGGCGCGGACCGGCAGCGGGCCCTGATCGAGACCGCGCACGCGGCCGGCCTGCGGGTGATCGGCCCGAGCAGTTTCGGCATCGCCAACACCGACCCGGCGGTCCGGCTGAACGCGACGATGGCGCCGCGGCTGCCGGCCGCCGGACGGGTCGGCTTCTTCGCGCAGAGCGGCGCGCTGGGGGTGGCGCTGCTGGCCGAGGCGGACCGGCGCGGCTTGGGCCTGTCGAGCTTCGTCTCGGCCGGCAACCGGGCCGACGTCTCCGGCAACGACCTGCTGCAGTACTGGCAGGACGACCCCGGCACCGACGTGGTGCTGCTCTATCTGGAGACGTTCGGCAACCCGCGCAAGTTCGCCCGGCTGGCCCGCCGGATGAGCCGGGTCAAACCGGTGGTCGCGGTGGCCTCGGCGACCCGTCCGCCGGGCTTGGCCGGCGACCTGCCCGGTCCGGACGCGCACGCGGTGACCGCGCTGTTCGCCCGCTCCGGGGTGATCCGGGTGGACACCGTGCAGGAGCTCTTCGACGTCGGCATCCTGCTGGCCCACCAGCCGCTGCCGGCCGGCCGGCGAGTCGCCGTGGTCGGCAACTCGTCGGCGCTGGCCGCGCTCGCCGAGGTGGCCTGCCGGGCGGCCGGACTGGTGGTCGCCGAGGGATATCCGCACGACCTGAGCCCGATGGCCACCGCCCACGACCTGGCCGACGCGCTCGCCGACGCCGCTGTCGACGACCGGGTGGACGCGCTGGTGGTGGTCTTCGCCCCGGTGGTGCCCGGCCAGCAGCTCTCCGAGGAGGACGCGGACTTCGCCGCGGCGCTGGCCAGCGTCGCGCTCGCCGGGGAGAAACCGACGGTGGCGACACTGGTCTTCGGCCGGGTGCCGCCGCGCGTCCCGGTCTACTCCTCGGTCGAGGAGGCGGTCCGCGCGCTGGCCCGGGTGGTCAACTACGCGGAGTGGCTGCGCCGCCCGCCGGGCACCATGCCCGCGCTGTCCGGAGTGGACCCGGCCGCGGCGGAGGCCGCCGAGACGACGGGTGGCCTGCTGGACGCGTACCGGATCCCGGTGGTGCCGTCGACGCTGGCCCGCTCGGTGGACGAGGCGGTCGCCGCCGCGGCGACGCTGGGTTACCCGGTCGCGCTCAAGGCGGCCGGCGGCGGCTTGCGCCACCGGATCGATCTCGGCGCGGTGCGGTTGGCGCTGGGCGACGAGGATTCCTTGCGTACGGCCTACCGCGAGCTGGACACCACCTTCGGCCCGGACGTGCTCGTGCAGACCATGGTTCCGCCGGGCGTGGCGTGTGTGGTCGAGGTGGTGGAGGATCCGGCCTTCGGCCCGGTGGTCGGCTTCGGTCTCGGCGGCGTGGCCAGTGAGCTGCTCGGCGACCTGGCCTGGCGGGCCGCCCCGCTGACCGACCGGGCCGCCGAGGCGCTGGTCGACGAGCCGCGGGCGGCCCCGCTGCTGCACGGTTACCGCGGCTCCACCCCGGTCGACCGGGACGCGCTGATCGACCTGCTGCTGCGGGTCGGCCGGCTCGCCGACGAGCATCCGCGGGTGCGCTCGCTGCTGCTCAACCCGGTGCTGGTCCGGCCGGACGGCTTCTCGGTGCTGCACGCCGCCATCGAGTTCGGCGATCCGGGCGTGCGACCGGACACCGGCCCGCGACGCCTGAGATGAGCCGACGGCCCCGGCTCGAGGAGCCGGGGCCGTCGGTGACGATCGTGGATCAGACCGCGTAGGCCTCGAGGCGGGAGGCCCGCTCCGGGTCGCGCAGCTTCAGCATCGTCACCTTCTCGATCTGGCGGATGCGCTCGCGGCTGAGGCCGAACTCGCGGCCCACCTCGTCGAGGGTGCGCTGGCGGCCGTCGTCCAGGCCGAAGCGCAGCCGGATCACCGCGGACTCGCGCTCGGAGAGCGTGGCCAGCACGATCTCCACCTCGCTGCGCAGCTCGCCCTGCGAGACACCCTCGCCGGGCTGGTTCGGGTCGACGGCGGCGACGAAGTCACCGAGGGCGCTCTCGCCGTCCTCACCGACCGCCTGGTCCAGGCTGACCGGCTCGCGGTCGTACGAGATCAGCTCGATGACCTGGAACTCCGGCACGCTCATCGCCTCGGCGATCTCGGCGATGCTGGGCTCCCGGCCGAGTTGGGTGGCCAGGTCGCGGCGGGCCCGGACCATGCGGTTGACCTGCTCGACCATGTGCACCGGGATGCGGATGGTGCGGGCCTGGTCGGCCATGGCGCGGGTGATGGCCTGGCGGATCCACCAGGTGGCGTACGTGGAGAACTTGTAGCCCTTGGTGTAGTCGAATTTCTCGACCGCGCGGATCAGACCCAGGTTGCCCTCCTGGATCAGGTCCAGGAACGCCATGCCCCGGCCGGTGTACCGCTTCGCGATGCTGACCACGAGCCGCAGGTTCGCCTCGAGCAGGTGGTTCTTGGCGGCCTTGCCCTCGGCGACGACGACCCGCAGCAGCGGAGCCAGGTCCGCGTCGGCCGCCGGAAGCTTCTCCTCGGCGTAGAGGCCGGCCTCGATCCGCTTCGAGAGAGTGACCTCCTCGACGGCGGTGAGCAGGCGGGTCCGGCCGATGCCGTTGAGGTAGGCCCGGACCAGGTCGGCGGAGACGCCCCGCTCGTCCGTCGCGTCGAGATCGGCCAGCGGCTCGACCTCGTCGGTCATGATGTCCTCAGCCATCGTCGCCTTCGTCTCCAGGACCACTTGGATCCCCTCCCCGTTATCCGTGCCTACCAGCCGCTTCCGTGCCGGTGACGAGAAGCTTCGTCGCCCGCGCGTTAAGCGGAGGTGAGGCCAGCGTCCAGGTGGCATGAATCAGGGAGAACCCTGACGTCGGCAAGCCGACAAGCTCGGGTGAAACGGACGATCAGCCTTGCCACGCGGAGATAATGTGCGGGACCGAAGAAGGAGTGAACGTGGTCTTCAAGAAGATGCTGCAGGCGCTCGGCGTGGGCGGGCCGTCCGTCGACACCGTGCTGACCAACCCGAACTGCCGTCCCGGCGGATTCCTGGAGGGCCAGGTGCACATCGTCGGCGGCGACCACGCGGTCGACGTCGAATATGTCGCCGTCGGCCTGATGACCCGGGTCGAGGTGGAGAGCGGCGACAACGAGTACCAGACCAACCAGGAGTTCCACCGCCAGCGGCTGACCGGTTCGTTCCGGCTGGAGGCCGGCGCCCGGCACGACGTGCCGTTCCGCTTCGAGGTGCCGTGGCAGACGCCGATCACCGAGGTGTACGGCCAGCACCTGCATGGCATGACGATGGGTCTGGCCACCGAGCTGGAGGTGGCCCGCGCGGTCGACAAGTCCGACCTGGACGCGGTCCAGGTGCACCCGCTGCCGGCCCAGGAGCGGATCCTGGAGGCGCTGCTGCGGCTCGGCTTCCGGTTCCACAAGGCCGACGTGGAGCGCGGCCGGGTGTACGGCGTCGAGCAGGAGCTGCCGTTCTACCAGGAGATCGAGTTCTACCCGCCGGCCCGGTACGCGCACGGCATCAACCAGCTGGAGCTGACCTTCCTGCCCACGCCGCGCAAGCTGCAGGTGGTGCTGGAGCTGGACAAGCGCGGCGGGCTGTTCACCGAGGGGCACGACGCGTTCGGCAGTTTCGACGTGGACTACGCGACGGTGGACCAGGTGGACTGGACCGCGCAGCTGGACAACTGGCTGCAGCAGTCCGCCCGCCGCCGGGGGATCTTCTAGAGCTCCAGCAGGACCGTGCGCGGTCCCACGTTCACACTCTCCACCAGCATGTGCGCCCGGAAGCGGCCGGTCTCCACCGTCGCTCCCCGGGCGCGCAGCGCTTGCACGTACGCGGTGATCAGCGGCTCGGCCACCTCGGCGGGCGCCGCCGCGTTCCAGGTCGGACGGCGGCCCTTGCGCGCGTCGCCGTACAGGGTGAACTGGCTGACCACCAGCAGCGGCGCGGCGACGTCCGAAGCGGACCGGTCGTCGTCCAGCACGCGCAGCTCATAAGTCTTGCGGGCGAGCTCGGCAGCCTTCGCCGGGGTGTCGTCGTGGGTGACGCCGACCAGCACCAGCAGCCCGTCACCGATCTCGCCGACCACCTCGTCGCCGACCGTGACACTCGCCCGGCTCACCGTCTGCACCAGAGCCCGCATGCCGCCCCCGCCGTCCCGGTCGCCGCGGGGCCCGCGGCGATCCGGGTACGGACGGTATCGGACCGCTCAGCCGGCCGCGTCGCTGGTGTACTCGTCGGCCGGGGTGCGCATCGCGCCGGTGGTGGCGTCGCCGGTGGTGGTGTTCGCCACCCCCGGGCCGGTCCGCGGCCGATCCGGGAAGCTGGCCGGTCCGGCGGTGCCACCGGTCGTGGTCATCACGCCCTCGGTCGCCGGGCCGCCGTTGCGCAGTTCCTCCGGATCGGTACCGGCGTCGATGGTGCTGGACAGCTCGGGCTCTAGGTCGCTCATCGTCCACCTCCGTGTCGGGTCGTCCCGGAATGCCCACCGGACGCGGCGTCAAACGCCGGCCCAATTGCATCGAAAGGCGTTAATACGCGCCGATGGCGGGCCTTTCGATGCCAGGATTTTGCAGGTCGGAGGCGGTATCGAGCCCGGCACCCGGCCGGGTGCGCGCCCCGGCGACCGAGGTGGACCTGGAGCCGTGCGCCGTGGTGCGCCGGACCCGACCGTACCCAGACGGGAGAAGCACCCATGCCCCTCACCAGCACCACCGGCGGGCGTACCACCGAAACACGGCCGGCCCGGCCGGTGGCCACGGCCGCCGCCGCGCGGCCGGCCCGGCCCGGCGCGGACGGCGACGCCAACCGGCGGCAGGCCCGGTCGGTGGCCAAACAGCAGCAGGCGGCGGAGCGGATCGCCACCGCGACCGCGGAGATCTCCGCGCAGAACGCCGAGGCCGCCGAGGCGTCGCGTCAGCTCACCGAGTCGATGCAGCAGATCGCCGCGGGCGCCGAGGAGGCGTCCGGCGCGACCCAGCAGAGCCTGGCCGCGATGAACCAGATCGAGGACCGGGTCAACCGTCAGCAGCAGACCACCACCCAGGTAGCGGACCTCTCCCAGGCCCTGCAGGGCCTGCTGAACGAGACCCGGACCGGGATCAGCAACCTGCTCGCGAACGTGGACAGCGCGTCCGCCCGGCAGACCACCTCGGTGGTCACCATCACCGAACTGGAGAAGCAGGCCGACGAGATCGGCGAGATCGTCAAGACCGTGGCGCACATCGCCGACCAGACCAACCTGCTCGCGCTCAACGCCGCGATCGAGGCGGCCCGCGCCCGGCAGCACGGCAAGGGCTTCGCGGTGGTCGCCGACGAGGTGCGCACGCTCGCCGAGACCAGCGAGCGCAGCGCCCGGCAGATCCGCGACCTGATCGACGAGGTCCGCAACTCGGTGACCGACATCGCCGGGGCGGTGCAGACCTCCGCGGAGGCGGCGCGCAACGAGGTGGAGAAGGGCAAGACGATCACCTCGCAGCTGGAGACCATCCGGGCCGACATGGGCTCGATCATGGCCGGCGCGATGGAGATGGCCACCGCCGCCGAGCAGGCCAAGCGCTCCGCGGGCAACGCCAAGCAGCGGTCCGAGGAGATCGCCGCGGCGGCCGAGCAGCAGTCGGCGGCGTGCGAGGAGTCGCTGCAGACGGTCAGCCAGCAGTCCCAGGCGCTGCGGCAGAGCGAGCAGGCGGCCGAGGCGCTCGCCGAGGTGGCCGAGACGCTGCGCAGCAGCACCGACATCGCGAAGAGCGCCGAGGATGTGGCCTCGACCGCCGAGGAGCTGTCCGCGGCCGTCGAGGAGATCAACCGGGCCGCCACGCAGATCAACGTGGCGATCAACGAGATCAACACCGGCGCCCGGACCGCGGCCGAGAAGGGTGAGCAGACCTCCGTGGCGGTGTCCGAGATCGAGCGGGGCGCCCAGCTCTCGTCGGAGCGCGGCGGCGCCGCGGTGGAGCGCTCGGACGCGATCCTGGATCTGCTGGTCACCAACAAGGAGTCGGTCGACTCGATGATCGACGCGATCGGCACGGCGGCCCGGGAGGGCATCGAGAACGTCCGGAAGGTGACCGAGCTGGAGCAGATCTCGCGCCGGATCGACAAGATCGTCGACGCCATCGCGAACGTCTCGATCCAGACCAACATGCTCGCCGTGAACGGCTCGGTCGAGTCGGCCCGGGCCGGCGAGTTCGGCAAGGGCTTCGCGGTGGTCTCCACCGACATCCGCAACCTGGCCCGTGACTCGGCGGAGAACGCTGACCGGATCAAGGACCTGGTCAAGTCGGTGCAGGACCGGATCGTCGAGGTCCGCGGCGACCTGGAGGAGACCAGCCGGATGTCACTGGCCGAGGTGGAGTCGGCGAAGGCCACCACCGCCCGGCTGGAGGAGATCGAGCGGGACATGCAGCAGGTCCGGGGCGGCAACCTCGAGGTCCAGGAGGGCGCCGAGGCGATCGCCAAGGTGCTCGGCGAGGTCAAGATCGGGCTGGAGCAGATCGCCTCGTCTGCGAGCCAGGCCGAGCAGCTGGCCGGGCAGGCCTCGACCGCGGCCCGGGAGCAGGCGCAGGGCGCCGAGGAGTTGGCAGCCGCGGTGGAGGAGATCGCCGCGCTCGCCGACGAGCTGCAGAACGCCGGCTGAGCCGGCCGGGGAGGAGACGTCGATGAGCGTGGACGTGGACGAGGCCGCCGCGGCGGACCTCGACGAGGACAACGCGGACTATGTCACCTTCGACATGCTGGGGGAGCGGTACGCCTTCCCGATGCGTCGCGTGCAGGAGATCATCCGGATGCCCGCCGTGGTGCGGGTGCCGCTCGGGCCGCCGTCCCTGGAGGGGCTGGCCAACCTGCGCGGCCGGGTCCTCCCGGTGGTCAACCTGCGGCAGTGCTGCTCGATGGAGCAGGCCGAGCACGACGAGACCACCCGGGTGATAGTGGTCGACGGCGGGGTGCCGCTCGGCTTCGTGGTGGACCGGGTGGCCAGCGTGATCAGCATCGACCCGCAGGCGCTGGAGCCGGCCGACGCGGTGCAGGCCACGGTCCGCTCGGACGTGTTGGTCGGGGTGATCAAGTCGGGTGACGGCGAGATGACCACGGTGCTCGACGTGGATCAGCTGATCGGCAGCCAGTTCGCCCGGCTCGCCGAGAAACGGGTCGGTGGCGGCCGGGACGCGGCGTCCCGGATACCCGGTGACGAGGACCGCGACGGCGAGTCGGACGACACCCTGGAGCTGGTCAGCTTCGCGGTCGAGGGGCAGGAGTACGCCCTGCCGATCGACCAGGTGCAGGAGATCGTGCAGGCCCCGGAGTCGGTGAGCCGCGTCCCGAACGCGGGCAGCCGGGTGCTCGGCGTGATCGACCTGCGCGGCCGGCTGCTGCCGGTGGTGAGCATGCGCCAGGTCTTCGGGCTGCCGGTGACGCCGCTGGAGCCGCAGAACCGGATCGTCGTGGTCTCGCTGGAGGACGGCGTGGTCGGGGTGGTGATGGACACCGTGCGGGAGGTGCTGCGGGTGCCGCACCAGCTGGTGGCCCCGCTGCCCAGCGTGGTGACCGGCGACGGGCGGGCCACCGAGGTGGAGTCGGTGGTCCGGCTGGAGGACGGCAAACGGCTGGTCTCGGTGCTGAGCGTGAACCGGATGTTCGACTCGCCCGAGGTGCGCGACGAGATCGCCGACTACCGGGAGGACGACGCGGAGATGACTACGGAACGAGCCGGCCAGCCCGACGACAGCCGCGGCGACGAGGAGTTGTTCGTGGTGTTCCGGCTGGACGACGAGGAGTACGCGGTCGACGTCGACACGGTGCAGGAGATCATCCGGGTGCCGGAGGCGCTGATCCGCGTACCGAAGTCCTTCGATTTCGTCGAGGGTCTGGTCAATCTGCGGGGCACCGTGCTGCCGGTGGTGGATCTGCGGACCCGGCTGGGCCTGGGGCGAGCCGAACGGGACGAGCGGCAGCGGATCGTGGTGCTGATCATCGGCGGGGCCCGGACCGGGTTCATCGTCGACTCGGTGGCCGAGGTGGCCCGGGTCGGCCGCAACGTGCTGGAGCCGGCCCCGGAGCTCTCCGCCGAGCAGGCCCGGGTGGTCTCCCGGGTCGCCAACCTGCCCGACCAGCAGCGCATGTTGCTGCTGGTCCAGGTGGACCAGTTGCTGGAGGCCAGTCAGGCCGAGGTGGCGGCGGAGCTCTGCGAGGCCGCCGTCGACGAGGCTCTCGCCGGGGTTTGAGAAGAGTGTCCACCTCGGTCCTCGTTGTCGACGACTCGGCGCTGATGCGCCGGGCCCTGAAGGGCATGCTCACCGACGCCGGTGACTTCGACGTGCACACCGCTCGCAACGGGGTGGACGCGCTGGAGCAGCTGGACCGCGTCCAGCCGGACGTGGTGACCCTGGACGTGAACATGCCGGAGATGGACGGGCTCACCTGCCTGGCCAAGATCATGGAGCAGCGGCCCACCCCGGTGGTCATGGTTTCCTCGCTGACCGAGCACAACGCCCTGGTCACCCTGGAGGCGCTGGAACTGGGCGCGATCGACTACGTGCCCAAGCCCGGCGGCACGGTGTCGCTCAACATCGACGAGGTCTCGACCGAGCTGATCCGCAAGGTGCGGGGCGCGGCGACGGCGAGGCTGAAGCGGGCCGGCGGCCTGAGCGCGCGGATCCGGGCGCAGAGCGAGCGGGCCGCGGCGGCGCCGCCGCGCCGCCGGTCGACCGCGGCGGGCACCGTCGACCTGGTGCTGATCGGCTCCTCCACCGGTGGCCCGGCGCTGCTCTCCGACCTGCTTCCGCAGCTGCCGGCCACGCTCGGCGCCCCGGTGGTGCTCGCTCAGCACATCCCGGCGTCGTTCACCGGCCCGCTGGCCCGCCGGCTGGACGAGGAGTGCGCGCTGCGGGTGCACGAGGTCGACCGGATCATGACGGTGCGGCGCGGCAACATCTACATCGGCCGGGGCGGCGCCGACGTCGTCGTGGCCCGGCGCAGCGACGGCCTGATCGTCAAGAGCGTGCCGGCCGCCGAGGAGTACCGCTGGCATCCCAGCGTGGATCGGATGGTCGCCTCGGCGGCCCGCTACCTGGACCCGGCGCGGCTGGTCTGCGTGCTGCTGACCGGGATGGGCGACGACGGCGCCAAGGAGATGGGCGCGGTCAAGGCGGCCGGCGGGCGGACCATCGCCGAGGCCGAGGAGACCGCTGTGGTCTGGGGGATGCCGGGCGAGCTCGCCCGCCGGGGCGGCGCGACCGAGGTGCTGCCGGCGTACGAGATTCCCGACCGGCTGGCCGACTGGGTGTGCTGAGAAGGGTTGATCACTATGGGACTGGTCCGCAAGCAGGCCCCCGAACCTGAGGCGCCACAGGTTCTCGATACCGACGAGCTCGTCCGCCGGCTCGACGACCCGGATCCGGAGCTGCGCCGCGAGGCGGCGCTGGAGCTGACCGGGATCCCGGCGGCGGTGCCCGAGCTGCTGGCCCGGGTGGGGCTGGAGACCGAGCCGCGGGTCCGCGACGCGGTGCTCACCACCCTGGCCGCACACGACTCCGAGGCGGTGGCGGCCGGCCTGGCGGTGCACCTGGCCAGCGACGAGGCCGGGCTGCGGACCGCGGTGGCGGAGGCGCTGGCGACCATGCCGGGCTCGGTGCCGGCGCTGCTGCCCAGCCTGCTCGCGGCGCCGGACCACGACGTACGGGTGATGACCGCGATGGTGCTGGCCGACCTGCCCCACCCGGAGGCGAAGTCCTGGCTGGTCCGGATGATCGCCGAGGACCCGCACCCGAACGTGGTGACCGCCGCCATCGACGCGTTGCTGCCGGCCGCCTCGGCCGAGCACCGCCCGGTCCTGGAAGCGGCGGTGCTGCGCTTCCCGGACGACCCGTTCCTGGCCTTCACGGTCCGCGCGGCCCTGCCCCGACTCACCGGTACGGCGTGATGGCCGGCGCGACCACGAGCGGCTCGGCCCTGTCCGACGCCGACTTCGCACGATTCACCGAGTACTTCTACAAGCGCACCGGCATCCACTTCAGCCCGGGCAAGAGGTACTTCGTCGACAAGCGGATCGACAACTGCATCCGCGGCTCCCGGTACGACACGTTCGCGAGCTGGTTCGCCGCGCTCCGGATGAACGACCAGGCGATGCTGCAGGAGCTGATCAACCAGCTGACCGTCAACGAGACGTACTTCCTGCGCGAGGACTACCAGTTCGACGCGATGCTCGGCACCGTCCTGCCGAACGTGCTCGCCGCCCGCGGCGGGGTGAACCGGATCGTCGGCCCCATCAAGATCCTCTCGTTGCCCTGCTCGACCGGCGAGGAGCCGTACTCGATAGCGCTGCGCCTGCTCGAGGAGTGGGAGCACATCGACCACGTGGACGTGGAGATCCACGGGGCCGACATCGACAGTGACGTGCTGGACAAGGCCGCGCACGCCAGTTACGGCGAGCGGTCCCTGCAGCGGGTGCCGAAGGCCTGGGTGAACAAGTACTTCACCCCGGTCGGCGCCGGCCGCTACCAGGTCGACGAGGGCATCCGCAGCGCCGTGACGCTGCACCGGATGAACGTCTGCGACACCGCCGAGATGCGCCGGTTCCGGGAGTTCGACGTGATCTTCTGCCGCAACGTGCTGATCTACTTCGACGAGCTGTCCAGCCGCCGGGCCGCCGAGAACCTGTACGGCGCGCTGCGCCCGGGCGGCTACCTGTTCCTCGGGCACTCCGAGTCGATGAGCCGGATCTCGCCGATCTTCACCCCGGCCCGCCTGCCGGAGGGCATCGTCTATCAGCGACCGACCGGAGCGAAGTGATGACCCGGGTTTTAGTAGTCGACGACGCCGCCACGGTGCGGCTCTATCACACCAGCCTGCTGCGCGAGGCCGGGTTCGAGGTGGCCGAGGCGGCGAACGGCCTGGAGGCCGTGGAGGCGGCGATGACCACGCCCTTCGACCTGTTCGTGGTGGACGTCAACATGCCCAAGATGAACGGGTACGCCTGCGTGGAGACGCTGCGCTCGGAGACCGTCGGGACGGCCGCCCCGGTGCTGATGATCAGCACCGAGGACCGCCCCGGCGACGCCGACCGGGCCTATCAGGCGGGGGCGAACCTCTACCTGGTGAAGCCGGTGGCCGCCGAGCGATTGGTCCGGGTCGCCACCATGCTGACCACGGGGAAGGACCCGGCGGCATGAACCCGTTGCTCGCCCAGTTCCTCGCGGAGGCCAACGACCTGCTGGCCTCGGTCGACGACGGCCTGCTCCAACTGGAGCGCAACCCCGGCGACCCGGAGCTGGTCAACGAGGTGTTCCGGGCCGCGCACACGTTCAAGGGCTCGTCCGGGCTCTTCGACTTCCCGGAGCTGACCCGGCTCACCCACGCCGCCGAGGACCTGCTGGACGCGGTCCGCGGCGGCCGGCTGGCGCTCGACTCGGGGATGGCCGACGACCTGCTCGCCGCGTTCGACCTGATCCGCGGCTGGCTCGCGCACGTCACGGCGCACGAGCGCCTGCCGGCCACGGCCGGCCAGGACGCCGGCGGGCTGATCACCAAGTTGCGGGCCCCGCTCGGCGGGGGCGGCGAGTCACCGGCCGCCGATCAGGAGACCCCGCTTTCGGTACGCCCGATCGACCCGCCCCCGGAGTGGCTGGCGCATCTCGGCACCGACTGGCTCATCGAGACCGCGAACTGGCTCGCCACCACCTCGTCCACCATGCGTTTCGTCCGCTACCTGCCGGACCAGGACTGCTTCTTCCGCGCCGAGGACCCGCTGCACCTGGTCCGTCAGGTGCCCGGCCTGGACCGGCTCGCGGTGGTCCAGCCGGAGACCTGGCCCCCGGCCGAGGAGTACGACGAGTACGTCTGCCTGCTCTCCTTCGTGGTCGCCACCCGGGCCGCCGTCGGCGAGCTGGACTACCTGTTCCGGTACGTCCCCGACCAGATCACCGTCGTCGAGCTGGACGCCGCGGCGATCCACCGGCACCTGGAGGGCGAGGACGAGGAGGAGTTCGCCGTCGCGGCCCCGGCGCCCCGCCCGGACGCCCTGCACGTGGACCCGGAGCTGGCCGCCGACGCGCGGGCCGTGCTCACCGCCGCGCACCGCACCCTCGCCGTCGGCGAGCCGGCCGGCACCCAGCTGGTCGCCCTGACCGCCTCGGTCACCGCTGCCGCCCTCGCCCTCGGTGTCCCGCTGGACCTGACCGGCGCCGATCCGGCGGCGGTGAACGCCGCGATCGAGGGCGTGCTCGGCCGCGCCCCGGTGGAGCCGGCCGCCGAACCGCCGGGCGTCGACCATCCGGTGGTGGCGGCGCTGGCCGCCCCGCCCGCGCCGGTGCCCACCGCGACCGGTGCCGCCGCCGAGCCGGCGGGCCGGGCCGACGACCCGGGCGGGCAGGTCGGCACCCGGGTGCTCAAGGTCGACCAGGAGAAGGTGGACCGGCTGATGGAGCTGGTCGGCGAGCTGAACGTGGCCAAGAACGGCCTCACCTTCCTGGCCGCCGCGGCCGAGGAGGAGTTCGGCAGCCGGGCGCTCAGCCGCCGGATCAAGGATCAGTACGCCGGCCTGCACCGGATCGCCGAGGAGCTGCAGGCGGCCGTGATGGACGTCCGGATGCTGCCGCTCTCGGTCGCCTTCGGTCGTTTCCCGCGCCTGGTCCGGGACCTGAGCCGGCGGCTCGGCAAGACCATCGAGCTGGTCACCGAGGGCGAGGACACGATGGCCGACAAGGACGTCATCGAGGCACTCGGGGACCCGCTGGTGCACCTGGTGCGCAACAGCCTCGACCACGGGATCGAGACCTCCGACGAGCGGGTGGCGGCGGGCAAGCCGCCGGCCGCCCGGCTCACCCTCGCCGCGGTGGCCGACGGCGACGCGGTGCTGGTCGAGGTCTCCGACGACGGGCGCGGTGTCGATCCGGAGCGGGTCAAGCGGAAGGCGTACGAGAAGGGTCTGATCAGCGAGGAGGAGCTGGAGTCGCTCAGCGACAGCGACGCTGTCGATCTGGTCTTCCGCCCCGGCTTCTCGACCGCCGACCAGATCTCCGACCTGTCCGGCCGCGGTGTCGGGATGGACGCGGTCCGGGCCAGCGTGGAGAAGCTCGGCGGCAGCGTCACCATGCGCTCCGAACTGGGCACCGGCACTGTCACCAGGCTGCGGCTGCCGCTCTCCATGGCGGTCACCCAGGTGATGGTGGTCAGCGTGGCCGGGCAGCGTTTCGGCGTCCCGGTCGACCTGGTGGTGGAGACGGTCCGGGTGCCGGCCGCCGAGATGGGCCGGGTGCTGCACCAGGACGTGGTGGTGATGCGCGGCGAGGTGGTGCCGGTGATCGACCTGGCCCGGGCGCTGGAGATGCCCTGGTCGCCGGACCCGGCCCGGGACCTCGCGGTGCTCGTGGTCTCGGTGAACGGGCAGCGGATCGGCCTGCTGGTCGAGCAGTTCCACCGCGAGGTCGACGTGATCCTGAAACCGATGGAGGGACTGCTCGCGTACGCCGCGGAGTTCTCCGGCACCGCCCTGCTCGGCGACGGCCTGGTGCTGCTGGTGCTGAACCTGAAGGAGGTGCTCGGCCTTGCCGCTCGAGTTGCGTGACGAGAGCATCTCGCTGGTCGGGGTGGTCACCGTCGACGAGGTGGAACAGCTGGTCGGCTGGCTGCGCACCTGCCAGCGGCCGAAGGTGAGCCTGCGCCGATGCAACCATCTGCACACCGGTGCGCTCCAGGCCATGTTGCTGTTCCGGCCGAAGATTACCTCGGCACCGAAAGACGCCTTCTTGGCGTCGCAGGTACTTCCGCTGCTCACCGGGAGCTGCGGAGACACCAGCCGACAGGGGACCGAACCACCATGACCACCGTGATGCTCGTCGACGACTCCGCCACCATGCTGATGAGCCTGAAGTCCATCCTCACCAAGGCCGGGTACGCGGTGGAGACCGCCGCACACGGCAAGGAGGCGCTGGACAAGCTCGGCAAGGGGGTCAAGCCGAACCTGATCATCAGCGACGTGAACATGCCGCAGATGGACGGGATCACCTTCGCGCGTGAGGCGCGCAAGGCTCCGGGTATGCGGTTCACGCCGATCCTGATGCTCACCACCGAGTCGGAGCAGTCCAAGCGGGCCGAGGCGAAGAACGCCGGAGCCACCGGCTGGCTGGTCAAGCCGGTCGGACCGGACCAGCTGCTCGGCGTGATCAAGCAGGTCCTGCCCGGAGCCTGACAGGCCGTTCCATCGCAACGGAGGTATCGGATGCCCAGCCTTCTCCGCAGGCTCTCGCTCACCCCCGAACAACCGGAGGAGCAGGGCGTTCGGGGGGACGTCGTGGCCGAGGCCCTGGAGCCGATCCCGGCGTACTGCGACGTGATCGACGGCCACGTCAACGACGTCATCGACCAGACCGGGGAGGCCGCGCAGGCGATCATCCAGCAGCTGGTGAAGGTCGATGCGCTGGCGGAGGTGATGGCCGGCGACGTGTCCCAGCTCGCCGGCACCCTCAGCCGCACCGAGCGGGAGCTGGGCGAGGTCAGCTCGTCGAACGACCAGCTCGTCGGGCGCCTGATCGCCTACTTCCTCTACCGGGACCACCAGATCCGGGCGCTCGTCGACCAGATGCGTGATCTCGATCAGCACGTCAAGCAGATCGAGGAGGTCAGCCGGGCGACGAACATCCTCGCCCTGAACGCGATGATCGAAGCGGTCCGGGCCGGCGACGCCGGTGAGGGCTTCTCGGTGGTCGCCGACGAGGTGCGCAAACTCGCCCACCGCTCGTCGGAGGCGGCGCACGGCATCGGCAGCAACATCGCCGACCTGACCGCCAAGCTGGACGGGGTGCTCTCCGACGACACCCAGTTCGACAGGGCCCAGGAGTTCCCGCCGGCGTCCGAGGAGACCGCGATGACCCGCCGGCTGGGCGGTATCGCGAACGCCCAGCGGGAGATGTCGGAGATGGTCAGCGGCATCCTGCGGGACACCGTCGACGCCGCCCGGCAGGTGCAGCGCAGCTCCGACGAACTGGTCAAGGAGACCACCGGAGCGGTCGGACATGTCCAGTTCCAGGACATCAGCCGCCAGATGTTGGAACATGTGGCGGAAGCCGTCGCCGACGTGAGCCGTCAGGCCACGGCGGTCGCCGGGTACGCCCGGGGTGAGAGCAGCGCCGAAGAGATCCGGGATCAGGCCATCAACGTAGAGGACCTGCGCGCCAAGCACGTGATGGCCCGCCAGCGGTTCACCCACGCCGCACAGACCGGCTCGGATGCCGAGGCAGCGAACGAACCGTTGATCGAGTTGTTCTGAGCAGGGAAGAGGTCAGCGCGATGGCGCGCATCGAGGACTACGGCCAGGACCGGCCGACCGAGCAGGACGCGGTGAAGGCCTTCGGCGAGCTCCTCGGACCGAAGATGGCCGAGGGGCTGTGGAACCTCACCGTGCAGTCGCTCGGCCTGCAGCGGCCGATCAGCGACCCGGCCGACCTGCGCCGGGTGGCCGAGCACATGATGGAGGTGGGCGAGTTGAGCCGGGTGGCCGGCCGGTCGCTGAAAGTCCGGCTGATCACGTACGAGGCACTGGCCCGGACGGTCCAGCCGTGAGGATGCCGCAGTACCCGCAGCTGCACGACCCGGCCCGGCTGCGTGAAGTGGCCCGGCTCGGCCTGGATCGGGAGGCGCCGCGCGAGTACCTGGCCGGCATGGTCGAGGAGGTGGCCGGCCGGATCGGCACCCCGTTCGCGCTGGCGGACGCGCTGCTCAACGACGCCCAGGTGTTCCTGGCCGGTTGCGGGCCGGTACCGGCGTGGGTCGGCGAGGTGAACGGCACCCCGATCGAGTGGGCGTTCTGCACGCGGTTGCTGCCCGGCGGCCGGCCGCTGTTCATCCCGGACCTCACCGAGGACCCGGAGCACCGGGAGAACCCGCTGGTGCGGGTGGAGGGCGTGCGGTCGTACATCGGCGCGCCGCTGATCTCCTCGAACGGCCACATGCTGGGCGGCCTGTGCGCGCTCGACGTGCGGCCCCGGCAGTTCGACGAGGCCGACCTCGCGTACCTGTCCCGGATGGCCGCCGAGACGGTCCGCCGCATCGAGGAACACGCCGACCCGGCATCATGACCCCATGAGCTTCTCCCTGCCCATTCCCGCCGAGGCGAACGCCCTGCTGGACCGCGACCCGCTCGCCGTCCTGCTGGGCCTGGTCCTGGACCAGCAGATCACCATGGAGAAGGCGTTCACCTCGCCGCTGGTGCTGGCCGAGCGGCTGGGGCACGAGCCGACAGCCACCGAGCTCGCCGACTTCGACCCGGCGGCGCTGCTGGAGATCTTCGCGACGCCGCCCGCCCTGCACCGCTTCCCGAAGGCGATGGCGGCCCGGGTCCAGGACGTCTGCCGGGTGATCGCCGATCGGTACGACGGTGATGTCGCGGCGCTCTGGCGGGACGTGCCGACCGGTGCCGAGCTGTATCAGCGGATCTTCGCGTTGCCCGGGTTCGGCAAGCAGAAGGCGCAGATCTTCGTGGCCCTGCTGGGCAAGCAGCTCGGTGTCGAGCCGGCCGGGTGGCGGGCGGCCGCCGGTGGTTACGGCGAGGCCGGCGCGTACCGGTCGGTCGCCGACATCGTCGACGACGCGTCGCTGGCCAAGGTCCGCGAGTACAAGAAGGCGGCCAAGGCCGAGGCGAAGGCCGCGAAGGCGTAGTCCGGCCGGCCCGGTGCGCGGCGGCCGGGGCCGGGAAAGTTCGGTCCGGTTGGCCATGGTGGGCGGACCGGTGCGAGGATGGCGGGGTCGGACGGAGACCCCCGTGAAGAAGCAGCCCTCAGTGTTGATCACCGATGCCGCGCGCAGTCCTGGCGATCAGCTCCGCAGCCGGGAGATTCGCTACGTCACCATGATGAGCGCCCGGGTCGGCTGCCTCATCCTCGGCGGCGTCCTGATCAGCGCGCAGGTGCCGCTGCTGCCGCTCTGGCTGGTCCTCTGCGCGGCCGGCATGGTCTTCCTGCCCTGGGCCGCGGTGCTGATCGCGAACGACCGCGCGCCGAAAAGCAAGGCCGAACGGGCCGCCGACGCGGCCGCCCGGGAGCGGCACCAGATGGCCCTCAGCGAGGCGGCTCCGGTCGAGGAGGAGCCGGTCACCATCGACGCCGAGGTCGTCGACCCGCTCCGCACCGACAAGAACCCCTGAGATCAAGATCCGCATTTACGCGCGTCCGCTGTGGTGCGGATCGCATGCTCCCGCGCGGGCCGGGCGGGCTGATCTGGCCGCTGCGCGTCCATGACGATCAGCCCACCCTGCACGGCCCGTGGGTGGTCACCGGGAAGACCGCGGCCGGGCACCCAGGAGCCGCACCGCCGCCGCCCCGAGCGTGGCGCCGGCCGCCAATGCCGTGCCCGGTGACCCGCCGGCCAGCCACGACGCGAGCAGGCCGGCCGCGAACGCGTCGCCCGCGCCGGTGGGGTCCTTGACCGGCACCGGGACGGCCGGGGCGGACCACGAGGCACCGTCCCGCGCCGCCCACACGGCTCCGCCGGCACCCCGCTTGACCACGGCGTTGCGGACGTGCGCGGTGAGCCGGCGCGCCTGCTCGACGGCGGACCCCTCGCCGGCCAGCACGTCGGCCTCGTCGGCGTTGCACAGGAGCAGGTCGGCATCGCGTACCCAAGCGAGGAAGACCTCGGGTCCGGCGTCGCGCAACGGGGCAGCGGACGCCGCGTCGACGCTCACCGTGAGTCCGTGGTCCCGCGCGGCGGCCAGGGCCGCGAGGCCCGCCGGGCGGGAACCGGCGTGCAGCAGCGGATAGCCGGAGAGGTGCAGGTGCCCGCCGGGCGGCGCGGCGGCGATCGCCGCCGTCACGTGTGCCGGGCCGAGCAGCAGGCAGGCCGCCCGATCGGTGATCATCGTGCGCTCGTCGCCGCTGGTCAGGACCACCACGCTGCCGGTCGCGGCGCCCGGGAGCACCTGGATGGCGTCGCCCACCCCGGCCGCCGCCAGCTCGGCCACCCGGTCCTGGCCGGCCTGGTCGTCGCCGACCGCCGCGACCAGTGTGGTCCGCCGCCCGGCCGAGGCCAGCCAGGCGGCCGTGTTGGCCGCCTGGCCGCCACCAGCGACCCGGATCGCGGCAGCGGTGTCCGAGCCCGGCCGGATCGGCCCGTCGTGCTCCACCAGCACGTCGGTGACCAGGTCCCCGACGACGATCACCGGCCCCGTCTCAACCCGGTCCGTGCCGGCCCGGCCGGTCTGCGCCCGGCCCGTCCGAGCGTGGTCCGCCTGCGCGTGGCTCGTCTGGGCCGGGTCCGTCGGGACCCGGTCCGCTTCGGCCCGGCGCATGTCAGGCCGAGACGGAGAAGCCCACCGGCGCTGCCGTGCCGCCGCTCTCGGCCACCGCGATCCGGGCGGCCAGGGCGGCGTTGCGCAGGATGATCCGGACGTTCGTCGCCAGGCTCTGCCCCTCGGTGCTGGAGTGGAAGTGCGCCAGCAGGAACGGGGTGACCGCCTTGCCGGTGATGCCCTCCTCGGCCAGCAGCGCCAGCCCGGACTCCAGGGTCCGGTCGTGCAGCGCCGGGTCCAGTTGCTCGTCGGCCGGCAGCGGGTTGGCCAGCACCAGCGCGCCGGTCGTCACGTCCTGGTCGCGGCGGGCCCGGATGAAGTCGGCCACCTGCTCCGGCGAATCGAGCTGCCAGTCCACGTCGAAGCCGCCGTCGGTGATGAAGAAGCCGGGGAAGCGCCGGGTGCCGTAACCGGCCACCGACACCCCGAGGGTCTCCAGCCGCTCCAGGGTGGCGCCCACGTCCAGGATCGACTTGACCCCGGCGCAGACCACCACGATCGGGGTGCGGGCCAGCGCGGTCAGGTCGGCCGACTCGTCGAAGGTGAGGTTCGCCTCCCGGTGCACCCCGCCCAGGCCGCCGGTGGCGAACACGCCGATCCCGGCCGCGGCGGCGACCGCGCTGGTCGCGGCGACAGTGGTGGCGCCGTCCGCCCGCTTGGCCGCGGCGATCGCCAGGTCGCGGACGGAGAGTTTGGCCACGTCGCCGGCGAGCGCCAGATGCTCGATCTGGGCGTCGTCGAGACCGGCGACGAGCTCGCCGCCGATCATGCCGATGGTGGCCGGCACGGCGCCGTTGTCCCGGACGGTCTGCTCGATCTCCCGGGCCACCCGGAGGTTGTCCGGATGCGGCAGCCCGTGCGAGATGATCGTGCTCTCCAGGGCCACCACCGGCCGGCCGTCGCGGCGCGCACGGG
This sequence comes from Actinoplanes oblitus, assembly GCF_030252345.1. Lineage (NCBI taxonomy): Bacteria > Bacillati > Actinomycetota > Actinomycetes > Micromonosporales > Micromonosporaceae > Actinoplanes > Actinoplanes oblitus. The sequence goes on along the minus strand of NZ_CP126980.1, from coordinate 8,347,378 downwards.
TCACGTGGTCGCCGAAGCGAATAGCGAAGTCAGTCACGCCGCCAACGGTACGGCCCGGGCCTGCTGCGTTGTCGTTGGACCGACCAGGCGTGAGGTGTCAGACTTGTCGGCTGGAGCTTTCCCTCCACCGACTTAGTGATCTTCGAAGGGCAGATACCTGTGAGCACCCAGATCCTCGAGCGTCCGGAGACCAAGGACGCCGACACCGGTCCGGAGATGTTCCACTACGTGCGCAAGGAGAAGATCGCGGAAAGTGCCGTGATGGGCACCTACGTGATCGCGCTGTGCGGGGAGACCTTCCCGGTGACCAAAACGCCGAAACCGGGTTCCCCGGTGTGTCCGGCGTGCAAGGAGATCTACGAAGCCATGAAGGCCTGACCGGGGCGTGACGGGCGGATATGGACTGCTCGTCGCGGATCTGATCGGGGTCGCGGTGTTCGCCGCCTCCGGCGCCTCGGCCGGCGTCGCGAAACGCCTCGACCTGTTCGGGGTGGCGTTCGTGGGTTTCGCGGCCGCCCTGGGTGGCGGGATCCTGCGCGACCTGACGATTGGTGCCGTCCCGCCGCTGGCCTTCGCCGACTGGCGCTACGCGGTGACCGCGGTGCTCGCCTCGGTCGGGGTCTTCTGGCTGCACCCGCGGCTGAACCGGGTGCGCCGGGCGGTGCTGGTCCTGGACGCGGCCGGGCTCGGCCTGTTCACCGCGACCGGCACGCTCAAGGCGCTGGCCGCCGGGGTGCCGCCGGTCGGCGCCTGCCTGCTCGGCATGCTCACCGCGATCGGCGGTGGTCTGACCCGCGACCTGCTCACCGGGGAGATCCCGATCGTGCTGCAACGCGACATCTACGCGATCGTCGCCCTCGGCGGCGCGATTCTTGTCACCATTCTGCAGCGGCTCGGCGTCACCGGCCTGCTTCCGCTGGTCACCGCCGCGGCGCTGATGACCGGGGTGCGCCTGCTGGCGCTCTACCGCCGGTGGTCGGCCCCGGTCGCCGTGCCGTAACCCACGGATCGACCCGGTCCGCGGCTATGCTGGTACCTCGCCTCCGCGACCTACGCCGCGGGGGTTTTTCCATGGATGAAGGGATCACCGGAGCTTGAGCCCGCCTCTGCCGAACCTGGAGATCTTCCCGCCGCTGCGGGCTTGGCAGCGCAAGGCGATGGTGGAATATCTGCGCCGCCGTTCCGAGGACTTCATGGCCGTGGCGACGCCCGGCGCCGGCAAGACCACGTTCGCCCTGCGGATCGCCGCGGAGATGCTGGTCGACGGCACGGTGGACGCGGTCACCGTGGTCTGCCCGACCGAGCACCTGAAGACCCAGTGGGCGCAGGCGGCGGCCCGGGTCGGCATCCAGCTCGACCCCCGGTTCCGCAACTCCGAGATCCACTCGTCGCGTGACTTCCACGGGGCGGTGGTGACGTACGCCCAGGTCGGCATGGCTCCGCAGGTGCACAAGCGGCGTACCGTCACCCGGCGCACCTTCGTGATCCTGGACGAGATCCACCACGCCGGCGACTCGCGGACCTGGGGTGACGGGGTCAAGGACGCGTTCGAACCGGCCGAGCGGCGACTGCTGCTGACCGGCACCCCGTTCCGCTCCGACGAGAACCCGATCCCGTTCGTGCAGTACGAGCGCGGCATGGACGGCATCCAGCGGTCCAAGGCCGACTCGGTCTACGGCTACGCGGACGCGCTGAAGGACCGGGTCGTGCGGCCGGTCATGTTCATGGCGTACTCCGGGGAGACCCGGTGGCGCACCAACGCCGGTGACGAGCTGGCCGCCCGGCTCGGCGAGCCGATGACCAAGGACCTGATCGCACAGGCCTGGCGGACCGCCCTGGACCACCGGGGCGAGTGGATGCCGCAGGTGATGCAGGCCGCCCACAACCGGCTGCTGCGCGTCCGTGAGGGCATGCCGGACGCCGGCGGGCTGGTCATCGCCAGCGACCAGACGGCCGCCCGGGCGTACGCGAAGTTGCTGCACGACCTGACCGGCGAGTCGCCCACCGTGGTCCTCTCCGACGACGACGGCGCCTCCGGCCGGATCGCCGAGTTCTCCGCGTCGGACAAGCTGTGGATGGTCGCGGTCCGGATGGTGTCCGAGGGTGTCGACATCCCGCGGCTGGCCGTCGGTGTCTACGCGACCAGCGCCTCCACGCCGCTCTACTTCGCCCAGGCGATCGGCCGGTTCGTCCGGTCCCGGCAGCCCGGCGAGACCGCCACCGTCTTCCTGCCCAGCGTCCCGCACCTGCTCGGGCTGGCCAGCGAGATGGAGGCGGAACGCAACCACGTCCTGGGCGCGCCCAAGGAGAAGGACGGCCTCGACGACGAGCTGCTGGAGCGGGCGCAGAAGTCCGAGGACGCGATCGGCGACCTGGAGAAGCAGTTCGAGGCGCTGTCGGCGACGGCGGAGCTGCAGGAGGTCATCTACGACGGCACCTCGTTCGGCGTGCCGGCCCGGACCGGCACCGCTGAGGAGGCCGACTACCTCGGCCTGCCCGGCCTGCTCACCCCGGACGAGGTGACCATGCTGCTGAACAAGCGGCAGACCGAGCAGCTCGCCGTGCAGAAGAGGCTGGAGCAGGAGGCGGCGAAGAACGCGCCGGAGCCGGCCCCGCGCGAGCCGGTCGTGCAGATGAGCGCGGGGGAGCGGCGGGCCACCCTGCGCCGCCAGCTGAACACCCTGGTCGCGGCGCACCACCACCGGACCAACCTGCCGCACGGGAAGATCCACGCGGAGTTGCGGCGGCTCTGTGGGGGGCCGCCGAGCGCGCAGGCCACCATCGAGCAGCTGGAAGAGCGGATCGCCACCATCCAGACGTTCTAGCCCCCTCCGGGCCGCCTGAGCGGCCTCCCGGCCCGCTCCCGGCCGGCGCTCGCTGCTTGCTCGGTCCCACGCCCCTTTCCCGGCTTCCGATCCCGGGTTTCCCTCGCTTCGCCCCTCCGGCGGCCGATCAGTGCCCCCGGAGGGGTGTTTTCTATGCGCGAGACCACACTGCACGCCGTGCGCCTGCTGGAACGGGCGCAGACCGGTGACGCGGCCGCCGTGCTGGCCGAGGCGGAGACGGCCCTCCGGGCGGCCACCGGCGACCTCGCCGACGGGCCGGCCTGCATGCACTTCGTCCGGGTGGTGGCCTTCATCGCGCGGGGCGACCAGCGGGCCGCGATCGAGGCGGCCGAGCCGATGCTGCGGGCCGCCGAGCGGGAGGGCAGCCGTGGCTGGCAGGCCGCGGCCCTGGCCAGCCGCGCCTGGCAGCGCCTTCGCCTGGCCGAGTCGCCGGGACCGTCCGCTTCTCCCGCCCTCCCCACCGCTCCGGAAACGTCGGCTTCTTCCGGACCATCGGTTTCTTCCGGGCCGTCGGCTTCTTTCGGGCCGTCGGCTTCGTCCGGGCCGGTCGACGGCGACCGCGACATCGACGAGGTGCTGCGCGACCTGGTCGCCGCAGAGATGCTGGTCGAGGGCGAGCCGGACCCGGTGGCGGCCGTCAACTCCCGGGTCGCGGTCGCCATCGGCTGGTACGAACTCCGCCTCTACGAGCTGGTCGAGCCGCAGTTCCAGAGCGCGTACGACATGAGCACCGCGGACGGCGCGCAGAACGGCAACCGCGCGATGTGGCTGCTCAACCTCGCCGAGATGCACCTGCGCTGGGCCCTGGAGCTCTATCAGATCCACCGGGTCGCCGAGGCGGAGAGCCACACCGCCGAAGCCGAGCGGTACGCCACCCGGGCCGCCGCCGAGGTCTCCGGCGCCGGCGCGGTCACCTGGCGGGACAACGCGCTGCTCTACGCCGCCTGCTCGCGCGCCGACCGGCACGACCCGGCCGGCGCCGCCTCGGACATCGAGTACTACACCCGGCGGCTGCGCGACCGCGGCTTCCCGGCCGAGGCCCTGGCCATCAGCCGGCCGTTCCACGGGGTGGCGCTGCTCCGCTCCGGTCGCCCCGACGAGGCCCTGGCGGTGATGGCCGCTGCCGCCGACGACCTGCCGCCGGACGCGGACTGGCTGGTGGTCGCCAGCACCCACCGCACCCGTGCCGTCCTACTCGCCCACCGCGGGTCCCGGGACGCCGAAGCCACCCTTGCCTACGGCGACAGCCTGGCCGCTGCCCTCTGGCGCCAGCGCCTGAACACCCTGCACGCCGTACGCACCCGGTACGACCTGGAGCAGCTGCGCGCCCAGCACGAGCAGGTGGCCCGGGCGGCCGAGGCGGACCCGCTGACCGGGATCGCCAACCGGCGGGCGTTCGACAGTGCCGTGCGGTCGGCCGCCGACCGCCCGGGAAGTGTCGCGGTCCTGCTGGTCGACACCGACAAGTTCAAGCTGATCAACGACACCCGGGGTCACGCCGCGGGCGACGCCGCGCTGCGTTCGATCGCCGCGGCGCTCGCCGCCCAGGTCGGCCCCGGTGATCTGGTGGTCCGCCTCGGCGGCGACGAGTTCGCCGCCCTGCTGCCGGGGGCCGGCCCGGCCGAGGCCGCCGCGGTGGCGACCCGCATGGTCCGCGCGGTGCGCGAGATCCCGGACTGCGTCGCCACGGTCAGCATCGGTGTGGCTGTCGCCCCGGCCGCCACCGTCACCGAAGCCCTGTGCCGTGCCGACGAGGCGATGTACCGAGCCAAACGCCAAGGCGGCGACAACGTCGAGCTGGCACCTGCCCCGGCCCTCCGAGCAGCCGCCTGATCCACCTGAGCACCCCGCGCGGGCCCGTCCTGTCCCGGGCAGCGCCGCCGCCTGACTCGTGTGGTCGTCTCTGCCCGCGCGACGGTCGTGGCGGGCAGCGCCGGCCTGGTTCGTTCCGGCTGCCCGACCGCGCCGCCGGACCCGCGGCAGCCCGGTCCCCGCCGTTGTCCCGGCCCATACCGCGGGTGGGCGGGCGGCGGTAGACGGGCACGCGGAAAGGGCGCCCCGCAGGAGGCGCCCTTTCGTCACGCGTCTTTAGTTGGGGGACCGCTGTTAGCTGTTAGTTGCTGGAGTTCGACATCATGCTTGCGCCTCGCCAGGTGAACTCCGGATCGGCGGAGAACTGCACCGCGATCTTCACCAGGTCCTCGGCGTAACGGTTGGCGTGGTGGCCGCAGAAGACCAGATCGCCACCGCCCGCCAGTGTCAAACGGAGCTTCCCGGCTGCATTGCAGCGGTCGCACCGTTCATCGGCTGCTAGGCCGGACAGATTTCCCGCCGGCGGCGTGAGGGTCGGGGTCATCGCCTTCCTCCTCTGTTCGTCACCGATGAACATGTTCCTCGGCTACTGCTCACACATCGTGCAACACCCTGCGACGTTGCAGCCTTCCCAGAGTGCCCCGGGGGGACCGAGGTCACACCGGTTCCGACTAGTGTGCCGTGATCCCAGGGTGCCACGTCAACGATCACTTCTGCACAACGGTCTGATCACCACCCGTTGATGTACGGGTGGTGACCAAACGGACACGTAATGTTGACTGAACGGCTTAGTCCAGGTAGTCGCGCAAAACCTGGGACCGCGACGGATGCCGCAGTTTCGACATCGTCTTGGACTCGATCTGGCGGATCCGCTCCCGGGTGACACCGTAGACCTGGCCGATCTCGTCCAGCGTGCGCGGCTGGCCGTCGGTCAGGCCGAAGCGCAGCCGGACCACGCCCGCCTCCCGCTCGGAGAGCGTCTGCAGCACCTGCTGGAGCTGGTCCTGCAGCAGCGAGAAGGAGACCGCGTCGACGGCGACGACCGCCTCGGAGTCCTCGATGAAGTCACCGAGCTGGCTGTCGCCCTCGTCGCCGATCGTCTGGTCCAGCGAGATGGGCTCACGCGCGTACTGCTGGATCTCCAGCACCTTCTCCGGCGTGATGTCCATTTCCTTGGCCAGCTCCTCCGGGGTGGGCTCGCGGCCCAGGTCCTGGAGCAGCTCGCGCTGGATGCGGCCGAGCTTGTTGATGACCTCCACCATGTGCACCGGGATGCGGATGGTGCGGGCCTGGTCGGCCATGGCGCGGGTGATGGCCTGCCGGATCCACCACGTCGCGTAGGTCGAGAACTTGTAGCCCTTGGTGTAGTCGAATTTCTCGACCGCGCGGATCAGACCCAGGTTGCCCTCCTGGATCAGGTCCAGGAACGCCATGCCCCGGCCGGTGTAGCGCTTGGCCAGCGAGACCACGAGCCGCAGGTTGGCCTCGAGAAGGTGGTTCTTGGCCCGCTCGCCGTCCCGGTTGATCCACTTGAGGTCGCGCTCGAAGTTGCGCTCGAGCGTCTCCTCGCCCTCCTCGGCGGCGCGCAGCCGCTCGGCGGCGTAGAGGCCGGCCTCGATCCGCTTGGCGAGCTCGACCTCCTGCTCCGCGTTGAGCAGCGGAACCTTGCCGATCTGCTTGAGGTACGCCCGGACCGAGTCGGCCGAGGCGGTCAGCTCCGCGTCGCGGCGAGCCTGCTTGAGAGCCTCGGACTCCTCGTCGTCCCACTCGAAGTCGCCGTCGGTGGCCGAGCTGGCGGCATCGGTCGCGGCGGCCGCGACCAGCGCGGGCGGCTCCTCGACGACGACGTCCTCGATCTCGGCGGCGAGCTCCTCGGGATCGATCTCCTCGCCCTCAGGGCCCTCCTCGCCGGGCTTGGCGGCCTTGGCGGGCGCGGCCTTGGCGGTGACCGCCTTCTTGGCCGGAGCGGCCTTCTTGGCGGCCGGAGCGGCCCTCTTGGCGGCCGGGGTGGCGTCACCGGCCGGCGTCGCCTGTTTCGGGGCGGGCGTCGCCTTCTTCACCGGAGCCGTCTTGGCGGTGGTCGCCTTCGACGCCGGGGTTGCGGACCGGGCGGCGGACACCTTGCGGCGGGTGCTGGCCGACCCGTCGACCACGACGACGATGTTGGCGTCCACCAGGCCGCGCAGGATCTTCTTGGCCTGCGCCGGGTTGACGCCGGCGGACTCGAGCGTGTGCGCGACCTGGGCCGAAGTCAGTTGCCCGCCCGCACCCTGAGCATGGGTGATCAAGGCCTCGGTGATAGAGCGAACGTCGGCACCGTTCTGGTGGGCTTCTGTCACGAATGACCTTCCGGAGGCGATGAGTTTGGGCACGGCCGTGGTCCAGCGCAGCACGCGGGGGCGAGTCTCGCCGGAGTCGATTTTGGGAGCCCCCGGGTCACGACGCGTCCCGCAGTGAACGTCCGTGAAGCGTGGGCAGGGGTGAATTGTAGCGCCGTCCGACGAGATCCTCCCCCCGCAGCACGCCGCCGGGGGCCGACGACCTCGTCAAGGACGCTTCGGGCGAGAATCGTATCGGCGGAAAGGACCCAAACGTGAGCGAGATTTCTCCGGGCACGTCGCCCGGCGAGTTGCTGGCGATCGCCGTCCGGGTGGCCCGGGAGGCGGCGGCCACCGCGCGCCGGATGCGCGACGAGGCGATCGGTGACGTGCAGACCAAGAGCACCGACACGGACGTCGTCACGGCGGCGGACAAGGCGGTCGAGCGCCAGGTGGTGGAGGCGCTGCGGGCCGAGCGGCCGGGCGACGGCGTGCTGGGCGAGGAGTACGGCGACGACGGCACCGCCGAGCCGGGCGCGGTCCGGTGGATCCTGGACCCGATCGACGGCACCGTGAACTACCTCTACGGCCTGCCGCAGTACGCGGTCTCGCTGGCCGCCGAGGTGAACGGCGAGGTGGTGGCCGGCGTGGTGGTGAACGCGGCGACCGGCGACGAGTGGACCGCGACCCGCGGCGGCGGCGCCTGGCGGGCCGGGCGGCGGCTGGCCTGCTCCACCGAGACCGTCCTGGGTCAGGCGCTGGTCGGCACCGGGTTCGGGTACGACCCGCGGCGCCGGGCACACCAGGGCCGGGTCTTCGCCCAGATGATCACCCGGGTGCGTGACATCCGGCGGCTCGGTGCCGCGTCCCTCGACCTCTGCCTGGCCGCCGAGGGCAAACTGGACGCGTTCTTCGAGAAGGGTCTCAACGCGTGGGACCACGCGGCCGGTGGCCTGATCGCCGCCGAGGCCGGGATGGTGGTGGCCGGGCTGGGCGGCGCTCCGGCGGGACCGGAGATGGTGCTCCTGGCCCCGCCCGCGCTCTTCCCGGCGCTGCACGACCTGCTGGTCGAGCTGGACGCCGCGGGCGGCCCGTAGCCTCAGTCGGCCTCGGGCTTCTTCGTCACCGGCTTGACGCAGGCGCCCGGCGGCACCTCCGGCTCGCCGATCTCGACCAGCGACTGGTTCACCTCGGTGGTGGTCGCCAGCTGCTGGAAGTTGTCGCCGATGACGATCTCGATGACCGAGCCCTTGCGCTTCGCGTTGTAGACCATCTTCGACTGGGCGAGGAAGTACGCCCGGACCAGCTGGGCCTTGCCCACGGTGTCCGGGCCGTACCGGATCTCGGCGACCCCGTCGAACTTGGCCTTGCCCTTCCCGGTGGGCTGTACGGTGAACCGGCGGTTCTTGAACTCCGTGCTCACCTGGTCGGCCAGGCCGGCCCGCTTGGTGCCGTTGAACACCTTGAGGGTCACCTCGGCGGGATCGTCCGGCAGTTGCACGTCCGCGAGCGGGGCACCGTCGGGGCAATTGGCACCGTTCGCGACATCCGACTGCTTGTCGCGAACCAGCGCGACGATGACGAAGACGATCGCGGCCACGGCGAGCACGCCGACGACGACGAGCGCTCGGACGCGCGCAAAGCTCATGGGGTTGGCTCTCCAGGATCGAACGAGAGGCCCCGGTGAGGTCGCCGGGCCTGTCGAGAGGTTAGCGTCTGTCCGCCAGGCGCGCGGAAACAGGGAATGCTTCCGGCGCGCCGACGATGATCCAGAGGTCGGGACCCCTACTTTGATGTCGCCTCAATCACATCGGGAACAATGTGCCGTCAGTGGGCGTACAACTCTGCCGCGACAGCGGTAAGGTTCCGCGCTCGCCGGGCTCGAACTCGGTGTCCGAACGAGTGTCAGAAATCGTCTGGCGGAACCGGGAACCGAAACCATGTCATCGGCGTTACTAACGCCAAGTGACACATCGATACAGGAGAGTGAAGACCGATGGCCACCGACTACGACGCCCCGCGTCGCGATGAGGTCGACCTCGGCGAGGACAGCCTCGAGGAGCTCAAGTCCCGTCGTACCGACTCGCAGTCGGGTTCTGTTGATGTGGACGAGGTCGAGGTCGCGGAGAGCTTCGAGCTGCCCGGCGCCGACCTGGCCGACGAGGAGCTGACCGTCAAGGTGCTGCCGATGCAGACCGACGAGTTCCGCTGCTCCCGCTGTTTCCTCGTGCACCACCGCAGCCAGCTGGCCGCGGAGCGAAACGGGGAGCTGATCTGCCGCGAGTGCGCCTGAGAGGGCGTGCTCGCGCGCAGCGCGTTTCACCTACACGGGGTTTGACCCTGATGCGGAGCCGGGCACTGTACCGGTGACGACGAGGGGGAGGACGACGATGAGTCAACCGGACCGCGAACCCGACTCCGCGGCCGGCACCGGCGCCGACCCGCTGGGGACTCCGGCCGAGGCACCGGCCGACGACGAGCTGGGCCGTACCGTCGCGGCCCTCACCGCCGACGACCTGGAGCCGTCCGGCCGGCGACGGCTGCTCGGCCGCCTGGTCGGTGACGTGCGCCGGCGTGGGCTGAGCCAGGTCTTCAAGCCGCGCGCCGCGCTGCGCTGGATGGCCGACGTGGTCGCCGACGTGGCGCCGCACGTCCCGGTGCGCAGCCGCGAGACACTGCGCCGGCACTTCCCCGGCATGGACGACGACGCCCTGGCCGAGCGTCTGATCCGCAACGCCGCCCGGGCGACGGCCGGTGTCGGCGCGGCCGGTGGCGGTGTCGCGTCGATCGAGTGGGCCGCGACGCCCACCCTGCTCTCCGCGCCGGTGCTGCTCTCCGCCGAGACGATCGGCGTGGTCGCGATCGAGATGAAGCTGATCGGCGAGTTGCACGAGCTGTACGGCGCGTCGATCGCCGGCAACGGGACCGAGCGCGCGGTCAGCCTGGTCCAGTCCTGGGCCGGCCAGCGCGGGATCAACCCGATGCTGCCCGGGGTCGGCCTGGCCACCGTGCTGAGCACGGCCACCCGCCGCGACCTGCAGAAGAGGCTGCTGCACCGGTTCGGGCGCAACCTGACCTCGTTCGGCCCGATGCTGACCGGCGCCGCAGTCGCCAGTTATCTGAACAGGCGGGCCACCCGCGCCGTCGGCGAACGGGTGCGCGACGACCTCAGGCGGGGCCGGCCGGATCCGCAGCTGTCGAAGGGTTCCGGGCGGCGCGAGCTCGGCGACTGACCGCGAGCAGCGTGGTGGCCAGCTCGACCGGCCGCCGGGTGCTGACCACCCAGTACGGCGTCGGGTCGGCCGGGTCGTCGAGCAGCACCTGCACGGCGGTGCCGATCCACGGCCGCTGCACCACGAAGGCCGTCGGGTGCGCGCCCACCCCGAGCGCCTCCCGCTTGCCGGCCGCGTCCAGGGCCACCACGTCGGCGATGAACTCGACCGGGAGCCGGGCGTCGTCGACCAGGAACGCGCCGTCGCGCACCGCGACCCGCAGCCGGCTCAGTGGGAGCAGCAGCAGCACCGAGAGCGGGAGCAGCACCGCGTAGGGCAGCCAGGCGGGCAGCTCGGGGATGCCCAGGGTCAGCTCGGTGGCGAGGATGGCGCCGACCAGCAGCCCGGCGGGCCACGCCCACCACGGCAGGCCGAGGCGTTCCTGATGGGTCTGGTCGGTGCGGGCCGGGGGCTGGGGTGTCACCCTCGAAGGGTACGGCGCGCCTCCGCTGCGAGGCGCGGCAGGATGGCAGGGTAAGCACCGCCCGGAGCCGTACAGAAGTGAAGGAATCTTCCGTTGAGCGACGTAGTCATTCAGGTTCGCCTGATCGACCCGGACCTGCCGCTGCCGGCCTACGCGCACCCCGGTGACGCCGGCGCCGACCTGGTCGCGGCCGAGGAGGCGGAGATCGCGCCGGGGGCCCGGGTCAAGGTCCGGACCGGTATCGCGGTCGCCATCCCGGACGGCTTCGTCGGGCTGGTCCACCCGCGTTCCGGGCTGGCCGCTCGCCTCGGCGTGACGGTGCTCAACGCGCCCGGTACGGTCGACGCCGGTTACCGTGGCGAGATTCTCGTCAACCTGATCAATCATGACCCGGCGCGGACCGTGAAGATCTCCCGTGGTGACCGCATCGCCCAGCTCGTCGTCCAGCGGGTGGAGCGAGCGGTGTTCCACCTGGTGGAGACCCTCGACGACACCGCGCGGGGCGCCGGCGGGCACGGTTCGACCGGTGGCTTTGGTGAAGGAAAGGCTGGCAGTGATGTTCTCCCGTAAGCGCGAGGGCGCCAAGCACGTACGCGCGGCCGACGCGCCGCCCTCCAAGGCGCTCGCCCAGAGCCTGGCGGCCGACGGGGAAGCCCCGGCGCCCGAGTACGGCCCGTGGGACCTCAAGTACGCCCCGGCCGGCGTGCAGCGGCTCGACCTGGGCAGCCTGCAGATCCCGGCGATCGAGGGCGTCGAGGTGCGGGTGCAGGCCAACCCCGAGGGCGGGGTCGAGCAGGTCGTCCTGGTCGACGGCGAGAGCGCCCTGCAGCTCGGCGTGTTCGCGGCGCCCCGGACCGAGGGCATCTGGGACGAGGTCCGCGAGGAGATCGCCGTCGCGATGCGCGAGGACGGCGTCCAGCCGCAGGAGCTCACCGGGCGGTACGGCACCGAGCTGCTGGCCCGGGTGAACACCCCGGAGGGCCAGGCCGACGTGCGCTTCGTCGGCGTGGACGGCCCGCGCTGGATGGTCCGGGCGCTGTTCCAGGGCGCCGCGGCCGCCGACACGTCCCGCGAGGGTGTGCTCGGCGAGGCGCTGGAGGGCCTGGTCGTGGTCCGCGACAACGAACCCCGGCCGGTCCGGGAGCCGCTCCCGCTGCGGCTGCCGAAGGAGATGGCCGAGCAGGGCCCCGGACAGCAAGTTTGAGACCGGATGGGGTTACCGTGAAGTCATGACCACGGAGGAGCGGACCGGCCTGCGCCGGTTCCTGGACCGGCTCACCGCCACCGATTCCGAGCTCGACGCTCGGGAGCTGCAGCGGGACTCGGCGAAATGTGGCGCGATGCCCGCCGGCCAGTGCCGGCGGGGACAGGTCGTTTCGGTGTCCGGGCGACTGCGCACCGTGGCGTACACTCCACGGACCAACCTGCCCACCCTGGAGGCCGACCTCTGGGACGGCAGCGACGTGGTCACGCTGGTGTTCCTGGGCCGCCGGTCGATCGCCGGCATCGAGCCCGGGCGCCAGCTCACCGCGCGTGGCCGGATCGCGATCCGGGACGACCGCAAGGTCATCTACAACCCGTTCTACGAGCTGGAGGCGCCCCGGTGACACCCGGCAACGAGCCGCGCCATGTGGCGCACGAAACCGTTGAGGAGCGGCTCGCCGAGGACATCGTCGAGGAGCTCGATCTGCACCCGGTGCCGGCCGCCGAGGCGGACGACGAGGAGGCCCTCCCGCCGCTCAGCGAGCAGATCGCCGAGCAGCTCGGCGGGGTGCGCGGGCTGATCGAGTCGAGCATCCCGGTGCTCGCCTTCGTGCTGTTCAACGTGCTGCTCGGCGAGTCGGTGGCGGGTCTGGACAAACAGACCGCCCTGCTCTGGGCGATCATCGGGTCGGTCGGTTCGGCGCTCGCCATCGGCGGCGTCCGGCTGGCCCGCAAGCAGCCGGTCCGGCACGCGGTCAACGGGCTGTTCGGCATCGCGCTCGGCGCCTACTTCGCCTGGAAGAGCGGCGACGCGAAGAACTTCTACCTGCCCGGCATCCTGCTCACCTTCGGGCAGGCCGCCGCGCTGCTGCTCTCGGTGCTGTTCCGGAAACCGCTGATCGGGTACGCCTGGGGCATCATGGCCAACAAGGGCCGGCAGGACTGGTTCGGCAACACCCGGCTGTTCCGGACCTTCCAGTGGCTCACCCTGCTCTGGGTGGCGTCGCTGGCCCTGCGCGCCGGGATCCAGTTCTACCTGTGGCGGCTCGGCGAGGCGAACGCCCTGGGCATCGTCCGGATCCTGATCAGCTGGCCGATCTACGCCGCGACGTTCGCCTTCACCGCCTGGGCCATCCACCGGGTCACCTCGACCCAGCGGCCCGACCTGCAAGAGGCCTAGGCCGGGCTGCTGCCCAGGACCACGGCGCGGATCTGATCCTCCACCTCGGTGGTGCACACGAAGATCAGCTCGTCGCCGGCCTCCAACGGGTCGTCCGGCGTCGGCACCACCACCCGCTTGCCGCGCAGGATCGCCACCAGCGCGGCATCCCGGGGCATCGGCACCGAGCGCAGCGGCTTGCCCTCGTACGGCGCGTTCTTCGGCAGGGTGATCTCCACCAGGTTGGCCTCACCCTGCCGGAACGTCATCAGCCGGACCAGGTCGCCGACCGTCACCGCCTCCTCGACCAGGGCGGCCATCAGGCGCGGCTTGCTGACCGACACGTCGACGCCCCACTGCTCGGTGAACAGCCACTCGTTCTCCGCCCGGTTCACCCGGGCCACCACCCGGCCGACCGCGAACTCGGTCTTGGCCAGCAGCGACACCACCAGGTTCGCCTTGTCGTCGCCGGTGGCCGCGACCACCACGTCGCAGGACGCGACGTCGGCCTCCTCCAGGCTGCTCAGCTCGCAGGCGTCGGCGAGGATCCACTGCGCCTCGGGCACCCGCTCGGGGCAGAGCTGACGCGGCTGCCGCTCGATCAGCATCACCTCGTGCCCGTTGCCGATCAGTTCCTGAGCGATCGACCGGCCCACGTTGCCGGCTCCCGCGATGGCGATGCGCATGTCAGTGCCCTTCGTTTCCGGCGCGCCCGGCGATGTCCAGAACCTTGCTCACAGTGTCGTCGGTGACCAGCATGAACACCTGGTCGCCGTCCTGCAGCACGGTGGACGGCTGGGCCAGCGAGCCCATCCCGAAGCGCATCAGATAGGCCACCCGGGCGCCGGTGCCCTCCTCCAGGCTCTTCACCGTCCGGCCCACCCAGTCCCGGTGCAGCGGCACCTCGACGATGCTGACCACGCTGGTCGGGTCGCGGAACACCTCGAAGCGCTCCTCGGGCGCCAGGTAGCGGAACATCCGGTCGGCGGCCCAGCGGATGGTCGCCACGGTCGGGATGCCGAGCCGCTCGTACACCTGGGCGCGCTTGGCGTCGTAGATCCGGGCGACCACCCGGGAGACGCCGAACGTCTCACGGGCCAGCCGGGCCGAGATGATGTTCGAGTTGTCGCCGCTGGAGACGGCGGCGAAGGCGTCCGCCCGCTCGATGCCGGCGGCCCGCAGCACGTCCCGGTCGAAGCCGATCCCGTTGACGGTGAGACCGCCGAAGTCCGAGCCCAGCCGCCGGAACGCGTCGGCGTTCTGGTCGATCACGGCGACCTGATGGCCCCGTGCGTCGAGGTTCTGCGCCAGCGTGGAACCGAGCCGGCCACACCCCATGATCACCACGTGCACGGCTACGTGTCCTCCCGTTCGCCTACCGTCCTTGCTGAGCCTCCCATGCCTCTCTGCCGCGGTTCGTCCGGGGCGGGCGGCGCCGGATCACGCCCGGTCGTACTCTTGGCAGTCGTGGCAAGTACCACCTCCCTAGCCAAGCGGCTGCTTCTCGGCCGGCCGTTCCGCTCGGACAAGCTGCAGCACACGCTGCTGCCCAAGCGGATCGCCCTGCCGGTCTTCGCGAGCGACGCGCTGTCCAGCGTGGCGTACGCGCCCGACGAGATCCTGTTGACTCTCTCCATCGCGGGGGCCGCGGCCTTCGCGATCTCTCCGTGGGTGACGCTGGCAGTCGCCGTGGTGATGGTGACCGTGGTCGCCAGCTACCGGCAGAACGTGCACGCCTACCCCTCCGGCGGCGGTGACTACGAGGTGGCCACGGTCAACCTCGGGCCGCGCGCCGGGCTCGGGGTGGCCAGCGCACTGCTGGTGGACTACATCCTCACCGTCGCGGTGTCGGTCTCCTCCGGGGTGAACAACCTCGGCTCGGTCCTGCCCTGGGTGGCCGACAACCGGGTCGGCGTCGCGATCGGGGCGGTCGTCCTGCTCACCGCGCTCAACCTGCGCGGCCTGCGCGAGGCCGGGGTGGCGTTCGCCGTCCCGACGTACCTGTTCATCCTGGTCATCCTCGGCATGATCGGGACCGGCCTGTTCCGGATCTTCATCCTCGGCGAGGACCTGCGGGCGCCCAGCGCCGGCCTGACCATCACCGCCGAGGAACACCACCTGACCAGCTTCGCGTTCGTCTTCCTGCTGCTGCGGACGTTCTCCTCGGGCTGTGCCGCGCTCACCGGCGTGGAGGCGATCTCCAACGGCGTGCCCGCCTTCAAGCCGCCGAAGAGCAAGAACGCCGCCACCACGCTGCTGCTGCTGGGCGCCTTGGCGATCGTGATGCTCGCCGGCATCGTGCTGCTGGCCCGGATGACCCATCTGCAGTACGTCGAGGACCCCACCACGCAGATCGTCACCAACCCGGGCTTCTACGAGCAGAAGACGGTCACCGCGCAGCTCGCCCAGACCGTGTTCGGCGAGGGCTCGCTGCTCTTCCTGGTGACCGGCGGGATCACCGCGCTGATCCTGTTCCTCGCCGCGAACACCGCGTTCAACGGCTTCCCGGTGCTCGGCTCGATCCTGGCGCAGGACCGCTATCTGCCCCGGCAGTTCCACACCCGCGGCGACCGGCTGGCGTTCAGCAACGGCATCGTCTTCCTGGCCACCGCCGCTATCGTGCTGATCCTGGCGTTCCAGGCGGAGACCACCCGGCTGATCCAGCTCTACATCGTGGGCGTGTTCGTGTCGTTCACCCTGTCGCAGGGCGGCATGATCCGGCACTGGAACCGGTTGCTCAGGATCCAGCGCGACCCGGAACGCCGGCGCCGGATGATCCGCTCCCGGTCGATCAACGCGTTCGGCATGGGCCTGACCGGAGCGGTGCTCATCGTCGTACTGATCACCAAGTTCATGCTCGGTGCCTGGATCGCGATCGCCGCGATGGTCGTGTTCTACGTCCTGATGCTGGCCATCCACCGGCACTACACACGCGTCTCCGAGGAACTGCAGCCCACCGAGGAGCGCCCGGTGCTGCCGTCCCGCAACCACGCGGTGATCCTGGTCAGCAAGGTGCACCTGCCGACGCTGCGGGCGGTCGCCTACGCGCAGGCGACCCGGCCGGACACCATCACGGCGGTGACCGTGAACGTCGACGACAAGGACACCCGCAACATCCAGGCCGAGTGGGAGCGCCGGGAGCTGCCCGTCCCGCTCACCGTGATCGACTCGCCGTACCGGGAGATCACCAAGCCGATCATCGACTTCGTGAAGAGCGTGCGCCGCGCGTCGCCGCGCGACGTGGTCACCGTCTTCGTCCCGGAATACGTGGTCGGCCGCTGGTGGGAGAACCTGCTGCACAACCAGAGCGCGCTGCGGATCAAAGGGCGGCTGCTCTTCGAGCCCGGCGTGATGGTGACCAGCGTGCCGTGGCAGCTGCGCTCCAGCCAGGACCGCGACCTGGACCGGCTGGATCGTGGGCTGAGCCGGGCGCCGGCGCGCGGGCCGCGCTTTCACCCGACCGAGACCAAGGCCGTTTCCGATCAGCCAATCGAGGAGAAGTCGTGACCTCCCCGGCCTCCGCCGCTCCGGTCTCCGGCGTGGTTCCCGCCTCACCTGCGGATGATCTTGTCGAGGGTGACCGGATCGAGCTGACGGTGGGTGCGCCGGCGCACGGCGGGCACTGCGTGGCCAGGTTCGGCGGTCCGCACGGCCGGGTCGTCTTCGTCAGGCACGCGCTGCCCGGTGAGCGGGTCACCGCGGAGATCACCGAGCGGCACCGCGGCTACCTGCGAGCCGACGCGGTGGAGATCCACGAGCCGTCGCCGGACCGGGTCCAGGCTCCCTGCCGGTTCGCCCATCCGGGCGGCTGCGGCGGCTGCGACCTGCAACACGTCTCCGCCGACGCGCAACTGCGGTGGAAGACGGAGGTGGTCCGCGAACAGCTCAGCCGGTTGGCCGGACTGACCCCCGAGGACCAGGACCGGCTTTCGGTACGCGTGCAGCCGCTCACCCCGGGCGAAGCCGGCCTGCTCGGCTGGCGTACCCGGGTCCGCTACGCGATCGACGCGGCCGGCCGCCCCGGCCTGCTCCAGCACCGCTCGCACCAGGTGGTCCCGATCGACCGCTGCCTGATCGCCCACCCGGCGATCCAGGAGCTCGACCTGCTCCGGCACCAGTGGCCGGCCAGCAACGCGGTGCAGGCGGTCGCCGCCACCGGTGGCGACGTCGCGGTCCTCGACCGCCCCGCCGGAACGTCCGGATCGGCCGCCGACGACCCCACCGAGGAGATGGGCGGCGCCGGGCTGGTCCGGCTCTCCGGTCCGGAAAAGATCACCGAGGTCGTGGGCGAGCGCTCCTGGGCGATCGCCCCGGAGAGCTTCTGGCAGGTGCACCCGGCCGCCGCCGCGACACTGACCGAGGCGGTTCTGGCGATGCTGCGTCCCGCCCCGGGCGAGATCGCCTGGGACCTGTACGGCGGAGCCGGCCTCTTCGCCGCCGCCGTCGCCGAGCGCACCGGCGCCCGGACCACCGTGGTCGAGTCGTCACCGCTCGGCGTCGCCGCGGCCCGCGCCGAACTGGCCGGTCTGCCGCAGGTCGAGGTGGTCGCGGCCCGGGTGGAGACGGCCCTGAGCCGCCGCCGGGTCACCGGCCCGGTGGACCTGGTGGTGCTCGACCCGCCGCGGTCCGGCGCCGGCGCCAAGGTGGTCCGCGGCATCGTCGCGGCCGAGCCCCGGGCGGTCGCGTACGTGGCCTGCGACCCGGCGGCGCTGGCGCGGGACGTGAAGACGTTCCGCTCCCTCGGCTGGGAACTGGCGGAGTTGCGGGCGTTCGACTGCTTCCCGATGACGCAGCATGTGGAGTGCGTGGCCCTGCTGCTGCCGGCCTGAACCCGGTTGTCGGTCGGGCCGGCCTGCTTCGGGTGGGTTTGCTCGCCGGCGGGTGTCTCGGGTGTGCTGGTGAGCCGCTGACAGGCTCGCTCGGCTTGTGGGGTTGCCCGGTTGGGGCGCCGAAGGCTTGGTCGGCCTGGGGTGCTTGTGGGGGCGGTCCGGCTTGCGGCGCGTTTGCGGCTTGCCTGGTTCGGGATGGGCTTCAAGGTGCCCGGTCTGCGGCCTGCTTCGTGATCGCCCGGTGTGCGGCCTGCTCGCAGGACTGGGCGGCGTGCGGCCTGCGCTTTGGACTGCGCGGCCTGCGGGTTGCGCGCTGGACTGCTCGGTGTGCGGCCTGCTCGCAGGACTGCGCGGCCTGCTTGTGGGCTTGCCGGGCTCAGGGCTTGTTCGGGGGCTCGCCGGCTTGGGGTCCTCGTGCGGGATCGTCCGGCTTGCCCGCGCTCGCAGGCCCGCGCTCGCCGGCCCACCCTCCCTGGGGGAGGCCCCCGCTGAACAGTGTGGCGGGTGGGGGCGGGGGCGCGCGGGCGGGCTGTGGACAGCGCGGGACTGTGGAAAAGGCCGGTAGTTCGGCGCGGCTCCGGCCGTACCGGAAATCGGCCTGGGAAAGGGCGGCCCGGCGCCGGCAGGATGGTTTTCCTGGAGGGCGCCGGGCGCGGGAGTGTGCGGTGGGTGCTACCTACGCGGCGGGCCTGATCACGGGTTGGCGCGCTCGGCGGCGGCGACCGCGTTGCGGAACAGCATGGCGACGGTGGTGGGGCCGACGCCGCCGACCCGAGGAGTGATGGCGCCGGCCACCGAGGCGCAGGACTCGTCGACGTCGGGGAGGAGGCGGCGGCCCTCGTAGCGGACGCCGGCGCCGATGACGGTGGCGCCCGGCTTGACGTGTTCCGGCTGGATGATGTGCGGGACGCCGACGGCGGCGATCAGGATCTCGGCGCGCTTGGTGTAGCGCGGCCAGTCCTTGACACCGGTGTGCACCACGGTGACGGCGGCGTTCGCGGTCGGGCGTTTCTGGGCGAGCAGCATCGCGAGCGGGCGGCCCAGCGTGGCGCCGCGACCGAGAATGACCACCTCGCGGCCGGCCACCTCGATGCCGTGGTGGGCGAGCAGCGCCTCGATGCCGGCCGGCGTGCAGGGCAGCGGGCCGGGCAGGCCGACAGCGAGCCGGCCCATGTTGAGCGGGTGCATCCCGTCGACGTCCTTGTCCGGGTCGAGGGTCTGCAGGGCGGCGTCGTAGTCCAGGTGGCCCGGGATCGGGTACTGGATCAGGACGCCGTGCACGCTCTTGTCGTCGTTGAACTCGGCGATCACCTTGAGCAGGTCGGCCTGCGTGACGTCGCCGGAGAGGTGCCGGTGCGGGGACTCGAAGCCGAGCTCGCCGGCCTGCTTCTGCTTGATCCGGATGTAGCCCGCGCTGGCGTCGTCGTCGCCGACCAGGATGGTGGCCAGGCTGGGCTGGACGCCGCGCTCCTTGAGCCGGGCGACCCGGTCCCGGACGTCGGCCAGGACGGCCTCGGCGACCGGCGCTCCGGGCAGGAGGCGGGCGCCGGTGGTTTCGGTGGTCATGCTGTCTGCTCCTCGGACGGGGAGCCCAGGCGGACGACTCCCGTGACGAGCTCCCCGATGGTTGGGACCATCCTCGTGCCGCCAGTCGCTGCTTACCCCCAGGATGCCCGATGTGCGGGTCCGGCCGGGCGGCGGGGTGGGCGGGTTTCCGGTGCGGTCGTCAGCCGGTGGGTGCGGGGGAGCGGGGTGGGAAGCGGTTTTCGGTACGCCGGGGGCGTTTTCCACAGCGCCGGGTTGTCCACAGCCGGGGCGGCGGGGCTGGTGGTTTTTCGGGATCGTGGGTTGTGGGTGGTCTGCCCCCGGTTGGGGTGGGGTCCGGCCGGGGCTGGGCCGAGGGTGGGCTCGGCCCGGGTGGTTCCTCGCGAGCGAGCGGGGGCGTCCGGTCAGGGGGTCTCCGACCGGTGCGCGGGCGGCGCGTCGGGGCCGGAGCCGGTGCTGGTGCCGAGGCCGTTGCCGGTGGTGGCACCGGGGCTGGTGCCAGGGCTGGTGGAGGCCATGGCTGCCGCCGGTTCGGTGGAGTGCGGGTCGTCGTCGAAGGTGGACTCGTCGAAGGGGGCGGCTCCGGTGAGGACCAGCTTGGCCTGGTCGCGGTCGATCTCGTGGGTCCAGGTGCCGATCAGGACGGTGGCGACCGCGTTGCCGGCGAAGTTGGTGAGGGCGCGGGCCTCGGACATCAGGCGGTCGATGCCGACGATCATGCCGACGCCGGGCACCAGGTCGGGGCGGTGGCTCTGCAGGCCGCCGGCGAGGGTGGCCAGTCCGGCGCCGGTGACGCCGGCGGCGCCCTTGGAGGCGACGATCATGAAGAGGAGCAGGCCGATCTGCTGGCTGACGGAGAGGGGCCGGTCCATCGCGTCGGCGATGAACAGGGACGCCATGGTCAGGTAGATGGCGGTGCCGTCCAGGTTGAACGAGTAACCGGTGGGCACCACGATGCCGACCACCGGTTTGCTCACCCCCAGGTGGCCCATCTTGGCGATCAGGCGGGGGAGGGCCGACTCGGACGACGAGGTGGACAGGATCAGCAGGAACTCCCGGGCCAGGTAGCGGAAGAGCCGGAAGATCGACACCCCGGCGACCAGCCGGAGCAGCAGCCCGAGCACCACGAAGACGAAGAGCACGCAGGTGGTGTAGAAGCCGAGCATGATGCCGGCCAGGCTCTTCAGCGCGTCGAACCCGGTGGCGCCGACCAGCGCGGCCATCGCGCCGAACGCGCCGATCGGGGCCAGCCACATGATCATCGACAGGATCTTGAAGACGATCCGCTGGAGCAGGCCGAAAGCCCGGATCACCGGCTCGCCGCGCTCGCCCAGCGACTGCACGGCGAAACCGACGAGCAGCGCGACCAGCAGCGTCTGCAGCACCTGGGTGCTGGTCAGCGCGGAGAACAGGGTGTCCGGGATGATGCCCAGGACGAAGTCGACACCGCCCTCGGCCTGCTTGCTGACCTGGGCCGCGCCGGTCTTCGCCAGCTCGTCGCTGAGGTGCAGGCCGGAGCCGGGGTGCAGCAGGTTGCCGACCACCAGGCCGATCGACAGCGCCACGGTCGACATGATCAGGAAGTAGCCGAGGGCCAGCCCGCCGACCCGGCCGACCTGGGCGGCGCGGCGGACCGAGCCGACGCCCAGCACCAGGGTGCAGAAGATCACTGGTGAGATCATCATCTTGATCAGGTCGACGAACCCGGTGCCCAGCGGCTTCAGCTTCACCGCGAAGTCCGGGAACGCGAAGCCCACGGTGATCCCGAGGATCATCGCGAGCAGCACGGCGAGGTAGAGGAAGTGGCTGCGGTCTCGGCGTCGCGGGGACTCGGTATCGACGGACATGCGCCCCTGGTTACCCGATTCTGTGAAGCGAATCACACGACTTCACCGGAAGGGCGGAATGTGCAGGAGCTGTGGAGGAATCCAGGCTGTCCGTTCGCTCCAGGTCGCCTCCGCGCGGTGTCCCGATAGACTTCCGGCCTATGAGCGACTCCCCCTCGACCCCGGCCGGCCTGCTGGCGAGCGTCACCGACCCCGGTGCCCTCAAGCGACTGACCGCGGAGCAGCTGACCCTGCTCGCGGCCGAGATCCGTGACTTCCTGGTGGCCAAGGTGTCGCGGACCGGTGGTCACCTCGGTCCGAACCTCGGTGTGGTCGAGATGACCCTCGCGATGCACCGCGTCTTCGACTCCCCACGCGACAAGATCCTCTTCGACACCGGCCATCAGGCGTACGTGCACAAGATCCTGACCGGCCGGCAGGACGGCTTCGACCTGCTCCGCCAGCGGGGTGGCCTCACCGGCTACCCGAGCCAGGCGGAGAGCGAGCACGACCTGATCGAGAACTCGCACGCCTCCACCGCGCTGTCCTATGCCGACGGCCTGGCCAAGGCGTTCGCGCTGCGCGGCGAGGACCGGCACGTGGTGGCGGTGGTCGGCGACGGCGCGCTCACCGGTGGCATGTGCTGGGAGGCGCTCAACAACATCGCGGCCACGAAGAACAAGCTGGTCATCGTGGTCAACGACAACGGCCGGTCGTACGCGCCGACGATCGGCGGCCTGGCCGACCACCTCTCCACCCTGCGGCTCAACCCGGGCTACGAGAAGGTGCTCGACCTGGTCAAGGACGCGCTCGGGCAGACCCCGGTGGTCGGCAAGCCGGTCTTCGAGGTGCTGCACGCCGTCAAGCGCGGGATCAAGGACGCGATCAGCCCGCAGCCGATGTTCGAGGACCTGGGCCTGAAGTACATCGGCCCGGTGGACGGGCACGACCAGCAGGCGATGGAGTCGGCGCTGCGCCGAGCCAAGGGCTTCAACGCCCCGGTCATCGTGCACGCGGTGACCCGCAAGGGCTACGGCTACCGCCCCGCCGAGCAGGACGAGGCGGACTGCCTGCACGGCCCGGGCAGCGCCTTCGACGTGGAGACCGGCAAGCTGCTGGCCGCGCCGACGCTGAAGTGGACCAAGGTGTTCGCCGAGGAGCTCGTCGCGATCGCCGACGAGCGGCCCGACGTGGTCGGCATCACGGCCGCCATGGCCGAGCCGACCGGCATCGCCGCTCTGGCGAAGAAGTACCCGGAGCGGACCTATGACGTCGGCATCGCCGAGCAGCACGCCGCGACCAGCGCCGCCGGCCTGGCGATGGGTGGCCTGCACCCGGTGGTCGCGGTCTACGCCACGTTCCTGAACCGGGCCTTCGACCAGGTCCTGCTGGACGTGGCGATGCACCGGCTGCCGGTCACCTTCGTGCTGGACCGGGCCGGCATCACCGGGCCGGACGGCCCGAGCCACTACGGCATCTGGGACATGAGCGTCTTCGGCGTGGTCCCCGGCCTGCGGATCGCCGCCCCGCGCGACGCCGCCACCCTGCGCGAGGAGCTGCGTGAGGCGGTCGCTGTCGACGACGGCCCGACCATCGTCCGCTTCCCGACCGGCTCGGTCGCCCCGGACACCCCGGCGCTGCGCCGGGTCGGCCAGGTCGACGTGCTGCGCGAGGACGCCAAGAAGGACATCCTGCTGGTCGCTGTCGGCTCGTTCGCCGGCCTCGGACTGGACGCCGCCGAGCGGCTCGCCGAGCAGGGGTACGGCGTGACGGTCGCCGACCCGCGCTGGGTGCGCCCGGTGCCTGCCGAGCTGACCGGGCTGGCCGCCGCCCACCGCCTGGTGGTGACCCTGGAGGACGGCATCCGGGCCGGCGGGGTGGGTGACGCGGTGGCCGCCGCGCTGCGTGACGCCGGGCTGACCACGCCGCTGCGTGACTTCGGTGTGCCGGCCGGATTCCACCCGCACGGCACCCGGGCCGAGATCCTGGCGTCGCTCGGGCTGACCGCGCAGGACATCGCCCGCGAGGTGACCGAGTGGGTGTCCCGGCTGGACGCCGGTGACGCGGTGCGGGAGCCGGTGCTCTGACCGGAGCGCGCCGGGAACACCGCGGCGGCGGCAGCTGTCGCACCCGGGTGCGCCGACGAGGATTGACGAGCGTCTCCGTTATCCAACCGTTATCTTTGACGGATGGGTGCGGAGACGGTCATCGACCTCGGCCTCGACCGGGGAGTCCCGGAGTCCTACGAGCGACCGCGGCGTTCCACCGTCCCGGCCTGGTTCGCCCCCGTCGCGCTGGTGATCCTGCTGCTGGCCGGCTCGGCGGCCTCGGCCGCCCCGCCGAGACCGCCGTTCACCGAGCTGTTGCGGGTGCCGATGGGTCCGGCCGACCCGTACCTGATCACCGGCGGCGGGCTGCTCGTCCAGTCGTACGGCCTGCTCACCGCGTACGACCTGGGGAGCGGGGCGGCGCGCTGGCGGGCCGGCGAGTCGATCCCGGTGTTCCGGCTGCGCACCTCCGGCGGGCTGGTGCTGATGCGGCCGTGGAGCACCGGGCCCGTCGAGCCGGGCACCACGGCGTTCTCGCTGGCCACCGGCGCCCGGGAATGGCGCAACGGGCGCAGTGTGATCACCTTCGCCGGCAGTGACGCGCTGCTCGCGGTGAACGGGGTGCGCAGCCTCTCCGGCACCGGCCGCCGGGTGCAGGGGATGGTCGACGTGCTCGACCCGGTCACCGGGATGGCCCGCTGGCAGGTCCGGGTGCCGTCCACAGCGGTGGTGACCGGCGTGCCCGGCCCGGCCGACACCGGCGCCCGGATGCTGCTGATCCGCGACGACCGCACCGCCGCCCTGTACGACCTGGCCACCGGTCAGCCGCTGGCCACCCGGGTGCTGCCGGCGGCGACCTACGCGCCGGACAACCCGGTGGTGGCCGGTGACGTGCTGATCCTCCGGCATCCCGGCACCGACGGGATGGAGGTCTCGGCGTTCGACCCGGTCACCCTCCGTCCGCTCTGGACCGAGCCGGCCGACGGCACCCTCGAGGTGCACGCCTGCGGTCCGCTCGCCTGCTTCCTGGGCGCCGAGGGCGTCCGCGCCGTCGACCCGGCCACCGGCGACGACCGGTGGACGCACCGCGGATGGCAGGGTGTCGAGGGGCGCGGCGAGGCCCTGCTGACGTATCCGGACGGCACCGACACGAGCAAGCCGGCCGCCCTGGTCGACCCGGCGACCGGCCGGACCCTCGCCGACGTGACCGGCTGGCGGCCGCTCGCCGGGCTGACCGGCGCCGGCCGGCTGCTGGTCGCCCGGGAGGTGCACGGCGGCGCGCGTACCATGGTCGCGGTCGCCGACCCGGACGTCGGCCGGCTCCGCCCGATCGGCGAGCTGCCCACCGGCGTCACCGGGTGCGAGGCAGCCCCGAGCCGGCTGGTCTGCCGTTCCGTCTCGGGTGACCTGGTGGTGTGGGCGTACGACGAGGCGGCCGGCGGGAGCTGACCGCCGTACCGGAAAGGGTGTGGCCTTGACGCTGATCGAGCTGGACCGCGACGCCCCGCTCGACCCGCTGCCCACCTCGCGCCCGCCGCTCGCCGCCTATCGCCGGACCGGCCTGCTGCTCACCCTGGTTCTGCTCGCCGTGCTGGGCGGCGCGGCCCCGGCCGCCGGGATCGTCTGGCGCTACCTCGGCGCGGTGCCCGCCGCGGCCGTCCCGGACGGGCCGATCGAGCTGGCCGACGGTCGCCTCTACACCGTCGACACCACCGGGACGCTGCCCACGGTGAGCGCCTGGAGCCCGGACCGCCCGCCGGCCCGGCTGTGGACCACCCGGGTGCCGGTCGGCGACGACCCGGGGGTGATCCCGGCCGGCTCGGTGACGATCCGGCCGGCCGGCGAGGTGGTGCTGCTGACCGCCGGGGTGGCCACCACCGCCGTGGACGCGGCCACCGGGCGGATCCGCTGGTCGTCGCCGATCGCGGTGAGCGTGCTGGCGGGCAGCGGCGCCGGCGTCACGGTGGACCGGGTGTTCCGCCCCGGCACCGAGTACGACCAGGAGTCCGGCGACCCGGGACCGCTCTACTTCTCGGCGACCGGCGAGCCGCACACCGAGCCGCCGCTGCGCACCGAGGTCCGCGGGCTGGACCTGGCCGGCGGGCGGACGCTGTGGACCGCCACGCCGGGCGGCTCGGTGACCGTCGACGTGCTGGCCGGCGACGAGCCGGCCGTGCTGATCACCTCGTCCCGGTCGCTCACCCTGGTGGCCGGGGTCAGCGGCGCGGTGCTGCGGGAGACCGCGGTGCCGCAGCTCGGCGGGCACGGCCCGGCCAGTTCGTCGCTGCTCGGCGACGTCGCCCTGGTCAGCTACCGGGAGCCCAGCCGGCAGGTGGCCTTCCAGGCGCGCACCCTGCGGCAGCTCTGGAGCCGCACCACGCGGGACGCCGAGCTGCTCGCCGACCCGGCCGACTGCCAGGGCGTGCTCTGCGACGGCGGGCACGGCGACCTGCGGGTGCTCGACCCGGGCACCGGCCGGGCCCGGTGGCAGGTCCAGGAGGACGTCGACCTCGCCGTCCGCGCCGGGTACGTGCTGGAGACCGACGCGGCCTCCGGCGAGCCGGTGCGGCTGAGCGATCCGCGGACCGGGGCGACCCGGGTCGACCTGAGCGGCTGGACCGGGCAGGTGACCGGGGCCGCCGACCAGCCGCTGCTGCTGCGCCGCACGGAGGGCCGGGGCGGGCAGGCGTTCGCCGCGGTGGTGCCGGGGCACGCCGAGATCCGCCGGCTCGGGGTGGCCGGCACCGGGCTCGGCGACTGCGACTCGGACGGGCGCCTGCTGGCCTGCCGGTCGGCGGCCGGCCTGCGGATCTGGGCCTTCCGCGTCTGATCCGCGCGGGGACCTACCGGTCCGGTCCGGCGGGCGCGCACACTGAGGGTGTCCCACGAGGGGGCGCGGCGTGCGCGATGTCCTGATCGACCTGGGCGATGCGCGGACCGGCGACCGGGTGCCCGACCCGCCGCCGCCGGCCCGTGGCCGGGTCCTGCTCGCGTTGCTCACCGGGGTGCTGACGGTGGTGCTGGGCGGGGCCGCCTCCGCCCGGCCGCAGATGCCGCCGGTGATCGTCCCGGCCGGGCTGGGCTACCTGATGGAGGTGGCCGGCGACCGGCTCTACGTGGTCAGTGCCGGGCTGCCGGTGGGCGCCCCGGTCCGGGAGCAGACGGTCCGGACCTACGCGCTGCCCTCGGCCACGCTGCTGGCCAGCAACACCGTCCGGGTGCACGGTGAGGTCCGGTCGGTGCTGACCGCCGGGGACGACCGGCTGCTGGTGAACTACCAGGACGAGCGGACCGCCACGTTCACCACCGTCGCGCTGCGCGCCGGGGTGCGCGAGCCGCTCTGGGAACGTCCCGCGCAGATCTTCGGCGTCGACCCGGCGGCCGGGCTGGCCCTGGTCCGGGAGGAGAGCGCGACCTTCCGGGACGCCGACTGGCACGGGCTCGACCTGGCGACCGGCCGGCCGCGCTGGACGCTGCACCAGCCGGCCGGGGACGACGTGGCGGTCGGGGACACCGGCGGCGCCTTCCCGGAGCGGTTGTACGCGCTGACGACCGGCGGGCAGCTGGCGACGTACCGGACCCGGACCGGGCAGCGGACCGCGCGGACCCTGGTGCCGCAGCGGCGGGACGGGATGAACACCAGCCTCTGGCCGGCCGGCGAGCTGGTGCTGATCAGCGCCGGGGCGTCCGGCACCACCGGGTACGACGCGGCCGCCGGGCTGGCCCCGATCTGGCACAGCGGGCTCAACCTGAGCTGGTACCGCGGCCCGGCCGCCTGCGGGGACCTGATCTGCGCGTACCTGCCGCAGCGCGGGATCCTGGTGATCGACCCGCGGACCGGCCGGGAGCGCTGGTCCTCGGACCGCTGGGAGTACGCCGCCCGGACCGGCGACTATCTGCTGGTCGGCCGGCCGGACGTGGCCGAACCGGAGCTGCTGGTGGTGCGGGCGGAGACCGGCGACGTGCTGGGCTCGGCGGGGCTGTGGCGGACGGTGGGAGCCGGGGCCTACGTGATCCGCAGCGTGCCGGGCGAGGATCGGGTCTGGTACGGCGTGCTCGATCCCGCCCGCCGCCGGGTCAGCCTGCTCGGCGTGGCCGACCGGGTCACCGGGGACTGCGCGTTCGCGACCGGTGCGCTGGTCTGCCGCCGGATCGACGCCACCGTCGGGGTGTGGCGGCTGAGCTAGCCTGCACCTACCGACGGCTTGACGGAGGAACTGCGGTGCGCGTGTTGGTGGTGGAGGACGAACGGACGATGGCCGACGCGATCGCGCGCGGGCTGCGGCGCCACGGCATGGCGGTGGACGTGGCGTACGACGGCCTGCAGGGCCACGAGATGGCCTACGTGACCCGGTACGACGTGGTGGTGCTGGACCGGGACCTGCCCGGCATGCACGGCGACGAGATCTGCGCGGCGCTCGTCGAGTCCGGCGCGCTGACCCGGGTGCTGATGCTGACCGCCAGCGGCTCGGTGGCCGAGCGGGTCGAGGGTCTGCAGCTCGGCGCCGACGACTACCTGCCCAAGCCGTTCGCCTTCGACGAGCTGGTGGCCCGGGTGCAGGCGCTGGGCCGGCGGGCCACCCCGCCCGCCCCGCCGGTGTTCAGCGTGGGCAACCTGGTGCTCGACCCGGCGCGCCGCGCGGTGACCCGGGGCGGCCTGCCGGTCGACCTGACGAACAAGGAGTTCGGTGTGCTGGAGGTGCTGCTCAAGGCGAGTGGCGCCGTGGTGTCCAGCGAGGAGCTGCTGGAGCGGGTCTGGGACGCGAACACCGACCCGTTCACCACCACGGTGCGGGTGACGGTGATGACCCTGCGGAAGAAGCTCGGCGATCCGCCGCTGATCGACACCGTGGTCGGGGCCGGCTACCGGGTCGTGTCCGGGTGACGATCTATCAGGGGCAGCACCCGGCACTGCTGCGCCGGCTGATGCGGCCCACGCTGCGGCTGCGGCTCACCCTGCTGAACGGGATCCTGCTGGTCGCGGCCGGCGCGGTGCTCGTCGTGCTGGCCTGGCTGCTGGTCGACGAGTCGCTGCACCCGGCCGACGAGCTGCTGGCCGGTTCGACGGTGACGCTGAACGACGGCCGGGTCGAGGAGGCGCGCGGCTGGCAGGCCGAGATGGTCGACCAGGCCTCGGACGAGCTGCTGGTGAAAGGCCTGAGCGCGCTGGTGGCGATCGGCATCATCGGGACCGCCGGGGGATACCTGGTGACCCGGCGGGCGCTGCGCCCGCTGCACACCGTCACCCAGACCGCCCAGCGGCTCGGCGAGGAGACCCTGGACCAGCGGATCCGGTACGCCGGGGCGGACGACGAGGTGGCCGAACTGGCCCGCACGTTCGACGCGATGCTGGACCGGCTGGCCGGTGCGTTCGAGTCGCAGAAGCGGTTCGTCGCGAACGCCTCGCACGAGCTGCGCACCCCGCTCGCGGTGATGCGCACCGAGATCGACGTGACGCTCAGCGACCCGGACGCCGACGTCGCCGAGTACCGCCGGATGGCCCGGGTGGTCCGGGACGCCTCGACCCGGGCGAACGGGCTGGTCGACGCGCTGCTGGTGCTGGCCCGCTCGGAGGCGCAGTCCGGCCGGCGGCTGGTCCGCAAGGTGCCCGCCGACCTGGCCACCAGCGTCTACAACGCGCTGTCGGCGGTGAAGACCGAGGCCGAGCGGATGAAGCTGGAGGTGACCACCGACCTGGGCGCGGCGCCGGTGGTCGGCGACCCGAGCCTGCTGGACCGGCTGGCCGGCAACCTGATCGAGAACGCGATCCGGTACAACCACCTGCTCGGGCGGCTCTGGCTGCGCACCGCGTCGGTGGACGGGCAGGCCCGGCTGATCGTCGGCAACACCGGCCACGAGGTCGAGCAGTCCGAGGTGCCGGGCCTGTTCGAGCCGTTCCGCAGGGGTGGCTGGGAACGCACCGGGTCGCGCGGCTCCGGCCTCGGGCTCTCCATCGTGCGGGCGGTCTGCGACGCGCACGGCGGCACGGTCTCGGCGATCGCGCTGGCCGACGGCGGCCTGGAGGTCACCGTCTCGCTGCCGGCCGCCGACACCACACCGGTGGTGGCGGCGACCGCCAGCGTGCCCCGGATCGGGCGTTAGCCCACCTGCTCGATCTGGGCGCGGAGCTTGGGCAGCTCGGCTTTCGCCTTGGTGACCGAGGTGTAGTACCACACCAGCATGCCGACGCTGCCCTTGTCGCTCCAGATGCAGACGGCGAGGTCGACGCCGGAGGTCTTGCCGCTGCCGCACTTGGCCGCGCCGCCGTAGGAGCCGGTGTCCACCGCGACGATGTCGTCCACCGAGATGCCGGTCAGGCTCATGCTGGTGATGTTCTTGCTGAGCTCCAGCTCCGGGTTGGGGATCGGGGCGGCCACGCCGATCGCCATCACCATGTTCTTCTTGGCCGGGGTGCCGTAGAACGCGCCGAACGAGGTGGTGGCCCCCGGGTAACCGGTGAGCAGGCCGTCCTCCATCGTCTTGGTGATGTCGGCGAACTCGGCGGTGGTCAGTTTCGGCCGGCCACCGAGGGTTTTCGGCTCGACCACGGTGATGTCCGCGGCCGGTGCGGTGTCCCGGCCGGTGGTCGCCGACACCCCGGGTTTCGGTGACCGGGCGTCGGTGTCCTCCTTGTCGGCCAGCACGGCGATCGCCACGATGCCGCCGACGCAGAGCACCAGCACGATCGCGATGGAGAGCAGCACGATCGGCAGGACCCGGGACTTCTTCGGCGCCGGCGGCGGGAAGCCGGGCGGGCCGTATCCGGGCTGGCCGAACTGGGGCTGAGCGTAGCCGGGCGGTGAGTAGCCGGGCTGGGCGTAACCCGGCGTGAAGGGCTGGGTGGGTGGCTGCTCCGGGGCCGGGCCGTAACCGGGCGGCGGCGCGCCGTAGGCGGGCGGCACCGAGCCCGGAACGTCCGGGTTCGGCACGCCGGGGAAGGGCTGGCCGGAGTAAGGGTCCTGCGACATCGACGGGCTCCACGATCAGTTGTAGTGCGGCGCAGCTTATCCGTGCGGTCTGACAAGAAGACGCCCCCGCCCGGCATCCGGGCGGGGGCGTCGGTGGAACCGATGTCAGGCGCGGCGCACGTTCGCCAGGCCGGACGGCAGGAACCGCTTGCCGGTGACCTGCTCCGCGATGCCGCTGCGGTCCAGGTACGGCGTGATCCCGCCCAGGTGGAACGGGTACCCGGCGCCGAGGATCATGCACAGGTCGATGTCCTGCGCCTCGGCGACCACACCCTCGTCGAGCATGATCCGGATCTCCTCGGCCAGCGCGGCGAGGGCCCGGGCCCGCACCTCGTCACCGGTGAGCACGGTGTCGCCGACCTCGAGGACCTTCACGACCTCGGTGTTGATCTCGTCGTCGACCAGCAGCGGCAGGCCGGCCTCGACGATGCGCTTGAGGTTCGGGCTGTCCACGTACCGGTCCGGGAAGGCGCGGTGCAGGGTCTCGCCCACGTGGTACGCGACCGCCGGGCCGACCAGCTGGAGCAGCGCGATCGGCCGCATCGGCAGGCCCATCGGGTCGAACGCCTCGTTCACCACGTCCAGCGGGGTGCCGGCGTCGACGGCCTTGAAGACCTCGCTGGTGAACCGGGTCAGCACCCGGTTGACCACGAACGCGGGGGCGTCCTTGACCAGCACCGAGGACTTCTTCAGCTCCTTGCCGACGGCGAACGCGGTGGCCAGCGTCGCGTCGTCGGTCTTCTCGCCCTTGATGATCTCCAGCAGCGGGAGGACGGCGACCGGGTTGAAGAAGTGGAAGCCGACGACCCGCTCGGGGTGCGCCAGGTCGGCGGCCATCTCGGTGATCGACAGCGAGCTGGTGTTGGTGGCGAGGATCGCCTCCGGCTTGACGATCGTCTCGAACTCGGCCCAGATCTTCTTCTTGAGCTCGAGGTTCTCGAAGACCGCCTCGATCACGAAGTCGGCGTCGGCGAAGACCGACTTGTCGACCGAGCCGCTGATCAGGCCGCGCAGCTTGGCCGCGGTGCCCTCGTCCAGGCGGCGCTTGCCGACCAGCTTGTCGATCTCGCCGGTGACGTACGCCACACCCTTGTCGACGCGCTCCTGGTCCAGGTCGGTGAGCACCACCGGGACCTGCAGGCGGCGCAGGAAGAGCAGGGCCAGCTGGGACGCCATCAGACCGGCGCCGACGATGCCGACCTTGGTGACCTTGCGGGCCAGCGACTTGTCCGGCACCCCGACCGGGCGCTTGGCGCGCCGCTGGACCAGGTCGAACGCGTACAGGCTGGCGCGCGCCTCGTCCCCCATGATCAGGTCGGCGAGGGCCTCGGTCTCGGCCGCGGTGCCGTCGGCGAAGGACGCCTCCTTGGCCAGGGCCAGCAGCTCCAGCGCCTTGTTGGCGGACGGGACCGCGCCGTGCAGCTTCTCGTCGAGCTGGTTCTTGGCGAACCAGAGCACGCCGTCCCACATGTCCCGGTCGATCTCCGGGCGCTCGACGGTGACCTCGCCCTTGACGACGCCGGCCGCCCAGGCCAGCGAGTCCTCGAGGAAGTCGGCGGCCTCGAAGAGCGCGTCGGCGACGCCCATCTCCTTGGCCTGCTTGGGGCGCAGCACCTTCTGGGTCAGCGGGTTCTGCAGGATGACCTGGGCCGCGCCGGCGATGCCGATGAGGTTCGGCAGCAGCTGCGAGCCGCCCCAGCCGGGGATCAGGCCGATCGCGACCTCGGGCAGGCCGAGCGCGGCGGCACCGGAGGAGACGGTGCGGTAGTGGCAGTGCAGGGCGACCTCGAGGCCGCCGCCGAGCGCCGCGCCGTTCACGAACGCGAAGGTCGGGATGGTGCTGTCCTTGAGCCGCGCGAAGACCCGGTGACCCAGCTCGCCCAGCTCGACCGCCTGCTCGCGCGAGCTGAGCAGCGGCATGCCGGTGATGTCCGCGCCGACGCAGAAGATGTACGGCTTGCCGGTGATCGCGATGAACGCCGGGTCCGCCGCGGTGGCCGCGGTGATCGCGTCGTCCAGCGACTTCAGGCCGGCCGGGCCGAAGCTGTTCGGCTTCTTGTGGTCGAAGCCGTTGTCCAGGGTGATCAGCGCGACCGGCTTGTCCAGCCCGGGTACCCGGACGGAGCGCACGAGCGCCTTGGTCACTACCTCGTTCGGGTTCTCGATCACTTCGTGAAGCCTTCCCAGTTCGGGTTCTCCCAGATCACGGTGCCACCCATGCCGATACCGATGCACATCGCGTTCATGCCGTACCGGACCTCGGGGTGCTCCTCGAAGTGCCGGGCCAGCTGGGTCATCAGGCGCACGCCGGAGGAGGCGAGCGGGTGACCGACGGCGATCGCGCCGCCCCACGGGTTGACCCGCGGGTCGTCGTCGGCGATGCCGTAGTGGTCCAGCAGGGCCAGCACCTGCACGGCGAACGCCTCGTTCAGCTCGAACAGGCCGATGTCGTCGATGGTGAGGCCGGCCTTCTTCAGGGCCTTCTCGGTCGACGGGATGGGGCCGTAACCCATGATCTCCGGCTCGACGCCGGCGTAGGCGAACGACACCAGCCGCATGGCGACCGGCAGGCCCAGCTCACGGGCGGTCGCCTCGTCGGCGAGGATCGCCGCGGTGGCGCCGTCGTTGAGGCCGGCCGCGTTGCCCGCGGTGATCCGGCCGTGCGGGCGGAACGGGGTCTTCAGCGTGGCGAGCTTCTCCATCGAGGTCTCGCGCGGCGCCTCGTCCACGGTGGCCAGGCCCCAGCCCAGCTCGGCGCTGCGGATGGCGACCGGGACCAGGTCCGGCTGCAGCTTGCCGTTGGCGTACGCCTTGGCGACCTTGATCTGCGAGTTCAGCGCGAACGCGTCGGTCCGCTCCTTGGTGATGTGCGGGAGCCGGTCGTGCAGGTTCTCCGCCGTCGCGCCCATCACCAGGGCGGACGGGTCGACCAGCTTCTCGGTCAGGATCCGCGGGTTCGGGTCGGCGCCCTCACCCATCGGGTGCCGGCCCATGTGCTCGACGCCGCCGGCCACGGCGATGTCGTACGCACCCATCGCGATGCCGCCGGCGACGTTGGTCACCGCGGTCATCGCGCCGGCGCACATCCGGTCGATGGCGTAACCCGGCACCGTCTTGGGCAGGCCGGCCAGCAGGGCCGCGGTCCGGCCGATGGTCAGGCCCTGGTCGCCGGTCTGAGTGGTGGCCGCGATCGCGACCTCGTCCACCCGGTCCGTCGGGAGCTGGGGATTCCGCTTGATCAGCTCTCGGATGCAGCGGATCACCAGGTCGTCGGCGCGGGTCTCGGCGTACATGCCGCCCGCCTTGCCGAACGGGGTGCGGACGCCGTCGACGAAGACGACCTCGCGTACTTCACGGGGCACAGCAAGCCTCCAATGCGGGCGTGAACCCAAATGTGTCGGCCATGCTACTCGCCAGTAACTAGCGGGTGCCAGGGCCACCGGGAACTTCACACATCGGCCCTGGCCGCCCCGCCTTGAGCTATTCCGCCGGCAGCACCGCCGCCAGCTGGCCGGCGATCAGGCCGACCTGCCAGTTGCGCGCGCCGAAGCCGCGCAGCGTGTCGCTCACCGTCTGCGCGCTGATCTCGTCCGGCGGCGACCAGGCCAGCCGGCGGATGAAGTCCGGGCTGATCAGGTTCTCCGGGGGCAGCCGATGCGTCTCCGCGGTGCCCACCACGACCTGCCGGCAGCGGGCCAGCCGGGCCGCGGCCACCGGGTCCCGCTCGGCCCAGCGGTGCGGCGGGGGCGGGCCCTCCACCGGCTGGTTCACCGGCAGCGCGTCGTCCGGCAGCGACCGGGCCTGGTCCAGCGCGTCCAGCCAGATCTTGGCGAGCCGGCGCACCGAACGGCCGCCGAACCCGGGGATGCCGAGCAGGGTCCGCTCGTCCTTCGGGTCGGCCTCGGCAGCTGCCACTATCGCCGAGTCGGGCAGCACCCGGCCGGGCGCCGAGTCGCGGCGGGCGGCCACGCCGTCCCGGGCGTACCAGAGGGCGCGGACCCGGGACTGGGCCCGCGCGCCACGCACCCGGTGGATGCCCGAGGTGCGGCGCCACGGGTCGGGACGCACCCGCGGTGGCCGGTCCGCGCTGGCCACCAGGGAGGCGAACTCCTCGGCCGCCCAGCCGGCCTTGCCCTGCCGGTCCAGCTCGGCGGCGAGGATGTCCCGCAGGTCGGTGAGCAGCTCGACGTCCAGGGCCGCGTAGGTCAGCCAGGACTCCGGCAGCGGCCGGGTCGACCAGTCCGCCGCCGAGTGGTGTTTCTCCAGCGAGAAGCCGAGCAGCTGCTCGGTGAGCGCGGCCAGGCCGACCCGCTCGAAACCGGCCAGCCGGGCGGCCAGCTCGGTGTCGAACAGCCGGCGCGGTTTCATCCCGAGCTCGGCCAGGCAGGGCAGGTCCTGGCTGGCGGCGTGCAGCACCCACTCGGTGTCGGCCAGCGCCGCGTCCAGGGTGCGCAGGTCGTCCAGCGGCAGCGGGTCGATCAGCACGGTGCCGGCCCCGGCCCGGCGCAGTTGCACCAGGTAGGCCCGCTGCGTGTAGCGGTAGCCGGAGGCGCGCTCGGCGTCCACGGCCACCGGCCCGGTGCCCGCCGCCATCCGGGCGACGATCTCGGCCAGGTCGGCAGCGCTCTCCACCGGAGCCGGGGTGCCATCGCGGGGCGCCGTCAGGGGAACAGCCTCGGAACCGCCAGAACTCGGGTCGGGCGGCACTGCGTGCGGTCCGTCCCCTGCTGGCTCTGGCGTGTCCCGACGGCGCAGGGGTGTTTCGTCGGTCACTCCGTAACCGTACGGGGGTCGCCCCCCTGCCGCGCGCAGCCGGGTCCCGGCGCGCCGATTCTCGATCGACTTCCGCGTTCAACCATTGCGCGGTTTGCTCCGTATACCCGGGTGCCACGCCGAAGCCACCCGGGAGGCCGTGCCGCATGACCGCCACCTACGAGCCCTTCACGCCCGCCGGTTCACCCGAGCCGCGCCGGAGCCGCTACGCCGATCGGTACCCGGAGGATCGGTACGCGGAGGACCGGTACGGCGACGGATACCGCCGGCCGGAGGACCCGTGGGCCGGCCAGCAACAGCGGTCCTGGGAGCCGGGCCCGGTCTGGACCGAGACGAGCTTCGCCGAGCCGCGCGTCCCGCACCAGCCCCAGCCCGACCAGCCCCGTTACGAGCAGCCCGGTTACGACCAGCCGCGTTACGAGCAGCCGGCCCATGAGCAGCCCGCCTATGCGCAGCCCGCCTATCAGCAGCCTGGTTACGAGCAGCCCGCGTCGGCCGCCCCCGCCTTCGCGGATCCGCGCCCGGCACGGTCCAGGGGCAGGGTGAAACCGCTGGTCATCGCCCTGGTGGCGGTGCTGCTCGGCGTCACCGGATGGCAGGCCTACCGGATCGAGTCGGTGATCAAAAGCAGTAACGACCTGGCCTCCGCCGTCTCCACCGCGCAGAACCACAGCGCCGACCTGGAGAAGGCGCTCACCAACGTCTTCGATCCGGAGGGCATCTCGGCGGCGGCCCTGCCCAGCGTCTTCCGGGTGCGGGCCGGCGACTTCACCGGCACCGCGTTCTCGGTCGGCACCAAGGCGGCCGACGGCACCGCGAACCTGTTCACCAACTTCCACGTCGTCGAATCGGTCTGGAAGGCCGGCGACCGCGGGGTCACCCTGGAACGCGGCTCCACCCGGATCAACGCCACCATCGTCAAGGTGAGCGAGGGCAAGGACCTGGCCCTGCTCCGCGCCAAGCAGGAGATCAAGCCGCTCGGGGTGGCCGGTGGACAGGTCAAACCCGGTCAGCAGGTGGTCGTCGTCGGCGCGCCGCTCGGCCTCGACGACACCGTCACCACCGGCGTGATCAGCGCCTTCCGGGAGGACGACGCGGACGGTCCGACCATCCAGTTCGACGCCCCGATCAACCCCGGCAACTCCGGCGGCCCGGTGGTCAACACCAGCAAGCAGGTGGTCGGCCTGGCCACCGCCAAGGCCCGCGACGCCGAAGGCATCGGCCTGGCCATCCCGATCGCCACCGCGTGCGCCACCTTCAAGATCTGCTGATCACTTCCGGCAGTCTCGGGGATGGGTTGCATCATTTTCCGGTACGACTCGTAGCACCGTGGCAGTCGGCTCGCGAGGCCGCGGCCCCTGGCGGACCGCGGCGCGTGTCGTGCGGGTCCGCCGTGCCTCACCGGCTGGTCCTCAGGACCCTCTCCGCACGCCTGACACCACCGCAGGAACCAGCCGGTGCCGGAACCCGCGCCGCGGTCGTGAGTGCGCCGGGTCATCGCGCGCGCCAAGCGAACCCGCACGACGCGTCGCGGTCGTGAGTGCGCCGGGTCGTCGCGTGCGCCGAGCGGACCCGCACGACGCGTCGTGGTCGTGAGTGCGCCGGAGCGTCGCGCGCGCCAAGCGGACCCGCACGACGCGTCGTGGTCGTGAGTGCGCCGGGTCGTCGCGTGCACCGAGCGGACCCGCACGACACGCGCCGCGGTCCGGAGTGGGCCGCTACATCGCGAGCCGATTCGCACGGGACTCCGAGTCGTACCGGAAAAGGATCCGGAGACGAGCGGGCGGCATCGCGGCAGCGAGGGTGGTTTTGATGCGGTTCGGGCGCGCGGAAAGGCGTGCCGGGAGGCCGCTGGAGGTGGCGGCTCGGGAGGTCGGTGTGCCTGGCGGCGCAGGTGGTCCAGAGGGGCGGCGGCGCAGGAGGCGGGTGAGGCGCGGCCCGGGAGGTCGGCTCAGGAGGCGAGTGAGGCGCGGCTCAGGAGGCCGAGGTGCGGCTCAGGAGGCCGAGGCGCGGTGGCGGTCGAGGGACGAGACGCCCGGCGGCGGGAGGCCGGCCGTCGAGGCCAGCATGGCGCACCAGCCGTACAGGTGGGCGGCGAAGTCGTCGGAGGTCGGCGTCCAGGAGGCGCGGACCTCCAGGTCGGCGGTGGGCGCCGGGCCGGACAACTCGCCGAAGCGGGTGGAGGCGGTCTGGGTGACCGTGCCGCCGATCGCGGTGTAGGCGGCCGCGTGCTGGTCGAGGGCGTCGGTGAGCCAGGTCCAGGCGACGGCGGGCAGCAGCGGGTCGGTGGCCAGGTCCGGCTCCAGCTCGGCGGTGACCAGTGTCACCAGGCGCAGGTCGCCGCGCCAGGCGTCGTGGCCGTCCGGGTCGTGCAGCAGGATGAGGCGGCCGCTGGCCACCTCGTCGCCGGAGCGCAGCACGGTGGCGCTGAGCGCGAACGAGTAGGGCGCGAGCTTCTGCGGCGCGGCGATCTCCTCGAGCAGGATCTCCGGCCGGGGCGAGTCCGCGCGCAACCCGGCCACCGCGCGGGTGAACGGCTCGGGAACAGCGGAGGGGGACGCCATGGGGGAAGAGTATGCCGATCTACGCCCGGGCAGCCGTCGCCGCGCCGCCGGGCGTCAGCAGTCACGTGGCACCATGGCCCGGTGACCGTTCTCGAGGATTCCCCGTTCGTTCGTGCGTGTCGCGGCCTGCCCGGTCCGCACACGCCGGTCTGGTTCATGCGGCAGGCCGGGCGCTCGCTGCCCGAGTACCGCAAGATCCGGGAGGGGATCGGCATGCTGGAGTCGTGCCGCCGGCCCGATCTGGTCACCGAGATCACCCTGCAGCCGGTCCGCCGGCACGGCGTCGACGCCGCCATCCTGTTCAGCGACATCGTGGTGCCGATCGCCGCGGCCGGCATCGACCTGGACATCGTGGCCGGCACCGGTCCGGTCGTCGCCGCCCCGGTGCGTGAGCCCGCCGACCTGGACCGGCTGCGGCCGATCACCGCCGACGACGTGGACTTCGTCGCCGAGTCGGTCCGGCTGCTGGTCGCCGAGCTGGGTCGGACCCCGCTGATCGGCTTCGCCGGCGCGCCGTTCACGCTGGCCAGCTACCTGATCGAGGGTGGCCCGTCGCGGACCTACCTGAAGACCAAGGCGATGATGTACGACCGGCCCGAGCTGTGGAACGCGCTGCTCGACCGGCTCGCCGAGATCACCCTCACCTTCCTGCGCACGCAGATCGACGCCGGGGTCAGCGCGGTGCAGCTGTTCGACTCGTGGGCCGGCGCGCTCTCCGAGGCGGACTACCGCTCGTTCGTGATGCCGCACTCGGCGCGGGTGCTGCGCGGCCTGCGGGACGCTGGCGTGCCGCGGATCCACTTCGGGGTGGGCACCGCGGTGCTGCTCGAGGCGATGGGCGAGGCCGGCGCGGACGTGGTCGGCGTCGACTGGCGGACCCCGCTGGACGTGGCCACCAAGCGGATCGGCCCGGACCGGGCGGTGCAGGGCAACCTGGACCCGGCGATCCTGTTCGCCGGGTGGGACGTGGTGGAGCGGGAGGCCCGGCGGGTGCTCGCGCAGGGCCGGTCGGCGCCGGGCCACGTGTTCAACCTCGGGCACGGCGTGCTGCCGGAGACGGACCCGGAGATCCTCACCCGGCTGGTGGCGCTGGTCCACGAGGCGTCGGCTCGGTAGCTCACACCCGCGGACCCCGCTGAGCGGGCGGGGGCGCGGCCTGGGAGGGTGGGAGCGTGCGAAAGCGGATCGCGGTCATCGGCGGCGGCATCGCCGGCCTGGCAGCCGCCGTGCGCCTGCGGGACGTCTGCCCGCCGGACACCGAGATCATCGTGTACGAGCAGGGTGGCGCCCTGGGCGGCAAACTGCGCACCGGCGAGCTGGCCGGCGTGTCCGTCGAGCGCGGCGCCGAGTCCTTCCTGAGCTCCTCGCCCGACGGCGGCGACTCCGCGGCGGTGACCTTCGCCCGTCGCGTCGGCCTCGGCGACGCCCTGGTGCACCCGGCCGCCCAGCCGGCCGCGCTGGCGATCGGCGGCACGCTGTCCCGGATCCCGGCCGGCACCCTGGTCGGCGTGCCCGGCGACCTGTCCGCGCTGGACGGCGTGGCCCTCCCGGCGACCGGCGCCGACCGGGACACCGGCCGGCCGCTGCTCGCCCCCGGCCAGGACGTCGCGGTCGGTGAGCTGGTCCGCGCGCGGTACGGCGCCGAGGTGGTGGACCGGCTGGTCGACCCGATGCTCGGCGGGGTCTACGCGGGCCGGGCCGACCGGCTCTCGTTGCGCGCCACGATGCCGCAGCTGGCCCGCACCGCGGAGACCGAGCACACCCTGCGCGGGGCGGTCCGGGCCGCCCAGGCGCTGAGCAAGCGGACGCCCGGCCAGCCGGTCTTCGCGGCCGTGGCGGGCGGGATGAGCCGGCTGGTCGGCGCGGCGGCGATGGCGGCCCGGGCGCGGATCAGCCTGGGGCTGCCGGTGCGCGAGATCGTGCGTGCCGGGGACCGGTGGCATCTCGTGCTCGGCCCCGCACCGGAGCCGCAGACCGACGACGTGGACGCGGTGGTCCTGGCCGTGCCGGCGAAACCGGCGGCCCGCCTGCTGGCCGGGGCGGCGCCGGACGCCGCGCGGGCCGTCGGCGAGCTGGACTACGCCAGTGTCGCCCTGGTCGGGATGGCGCTGCCGCCGGGCACCCCGCTGCCCGAGCTGTCCGGTTTCCTGGTGCCGCCGGGCGAGGGCACCCTGGTCAAGGCGGCCACCTTCTTCACCAGGAAATGGCCGCACCTGGCCACCCCGGACGGTCCGGTGATCGTCCGGGCCTCGCTCGGCCGGGCCGGTGAGGAGGACCGCCTGCAGCTCAGTGACCAGGTGCTGGTGGAGATCGCCCACCGGGAGCTGGGCGAGCTGGCCGGCGGGCCTCTGCCGCCGCCCGCCGCGGCCTGGATTCAGCGCTGGGGTGGCGGCCTCCCGCAGTACGCGCCGGGCCACCCGGATCGGGTGGCGGCGGCCCGGGCCGCGCTGCCCCCGGGGATCGCGCTGGCCGGTGCCGCCCTGGACGGCGTCGGGATCCCGGTGTGTGTGGCCAGCGGCGAGCGGGCGGCGGACGATGTGAGTGATTACCTGGAGGCAAGTGCATGAGCGAGCAGACCAACGCGGCCCGGATCAACGAGCTGAACGCCACCATCCGCTACACGATGTGGTCGGTGTTCCGGGCGTCCAGCCCGCTGCCGGCCCTGCGGGACGAGCTGGCCGGTGAGGTCGACGCGCTGTTCGAGCAGCTGGCGGCGAAAGACGTGACGATCCGCGGCACCTACGACGTGTCCGGGCTGCGGGCCGACGCGGACCTGCTGGTCTGGTGGCACTCCAGCGACTCGGACGCGCTGCAGGAGGCGTACGCGCTGTTCCGGCGGACCGCGCTGGGCCGGCACCTGACCCCGGTCTGGTCGCAGATGGCGCTGCACCGGCCGGCCGAGTTCAACAAGAGCCACCTGCCGGCGTTCCTGGCCGGTGAGGAGGCGCGGCCGTACCTCTGCGTCTACCCGTTCGTCCGCTCCTACGAGTGGTACCTGCTGCCCGACGAGGAGCGCCGCGACATGCTCGCCGAGCACGGCCGGCAGGCG
The DNA here is from genome assembly GCF_030252345.1 of Actinoplanes oblitus. Classification (NCBI taxonomy): domain Bacteria; kingdom Bacillati; phylum Actinomycetota; class Actinomycetes; order Micromonosporales; family Micromonosporaceae; genus Actinoplanes; species Actinoplanes oblitus. The sequence continues at coordinate 8,306,742 of NZ_CP126980.1, read as the reverse complement.
CGGGGGTACCCGGACGTGCGGGCCAACACGGTGGCGTCGTTCGCTCTCGGGGACTACGAGTGGATGCTCGCTTTCGAGGCCGACGAGCTGCACCGGATCGTCGACCTGATGCGGGACCTGCGGGCCTCGCGGGCGCGCCGGCACGTGCGCGAGGAGGTGCCGTTCTACACCGGCCGGCGCCGCTCGGTCGCCGAGATCGTCGCCGCGCTTCCCTAGGCCGTGTTTCGGAGTCCGGCCGCAGCCCCGGTCGGACTCCGAAACACGGGCTAGATCTCCCGCGCCATGGGTACGTGGGGGATGCCGTCCTCCACGTACTCCGGCCCGGCCGGCTCGAAACCGTACTTGCGGTAGAAGCTCACCAGGTACGACTGGGCGTCCAGCACCGCGGGCCGATGGCCGACGATCTCCAGCGCGTGCTCCATGAGCCGCCCGGCCAGACCGGCCCCGCGGGCGCTCCTGGCGGTCACCACCCGGCCGATGCGTTCCGTCCCGTGGTCATCGAGAATCCGCAGATAGGCCCGAATCTCCCGATCATGGGAGAACCATAGGTGTCGGGTACCGGGCTCGGTGTCGCGGCCGTCCAGGTCGAGGTAGGCGCATTCCTGCTCGACCACGAACACCTCGCTGCGCAGACGCAGGATGTCGTACAGCGTGGTGCTGGGCAGGTCGCGGAACGAGGCCACGCGGAACTCGTCGTGCGGTAGCGGGTGCATCGGCACAGCGTATGCGGCGCGTCGTCACCGCGCCGCCGGTGCCGCCGTTGTAGTCATGAGGCTACGGCCTGTGGAGGACGCCATGATCAAGCGCAGCAAGTTGTTCGGCAGCAAGACCCGGGTGACCTTCTCCCTCCCGGCGGACGAGCCGTCCGGGGTGGTCAGTGTGGTGGGCACCTTCAACGACTGGCAGCCCGGCAGACACGAGATGCAGGTGCGCCGGAACGGCACCCGGACGGTCAGCGTGCCCCTGGAACCCGGGCACTACCAGTTCCGCTACCTGGCCACCGGCGGTGTCTGGTTCGACGATCCGGAAGGCAGTGAACTGCGCCTATAAGCGTTTCGCCGGGCCGCCCCGGGGGATTGCCTGATCGTGACAGACGTCAAGCTCGCCATCATCTACTACTCAGCCACCGGCACGCTGCACGCGATGGCGCAGCGGTTGGGGGAGGCTGCCGAGAAGGCCGGCGCCGAGGTGCGGCTGCGGCAGGTCGCCGAGCTGGCCCCGCCCGAGGCGATCGCCTCGAACGCGGCGTGGAGCCAGCACTTCGACACCACCAAGGACGAGCCGCGGGCCACCGCCGACGACGTGGTCTGGGCGGACGCGGTGCTGTTCGGCACCCCGACCCGGTACGGCAACGTGGCCAGCCAGCTCAAGCAGTTCCTCGACACGCTGGGCCCGCAGTGGGCGCAGGGGCTGCTGGCCAACAAGGCGTACGCCGGGTTCACCGCCTCGATGACCGAGCACGGCGGCCAGGAGTCGACGCTGCTCGCCCTGTACCACACGATCTACCACTTCGGCGGGGTGGTGGTGGCGCCCGGGTACACCGATCCGCTGAAGTTCGCGGACGGCAACCCGTACGGCGTCTCGCACGTCACCGGCGGCTCGAACGACGCGCCGCTGACCGACGTGCAGTACGCCGCCCTGGATCACCTGGCGCGCCGCGTCGTCACCATCGGCGGCAAGCTGCGCGCCTAGTAAGTTTCTGCGCATGGCCGTTGACACCCAATACGAAGAACTGCTCCGGCGGGTGCTGGAGACCGGTACCCCGAAGAGCGACCGGACCGGGACCGGCACCCGCAGCCTCTTCGGTGAGCGCCTGCGCTACGACCTGTCCCAGGGGTTCCCGCTGATCACCACGAAGCGGGTGCACTTCAAGTCGATCGCCGTGGAGCTGCTCTGGTTCCTGCGCGGCGAGACGAACGTGCGGTGGCTGCGGGAGCAGGGTGTGACGATCTGGGACGAGTGGGCCGGGGCGGACGGGGAGCTGGGCCCGGTCTACGGCTTCCAGTGGCGGTCCTGGCCCGGGAAGAACGGCGACATCGACCAGATCTCCGAGGTTCTGGACACCCTCCGGAAGAATCCGGACTCGCGGCGCATGATCGTCTCGGCCTGGAACGTCGGCGATCTCCAGGACATGGCTCTCATGCCGTGCCACGCGATGTTCCAGTTCTACGTCGCCGACGGCAGGCTCTCCTGCCAGCTCTACCAGCGCAGCGCCGACCTCTTCCTCGGCGTGCCGTTCAACATCGCCTCCTACGCCCTGCTCACCCGGATGATCGCCGACCAGGTCGGGCTGATCCCCGGCGACTTCATCTGGGTCGGCGGCGACTGCCACATCTATGACAACCACGTCGACCAGGTGCGCGAGCAGCTCTCCCGGGAGGCCTACCCGTTCCCGTCGCTGGAGATCGCCCCGAGGCCCAGCCTGTTCGACTACGCGTACGAGGACTTCACCGTCGTCGACTACCGGCACCACCCGGCGATCAAAGCTCCGGTGGCGGTATGACGGTGCACATGATCTGGGCGGAGGCGCACGGCCGGGTGATCGGCGCCGGTGGTGACATCCCCTGGCGGGTGCCCGGTGAGCAGCAGATCTTCAAGGACCGGACGATGGGCGCCACCCTGGTGATGGGCCGGGCCACCTGGGACTCGCTGCCCCGCCGCCCGCTGCCCGGCCGGCGCAACCTGGTGCTCACCCGGGACCCGTCGTGGCGGGCCGACGGCGCCGAGGTCGTCCACGACCCTGACCGGATCGGAGAAAGTGAATTCTGGGTGATGGGCGGTGCCGCGGTCTACGCCGCCTTCCTGCCGCGGGCCGGCCATATCGTACGCACGGTGATCGACCTGGACGTGACCGGTGACGTCTACGCCCCGGAACTGGGTCCCGAGTGGACGGTCAGCGCCTCGACCGGCTGGCTGACCGCGCCGAACGGTGTCCGGTACGAGGTCCAGGATCTCCTTTGTTCCCCGGGGGCACAGCGCCAGGACACGTGAGTTTTACCAGCGGTGACTAGCGTCGTTTGCCGACACATTCGCGCTTATCGTTCTTATGGGGGACGATGATGGTCACCCTTTCCGTCGTCACGCCGATGTACAACGAGCGTGCGGCGGTGGACCACTTCGTAGCCCGGCTCCGGCCGGTGCTGGACGAACTGAAAGTCACCTACGAGGTCGTCGCCGTCGACGACGGCAGTTCGGACGGCACCGTGCCGCGCCTGCTGGAACTGCGGGCCACCTGGCCACAGCTGCGGGTGGTGAAGCTGCGGCGCAACGTCGGGCACCAGTCCGCGCTGGCGGCGGGCCTGCGGGCGGCCGCCGGCGACTACGTGGTCAGCATCGACGCCGACCTGCAGGATCCGCCCGAGGTGATCGGGGAGATGCTGGCCAAGGCCACCACCGAGGACCTGGACGTGGTCTACGGCGTGCGCAGCGACCGCAGCACCGACACGGTGTTCAAACGGCAGACCGCGGGGGCCTACTACTGGCTGATGCGCAAGCTGGTCGGCCCGTGGGTGAGCGGCCAGGCCGGCGATTTCCGGCTGATGAGCCGCCCGGTCGTGGACACCCTGAACGACCTGCCCGAGCAGCGCCCGGTCTATCGCCTGGTGGTGCCGTCGCTGGGCTTCCCGGCCGGCGAGGTCACCTACGTGCGGGCCGAGCGGGTGGCCGGCGAGACGAAGTACCCGCTCACCAAGATGATCAAGTTGAGCCTGGACAGCGTGACCAGCTTCTCGGCCGCGCCGCTGAAGATCGCCACCTGGCTCGGCCTGGTCACCTTCGTGGTGTGCCTGGGCCTGGTGGTCAGCGGCCTGGCGGCCTGGGCGTTCGGCGTGGTGGTGCCCGGCTGGACCTCGCTCTACATCGCGATGCTGCTGCTCGGCGCGGTCCAGCTGATCTGCCTCGGCATGCTCGGCGAGTACGTGGGCCGGATCTACGCCGCGACGCAGAACCGGCCACAGTTCCTGGTGGCCTTCGACACCGGCGCCGGGGACGTGGAGTTGCCGGCGCCCGCCTTCACCTCGGGCCGGGCCTGACCCCTATTTCGGGTCCAGCCTGATCGACAGGCTGTTCACGCAGTGCCGGGTGTCCTTCGGGGTGAAGCCCTCGCTCCGGAACACGTGACCGAGGTGCCCGTCGCAGCGGGCGCACCGGATCTCCACGCGCACCATCCCGTGGCTGCGGTCCTCGATCTCCTTGACCGCGCCCGGGATGGCGTCGTCGAAGGACGGCCAGCCGCAGTGCGAGTCGAATTTCGTGTCACTCGGGTAGAGCTCCGCGCCACAGCCGCGGCACCGGTACATCCCCTCGGTCTTGGTGTTCACGTACTCACCACTCCAGGGCGCCTCGGTGCCGGCCTCGCGGAGCACCCGGAACTCCTCCGGGTTCAGCCGGATCCGCCACTCGTCCTCGGTGGTGGGCAGCGTGGTCTCTTCGGTTGCCATGCCTATAAAAGTACGTCGCACCGACGGTGCGGCGCGGCGCCTGGCTGGGCCGTTGAGCCGTCTATGGAAGCTGCATCCCCGACGTTCCGGCCGACCTTCCAGCAAGCGCTCGGCCACGGCCTCTATCTCGGCGCGCTGAGCGCGGTGGCGAGTGTCACGACGGGGGTGATCGCGACCCTGCTCTGGCCCGGGCCGGTGGGGCCGCCCGGCTGGTCGTGGGCGGTGCTGGTGCTGGCGCCGCTGCTGCTCGGGGTCGCGCTGGGGATCATGTCGGGACGGCGTACCGGGGTCGAGGTGGGCACCCGGGGGATCCGGACGTCGTCGCTGCTCGGCGAGGGCGAGGCGCCCTGGAACCGGGTGGTGGACCTGCGCGCCGAACGGCGCGGGCGGCGCAACGTGGTCTCGGTCTACCTGGACTCGGGGGCCAGTGTGCAGTTGCACGCGCCGTACAGCGGGGGCCTGTTCGCGGCCGACCCGCAGTTCGAGCTCAAGGTGTTCGCTTTGTCGCATTTGTGGCGTAGTCACCGTTTCGGTGGACTTCCGAGCTGATGACGCGCCGGGCGTGCTTTTCGGGTAAAACGGGCAATCCCCGCTAAGCTCCCGTGCGACCATGCAACCGTACGCAATCGCAACAGAACGGATACTCCTCATGAGCTTTGTTCGTCGGCTGGCCGTGGGACTGCCCGCGGCCGGCGTCACCGCCTTCGCCGCGCTCGCCATCTCGTCGCCGGTTCTCGCCGCCGACACCGCTCAGGCGGGCCACCCGGTCGTGATGGCCAGCCCGGACCGGGGCAGCGCCGGTTACGGCGCCGAGCAGCCGGCGGCGACCACCGCGCCGGCCACCGCGGTGCCCACCACTCCGCCGGCGGCCGTCACGGCGGCCACCGCGAGCCCGGCCACCACCGGCGGCACCCGTGGGCACGCCGGCTACGGCGGGGAGAGCCCGGCCGAGACGCCGAGCCTGCCGACCGGTGGCGCCCAGTCCGCGCCGGGTGGCGTCAGCTCGGCGAACGCGCCGTCGCCGGTCACCACCAAGGGCAGCGGGGTCAGCTCCGGCTCGCTGCCGCTGACCGGTGGCCCGGTCGGCGCGACGGTCGCGGTCGGCGCGATGCTGGTGGCCGGTGGCGCGGGCGCGCTCTGGTACACCCGCCGGCGGAAGACCGCCTGATCGACAACATGTCCGATTTGTGAGGGTCACCCGACTTTGTCGGGTGACCCTCGCCTTTTCGCATAACCTCGGGGTATGCCGAAAGCCGCCGCGGAAGAGCATCAGATCGCCGGCCACACCGTGCGCCTGAGCAGCCCCGACAAGATCGTCTTCGCCGAGCGTGGCTACACCAAACGCGACGTCTTCGAGTACTACCTCGCGGTCGGCGACGGCATCCTGCGCGCCCTGCGGGACCGCCCCACCACGCTGCAACGCTTCCCGGACGGCCTGGACGGCGAGACGTTCTTCCAGAAACGCATCCCGGCCCGCGGCGTGCCCGAGTGGGTCACCACCGCTCAGATCAGGTTCCCGAGCATGCGTACGGCGGACGAGCTCTGCCCCGCCGACCTCGCCCACGTGGCCTGGGCCGCCCAGATGGGCACCGTGGTCTTCCACCCCTGGCCGGTCCGCGCCGCCGCCCCGGACCACCCGGACGAGCTGCGCATCGACCTGGACCCGCAGCCCGGCCTCGGCTTCGGCGACGTCACCGCGGCCGCCGGCGTGGTCCGCGAGGTGCTCGCCGACCTGGGCTGGGTGGGCTTCCCGAAGACGTCCGGCGGGCGTGGCGTGCACGTCTACGTCCGGATCGCCCCGCGCTGGGACTTCGTCCAGGTGCGCCGGGCGGCCATCGCGCTGGCCCGCGAGGTGGAGCGGCGCAACCCGTCGGCGATCACCACCGCCTGGTGGAAGGAGGAGCGCGGCGACCGGGTCTTCCTGGACTTCAACCAGATGGCCCGGGACCGGACCATCGCCTGCGCGTACTCGCTGCGGGCCAACCCGCGGGCCACCGTCTCCACCCCGGTCACCTGGGATGAGCTGACCCGGGTCGAGCCGGACGACTTCGACCTGCGCACCGTACCGAAAAGGATCGCCGAGATCGGCGACCCGCACGCCGCCATCGACGACGTGGCACACGACCTGACGCCGCTGCTGGAGTGGGTGGAGCGGGACGAGAGGGCCGGGCTGGGCGACCTGCCCTATCCGCCCGACCACCCGAAGATGCCGGGCGAGCCGCCCCGCGTCCAGCCCAGCAAGAAGAACCCGGCGAACTGGGAGGCCTGACTCACCAGGTGAACTGCGGGCCGCGGACCGACCCGCCGGGGAGCAGGGGCCGGTTGGTGTACTCCCAGCTCTGCTCGACGACGTAGCGGCCGCCGTGCGGCGCCTGCAACTCGACGGGCCCGCAGGTGTGCTGCAGGACCGCGTCGGTGAACATCTGCGCCGAGCAGGTGTACGGGCCGGCGACGACCTCGTCGGTCTCGGCGTCCCGGACGGTCAGCGAGATGTCGGCCTGCACGCCGGGCACCGCCTCCATCCGGCCGACCGCGCGGATCGCCGGGCCCAGGGCGTGACACGGCTGGACCAGCATCGGATGGCCGAGGTCGAAGGAGTACTTGTCGCTGCACACCCAGGGGTGGAACGCCACCGAGCCGCCGACCCGGCCCGGACCGGCGGAGGCGCCGATCTGGGCGGGCCCGGCCGTCACGCCGATCCCGGCGCCCCGGGCGATCGGGGTGGCCCCGGCCCGCGGCGCGGTGCGGCCGGAACTCGCGTGCTCGATCGGGGCGGGCCCGGCCGCGGCGGTGTCCGGCCCCCGGCCGGCGACGGCGGCCGGCGGAAGCGGCGGTACGACGGTCACCGAGGGCATCGGGCCGGCGGCGATGCCCCGATCCGGTGCCGGCTGCGCGGCGGCCGGTGCCCGCCCGAACCCGTCCAGCAGCTGCCAGGCGTGGTAACCGCCCCAGCCGGTGGCCGCGAGCACGCCGCAGACCGCGGTGATCACCAGGCCGTGCCGTCCCCACAGCCAGCTCCGCGGGCGGTTGCGCGGCGCCCGGCGAGCGGGCCGGGCCGGGCTCGCCGGCAGGACCGGCGGGTCGACGCCGGGCGGCTCGGCCGGGGCGGGCAGGGCCGGCATCCCGGCCATGTCGCGAGCCAGCCCGCGCAGCGCCTCCTGGAGCCGGGCGGCGGCCGGGCGTCGTTCCGGGTCCTTGTCGAGGCAGTCCCGCACCACCGACCACACCGGCTCGGGCATCCCGGGCGGGCGGGGCACCGGCTCCTCCAGGTGGCCGTGCAGCACCGCGAACGGCTCGCCGTCGTACGGCGGATAGCCGCAGACCAGCTCGTAGAGCATGATGCCGAGCGCGTAGACGTCGGCAGCCGGCGTGGCCTCGCCCCCGCTGATCGTCTCGGGCGCCATGTAGCGCGGCGTGCCGATGATCGCGTGCGGGGTGGTGAGGCCGGCGGTGTCCAGGACCCGGGCGATGCCGAAGTCGGTGAGCCGTACCCGTACGCCGTCGTCGTCCTCGCTGAGCAGCACGTTGTCCGGCTTCACGTCCCGGTGCACCACGCCCAGCGCGTGGGTCTCGGTCAGCGCCGCGGCGACCTGTGCCGACAGCGACGCGGCCTCGGCGGCCGGCAGGGTGCCCCGCTCGCGCAGCCGGTCCCGCAGGCTGCCGCCGGCCACGAAGTCCATCACCAGGCCGATCGACTCGCCGGCGCTGAACAGGTCGCGGACACCGACGATGTTCTCGTGCCGGACCATCATCAGGATGGTCCGTTCCTGGACGAACCGGGTGACCAGCTTCGGTTGCCGCAGCAGGCCCTCGTGCAGCAGCTTGACGGCGACCTGCTCCCCGGTGGCTCGGTCGATGCCCCGCCACACCGTCCCGGTGGCGCCCTGGCCCACCGGGCAGACCAGGACGTACGAGTTGCCGACGCACCTGCCGCTCAGGTCGACGGTGCTGGGCTCGCCGGGATGGGAGCGGGGGCCGTTCATGGAGAGGGACGGCTGCACGGGTGCCGTGTCCTTTCTTCGCCGGGGCCGGGAGGGGAGCGACGCCGATAGTCGTGGCAACCCGGTCCCGCGGCAACGTGTCCGCGCCCGAACCGTCAGTAAATGCCAGGCTTGTCGCGGCCTCGTCACCGGTGCGCCGGACGGCTCGTTACCTCTCCAGGTCCAGCTTCATGCCCTCGTGCGAGCGGACGAAGCCGAGCCTCTCGTAGAACCGGTGCGCGTCGGCCCGCTTCTTGTCCGAGGTGAGCTGGACCAGTCGGCAGCCGCGCTCGCGGGCCCGCTCGATGGTCCAGCGCATCATCTCGGCGCCCAGCCCGTGGCCGCGCCGGCCGGCCTGGATCCGGACCGCCTCGATCTGCATCCGCCACGCGCCGCCCCGGCTCAGGCCGGGCAGGTAGGTGAGCTGGCAGGTGCCGGTCACCGCGCCGTCCTCGACGGCGACGATCAGTTCGTTGTTCGGGTCGGCCTCGATCGCCGCGAAGGCCGCCCAGATCTCCGGGCCGGCCTCCGCCGGTACCTCGCCGAAGCCGCGCTCCCGGCTCAGGTCGTCGTCGGCGAGCAGGGCGAGCACGGCGGGGACGTCGGCACGGGTGGCGATCCGGAACTCCATGATCGTCAGTCTGTCAGGGCTTTCCGGAAGCCCGCCGTCCCGGCACGATGATCTGATGAACGTGCTGCTCAGGGTGCCGCGGGCGGTGTACCGCGGAATGGTCTGGCTGGCCAACTCGCCGAAGACGCTGGTTCTCGCGTACGCGGTCCTGATCTTCGTCTGTGGTTGTCTCTACTCCTTCTTCGAGGGCAAGACGATGGGCGACTCGCTCTGGTGGGCCGTCGTCACCGCGTCCACCGTCGGTTACGGCGACATCTCCCCGCACGGCTGGCCGGCCCGGATCATGGCGGTGCTGCTCATCTCGGTCATGGTGCTGCTGGTGATCCCGCTGATCACCGCGCACTTCGCCAGCAAGCTGATCGTGGACCACGACGCCTTCCGGCACGAGGAGCAGGAGGAGCTGAAGGACAACCTGCGTCAGGTCCGCCGGCTGCTGGAGGAGCTGGCCGCGCGGGAGGGCATCATTTCGCCGGGCACCGCAGCCCCTCCGGTGGCACCGTCAGACCGATGAGGTACCCGTCCACCGCCTTGACCACGCAGGGGGTCGACGGGTACGCGGTGTGCCCCTCGCCCTCCCAGGTCAGCACGTGCCCGGTGCCCAGCATGGTGGCCAGGTCGGCGGTGTTCTCGTACGGCGTGGCCGGGTCGCCGGTGGTGCCCACCACCACGATCGGCGGCGCGCCGGCCGCCTTGCCGGCCGGGTACGGGTCCCGCTTGCCCGGCCAGTACGTGCACGGCAGCATCCCCATCGCCAGCGGCGCCCCGAAGATCGGGTACTTCTTGCGCCACTGCGACTGCAGCTGACGCACCCGCGCCGCGGTCGGCGCGTCGTCGGTGTCCGCGCAGTTCACCGCGAGGTTGGCGTCGAACAGGTTGGAGTAGCTGCCGTCCGGCTTGCGCTCCGCGTACTGATCGGCCAAATCCATGATGCCCTTGGCGTCACCGGTCTGCAGCTCGTCGATCGCCCTGGCCAGGCTGGTCCAGCCGTCCTCGGTGTACAGCGACGAGATCAGCCCGACGAAGATCCAGCCGGCGGTGGCCTTGCGCCCGTCGGTGTAGGGCACCGGGGAGTTCTCCGCCTTGGCCATCGCGTCGGTGACCGCGCCGCGCGGGTCGGCGGAGATCGGGCATTTCGCCGGATGCTTCGTGCACCACCCGGTGAAGTTGCGGAACGCCCGCTCGAAGCCCTTGGCCTGCGACTCCGAGCCCTGCACGTAGTTCTCCGTGGGGTCGACGGCGCCGTCCAGCACCAGGGCCCGCACGTTCGTCGGGAAGAGCTGGGCGTAGGTGGCGCCGAGCAGGGTGCCGTAGGAGAAGCCGAGGTAGCTCAGCTTGCTGTCGCCGACCGCGGCGCGCAGCGCGTCGATGTCCCGGGCGGCCTGCTCGGTGGAGAACAACGGCAGCTGGTCGCCGTACTTGCGGCCGCAGCCGTCGGCGATCCGCTTGTTCAGCGCGGCGACCCTGTCGAACTCGGCCTGGCCGACCGGATCCGGGTCGGCCGCGAAGCTGGCGTCCTGGTCGCTGTCGCTGATGCACTTGATCGGGCTGGACCGGCCCACGCCGCGCGGATCGAACCCGATCAGGTCGAACCTGTCGGTGACCTCGGTGGGCAGGCCGCCGAAGGTCGGGCCGAACGAGAGGTAGACGGCGGTGTCGATGCCGGACCCGCCGGGACCGCCCGGGTTGATCAGCAGGGACCCGATCCGGTTCTTCTGGGTTTTCGACCGGATACGGATCATCGCGACGTCATAGGTGGCGCCGCTGTCCGGTTTTGCCCAGTCGCGAGGCACCGCCACCGAGGCGCAGTCGTAGGTCATCCCGGCCGCGCCCTTGCCCACCAGTTTCTCCGGCACGCCGGCACAGGGCGTCCAATGGGCGGCCGCACCCGGTGTCGAGGCGGTGCCCGGGGCAGCGCCGCCGGCCGGATCGGCCGGGTCGTCGGCGCCGTCCGGCGCGAACGCGGGCAGCGTGCAGCCCCCGGCGGTCATGACCAGCACGGTCAGCAGGGCGATCACCGAACGCGGACGACGGGGCACGGCTCGGACCTTTCGACGGCAGGGCACCCAGGCTAGCCGGTGCCTCCGGCACCACCGCTCAGCGGCTGGTGAGCACCTCGGCCAGATCGAACCGCACCGGCCGCTCCAGCTGGTCGTAGGTGCAGGTCCGCGGCTCCCGGTCGGGCCGCCAGCGCTCGAACTGGGCGGTGTGCCGGAACCGGAGGCCCTCCATGTAGTCGTAGCGGACCTCGACCACCCGTTCCGGGCGCAGCGGGGTGAACGACAGGTCCTTGCCGTTGTTCCACCGGCTCACCTCGTTCTTCCGCGGGGTGCGCTCGCCCTGCAGGTGCGCCGCCCAGTCCCACGGGTGCCCCTCGAAGCCGGTGACCAGCGGCTGCAGTTCCTCGAACAGCTGCTCGCGCACCTGCACCGGGAACGCGCCGATCACCCCGACCGAGACCAGCACGTCCCGCTCGTCGTAGAGGCCGAGCAGCAGCGAGCCGATCCGGTTCTCCGCGGACTTGTGCACCCGGTAGCCGGCCACCACGCAGTCCGCCGTCCGCTTGTGCTTGACCTTGAACATCACCCGCTTGTCCGGCTGGTAGGTCAGATCGCGCGGCTTGGCGATCAGCCCGTCCAGCCCGGCGCCCTCGAACTGGGCGAACCACCGCCGGGCGGTCTCCAGGTCGTCGGTGGCCGGAGTGACGTACACCGGAGCCTTCGCCTGGGCCAGCGCCTGCCGCAACCGGTCCCGCCGCTGCTCGAAGGGCAGCTCGGTGAGATCCTCGTCACCGAGCGCCAGCAGGTCGAAGGCGACGAACGCGGCGGGGGTCTGCTCGGCGAGCAGCTTGACCCGGCTGGCCGCGGGGTGGATCCGCTGCTGGAGCGCCTCGAAGTCCAGGGTGTTGCGCTCGGTGTCGGCGACGATCACCTCCCCGTCGATCACCGCCCGCTCCGGGAAGTTGGCCAGCACCGCCTCGACCACCTCGGGGAAGTACCGCGTCATCGGCTTCTCGTTGCGACTGCCGATCTCCACCTCGTCGCCGTCCCGGAAGACGATCGACCGGAAGCCGTCCCATTTCGGCTCGTAGATCTGGCCGGCCGGGATCTCCGCGACGGGTTTGGCGAGCATCGGCTTGACCGGATGCTGGATCGGCAGCTGCATCCGCCCAGTCTGCCGGAAAATCGGCCGGGCGAGGCCCGTTACCCGGCCCCGGGCACGGACCAGGTCATCGATGGCCCGGACCACACTCGACAGACGGGTTCGTCCGGCGCCGCGCCGGCGCCGGGCCGGCTGTCCGGTATGCCGAGGATGCCGGGCTACGCCTCGGTGCGAGCGCCCTCGGTGTCGCGCCGCGCGGCGTCCGCTACCGGCTGGACCCGCGCTGACCGTTGCCGCGGCAGCAGCCCGCGCCCGACGCCCAGCAGGACCGGCCGGTCCGCCCGCTTCGCGGTGTTCTGCTCCATCTTGTCCATGGCAACCTCGCAACCTCGTGGTCGGAGGTTTGTATCAGCGGACCAGCAGTTCGACAAGCCTTTCCAGCTCGGCGGCGGGATCCGCGGCCAGCCCCATGTGGACCGGGCCGGCCCGCAGGACGGTGCTGCGCGGGGCGACCAGCCAGCGGAAGCGCTCGCCCAGCTTCATCCCGGCCGCCGCGCCGCCGCCCCGGCAGGTCGCCGTCCAGGAGTCCAGGGCGGCCCGCACCGCCGGCACGTCGGCCGCCGGGTCCAGGGCCAGCAGCCGGGCCTCGTCGAGGTGGGTACGGGCGGCCAGGAAGTCGTGGCGCTGGCAGTAGAGCAGCACCCCGACGTTGATCAGCTCGCCACGCTCGATCCGGGGCATGGCCTGGACCAGCGCGTACTCGTAAGGGGTCCGGGTCATGGCAGCCACGCCTCCGGCCGGGCGGCGCGGGCCGCGAGATGCCGCTGGTACGCGTCCCGGTCGCCGTCGTCCAGCCAGTCCGCCGGGACCAGCGCGACCACCTCGGCGAGCAGCTCCGGCGTGATCCGGGCGGCCAGCGCCGGGCCCTCGGTGGCGAGTTCGGTGGCGTACGGCTCGAGCACGTGGTCGTCCCATCGGTACGGCCGGTGCACCACGCTCTCCGCCCGCGCCCAGTTGTGGTGGAAGTACAGCGTGGCGCCGTGGTCGATCAGCCACAGCCCGCCGTGCCAGATCAGCAGGTTGGGATTGCGCCAGCTGCGGTCCACGTTCTCCACGAAGGCGTCGAAGGCGAGCACCCGGCTGGCCAGGCCGGCCTCGACCGGGTGCGCGTTCGGGTCGTAGCCCAGGGCGCCGGGCAGGAAGTCCATCCCCAGGTTGCCGCCGGCGCTCGCCTTGATCAGCTCCTGGACCTCCTCGTCCGGCTCGGCGCGGGCCACCACCGGGTCCAGCTCGACCCGGGCCAGCTCCGGCACCGGCAGGCCGAGGCGGCGCGCCAGCTCTCCGGCGATCACCTCGGCGACCAGGGCTTTCGGGCCCTGGCCGGCGCCCCGGAACTTGACCACGTACGTCCCGAGGTCGTCGGCCTCGACGACCCCGGGAAGTGAGCCGCCCTCCCTCAGCGGGGTGACGTAACGGATCGCGGTGACCTCGGATAGCACGTGATCACCCTAATGGGCCCTGCTTCCGCAGCTCGTCCACCTTCGTCATGGCGGTGCGCAGGTCGGCCAGCCACTCCTCGGTGTGCTGCCCGACCAACCGGACGCACCAGGCCAGCGCGTCCGACCGGGAACGGGCCACGCCGGCGTCCACCAGGGTGTCCAGCACCTGGCGCTCGGGCTGGCGCAGCCGGGTCATCACCGGGGCGGCCAGGTGCGTCCACAGCTCCGACGCGTCGCCGCAGCGCGCACCCCAGGCGACCTTGCGCTGGTAGCGGTGCTCGACCTGGTGGGCGATCCGGATCCGGTCGTCCCGGGTGTTCGCCCGGAACTGGGCGATCCGCCCGGCGTGCGCGGTGGCCCGGTCCGCGTCGGTGGCCTCGGCCGGCAGGTCCGGCTCGGGCAGCCGGCCCCAGATGATGATCTCGTCGCGGTCCACCACGACCTCGGGCGGCTCGGTGAACCACCCGTCCGGCACCGCTCCGGTCACCCAGGCGGCGGCGGCGTCGTCGGCGGGCGGCGGCTCGGTGCGTGCCCCGGGCGGGGCGGGACGAAAGCGCATGACGACCTCCTCGGTCATTGCCTTGATTACATGCTTACACCGCAATCGCGTAAGTGGCCAATGACGCCTCGACAGCGCGACTTGAGCGATCGCTCAAATCCGTCTACCGTACGTTTGAGCGGTCGCTCAAACGGGGGGCGATCGCTCCGTTACCTGGGAGGAACAGCGTGAAGATCAGAGAAGTCCAGCCGGCCAACCTGTTCCTGGCCGGACTGGTCGCCGTCGTCGGGGTGGCCAGCTTCGCCGTCGCCGTGACGACCGGCCGGGCCGACAGCGCGCTCTTCTTCGTCGCGCTCCCGGCGGTGCTCGCCGCCGGGCTGGCCCTCAGCTCCGGCCGGTCCACGCACGGGCGGGTGTTCCGGCTGACCACCATCGCCCTGCTGCTGGCCGCCGTGGTCCTGCACGAGGGCGCGATCTGCGTGCTCCTCGCCGCGCCGCTGGTCTACCTGGTCGCGCACGCGGTGACCGCCCTGGTCCGGCTGGCCCGCCGCGGCGGCCGGTCCGCCCTCGCGCTCCTGCCGCTGCCGCTGCTGCTGGCCGGCGGCGCCGAGGGCACCACCGCCGACTGGCGCGTGCATCCGGACCAGTCGGTCGAGGTCACCCGGGTGGTCGCGCTCGGCCCGGAACAAGTGCGGGCGACGCTGGCGGCCGGACCGCAGCCGACCGGCACCCGGTCGCTGCCGCTGCGGCTGCTCGGCGTGCCGATGCCGCAGCACGTGCACGGCGCCGGCCTGACCCCGGGCGACCGCTGGACGTTCGTCTACCACGGCAGCTCGCACGGCCCCGGCGGGGAGATCGTGACCGAGGTCCGGGACGCCGGCCCGGCCAGGGTGAGCTGGACGGTGGTCGAGGACAGCTCGATCACCCACCGCTGGGTGGGCATGCGGGACGCCACGCTCAGCTGGCACACCGTGCCCGGCGGGACGGCCGTCACGCTGCGCGTCGACTACCGGCGCGGGCTCGACCCGTCGTGGTACTTCGGGCCGCTGCAGGACGGCCTGATGCACGCCGGCGCCGGTCACGTCCTCGACATGCTCGCGCTGCGATGACCCTCGTCCGCTACCTGTCCCTGCTGCTGCCCGCCGCCGCCCTGCTCGCGGCCGGGGCGGGGTCGGAGCGTCGCGACCGGGCCGGCGCCTTCCTCGCCTTCCTGGCCGCCGTCACCGGCGTCGCCGCCCTGCACGAGCTCGCCCGGGCCGGCGGCTGGTGGGAGTTCGCCCCGGTCGACGGCGCCTACCGGGGCATGCCGATCGACCTGTGGCTGGGCTGGGCCGCCCTCTGGGGGCCGATCCCCGTCCTGCTCCGCCGCCACCTGCGGCTGCCGGCCACGCTCGCCCTGCTGCTCTGGCTCGACCTGCTGGCGATGCCCCGCCTCGAGCCGCTGCTCACCCTCGGCCCGCAGTGGCTGCGCGGCGAGCTGCTCGGCCTGGTCGCCGTCGCCCTCCCGGCCCAGCTGCTCGGCCGCTGGACCGCCGCCGACCGTCACCTGTACCGCCGGGTGGTGCTCCAGATGATCGTGTTCACCGGGTTGATCCTCTGGCTGCTGCCGACAGCCGTCTTCACCCTCGGCGACGGTTCCTGGTCGCGCCTGTCCGGCACCCCGCTCGCCCTGCTCGTCCAGGTCGCGGCGCTGCTGGGGCTGCCGGCGGTGGCGGCGGTCCGCGAGTTCGCGGTTCGCGGCGGTGGCACCCCGTTCCCCTGGGACCCGCCGCGCCGGCTGGTCACCACCGGGCCGTACGCGTACGTCGCCAACCCGATGCAGCTCAGCATGGTCGCCGAGCTCGCCCTGCTGGCCGCCGCCACGCGCAGCCTGGCGCTGACCGCCGCCACGCTGGGCGCGGTCGCCTTCTCGGCCGGCGTGGCCGCCCCGCACGAGCGCGGTGACCTGGGCGCCCGCCACGGCGACGGCTGGCTCGCCTACCGCCGCCGGGTGCGCGACTGGCTGCCCCGGGCCCGGCCCTACCCGGCGCTCGCGCCGGCCCGGATCTGGCTGGACGACGACTGCGGCCCGTGCGCGGCGACCCGGGACTTCGTGGCGGCCCGCTCGCCCGTACGGTTGGATCTCGTGCCCGCCGCGACCCACCCGACCACCCTGTGGCGGGCGAGGTACGCGGCGGCCGACGGATACTCCGCTACGGGGGTGGCGGCAGTCGCGTCCGCGTTCGATCATCTCGGCATCGGCTGGGCGTACCTCGGCTGGTTCCTCCGCCTCCCCGCGGTGGACCGGCTCGCCCAGCTGATCACCGACGCCCAGATCGCCCCACCCCACCCCGCCGGAGGACAACGGTGAGCGACACCAAGCAACGCCTGCTGGACGGGGCCCTGGACGCCCTGCGCGACCACGGCGTGACAGGCACCTCGGCGCGGACCATCGCCGCCGCGGCCGGGGTCAACCAGGCGCTCGTCTTCTACCACTACGGCTCGGTCGACGAGCTGGTCGGCGCGGCCTGCCGGCAGGCCACCGAGCAGCGGGTGGCGCACTACTCGGACCGGTTCGCCGCCGTCACCTCGCTGCGCGAGCTGCTCCAGGTGGGCCGCGAGCTGCACGCCGCCGAGCTGGCCCAGGGCAACGTGTCGGTGCTGGCGCAGACCCTGGCCGCGGCGCAGAGCAACGAGCGGCTGGCCGAGCCGATCCGGGCCACCTTCCAGCTCTGGACCGACGAGATCGAGACCGTGCTGCGCCGGGTGCTGGCCGGCTCGCCGATCGCCGAGGTCGCCGACGTGCCCGGGCTGGCACAGGCGATCTCGTCGGCGTTCGTCGGGCTGGAGCTGTTCGAGGGCATCGACCCGGCCGGCGGCCGGCGGGCGATGGACGCCATCGACCAGCTGGCCGTGCTGGTCGAGGTGATGGACGAGCTGGGCCCGCTCGCCACCCGGGTGCTGCGCTCCCGGATCAAGAAGGCCGGCCGGACATAGGCGCCTAGAGGACGAACGCGTCCGTCCAGAGCTGCCGGGACCGGCCGGAGAGCGCCTCCATCAGGCCGACCGCCTGCCCGTCCGTCAGCCCGGCCACGAAGTCGATCACCGCGCGCCCGCGGGCCCGGCCGATCCGCTCCGGGGTGCCCTCGGGCAGCTCGGCCTCGGCCAGCTCGACCAGGTCGCGCAGCCGGCGCGGCAGCCGGTTCTCCTCGTCCGGGTCGGTCAGCCAGGCCAGCAGCGCCTCCACCAGCGAGGCCAGCAACCGGGCCTGCCCACGCTGGTGCAGCGCCAGATCCGGCCGGGCCAGCACGAACCGGTTCTGCACGAACTTGAGGACCTGCACCTCGTGCCACTGCGCCACGGACAGCTGCGCGTGCCCGCTGCGGACCGCCGCCTGCTCGGTCAGCACCACCGAGTCGACCAGCCGCTGGGTCCAGGTCGCCGAGAACGCCGCGACCCGCGCCTCGGCCGCCACCGAGCCGTCGAACGGCTGCGCCAGCAACCCGTCCACCAGCTCGGCCCGGACCAGCTCGACCGCGTCGGCGAAGGCGTCGTCGTCGGCGATCCAGCCCTCCTTGCGGTGCAGGCTGCGCCGCAGCGACTCGATGGCGCCGCCGGACCGTTTCAGATCGGTCGCGGTGCCCCACCGCTGCCAGGCCATCAGCTCGGTGGCGACCGCACCCTGCTGCAGCACCCCGACCCGGTGCACGTCCTCCAGGTCGTGGATCGCGTAGGCGATGTCGTCGGCGGTGTCCATCACCGAGGCCTCGACGGTCTGCTGCCAGTCGGCGACCCGCCCGGCGAACGGCGCCCGCGCCGCCCGCACGTCGTTGATCTCGGTGGAGTACGCGGAGAACTTCGCCGACCCGCCGTCCGGATCGTCGGCGTGCGGCGCCGCCCCGCGCGGCGGCGGATCCATGAACCGCGGGTGCGGCTCCGGATGCCCGTGCCGGGTCCACGGGTACTTCAGGATCGCCGCCCGGGTGGCGTTGGTCAGGTTCAGCCCGATGGTGGCCTGCCCGCGGATCTCGGTGCTGGTGACGATCCGGTACGACTGCGCGTTCCCCTCGAACCCGTCCCGCAGCCCGAGCCGCTGCCGGGCCAGCCGGTCCAGCACCCGCTCACCGAGGTGCCCGAACGGCGGGTGCCCCAGGTCGTGGGCGAGCGCGGCGGCCTCCACCACGTCCGGGTCGCAGCCGCCCAGCTTCTCCGCCAGGTCGGCGTCCCGGGCCTGGGTCCGCTCGGCGATCGCCCGGGCCACCTGGGCCACCTTGAGACTGTGGGTCAGCCGGTTGTGCACCAGCAGGCCGGCCCCGCCGGGGCTGATCACCTGGGTGACCCCGGCGAGGCGGGCGAAGAAGGGTGAGCTGACGATCCGGTCCCGGTCGACGCGGAACGGGCTGAGAGCGAGGTCGCCCGGGGCTACCGTGCTGTCGCCGAAGAGTCGCAGGGCACGTGGATCGTCCATGTGGAGCAAATTACCGGGCCTGCAGCGCGTCCAGCGCCACCGCCATCGCGATCACCAGGCGGCGGTCCAGGTTGGGGTCGTGGATGGTGACCCGGTAGGTGTCCCGGAAGCCCCACTTGCGCTCCACCGAGAACCCGACGTGTCCGTTGATCTCGAAGTCGAAGTGGTACGGCAGCCAGGACAGGTAGTCCACGAACCGGCGGCACAGCGCCACGAACAGGTTCCGCTCCTGACCGACCAGCTCGGCGTAGCCCGGCTGCTCCAGCACCCAGGTGGAACGCAGCAGCGAGGCGCCGAACTTCTTGCGGAACAGGCCGATCGGGGCGCCGACCGCGTCGGTCACGTCGTAGGTGGCACCCAGGTCGATCACCTGACGGGCCTTGAAGCCCAGCACCGGTACCTGCTTGGTGTCGTCGGTGTAGAGGGTCACCTGCTCCTTGAACGCCAGCCGCTTCTGCTGGGCGAAGGCGAGCAGGCCGGCCTCCTGGCCGTCCGGCGTGGCGGCGTGGACCTCGTACTGATTGACCATCAAACGCACGCGCTGACGCACGATGAGCTGTTGCTGAGCCTGAAGAATCTCGATCGTCACCGCGGCAGTGTGTCATATCGCTCACTTGCTGAGCACCGGCTCAGGGAGGCGGTGGGCGCGGACGGCCCGATCAGGTCAGACTGGGCGCATGGCGAAGCGTCTTCCTACCCGTACGGCAGTGGCTCTGGCACTCGGCGCGGCGGCGGTCTGGGCCGCTCGCGACCTCCCCGCGCAGATCGGCGCGAAGGCGCGCGGTGCGCGCCGGGCCCGGATGGAGGCCTCCCCACAGTTCTCCGGCGGCAAGTTCCGCAACACCGTGCCGGCCACCGAGGTCGCCGCGGCGTCCATGCCCCGGCTGTTCGTCGCCGCGATGACCGACCGCGACGCGCGCCGCCCGCACCTGCCGGTCCCGGTCGTCACCCCGGCCCCGGCCGCCGCCACCACCGACGGCCTGCACGTGACGTGGTACGGCCACTCGTCCGCGCTGGTGGAGATCGAGGGCCGCCGCGTCCTGCTCGACCCGGTCTGGAGCGACCGCTGCTCCCCGTCCCGGCTCACCGGCCCGCGCCGCCTGCACGAGCCCCCGGTCCCGCTGCGCGAGCTGCCCCCGCTGGACGCCATCGTGATCTCCCACGACCACTACGACCACCTCGACATGGTCAGCATCCAGAACCTCGTCGACCTGCAGGCCGCCCCGTTCCTGGTGCCGCTCGGCGTGGGCGCGCACCTGGAGCGCTGGGGCGTCCCCGAGTCCCGCATCGTCGAGCTGGACTGGCACGAGTCCCACAAGATCGGCGGCCTGGAGCTGATCGCCACCCCGGCCCGGCACTTCTCCGGCCGCGGCCTCAACCGCGACGAGACCCTCTGGGCCAGCTGGGTGATCAAGGGGTCGACCCGGAAGGCGTTCTACTCCGGCGACACCGGTTACTTCCCCGGCTTCGCCGAGATCGGCGCGGAACACGGCCCGTTCGACGTCACACTGGTCCAGGTCGGCGCCTACGGCGACGCCTGGCCCGACATCCACATGTTCCCGGAGGACGGCGTGGCGGTCCACGCCGACGTCCGCGGCGGCCTCATGATCCCGGTCCACTGGGCCACCTTCAACCTGGCCCTGCACGACTGGTCCGAGCCGGCCGACCGCACCTGGCGCGAAGCCAAGGCCCGCGGCGTCCGCCTGGCCATCCCGCGCCCCGGCGAACGCGTCGACGTCGACAACCCGCCCCCGGTGGACGGCTGGTGGCAGCAGATCGCCTGAGGATCTCCGTGCCGTCGAGCGGTCAAGGTCACGATCCGCATTCACGTGCGTCCGCCGGGGTGCGGATCGCATGGTCCCGGGCCGGGAGCGGCGATCTGGCCGCTGCGTGTCCACAGCGATCGCCGCTGCCCGCACGGTCCGTGGGGGGTCACTGGAAGAGTGTTGTCGGCGGCGTTGTGTTGTGGGCGGCGTCGTGTTGTTGACGGTCTCGTGTTGTTGACGGTGCCGGTGTTGTTGACGGTTTCGTGTTGTTGAGGGTGCCGCGTTGTCCACGGAGCCGTGGTCGACGGCATTGCGTTGCCCACGACGTCGCGTTGTCGCTGGAGCCGCGTCGTCCAGACCGCTGCATCGTCCACAGCACCGCGTTGTCCACAGCCCGCCCCGCCGCGACTCCCCAGATCCGCCACACTGCTCAAGGGGGATCCCCCTGGGAGGGCGGGCTGTGAGCGCGGGCTGTGAGCGCGGGCTGTGAGCGCGGCACAGCGAGTTCAGGCAACATTGATCGCGGACAGCCGGCCGCGGCGCACCAACCCAAGCCGGGCGCATCAACCCCGGGCCCGGCGCACCAACCCGATCGGGTGCGGCAACCCGGCCGGGTGCGGCAACCCGGCCGGGTGCACCAACCCGATCGGGTGCGGCAACCCGGCCGGATGCGGTAACCCCGGCCGGGTGCCGGCATACCGGGATCCCCAAACGGCTCAGCGGGCCAGATCGAAAGCGGCGACAGTAAGGCTCAGCAGGACCAGGACGGCGCCGACGGCTAATCGGGCGGTGTGCGACCAGGCCGTGCGGCGGTCGCGGCGGAACGAGCGCCTCGAGGAGCGGACGTCCTGCCAGGCCGCGTGAGTGCGGCCGAGGCGGTAGGCGATGGCCGGGACCGCGGCGACGGCCAGCGCGGCACCGATGAGCTGTGGGGACATGGCGGACCTCCCGTGTCGATGGGTGAACCGCCAGTCTGGGTGCCGCAACCATGGTCAATCCAGAGGATTCCGGGGCCTATCCGGGCAATAACCGCGCGGTGCGGGACGGATGGCGACGAAGTCTCCTGTCGCCTATCGGTCACTCGAAGCGTCGGACCGATGGGCCCGGTGCGGCCCCTCAGGCCGCGCCGTCGGATCGCGGAACGCAGACCTCCACCGCGCCGGGCACGACCGACGCCTGGAAGCTCTTGGTCCGGGTCCGGGCCCCGCCGTCGAGCTCGTACTCCAGCTTCGACTCCAGCTTGACCGAGACCTTCCGGGCCCGGGTGGTCCGGACGAACGGGGAGCTGTCCGACCGCTTCACGGCCATCGTGCCCAGCGCCCGGGCCCACTGCAGCGCGCCCTGGGCGGTCGCCACCCCGACGTCCAGCCAGCCGTCGTCGGGCGCCGCGTCGTCGAAGGCCCGGACGCCGCCGGTGATCGTCCCGACGTTGCCGATCAGCACGCAGCTGGCCTCGTCGTCGAACCAGGGGACGCCGTCCACCTTGATCTTCGTACGCGGGGCCTCGCCGTCGACGTGCCGGATGCCGGTCCAGACGTAGGCGAGCTTGCCCAGCCGATCCTTCAGCGCACCGTCGGCATCCTTGATCATCGCGCCGTCGAAGCCGACGCCGGCCATCACAGCGAAGTGCTCGCCGCCCAGTTTGCCCAGGTCGAGCCGCCGCCGGGCGCCGGTGAAGGCGATCTCGACGGCCTGCTCCAGGTCGGTCGGGATGCCGAGGTTGCCGGCGAGCAGGTTGCCGGTGCCGGCCGGCATGATCGCGACCGGGACGGGTTTTCCGGCGACCACGTCCAGGGTGCGCTGGACCATCCCGTCACCGCCCCAGACCACGAGCAGGTCCGGCTTCTCGGCGAGCGCCTGCCGGACCTTGCCGGGCGCTTTGCGGCTCTTCGGTACCTCGTACCAGAAAAGGTCCTTGATGTCGTGGTCGGTGAGGCGGCGGCGCAGCTCGTCCAGCCCGCCACCGAGAGTCTTCTTCTGGTGGGCAACGACGGCGATTTTGCGGGGGGTTCGCATGTCGCCGCCGTTACCCGAACCGGAGCTCTTCCAACCACCGGTGACCGGCTGATGCCCGATTATGAAGATCGACTAACGTCAGAACCGGGCGAAGGAGCGCACCGGCATCCGCGGCCCGTACCGCGGGGCCGTCACCCCGCCCATGGCGAGCAGGTCGCAGACCCGGCCGCGGTGGCCACGGAACGGTTCGAGCAGCTCCAGCATCCGGTCGTCGGTGCCACGGGGCTCGCCGGCCAGGGCGTACGCGACGGTGTTGGGAATGTGGAAGTCGCCGACGCTCACCGCGTCCGGGTCGCCGAAAGCGGTCCGCACCACCTCGGCCGCGGCCCACGGCCCGATCCCGGGCAGCGCCGTCATCCGCCGGGTGGCCTCGGCCGAGTCGGCGCACTCGGCGAGCCGCGCGGCGGCCTGCGCGGCACGCAGCAACGCCTGGGTGCGCCGCTGCTCGACGCCGAGCGGATGGAACTCCCAGTAGGGCCGGGCCGCCACGGCGGCCGGATCGGGCGGCAGGACCAGGGCGACCGGCCCGGGTGCGGGTTCGCCGAGGTGACGGCAGATCTTCCGGTACGACCGGTGCGCCTCGGTACCCGTCACCTTCTGCTCCAGGATCGCCCGCAGCAGCCGGTGGAACACCTGGCCGGTGGCCGGCATGCGTACCCCGGAGAAGGTCGTGGCCAGCCGGGCGACCAGCGGATGGCGCCGGGCCAGCTCGGTGAAACCCCGCAGGTCGTCGCGCAGTCCGGCGATCGCGTCGGCCCGCTCGACCACCCAGTCCGCGCCGGCGCCGTGCCCGGTGGCGACCAGCTCGCCGGCCACCCGGGCCAGGTGCAGGGTCGCCGGGCCGGCGGGGGAACGGACCGCGAGCCACAGCTCGCCGTCGCGCAGCAGGCCGCACGGGTCGTGTTTCGGCACCAGCAGCGACCGCACCGAGGCGGCGAACTGATACCGCTCCGGCGGTGTCAGACGGCGGCTCACCTCGGCGGTCACCGGAGAAACTGTGCCATGTCCCGGCGGCTTTGACGAGCCCGGACAAGCCGATGGCCCTGTCCCCGGTGCGGGGGTCAGGGCCATCGGACGGTGATCGGATCGATCACCCGGTTGCGGAGCGGCGCCCCGGGTGGAGGCCGGGCAGTCGCTGTTCTCGTCCGGCAGGGGAAAGGACGAGCCGGCGGACCCGAAGGGGGGTCCCGGAAAGGCACCGTGGGAATGTGCCTCTCCGGTTCGGGTCCGCCGGGCGACTGTGCTCCGCGAGCGTGGTTCTACAGGGTCAGCGCACCCGGATCCGGACCACGTCGAAGGCCGGGGTCTGGTTGGCGCGCTCCATCATCGGGATGCGGTGTGAGCCGTCACCGGCCCACGACGCGCACTGCGCGAGCCCGGACTGCGGCAGTCCCGGGACCTGGATGGTCACCGTGTCCGGGGTGCGGCCGCCCTTGCTGTCCTCGGTGGCCACGAAGAACGCCGGGACGCCTTCCGGGGTCGGCGCCTCGTTGGTGTTGGCCAGCATCCGGCACGCGGTGTGGAAGTGGCCGCGGACCAGGCCGTTCTGCAGGACGCTGGACTCCACGTAGTAACCGCCCTGGCCGGCCGCGAGGAACCGGTCGCGGATCAGGTTGCGGGTGCTGACCTGCAGGGTGAAGGCCTGGTTCCGGTTGACCTGGCGGGGCGCGCCGGTGATCAGCAGCGACGGGTTGTTCGCCGCCGAGCCGACCTCACCGAACTCGGTGGAGACGCACCGGTCGCCCTTCTGGAAACCGTCGTGCGCCGGCAGGTTGCTGGTGGCGCAGCTGTTGGTCAGGATGCCGAGGCCGGCGCCGGGCGGGGCGGTGCTGGGCGGGGTGTTCGCGCCACCGCCGTTGTTGTTTCCGCCGTTGTTGTTCCCGCCGTTGTTGCCGCCGTTGTTGCCGCCGTTGTTCCCACCGTTGTTCTGGCCCTGAGTCGGCTCGGTGGAAGCGGGAGCGGAGGCACCCTGGGAAGCGTCGCCGGTGGCGGGGGCGTTGCTCGCGCCACCGCCGTTGTTGTTGTTCCCGCCGGTGTTGTTGCCGCCACCGCCGGTGTTGTTGTTCCAGCCGCTGCCCCGGTCGCGGCGCCGGGTGGTCTGGTTCTGCGTGTTGGCGACGTTGTTCATCACCCAGTCCCGGCAGCGGGCGCGCACCTGCTCGGTGGTCGCCACGTCCCCGGCCCCGTCGTCCGGGTGCTGGGTGACGGTGCCGTTGTTGGTGGTGTACGTGCCGCGCCGGGTGTTCGTGGACAGCCTGGTCTGACCGCCGGCCCGCAGGTTGTCGCAGGCCGCCAGCGCCGCCTTGGTGTTGTCGCCGGTGTTGTTGTTGGTGCTGGCGCTGGAAATCTGGGTGACCGTCACGATGCCGCCGAACGCCGCGAGCGTGGCCGCCACGGCGATGATCCGGCGACGCCCGCTGAACCACGTGGGGTTACTGGCGCGCCGGTACTTGGACCTTCGCATGGGTGACACCTTTCTTCGTCGCCGTTCGGGGCGATGTCTCTCGGGGCTACCGCGCGCGGAAGATCCGCATGGTGGTGATCACGCCGATCACCAGCGCGGCGGCAAGGACGAGCAGAATTACTGTGTTGCTGAGACCCGGCACTCCGCCGCCGTTGCTGGCGGCGGCGATCATCTGGTTGTCGATCGGCACCGGGCCCTTCTGGCCGGTGGCCGGCGCCGCGGCGGTGGGCAGTGCCGCGTAATCGACGATGCCGCTGCTCTCCAGCAGGGTCATGTGCGTCATGACGAACTGGTTGGCCTGCTGGGCGAGCTTCCGGACGGTGTCGTTGCGGGTGGTCGCCCGGATGGTGCCGATGGCCGGGAAGATCTTGCCGTGCGCGGCCCGCAGCCGGTCGACGAAGATCTGGTCGAACTGCTTCCCCTCGGCGTTCTTCATCTCGTTCAGCCAGCCCAGCTGGTCGCCGTTGGGCTTGTTGGGCAGGTCGATACCGAGCTTCTTGGCGGCCTGCCGGTCCAGGCTGTCGAGCGACACGTGCTGCGCCGCGATCGACTTTCCGATCTTGACGATGTTCGGGTCGTCCGACTTCTCCTGGGCCATGTTGCCGGCCGGGATCTCCCAGAGGCCGGCCAGCCGCACCTTGATCACGAAGTCGGCGTCAGCGGCGCTGACGGTGCCCCGCGCCGTGTCGGTGAGCCCGGTGTTCGGGGGCACCGGTACCGCGTCGTCGGCCCGTGCGGCGCCGGCCGGCGTCAGCATGAAGGCCAACGTGACGGCCGCGGCGCCCATCAGCCAGGACTTCATCTTCGTCATGTGCCGTTTCCTCAGTAGCTGTAGTCGTCACCGGAGTCACCCGCGGCGCCGCCGGCGTCGTCAGCGGGCGGCGCGACCGGCTTGGAGACCTTGGGCAGGCAGGTGAGGTTCTTGGTGCCGGTCGGGGTGATCACGAACCACTTGCCGTTGACGTTCTGGCCCTTCCACTGGCCCGGCTTCTTGTCACCGACGTAGCGGTAGAGCGGCCAGCCCTTGAGGGTGAGCTGCTTGGTACCGTCCGCCCGGGTCACCGTGCCGACCAGCTTCTGGTTCACGCCCTTGAGCGTCGGCTTGCCGTCGTTGGTCAGGGCCGGCGGCCAGACCTTGGCGCAGTCGCCGTTGCAGTTCGACTTGGCCGGGTCGTCACCGTCGTTGTCGAACCGGTAGAGCACGAAGCCGTTCTGGTCCTCCACGACCTTGCCCATCCGGGCCACCGAGGCGCCGGTGAGCGACTTGGTCAGCCGGTCGTCGCCGACCTCGGCGGCGTCACCGTCGCCCGGGTCGGCGGGTGCCGTCGACTCGGCCGTGGGGTCCGCGGCGTTCGGGTCGACCGCCCCGTCGGTCGCCGCGGCGCCCGGGGTGACCGCCACGTCGGCCGCGGCGGGCTCAGCCGCGTTGCCGTAGTCGGCCGCGTTGTATCCGGCCGGAGCGCAGCCGGGCAGGGCGACCATCGCAGCCAGCGCCGCAACGGCGACCATCAACTTGCGCTTCTCCGGTACCACTGGGTCCTCCAGCTGATCGATACCTCTACCATTTCCGCGCAGTAGTACGGGACGCGGGCGGCGGCGGTTGAACATTCGGCTCGATCAAATTGGGGAATTTTTGTTTGAACCCTGCTCGTGGCCGGATGCGTATAGGAAAGGCCCAAGCAGCGAAAAAGGGCCCAGCCGGGGTCGGCTGGGCCCTATTCGTGTTCGGTCGATTACGGAACGCTGATCAGCGTCTCCCCGGTCCCGCTCGCGGTCAGCTCCTGCACCTGCACGTGGGCGATGTCCTCACGCGGGGTGCCGGTCACCGCCTGCAGCAGCAGCGGCGACGGGTTGGTGGCGGTTCCCCAGCCCTTCTCGCCGATCGTCCAGGTGGCCACCCGTTCCGAGGTGCCGTCGGTGTGCACCAGGACCAGACCGCAGGTCTTCGGGCCCTTGATGTTGGAGACCGCGAACGAGATCTGCGTGCCCCAGTCCTTTTTCTCCAGGCCGACCACGGTGGCCACGCCGGTCCGGGAGTCGGTGCCGTTGTAGTTCTGCCCGGGCAGCGGGTCACCGCCGATGCCGACGCCGTCGCTGTCCGGCAACGGGTCGAGCTTGTCGCTGGCGGTGGTGCCCGGGTTCCGGGTGCCGGAGTCCGGGCCGAGCCACTTGCCGCCGGCGAAGAGCGCGCCGATGGACAGCATCGCGAAGATGACCACGGCGGCGGCGAGCGAGTAGAGCCGGCGGCTGTTGGCCCGCTGCCGCTCCACCTTCACCTCGCGGAACATCTTGTTCAGCAGGACGCCGTCCTTCTCGGACTTCTCCGCGGCGATCAGCGCCTCCGCGTCGACGTCGGCGAGCGCGTCCGCCACCTGGACGAAGGACTCCAGCTCGAGGGCGCACTGCGGGCACTCGATCAGGTGGTCCTCGAACCGGGCGGCGTCGTGGGCGTCGAGCACGCCCAGGGCGTACGACGCGACGTCGTAGTGCTCTTCCTGTGTCATTCCGTCACCCCCCGCTGCTGCAGAGCGGTACGCAGCGCACGCAGAGCGTAGTACACCCGGGACTTGGCGGTACCCAACGGAAGGTTGAGGACCTCGGCCGCCTCGGGCACCGTACGGCCCCGGAAGTACGTCTCGATCAGGATCTCCCGGTGCGAGTGGCTCAACTGGCGGAGCGCGTCCGACACCGTCATGGACTGCAGGACCCGGTCGGTCTCGTCCGAGGTGGTCGGGAAGCTCTCCAGCTCCCGGTCGTACGTCTCGGCGGGCCGCGCGTTGGCGCTGCGGTGCTCGTCGATGGCGATCCGCCGGGCCACCGTGACCAGCCACGGGCGCAGCGACTGCTGGCCCTGGGCGCCGAGCCGGTGCGCGTTGCGCCAGGCCCGCAGCAGGGTCTCCTGCACGATGTCCTCGGCCCGCTGCCGGTCGCCGCCGGTGAGCCGGAGCACGAACATCAGCAACGGTCCGGCGTGCTCTTCGTAGAGCAGCTTGACCAGCGTGTCCTCGTGGCTCGGGCCCTTGCTGGCCGGCGCCTCGTGCCGGGCCGACTGGCGGGGGATCACCGAACCGTCATCCTGCGCACCACGGCCTCCGTCGAGTGCCTGCCACCTGTTTCCGGAGTGTCGCGCCATCACACGCACCCTCTCCGGCGTGAGCCGCTTCTCGGCCACCGCATGCATCGATACCTCCGCCCGGACCTTTCCCCGTCGCCTGAGATACGGCTGGGGGGCCCGGCCGGGATCAAAGCCGGCGCGAGATTTTCCGGGACACTCGGTCTCAAGGGTCCTCCGCTGTGGTGACGATCGTGACGGCGTGCCGGTCGCGGATCATGGGGGGATTGATCTGCGCCGATTCGGACGCCAGGTAAGGCGGAATGATACTCAGTCGCCCAGGTGTCGAGACACGGCTCTGGAAATAATTTCGCCCAACCCAGGAGAGCGTGATCTCGCTCCGTGAGCGATCCATTCCGCTCGGTGTCGGCGGCCGAGTATTGCGCGGTGAATGACCGGCTCACCGAACCGTTCGGGGGATGCCCGAATATCTCTCGGACTCTTTCGGGCGACACCCGGTGGGGAGCGCTCCCAATTCTTGATCTTGCTGATGGGGCGCATGCCGATCCGGTAAGCAATTGTTTACCACACGATGCGGTGACCCGTCGCCACGGATCTTGTGCGCGATGGTCCGGACCTGTGACGCAAGCGCTTCGACCGCCTCCGCCGAATTCGCGATCGGGTACCGGAATGCGGTCGGACATCCCGGCAAATGGGAAACCCGCGGAGGATGTGAGAGCGGCCGGCGCCGACGGCGTCAGCGGGAGCGCGCCGACGCCAGTGCCAGCGCCCGGTGCAGCACCCGCGAATCGCCGAGCATCCCGCGCAGCCGCCGCTCCAGCCCGGCGATCGGCACCAGGTTCTGCGGGGCCCGCGGATCCTTGTACGACGCCGACGCGAACCGCGGCAGCGTCGCCCCGGACAGCCCGGCCAGCTCGATCGCCTGCTCGACGCTCAGCTCCGGCGAGCACTCCACCCGGACGATCCCGGACCACGGCGCGCCGGTCCCGTTCGGCAGTCGCAGGTACCACGACCAGCCGCCCCAGCGGGTGCCCAGATGGAAGACCGGGGTCCGCTGGCCGGCCCGCAGCCGGGGCACTATCGCCTCCTGGGCGGCGGGCAGATAGCGGCTCTGCTGAGTCTTGATGTATCCGATGGTGCGCGGCAGCTGCCGCCGGTCCCGCAGCGGCCCGTCCACGATCAGCAGGTCGGCGCCGTCCGAGCCGCCGGTCCGCGCCTCCGCCGAGATGTCGATCTCCAGCGCGGTGAGCGGGCCCTGCACGGCGGCCTGCAGCTTGCTCGCCTCGCCGGTGCCCGCGATCCGGTGGATCTCGTAGTGCACCGAGCCGGCCTGCACGCCGGCGACCGACGGGCTCGCGGTGAACAGCCCCCGGCCGACCCGGGCCGCGACCAGCTCGGCCGCGCCGTGCGCCAGGTCGCACCGCACCACGCCGGCCGCGAACGAGGCGGCCAGCCCGGCGAACGTGGTCCCGTCGTCCTCGGCGGTCCAGATCTGGGCGTCGTTGCGGCGCACCCCGTCGACCAGGAACACCACGTCCGGCGGCCGGGCGCCGCGCGGCACGTCGACCGGCGCCCACTCGGCGGCCGGCACCTCCACGTCGACGTCCACCTGCGCGCTGCTGGGCGAGGCCGGTCCCGCCCCGTCGCCGCCCTCGAACGAGGCGCCGTACGCCGGATCCCACGCGTCGACGAACATCCGTGTCACAGGCCGACCCTCTCGACGTGCGCGGTCCGGGCGTCCTTGCGCACCTCGAACCGCACCGGCACCCGCTCGGCGAGCGCGTGCACGTGGGTGACCAGTCCGACCATCCGGTCACCGCGGGCGGCCAGATTCTCCAGCGTGGCGGCGACCACGTCGAGGGTGGCCGCGTCCAGCGTGCCGAAGCCCTCGTCCAGCACGATCGACTCCAGGCTGGCCGCCGTGGTGCTCATCCCGGCCAGCTGCTCGGAGAGGGCGAGCGCGAGGGCCAGCGACGCCTGGAACGTCTCGCCGCCGGAGAGCGTGCGCACGCCCCGGCGCAGTCCCGCGTCGTGATGGTCGATCACGAAGAACTCGCCCTTGTCGTGCATCAGCTCGTACTGCCCGCCGGTGAGCTCGCGCAGGATCCGGGAGGCGCCGTCGACCAGCAGGTCCAGCGCCTCCTCCAGCAGCCAGCGCTCGAAGTTGTTCGCCCGCAGGTGCCCGGCCAGCGATTTCGCCACCCGGCCGGCCTGCTGCAGGGCCATCCGCTGGTCCTGCATCTCGCGAGCCTGCGCGAGCCGCTCGACCAGGCGCTGCCAGGCCGCCTCGGCCCGCTCGGCGGTCACCGCGGCGGCCCGGATCAGGGTGGCCTCGGCGTCGGCCGGCGTGGTGGCCGGCGGCTGGACCCCGGCGTCGGTGAACAGCGCCATGATCGCCGAGCGGGCGGCGGCCGTGGCGTCGTGCGCGGCGTCGACGGTGGCGTCCGCCTCGGTGCGGGCCGTGGAGCGGGCGGCGTGCTCGGCCCGGGCCCACTCGACCAGGGTCCGCCAGGCGCCGGCCAGGTCGTCCCGGTCGGCGGGCGGCGGCACGAACCGGGCCACGCCGTCGCGTACCTCGTCGAACCGGCGCCACGCGGTGCGCTGCTGCTCCTCGGCGGCGCGGACCGCGGTCTGGGCGGACCGCAGCCGATCGCGGGCCGTGCGGACCGCCGCGGTGGCGTCCTCCAGCCGGCCCTGCAGCCGGCCGAACTCGGCGAGCTGCTGCTGGATCGCGGCCACCCCGGGCAGCCCCTGCACGGCTTTGCGCACCTCGGCGAGCCGGGTGAGGTGGTGCTCGTACTGCCCGCGCTTGCGCTCCAGGTCGGACTCGAGGTTGCGGGCCACCGCGTCGCGCTCCTGCCAGCGGGCGGTGGCCTGCTCGGCGGCCTGCCGGGCGGCCGCCCCGGCCGCCTCGGCCAGGCGCACCGCCGACTCGCGCGGCACCTCCGGCACCACGGTGACCGGCTGTTCGCAGACCGGGCAGTCGTCCCCGGGGGTCAGGTGCCCGCGCAGCGCGACGGCCCGGTCGCGCTGCTGGGCGTCGCGGTAGTCCTGCCGGGCCTGCTCCAGCAACTGCTGGGCGCCGATGTGCTCGGACTCGGCCAGGTCGGCCGAGGCGCGCGCGTCCCGGCACTCCACCTCGGCGACCGACACCTTGCCGGCGAACCAGCCCTCCTGCTCGATGAGCCGCTCCAGCTCGGTGTGCCGGTCCAGGGCCAGCCGCAGCGACCCGGCGTCGCCGGCCGCGGTCAGCTCGCCGCGGACCTTCTCCTCGGCCTCCTCGGCCTCGTGCACCGCCTCGGCCGCCTCGGTCGCGGCGGTCCGGGCCGCGGCGATCGCGGTGGTCGCCTCGGCCAGGTTGGCCGGGGTACGCACGGACGCCAGCAGCCGCAGCTCCGCGTCGAGGGTGTCCCGGGTGTCCCGCGCGGCGTCCTCGGCCGCCCGGGCCGCGCGCAGCCCCGGCATCGCGGCCTCCACCGCGGCGGTCAGCTCGCGCATCCGGGCCAGGTGCCCGGCGGCCTCCGCGACCGCCTCGTCGGTGGCGTCCTCCAGCGCGGCCAGCGCCTGGTCGACGACGGTCAGCTTGGCCTCCGCCGCCTTGCCCCGCTCGGCCGCCTTGACCTGCACCTCCTCGTAGACGTGCAGGCCCAGCAGGTTGACCAGGATCTGCTGCCGGGTGGCCGGCTTGGCGTGCAGGAAGTCGGCGAACTGGCCCTGCGGCAGCACCACGCAGCTGGTGAACTGTTCGTAAGGCAAGCCGACCGCGTGCAGCACCGCGGCGTCCATCTCGGCGGGGACGCCGGCCAGCACCTCACCGAGGTCCTCGAGGTCCATGCCGGTGTCGAGCTTGGTCACGTCGAAGCCGGGCGGCATCAGCTGCAGGCCGGCGCCGGAGGTCTTGACGTTGCCCCGCCCGTCGCGCCGGACCACCCGGGTCGCGACGTAGCGGTCGCCGGCCGACTCGAAGACCAGGCGGACCCGGGCCTCGGCGGCGGACGGGGCGAGCGCGTTGCCGATGCCCCGGGCGCCGCCCCAGCGCGGGACCTGGCCGTAGAGCGCGAAGCAGATGGCGTCGAGCACCGTCGACTTGCCCGAGCCGGTCGGGCCGACCAGGGCGAAGTAATCAGCGTCGGTGAAGTCGACAGTGGTCTGCTCACGGAACACCGTGAAACCGGACATGTCCAGCCGAATGGGCCTCATTTGTCGCTGCTCACCTCGTCGTACAGCTCGTCGAAGAGTTCGCGCACGCCCTCCTCGGCGTTGCCGCGGCTGTCCAGGTAGTCGCCGAAGAGCTCGCGCGGGGAGCGACCGGCGCGTTCCGCCGACCGGGCACCGGCGCGGTCCGGCAGCATGTCCGGGTCGATGCGGACCTCCAAGGCGTTCGGCAGGAGCTCCTGCACGTCCTCGCGCAGGCCGGGGCGGGGCGCCTCGCGCACCAGGACACGCAGCCAGGCCTCCGGAAGGTTCACCGTGGCGAGCTGCTCGAGGGTGCCGCGGACCGTCCGCAGGGTCAGCGCCGAGGTCACCGGCACGTCCCGGACCTGGGCCGCCTTGTCCACCCCGACCTCGACGATCGCCACCGAGCAGACGTTCTCCTCCTCGCCGAAGTCGATCGCCAGCGGGCTACCGCAGTACCGCACCGGGCAGGGGCCGATCACCCGTTGCGACCGGTGCAGGTGGCCGAGCGCGACGTAGTGGGTGTTCTGCGGGAAGACCGTGGACGGCACCGCGTAGCCCATGATCGTGTGCGCCTCCCGCTCGCCGCCGCCGGTGCTCGCCCCGACCATGGTCAGGTGCGAGGTGATCAGGTTGATCACGCCGGGCTCGGCGAACGGCTCGCTCAGCTTGCCGAGCAACCGGGCGATCAGGTCGGCATACGTCTGATTCGACTCGGCCTCGGTCAGGTCGTACATCTCGACGGCGCGGACCGCGTACCGCTGCGACAGGAACGGCAGGGCGACCAGCCGCCAGCGCTCGCCCCCCTCGGTCGTCCCCTCGATGAGCAGGTCCGCCGGGTTGTCGAAGGAGCCGCGCAACTCGATGCCGGCCGCGTCGGCCCAGGGCCGCAGCGCGTCCAGGGCCTGGCCGTTGTCGTGGTTGCCGCCGATCGCCACCACCCGCGCGCCGGTGCGCCGCAGGGCGGACAGCGCCCGGGTGACCAGCTTCGTCGACTCCGCCGTCGGCGCCGCGGTGTCGTAGAGGTCACCGGCGACGATCACCAGGTCGGGTTTCTCCGCCTGGGCGATCTCGATCACCTGGGCGAGCACCCGGCGGTGCTCGTCACGCCGGTCGCGGCCCTTGAGAACCTTGCCGACGTGCCAGTCGGAGGTGTGCAGGATGCGCATCGCAGAACCTTAGACCTAGAACGGGATGTCGTCGTCGCCACCGGGCCGCCCGCCGATCACGGCGAACGGGTCGGCGGACTGCACGATCGAGCGCAGCGACTCGGCCGGCGGCGGGCCCGACTCCGACTTGCGGGTGGCCCAGGCCGGGAACGGGAACTCCACGCAGAGCGGGACCGGGATGTCCGGCTGGTTGACGAACATCGTGCCCGGCCGGGCCAGCAGCGCCCGCTGTCGCATCGCCGGCGGCAGGAAGCCGTACTCCGGCCGGGACGCCTCGGCCGGGTCGAGCCGGCCGACCACCCGGATCGCCGAGTTCGTCACGATCCGCCGCTCCACCTCGCTGGCGGTCTGCTGGGCGCCGATCAGGATCACGCCCAGCGAACGGCCCCGCTCGGCGATGTCCAGCAGCACCTCCTTGATCGGGGAGGAGCCCTCGCGCGGCGCGTACTTGTTCAGCTCGTCGAGGACCACGAAGAGCAGCGGGCGGCCGGTGCCGGACTTCTCCTTCTCCTCGAACTCGCTCTTGAGCGTCACGCCGACCACGAACCGCTGCGCCCGGTCCGGCAGGTTGTGCAGGTCGACGACGGTGACCTGGGCGCTGTCCGCGGTCTTGATCTGGTGCGGGCGGCGCTGCGCCAGGTCCCCGCGGATCAGCCGGGACAGGTCGCGCTTGCTGCCGATCAGCCGGCGGGCGAACGCGTTCACCGTGCCCATGTTGATCGCGCTGCCGGCCCAGATCGACCGGGTCTCGTCGTCGGTCAGCTGGTCGACGATGTGGTCGACCAGGTCGCCGTACGACCCGATGCGCCGCCCGTCGATGCTGATCCCGCCCTCGGCCGGCACCGCGAACCGGTGCAGATGGGCGGTCACCGAGTGGACCACCATGGTGTACTGCTGGCGCTCGTCGTCGGCGTCGGCGAACACATAAGGCAGCAGCTTGCCCGAGCAGAACTCGTCGAGCGTCCAGTAGAACGCGTCGACCCCGGTCAGCCGGCCGCTCACGTCGGGCGCGCCGGACGGGTCGCCGGGGCGGGGCGGCGCGTAGACCCGGACGTCGGTGAACGGGCTGTCCGGCAGGTCGAGCAGCTTGTAGTACGCCCGGGTCCGCTCGTCCAGTTTGGTGTTCGGGTGGTCCAGGAAGAGCAGGTCCTCGCCCTTGACGTTGAAGATCAGCGCCCGTGCGTTCGCCCCGTCGGCGCCCAGCTGCCCGGAGCGGAACACCGAGTAGAGCAGGAACGTGGCGAAGCTGGTCTTGGTGGCCACCCCGGAGATGCCGGAGATCGAGACGTGGGCGCCGCGGGTGCCGTCGAGAAAGTCCGCGTTCAGGAACACCGGGACGCCGTCGCGGCCGGTGCCCATCGGCACCCGGCGCTCCATCCGGTCGAAGTGCAGGGCGGCGTCGCGGTCCTCGCCGGAGGCCCGGTGCACGACCGCGCCCGGCGCCGGCGGCACGTAGAGCTCCGGGTCGACGCGGGTGGTGGTGACCTCGGCCGCCTCCTGGACCATGGCCGGCAGCGTGCCGTCGGCGATGGCGAACACGTCCGAGTCGAACTGCGCGCCCTCGTGCCGCGCCCGGACCTGGGTGACCACCCCGGCGATCGTCACCGGCTCGCGGTCCGGCAGCTCGCGCTGGGTCACCACGACGTCGTCGAGCTGCAGGTAGCTGCCCGGGGCGACGGCCGTCCAGAACTGCAGCGGGGTGGCGTCGGCGGTACCGAGGACCCGGCCGACCGGATCCAGGTCCGGGTTGGCCTTCGGGTTTCCGCCGCGGACGGGCTCAGCTTCGTCAGACACGCCGATCATGGTGCCTCAGGGGTACGACAAATTGCCCGCCGGTGGGCCACCCGTTCGGGTTTTCCACAACTTCTGGTGTCCATCCACAGAGTTATGCACAAGATCTGGATCAATCGACGGAGGCGCGCCTGATGCCTGCGGCGATGGGCACGGATCAGCGGCGCCGGGCGTACCGAAGGAAAAGCATGTCGTCGCGGACCAGGGCGTGCCGCAGCGACATCGACACCGGCGGCGCCGGCGGCCCGGTCGCGATCCGGCCCGCGCGGCCACCGATCAGCAGCGGCGCCACGGTCAGGCACAACTCGTCGACCAGATCCGCCGCGATCATCGAGCCGAGCAGCGCCGGCCCGCCCTCGCAGAGCAGCTGGGTGGCCCCGCGCTCGTGCAGCAGCCGCACCCCGGCGGCCAGGTCGACCCGCTCGTCGCCGACCGCTATCACCTCGGCCACCTCGGCGATCGGGGAGACCGGCGCGGCCCGGTGGGTCAGCACGATCGGCCGGATCGGCGCGTCCGAGAAGATCAGCTGAGCCGGGTCCAGGTCCAGCGACCCCGAGACGATCACCATGAGCGGGAACTCCGGCAGCCCCCGAGCCCGCCGCCAGGCCCGATCGGAAGCGGTCAGCCGCAGCGCGTCGTAGCGCTCGGCGCGCACCGTGCCGGCCGCCACGATCAGCCCGTCGCAGACCATCCGCAGCGTGTCGAAGACCTCCTTGTCACCCGGCCCCTGCAACCCCGCCGAGAGGCCGTCGACCGAGACCGCGCCGTCGGCGCTGGCGATGAAGTTGGCCCGCAGAACCGGCCGGTCCTGCCGCGGATAGGCGGCGACCAGGCCGTCGCGGTCCTCCGGCAGCGGGATCACGGCCCGGGAGGCCCGGTCACCGGCGGGACGGGCTCGGGCTCGCGGTGCTGGCAGTCGCACCACGATCCGCCCTTGCACTCGTCGTGCCGCCGCTCCCGGCAAGGCTCGCAGATCATCCCTCGACTTTAGGCCCACGGCGGCACGCACGGCCCGCTTCCACCCCGGACCGCCGATTTCCGGTACGCCCAGCGCACCCGTCCCGGAGCCGTCGGCTGCGTCCAGGTCCCGCCGCCAGCCACCCTCCACCGTCTCGCCCCTCCACCGTCTCGCCCCCTCGGCTGTCTCGCTCTCCCGCTGTCTCGTCCCCTCCGCCGTCTCGCTCCCTCGACTGTCTTGCCCTCCCGCTGTCTCGTCCCCTCCGCCGTCTCGCTCCCTCGACTGTCTTGCACTCCCGCTGCCTTGTCGCCTCCCGCTGTTTCGTCCCCCGCTGTCTCGCTCTCCCGCTGTCTCGTCCCCTCCCGCCCTCTTGTCGCCTCCCGCTGTTTCGTCGCCCCCGCTGTCTTGGCGCCTTCGCCGTCGCCGCGTCCCGCCGTCCCGGCCTTCGTCCGCCGATTCCACCCTTGCGGTCCGTGGCTGGTCACGGTGGGGGATGCCAGGCCCGGGGGCTGTTGGTCACCGTCGCGGCCGCCGCCAGCGGTCCGTAACCGCCAGCGGTCCGCGGTCGCCAGCGGTCCGTGGCCGCCAGCGGTTCGTAGCCGCCAGCGGTTCGTAGCCACCCACGGTCCCCGACCCGGGTCGCGGTCCGCGGGATGCCTAGGGCAACACCGGTCCCGACCAGCGCAAGCCACAAACCACAGCTGGCGCTCACGGTGGTGTCAGTTCCCCGGATACCACCGTGATGGCCAGCCGAGGTCTGGTGGCTGGTGCTCACGGTGGTGTCAGTTCCCCGGATAGCACCGTGATGGCCAGCCGAGGTCTGGTGGCTGGTGCTCACGGTGGTGTCAGTTCCCCGGATAGCACCGTGATGGCCAGCCGAGGTCTGGTGGCTGGTGCTCACGGTGGTGTCAGTTCCCCGGATAGCACCGTGATGGCCAGCCGAGGTCTGGTGGCTGGTGCTCACGGTGGTGTCAGTTCCCCGGATAGCACCGTGATGGCCAGCCGAGGTCTGGTGGCTGGTGCTCACGGTGGTGTCAGTTCCCCGGATAGCACCGTGACGGCCAGCCGAGGTCTGGTGGCTGGTGCTCACGGTGGTGTCAGTTCCCCGGATAGCACCGTGACGGCCAGCCGAGGTCTGGTGGCTGGTGCTCACGGTGGTGTCAGTTCCCCGGATAGCACCGTGACGGCCAGCCGAGGTCTCGCGGCTGGTGCTCACGGTGGTGTCAGTTCCCCGGATACCACCGTGATGGCCAGCCGAGGTCTGGTGGCTGGTGCTCACGGTGGTGTCAGTTCCCCGGATAGCACCGTGACGGCCAGCCGAGGTCTCGCGGCTGGTGCTCACGGTGGTGTCAGCTCCCCCGACACCACCGCCACTGCCAGCCGGGACTGATCTTGAGGGTGGGCTGATCAGGCGGATGTGGGCGTTGCGGGCGTACCGGGAAAAGTGACCACGGACCGTAACCGGCGGTGCATCCGCATTGGTCGCGATCATCGGCGATGTGGACCGGTGGCCGTGGCGGCGACCAGCGGACCTCGGCCAACGGTGACGAGGCGCTCGACGATCTCCCTCAGGAGGGAATGCACATCGGCGGGTTGTCCACAGCCTCGCTGGCGATCTTGCGTTTTTCTCGGACACTGGTCTTAGGCGGGCTGCCCCCTGGGTGGGCGGGGCCTGCGCTGTTGTGGACTGAGCTCGGCCGGGTTGTGAGCTGGGCTTGGCCGGGTTGTGGGCTGGGCTCGGTCGGGTTGTGGGGCTCGGCCGGCGAGTCGAAGGAGTGACTGCCGGCCCGCCGAAGCCCCCGACGTAACCGGAAAGCAGCCCCCAAGCCAAAGCCGAACCCTGCTTGAGCCGCCCGCCCAGCCCCCGCGCCCAGTGTCCGACACCCGACAGCGGGCGGGAATCCCGGAGCCTCATCTGCCTACCGTGAGTTGTGACTTACGGCATATCTTGCTCGGCTTGACGGTCGGGACACGGCCGCGCAACGGGTCGGAAACGCCGGATGGGCAGGGTGTTCACCCAAGGGCGCCGGCACCGGCCGTCCGCGACGGGAGGAGTTCCATGTTGCTGCGGGTTCGAGTCACCCTGCCGGACCGTCCCGGCGCTCTCGGCCAGGTCGCGCGCACGCTCGGTGTGGCCGGGGCCGACATCGTGCAGGTCGTGGTGCTGGAGCGGCTCGGTGGGCGGGCGGTCGACGACTTCACTGTCGTGTGGCCGGGCGCGGCCCGCGTGGAGCGGCTCCTCGCCGGGCTGGCCGCGATCCCCGGGGTGCAGGTCGACGGGGTGTGGAAGGCGATCGGCGCGCCGGTCAACGGCGGGTACGACGCCGAGCTGCTCGCCCAGGTCGCGGCGAACCCGGCGGACGGGCTGGCCACCCTGGTCGACGCGGTGCCGGGGCTGCTCGCCGCCGACTGGGCGGCCGCCGCGGTGGTCTCGGCCGACTGGGCCGCGCGGAACGGCGCGAACGGGGTCGGCAACGAGCCGCGGGTGGCCTACGCGAGCTGGCGTGCCCCGTCGCCGTTGCGCCTGCCCGAGGTCACGCCGCTGCGGGCGCGCCCGTTCGCCGATCCGGGTGGCGCGCGGTACGCGGTGGCCCCGTTCGGCAGGGGTGGGCTGGTGCTGCTGGTCGCCCGGACCGACGAGGACGACCTGCCGGCCGCCGCCTTCCACGTCACCGAGGTGGACCGGGTGGCCCAGCTGGTGCGCGCGGCCGCGGTGATCCTGGGTGACCGGCTGGACGCCGTGACGCCTGCCACGATCGCCCAGGTGTGACCGTCCTAACCCGGGAAATAGCAGCTCAGGCAATACCGCGGCAACAACGGCGGGGCACTCTGGAAGCAGAGCGAAAGGAGTGTCCCGCATGGCTCTGTGGCGTGTCCGGGCCACGGTCGACGACCGCCCCGGCTACCTGTCCGTGCTGACCGCGAGTCTCGCCCTGAAATCCGTCAACATCCTCGCCGTGCAGGTGCACACCACCGAGGCCGGTGCGGTGGACGACTTCCTGGTCGACGCGCCGGAGGCGATGACCGAGGCCGACCTGCTGGCCGCGGTGACCAAGGGGCGCGGGCGGGACGCGTTCGTGGCCCGTGCCGAGGCGCAGGGTCTGGCCGACCAGCCCACCCGCGCGCTGGTCCTGGCCGGCCGCCTGGTGCACGAGCCGGACGCGCTGGGCGAGTCGCTGGTCGCCCTGCTCGACGCGACCGACGTGCGCTGGCGCCCGCGGCTGTCGGCCGAGCCGCCCGGCGTGCACGGCGGCCGGATGACCCTGACCGACCCGGCCGGCGGGTCCTACGAGGTGCTCCGGGCCCTGCCCGCGTTCACCCCGGCCGAGTTCGCGCGGGCGCAGGCCCTGGTCGAGCTCGCCGCCGGCGTCTCCCGTCACCAGCGGGAGACGGTGACCCTGATGCTGCCGGACGGCGCCGAGGTGACCGTCCGCCCGGCCGGCGCCGACGATCTGCCGGCCGTGCGCGAGCTGCACGACCACTGTTCCGCGGCCACCCTGCGCCGGCGTTACCTGGGCGTGGCGCCCGGCGAGTCCCGGCTGCGCCGCCTGCTCGAGCCGGCCGGCGGGGTGACACTGCTCGCCGTCACGCCGACCGGCCGGGCGGTGGCGATGGCCAGCCTGTGCGCCGAGGGCGACCTGGGCGAGGTGGCGGTGCTGGTGGAGGACGGCTGGCAGCGGCGCGGCCTGGGCACCGCCCTGCTCCGCCGCCTGCGCGCCCACGCCGAGCGGGCCGGTTTCGCCGCCCTGGTGGCGCACACCGGCGCTGACAACGTGGCGATGCTGCGCACCCTGCGCCGCCTCGGCCACGGCCCGCTGGAGCGCGACGGCGCGCTGGTCAGCGTGACCCTGCCGGCCACCGCACAGCCGGTCGGCGACGAGGCTCCCGCCACCTCGGGGTGATCGGGTGAGAGGGGTGGCGGCGGGTTCTGGTTCAGGCCCGCCGCCCCCAGGGTCAGCCCCGGCGTTCGCCGTGCTCGACGCAGGTGGCCGACCAGCCGGTCGGCACCACCTGCACCTTCATCCGGCGGCGGCAGTCCGGGCAGAACCGCGGCGGCTCCAGCTGCCGGGCCGCCGCGCACGCCGCGTGATCACCCGTCGCGGCCGGCTCACCGCACCGGTCGCAGTACATCAGAACGTCGCCGACAGGGACTTGATCGGCATCTTCAGATCCCGCAGCAGTTCCAGGTCGGCGGTCGCGGGGCGGCCCAGCGTGGTCAGGTAGTTGCCGACGATCATCGCGTTGATGCCGCCCAGCAGCCCGTCCCGGGTGCCGAGGTCACCCAGCGTGAGCTCGCGGCCACCGGCGTACCGGAGGATGGTCCTGGGCATGGCCAGCCGGAAGGCGGCGATCGCGCGCAGCGCGTCCTTGCCCTCCACCACCGGCCGGTCGGCGAACGGGGTGCCCGGCCGCGGGCTGAGGAAGTTCAGCGGGACCTCGTGCGGGTCGAGCTCGGCCAGCTGCGCGGCGAACTCGGCGCGCTGCTCGATCGTCTCGCCCATGCCGAGGATGCCGCCGCAGCACACCTCCATGCCGGACTCGCGGACCATCGTCAGGGTGGACCAGCGCTCGTCCCACGAATGGGTGGTCACCACGTTCGGGAAGTAGGACTGGCAGGTCTCGAGATTGTGGTTGTAGCGGTGCACGCCCATGTCGACGAGGTCGTCGACCTGCTCCTGGGTGAGCATGCCGAGGCTGGCGGCGACCTGGATGTCGACCGCCTCCTTGATCGCTTTGACGCCCTGCCGCATCTGGTCCATCAGGCGCTGGTCGGGACCGCGCACCGCGGCCACGATGCAGAACTCGGTGGCGCCGGTCGCGGCGGTCTGCTTGGCCGCCTCCACCAGGGACGGGATGTCCAGCCAGACGGCACGGACCGGGGACGCGAACAGCCCGGACTGGGAGCAGAAGTGGCAGTCCTCCGGGCAGCCGCCGGTCTTGAGCGAGACGATCCCCTCGACCTCGACCTCCGGGCCGCACCACTTCATCCGTACGTCGTGAGCGAGCTGCAGCAGCTCGGGC
The DNA here is from genome assembly GCF_030252345.1 of Actinoplanes oblitus. Taxonomy (NCBI): domain Bacteria; kingdom Bacillati; phylum Actinomycetota; class Actinomycetes; order Micromonosporales; family Micromonosporaceae; genus Actinoplanes; species Actinoplanes oblitus. The sequence goes on along the minus strand of NZ_CP126980.1, from coordinate 8,265,713 downwards.
AGGTCTTCGTCGGGCAGTCGCAGGATCTCGAGGATCTCGGCCTGATCGAGGCCGGCGCCGCCGTCGAGAACCCGGGCACGTGCCCGGTCGAGGATCTGAGGCATGTCCGTACCCTACAGACTTCCCTTCCCGGCGGGGACTGTCGGAGGTGGGTGGTAGTTTCCGGTTCTCGTGATCTCTGGGGGCGTTTTGGCGGACTGGTTGGTGTCGCTCGATCGCCTGGCCCGCGAGCGGGCCAAGGCGGGGCTGACCCGTCAGCTGCGGCCGCGGCCGGCCGACGACCAGGTCGTCGACCTGGCCGGAAACGATTACCTGGGGCTGGCCGGCCACGTCGCGGTGGTCGACGCGGCCCGGCGGGCACTTGACCGGTACGGTCTGGGCGCCACCGGATCCCGCCTGGTGCGCGGCAGCACCGACGCGCACGCCGCCCTGGAGAGTGAGCTGGCCGACTGGCTGGGCACGGCCGGCGCGCTGGTCTTCTCCTCGGGCTACTTGGCGAACCTGGCCGTCGTCCGGCTTGCCGCCACGGTCTGCGACCTGGTGGTGTCCGACGCGTTCAACCACGCCTCGCTGATCGACGGCTGCAAGCTCTCCGGGCTGCCGGTGACCGTCGCGCCGCACAACGATCCGGCCGCCGTCGCCGCCATCCTCGACGCCCATCCCGGCCGGACCGCGGCGGTGGTCACCGAGTCGGTCTTCTCGGTCGACGGCGACCTGGCCCCGCTCGCCGAGCTGCACGCGGTCACCTCGGCCCGCGGCGCCCTGCTGATCGTCGACGACGCGCACGCGCTCGGCCTGCTCGGCCCGACTGGCGGTGGCGGCGTGGTGGCGGCCGGCCTGGCCGGTCAGCCGGACGTCATCGTCACCGCCACGCTCTCCAAGTCGTTGGGTGGCGCGGGTGGGGTGATCGCCGGCGCCGAGCCGGTGATCCGTCACCTGGTCGACACCGGCCGCACTTTCATCTACGACACCGCCCCGCCGCCGGCCGTGGTGGCCGGCGTGCACGCCGCGATCGGGCTGGCCCGGTCCGCCGGCGATCGGCGCGCCACGCTGTTCGAGCGTGGTGCCCGGATCGCGGGCCGGTTGCGCGCTGCCGGCTTCCCGGTGGCCGACCCGGCCGCCGGGGTCCTCTCGGTGCCCGCTCCGGGCCCGGAGGCAGCGGTCGGCTGGGCCGAGGACTGCCGGGATCGTGGGGTGGCGGTCGGCTGTTTCCGGCCGCCCTCGACCCCGGACGGGAGCTCGCGGCTGCGGCTGACCGTCAACGCGGGTGTGCCCGAGGCGGACTTCGCCCGGGCCGTGGATGTGATCGTGGAGTGCGCACCATGAACGCCGACTCTCTCCGGACCGCCGCCTACCCGGGCGTCGCGGTCACCCCGCTGCCGCGCGGCTGGCGCAGCGGGGGGCACGGGCTGCCCGCCGGCCCGCGGCCGGCCCGGGTGCCCGGCCCGGCCGCCGACCCGCTGCACGCACACGGGGGTGGGCACCACACTCCGGAGCCAGCCGGGGACGCCGCGGGGGGCGTACCGTCACATGACATGACCGAGCCGGCAGCCGAGGAGCCGACCCCGGCCACCGCCGGGCCCGATGCGACGCCGCAGGCGGACGACCCCGCGACGCCGCGGGCGGCGGGGACGACCTCGCCGCGGGCGGAGGAGACGACGACGCCGCGGGCCGGAGCCGGCGAGGCGCCCGGGGCGCAGCCGCGCCGCGCCGCCGACCCGATCGAGTGGCACGGGATCGTCCTGATCACCGGCACCGACACCGAGGTCGGCAAGACCATCACCACCGCGGCGGTCGCGGCCGCCGCGCAGGCGGCCGGCCTGCGGGTCGCCGTCGTCAAGCCGGGCCAGACCGGCACCGTCACCGGCGACCCGACCGACGCCGAGGTGGTCACCCGCCTGGCCGGCCCGGACACCGTGCGGACCCTGGCGGAGTACCCGGAGCCGCTCGCCCCGCTGGCCGCCGCCAAGGTCGCCGAGCTGCCGCCGCTGGAGCTCTACGAGGTGGTCGACGCGATCCGGGCCGAGGCCGACAAGCACGACCTGGTGCTGGTCGAGGGTGCCGGCGGGTTGCTGGTCCCGATGGGCCTGCGCCCGTCCGGCGAGCCGTGGACGTTCGCCGACCTGGCCACCACCCTGGGGGCGAGCGTGCTGGTGGTGGCCCGGGCCGGTCTCGGCACGCTGAACCACACCGCGCTCACCCTGGAGGCGCTGAGCCGGCGTGGCGTCCCGGCCAAGGTGATCCTCGGCGCCTGGCCGGCCGATCCCGAGCTGGTCCACTGGGCCAACCTCAGCGAGCTGGTCCCGCATCTGGTCGGCGCGCTGCCGGCCGGCGCCGGATCGATGGATCCCGGCGTCTTCCGTCGTTCCGCGCCCGGCTGGCTGACCCCGGCCCTGCACGGCGTTCTGGACAACTGGCGCGTCTGGGCGGAAGAAGCGGGATAGCCGTGTGTCCCGGCACAATTGCGGTGCCGGGAGGTGGTCGACATGCAAACTGGCGGCGTGACTTTCACCCTGACGATCGACTGTGGCGGCGGCGGGATCAAGGGATCCGTGCTGGATGACGCGGGCACGATGCGCGCTCATCCGATCCGGGTGCCCACGCCGTACCCGTTGCCGCCCGACCTGTTCGTCAAGACGCTCGTCGATCTGGGCACCCAGCTGCCGAACGCGGACCGGGTCACCGTCGGCATGCCCGGGATGATCCGGCACGGCGTGGTGGTGGCGACCCCGCACTACGTGACCCGGAGCGGCCCGCGGACCAGGGTGGATCCGGAGCTGGTCGAGGCGTGGCGCGGGTTCGACGCCCGGACCGCGCTGGCCGAGGCGTTCGGGCTGCCCACGCTGGTGCTCAACGACGCCGAGGTGCACGGCGCCGGGGTGGTCGCCGGCACCGGCTGCGAGCTGGTGCTGACCCTGGGGACCGGGCTGGGCTGCGCGCTCTTCGACGGCGGCGAGCTGGCCCCGCACCTGGAGATGTCGCAGGCGCCGGTGCGCTGGGGGATGTCCTACGACACCTACATCGGCGAGCACGAGCGCCGCCGGCTCGGTGACGCGCTCTGGTCCCGCCGGGTGCGCAACGTGATCGAGGGGCTCCGGCCGGTCTTCCTCTGGGACCGGGTGTACCTGGGCGGCGGCAACTCCCGGTTGATCACCCCGGCCCAGCTGGCCCGGATGGGCGACGACGTGGTGGTGGTACCGAACACGGCGGGGATCGTCGGGGGCGTGCGCGCGTGGACGCTGGGCCAGCGATGAGACCGCAGGCCCTGCTGCTCGATTTCGGCGGGGTGCTCGCCGACTCGACCGGGCCGTTCCGGGCCGCGCCGCCCGAGCTGGTCCTGCGGATCTACAACCTGACCGGGGGCGCGCTGCAGCCCGGGCGGATCCAGCGGGCGCTCACCGACGGCGCCGCGGCCTACGCCCGCTGGCGGGACGAGGACCATCCGGACGAGCTGCCCCAGGCGCAGGTCTGGGAGCGTTTCGTGATCAAGGACTGGCCGCCGGCCGCGGCGGTGCCGGTCCGCGGCGCGGTGACCAGGCTCAGCTACGACTGGGCCCGGCGCGACGACTGGGCGCTGCGCCCCGGTATTCCGCAGGCGCTGGCCGCCTACGCCGCGGCGGGTGTCCCGATGGCCGTGGTCAGCAACACGCTCAGCGGCGCCGCGCACCGGGACTATCTGGCCAAGGTCGGGGTGAGCCACTACTTCGGCACGCAGGTCTACAGCGACGAGGCGGGCGTCCGGAAACCGAACCCGCAGATGATCTGGCACGCCACCGACGCGCTCGGCGTGGACCCGGCCGGCTGCTGGTTCGTCGGCGACAGCCGGCGGCGGGACGTCGCCTGCGCGCGCCGCGCCGACGTGGGCCGGGCCATCCTGATGCCGTCCGGCCGCGCCGACCCGCCGGGCAGCCCGGAGCCGGACGTGCTCGTCGAGGACGGGCACGCCCTGGCCGCGCTGCTCAGCTGACCACCTGCCACACCGACGTACGCCGGATCGTGCAGCTCTCCAGCGCCTCGGTGACCGGCACGTCGTACGTCGCCCGGCGCACCAGCCCCTCCGGCAGGTACGCCCGGCCCGGGTCGCCGACCAGCACCAGCGAGCCACGGCCGGCGGCCCGCCGCAGGTACGGCAGCACCCGCCCGGCCATCTCCCGGCTGTAGAACACGTCGCCGGCGAGGATCACGCCGTACCGGTCGTCGGTGTCCAGCAGGTCGGCTTCGACGGTGGCCACCTCCACCCGGTTGTCGGCGGCGTTGGCCGCGGCGGCGGCCAGGGACAGCGGGTCGATGTCGTTGGCCACCACCGGCCGGGCCCCGGCCTTCGCCGCCGCGACGGCGACCAGCCCGGAACCGGTGGCCAGGTCCAGCACGCTGCGCCCGGCGACCAGCTCCGGCTCGTCCAGGATGTGCCGGGCGAGGGCCTGCCCACCGGCCCAGGCGAACGCCCAGAACGGCGGCGGCTGCTCGGCGCCGCCCGCCTCGGTGGCCTCCCAGAGCGCGATCGGCTCCTCGGCCTGCCGGAGGTTGATCTCCGGGACGAACGGAACCGGCGCCAGGACGGTGTGGGCGCGTACGAAATCGAGTAGCACCCGACGATTGTGCCCTTTCCCTCAGAACCGTGATCCGGTAGCCGAAGAAGGAGATGACGAGAGGGCGGGAGGGAAACGGGATGCCGACGCGGTGGCCGGCGGCCCTTTTCGGCGCCTGGATCGTGGTACTCGGCGTCCTCTACTCCCTGGAACCCGCCCTGCACGGCTGGCTGATCCTGGCCGGCGGCCTGTCCGCGCTGATCGGCGTGCTGGTCGGCACGTACCGCAGCCAGCCGGACGACCGGATGCCCTGGTGGCTGCTGGCCGGCGCGACCGGGCTGTCCGGGCTGGGCGCCGCGATCGGCAACGCGCCCGCCTTCATCACCAACTGGCTGCTCTGGCTGGAGGGGCTGGGCACCGCCCTGCTGCTCTGCTCCTATCCGGTGCTGGCGGTCGCGCTGGCCGGCTTCATCTGGCGCCGCACCGGCTCGGTCCGGGACGTGCCGGGCCTGCTCGACGCGGCCATCGTCACCTCCGGGGTGGCGCTGCTGGTCTGGACGTTCGTGATCGGCCCGCGGATGTCCGACTCGTCGGTGAACGGGCTGGAACAGCTGCTGCCGGTCGCCGACCTGCTCTGTCTGGGCCTGCTGATCCGGCTGGCCACGGTGCCCGGCCGGCTGGTCGCCTCCGGGTACTGGCTGGGGGCGGGCACCGGCGCGATGCTGATCGCCGACGTGTTCCGGGCCTCGGCGTACGGGCAGCTCGCCCTCTACGCCACCGCCGGGATGGCCGCGCTGATCCCGTCGATGGCCGAGCTGACCCGGGCGTCGGTGGCGCCGGCCGCGGAGACCGGCCGGGGCCGGCTCGCGCTGCTCGCGGTCGCCGCCCTGGCCGCGCCGACCGTGCTGATGGTCCGGATGTTCCAGGACGGTCAGGTGGCCGGGCTGTTCCTGGTGGCCGTGCTCAGCCTGCTGATGTTGATGCTGGTGCTGGCCCGGATGGCCGGGATCATGACCAGCCACCGGCAGGCGCTGGCCCGGGAACGCGCGCTGCGCGAGGCGTCGGCGGCGCTGGTCTCGGCGGCCGACGCCGAGGCGGTCGGGCTGGCGGTCCGCACCGCGGTGGCCCAGCTGCTGCCCGGCGACGTGCCGCACGGTGTGGTGCTGGCGATCAGCATCACCCAGTCCGAGCCGCTGTCGCCGGAGGCCGCCGCGCAGGCCGCGGTCGACCGGGCCACCGGCACCGCGGCCCGGCTGGTGCAGACCCGGGACGTGGACTGGGCGGTAGCGGTCCGGCTCACCCAGTACGCCGAGACGCTGCGCTGCCCGATGGTGCTCCAGGACCGGCCGACGGGCGATCCGCTGGTCGGGGTGCTGCACGTGGGCGCGCCCACCTGGGCGCTGCGCGAGCTGCGACGCTCGGTGGAGGTGCTGGCCGGGCAGGTGGCCCTCGCGCTGGAGCGGATCGCGCTCAGCCACGAGGTGACCCAGCGCAACAGCGAGGCGTACTTCCGGACGCTGATCCTGAACACCGCCGACGTGATCACCATCCTCGACGAGCACGACCGGATCCGGTACGCCAGCCCGTCCGCGCTCGGCGTCTTCGGCGCCGACCCGACCGGCTACCGGCTGCCCGACGTGATCCACCCCGGCGACGAGAGCCGGCTGGCCGAGGCCCTCGCCGGGGTCCGCGGCGGCGAGGAGATGCGGCAGCTGGACTTCCGGGCGATCGGCGCCGGGCGTACCGAGGTGTTGCTGGAGATGCACTGCCGGGACCTGCGCGGCGACGCCAGCGTGGCCGGCCTGGTGGTCACCATGCGGGACGTCACCGAGCAGCGGCAGCTGGAACGCGAGCTGACCCATCAGGCGTTCCACGACGCGATGACCGGCCTGGCCAACCGGGTGCTCTTCCACGACCGGCTCAAGCACGCCCTGGCCCGCGGCGCCCGGGACGGCTCGGTGGTCGGCGTGCTCTTCATCGACCTGGACGACTTCAAGATCGTCAACGACACGCTCGGTCACGCGGTCGGCGACCAGTTGCTGATCGCGGTGGCCCACCGGATCGCCGGCGCGCTGCGCGCCGACGACACCGCGGCCCGGCTCGGCGGCGACGAGTTCGCCGCACTGGTGGAGAACGTCAACGACCCGGGCGCGGTGGAGGAGACCGCGAACCGGATCCTGGCCGCGCTGGCCGCCCCGATCGTCACCGACGCCAAGCCGTTGCACGCGGTGGCCAGCATCGGCATCACCACCACCCTGGAGGCGAGCGCCGCCGACGAGCTGCTGCGCCAGGCCGACCTGGCGCTCTACGTGGCCAAGGGCGCCGGCAAGAACCAGTGGCGGCGCTACCAGCGGCACCTGCACGACGAGATGGTGGAGCGGCTGGAGCTGCGCTCGGCGCTCGACCACGCGGTCAACGAGGGGCACTTCCTGCTGCACTACCAGCCGATCGTGGACCTGGTGTCCGGCCGCGCGGCCGGCTTCGAGGCGCTGGTCCGCTGGCACCACCCGGCCCGCGGCGTGATCACCCCGGACCAGTTCATCGAGGTCGCCGAGGAGAGCGGCCTGATCGTGCCGATGGGCCGCTGGGTCCTGGAGGAGGCGCTGCGCACGGTCTCCGAGTGGCGCCGGGTGCTGCCGCCCGGCCAGGCGCCCTACGTCACGGTGAACGTCTCGGTCCGGCAGTTCCGCGAGGCCGGCTTCGTCGACCAGGTGCGCAACGCGCTGCAGCACACCGGGGTGCCGGCCCGGTCGCTGATGCTGGAGATCACCGAGACGCTGCTGATGAAGGACGACGAGCAGCGGATCTGGGCCGACCTGAGCACGCTGCGCGAGATGGGCGTCCGGATCGCCATCGACGACTTCGGCACCGGGTACTCCTCGCTCGGCTACCTGCGCCAGCGCCCGATCGACGTCGTGAAGATCGACAAGACCTTCATCGACGACATGGTGACCAGCCCTCAGCCGCTCGCCCTGGTCAGCGGCATCGTCAGCCTGGCACGCAACCTCGATCTCACGGTGGTCGCCGAGGGGATCGAGGACGAGGCGCACCGGGACCTGCTGGTCCAGCTCGGATGCCCGCTGGGGCAGGGCTTCCTGTTCTCCAGTCCGCTGGGCCCGACGGAGGTGCTGGCCTGGATGACCCGTTCCGAGATCGCCGCCTGAAGACCTTTCCGGACCGCTTTTCAGTACGGGTCGCCCGTCCCCGGCAACCGCCCGCGCAACAGCCCGCCGAGTCGTCCCGGCTGGCTCCCACCCGCGTTCAGCGGCGGGCTCTCCGGCCGGCCGGCCCGTTCCGCCAACCCGGCCACCACCTCGTGCAGCGCGCCCACCGCGTCCATCGCCGGCGCCCAGCCGAGCTCCTCGGCGGCCCGGTCGCAGCACATCAGCGGCGCCTTCAGGGCCAGCTTCACCCAGCCCCGGTCGACCGGTTGCAGCCGCAGCCACCAGCTCAGCGCGGCGGCACCCTCCAGGGCGAACCCGGGCACCGGCACCGGCACCCCGTGGAACGCCTTGGCCAGCACCGGTGGATCGAGCACCGGGCCGGCCGCGATGTTGAACGCGCCCCGCACGTCGGCGCGCAGCACCCGCAGGTAGGCGTCCGCCACGTCGTCCGCGTGCACCGCCTGCAGCCGCAGCCCCGGGTTCGCCGGCAGCACCGGCACCCAGCCGAACCGCAGCAGCCGGGCCGGCACCAGCGGCCCGGCGAAGTACCGGCCGATCTCGGTGCCGGCGTCCCGCTGGAAGATCAGCCCCGGGCGCAGCCGCACCACCCGCAGCGTCGGGTGGTCCGACTCGATCTCGTCGAGCATCCGCTCGACCAGCGCCTTGTGCCGGCTGTAGGACGACTCCGGTACGCCGGTGCGCAGCCAGGTCTCCTTCACGTACGCCCATTTCGGGCCGGGCGCGTACACCCCGACCGACGAGGCGTGCACCAGCGTGGACACCCCGGCCCGCAGCGCCGCCCGGAACACCGTGCGACTGCCCAGCACGTTGGTCCGGTAGAGCCGCCGGGCGTCGTGGCTGGGCTGGATCTGCCAGGCCAGGTTCACCACGGCGTCGGTGCCGTCGAAGATCTGGCTGAGCCGGTCCAGGGAGTCGTCCCGGCCCACGTCGACCGAGTGCCACTCCATGTCGGCGTACGGGCCGCTGTCCCGCGGGGTGCGCCGGGCGATGCCGATCGCCTCGACGTCCGGTTCGGTACGGAGACGGCGCAGCAGCGCGGTGCCGGCGTTACCGGTCGCGCCCACGATGACGACACGCATGTCGCATGGCGTACCCCGCGGCACGCGATCGAATCAGATTCCCGGAACTATTCGGGCGGCCCCGATTTTGCGGCAGCGGTTTCCGGGCCACCCGGCGTTTCCGCGCGCCCGGTGTTTCGCCTGGTCCGGTGTTCCTTCCCGGCCCCGGCGTTTCCGGCCGGGCGGACGTGCTCGCCGCAACGACGGGCCGACCCGGTACCGGCCCGACGCCAATTGTCGTTCCGCCGCTTTCCGGAGGCGCCGGTACGGCACCGTTCTACCGAAATCTGTTGCCCGGACAGGGGAGCGACCGCTGCTTTGGTGATGCTCGAAATGCCACGAATGAGTTCCGTCGATGCCGATCCGGCCGGCCGATTCCGCTGATCATCCGGTCCCGTCGCCGATCCGGTCGTGGCTCGTCCCCGATCCGCACCGGATCGTCCCGGGCCGGCGGTCCGGCTGTTCTTTCGTTACCGGCCCGTGTTGTCCCGATCGGTGGGCGGCGCACGTCGCGGATTGACCGCGATCAACCCGGTAACCGCACCGCCCGGACCCCGTCCGGCGGTCACCGGCCCGCACCAACCGGCGGAATCGGCACCACCGGCAGCGCGCTGACCTGCGCCGACGAGGCGCCGGCGCGGCCGTGACCCGCGCTCACCGAAGAAAACGGCGCCACCGGAGTGACCCGGTGGCGCCGTTTTCCCGGCATGCGGTCAATCAGCGCTTGGCGTGGTACGCCTCGACGACGTTGCTCGGGATCCGGCCTCGCTCGGAAACCGAGTATCCGTTCTTGTTCGCCCACTCGCGAATGGCCTGATTCTGGTCACGGCTGGTCCGGCTGGAGGCGGCCGGCGCGGCCCGCCGGGCAACCGTCGGAGTGACCCCGGAACGACCCAGCCGGGTGGCGGCGGAGAGGAACGGCTCCAGAGCCTTGCGCAGCTTGCCGGCGTTCTTCTCGGACAGGTCGATCGTGTAGTTCACGCCGTCGAGTCCGAATTCGACAGTGCGGTCGGCCTCCCCGCCGTCGAGGTCGTCGGTCAGAAGGGTAATTATCTGCTTGGCCATGTTGTGTTCGCTCCTACAGCGATGTCATTCGGGTGACGGCTGTACGCGAGCGATGGGGGTGCCGCGATTAGTCGTCGTCGCATTATTGTGTCGCGCCACCGGTAGCTATTGCAAATTGCTCCCCTTGGCATGTCGCAATTCCTCTGCGCATCCACCCGGAAGCGGAGGGTGGTCGCCCCGGGCGGTAATGGCTGCCCGGAGACTCTTTTCGAACTCGTGAATGTACGGTAACGTCGCAGCTGGGAGCGCTCCCAGGGCATCATGGGGCTTGATGTCCGAGGCTGTCCGCCCCCCGTTGACCCGAGCCGCCTCGTCGCCGACTCTCCGGTGCCGGGGCGGTTCGTCCACTTCCGGCCCGGCCGTGGTATCGCCGGCGAGCGCTGGTCCAGGTGTAGCCCCGTCCCGCCCGCGGCCTTCGAGCGGGCGTCTTGGCTGCGGGCGGGGACGCTGGAGATGCCGGGGTGGGCCGCAGCGGTGATCAGCGGGGTGCGACGGACGGTCGGCGGTGCGGCCGGTTCACGGTGCCGTTCCCGCCGTCTTCCCGGTGAGCGTCCGCCCCGGGGATCAGTTGCGGGAGGACCGGATCCGCAGCACCGCCGGGGCGTGGGCCGGTACCGCCGGCGACTGCGGCGCGATCGCCTCGACCCGCTGGTATGCCGACCCGAGCGGTGGCCGGGTGTCGGCGGAGCCCTTGTTCGGCCACAGCGACATGGCTCGTTCGGCCATCGCCGTGATGGTCAGCGACGGGTTCACGCCGAGGTTCGCCGGTACCGCCGAGCCGTCCACCACATGCAGTCCCGGGTAGCCGAAGACCCGGTGGTACGGGTCGATCACGCCGTCCTCGGGTGTCGCCCCGATCGTCGCCCCGCCCAGGATGTGCGCGGTCATCGGGATGTTGGCGATGTCGCCGACCGTGCCGCCCGGGAAGCCGTCGATCCGGTCCGCGATCCGCCGGACCGCCTCGTGCCCGACCGGGATCCAGGTGGGGTTGGGGTCGCCGTGCCCGGGGCTGGTGGTGAGCCGCCCGCGCTTGGTGCGCCGTACCGTCAGCGAGTTGTCCAGGGTCTGCATGACCAGCGCGATGATGGTCCGTTCGCTCCACCGGCGCACCGACATCGAGTACGCCAGGACCATCGGGTGCCGCAGGCACTCCCAGAGGAACTTGAGCGGGCGCGGCACCCGGCCGCCGCCGTCGACCAGCAGCGTGGAGAGCAGCCCCATCGCGTTGCTGCCCGGCCCGTAGCGGACCGGCTCGATGTGGGTGTTGGCGTCCGGGTGGAACGACGAGGTGATCGCCACGCCCTTGCTGAACGGCTCGGCCGGCACCCGCTTGGTCTCCGCGCCGAGCAGCGCCTCGGAGTTCGTCCTGGTCAGTGCGCCGATCCGGCGGGAGAGCCGGGGGAGTACCCCGGTGTCGCGCATGGCGTGCAGCAGCCGCTGGGTGCCCAGCGCCCCGGCCGAGAGGATCACCTGGCCGGCGGTGAACGTGCCGTTGCGGGTGACCACCCGCCAGCGGTCGCCGTCCGGCCGGATGGCGGTGACCTCGGTGTCCGGGTGGATCGTCGCGCCCTGGCGTTCGGCGAGGTAGAGATAGTTGACGTCGAGCCGGTTCTTCGCGCCGACCGTGCAGCCGATCATGCAGTTGCCGCACTCGACGCAGCCGGTGCGGTCCGGTCCGGCGCCACCGAAGTACGGGTCCGGCACGGTCTTGCCCGGCTCGCCGAAGAAGACGCCGACCGGGGTCCTGCGGAACGTGTGCCCGACGCCCATGTCCTCGGCGACCTGCTTGATCACCACGTCGGACGGGGTCATGGTGGGCTGCTCGGTCACGCCGAGCATCCGGGACGCCTGGTCGTAGTGCGGCTCCAGCTCCTCGGCCCAGTCGGTGATGCCGGACCAGTGCGGGTCGGCGAAGAACGGGGCGGGCGGCTGGTAGAGCGTGTTGGCGTAGACCAGCGAGCCGCCGCCGACCCCGGCCGCGGACAGCACCATGATGTCCTTGAGCAGGGTGATCCGCTGGATGCCGCGCAGCCCGAGTTTCGGCGCCCAGAGGAAGTTCTTCAGGTCCCATGACGTCTTGGGCAGGGTGTCCGGGGTGAACCGGCGGCCGGCTTCCAGCACACCGACCCGGTAACCCTTCTCCGCCAGCCGCAATGCGCTGACGCTGCCGCCGAAGCCGCTGCCCACGATCACGATGTCGTAATCCGTCATCGCATCACCTAAGCATTACCGGCCGGTAACCACCAGACCCGAATTTTATCGCTTGTAAATCGTCATGGAATATCCGACTTGGTCGATTGGTGTGCTGGTGTCGAGAAGCTGTTTCAGCTTGGGCGAGGCCAGCGCGACCCGGGAGTCGGACACCACCAGGATGCCGTGCACCCGGTCGAACGGCACCGAGTACGGATCGGCCGCGGTGATCCCGTAGTAGGCCGGCACGCCACTGCCCTTGTAGATCAGCCAGACCGGCTGACCCGGGTAGTCGGTTCTCAGCTTCCGGGACAGCCGCGCCAGGTCCTGTCCCCAGTCGACGTTCGAGTCGTGCAGGTTGCGGTGGGTGTTGGCGGTACCGCCGAACGCCTCGTTGGAGTAGGGCAGATAGTACGGAAAGGTGCGCAGTGAGCTGACCGCCGTCACCAGTACCAGGAGCGCCGCCACCGGCACCGCGAAGCGGATCCTGAGCAGCGCCACCGTGCCCGCCGCGACGGCCAGGAAGAGCGGCAGGAAGATCGCGTACCGGGTGCCGTAATCACGGGCGCCGGTCATCGCGACCAGCAGCAGCACGGCCGAGATCGGCAGCACGTAGAGCGCGGCGGCCCGCAGCCGGGGGAGCACCAGCATGGTCAGCACCCCGGCCACCCAGAGCGCCAGCATCCCCAGCGGTGTCTTGATCAGCAGCGCGGCCGGCAGGTAGTACCAGAGGTTGCCGCGGTAGGGCCGTCCGAGCAGGAAACCGTTGAACGTCTGCCGCTCGAACTGGAACTGCATCAGCAGCCCGTCCCGGTAGGCGCGCGGGACCGGCAACCACTCCACGGCCAGCCCCTTGAGCCCGCCGGGGTGCGGCAGCCCGGCCGGGGTGGTCCAGCGCAGCCGCGGGTCCACGATCAGGTAGACCACCCAGACCACGGCCACCGCGATCAGCCCGGTGACCACCAGGGCCCCGGCGCCGGCCACCAGACGCCGCCGGAGCGGCGTCGGCAGCAGGGGCGGGCGGGTCCGTCGCGCATGCCACATGGACAGGGCCGCCAACCCGACGATCAACGGTACGGCGGGAAGCGCGCTCGCCCTGGTGGCCAGCGCCCCGCCCAGGGCCAGCCCGGCCAGGGGGAGATAACGGTACGGCCGGTCCCGTCCCCGCCACACCAGCCAGCACGCCGTCAGCAGCAGCCCGGCCGCCGGCACGTCGAGGGTGGCCAGCGACCCGTGCGCGATCACGTCCGGGGAGAACGTGTAGAGCCCGAGCGCGATCAACCCGCCCACCGGCCCGGCCAGGTCCCGCCCGAACGCCAGCACCACCAGCCCGAACAGGCACGTGAGCAGGATGACCGGCAGCCGGGCGGCGACCAGCAGCCGGAACGGGTTGTTCCCGCTCTCGTAGAGCAGGTGCCGCCCGAGCGCTGTCTGACTCCCGGAGAACGCCGGGTCCAGCCGGTGCGCCCCGCCGAACGCCAGCCCGGTGGCCAGGATCAGCTTGCCGAGCGGCGGATGCTCCGGGTTGTACCGCAGGCTGTGCTGCTGGGCGTAGACCTCGGCGGTCGCGACGTACACCGGCTCGTCGATGGTCGGGGTCTGCTGGGTCGCCGTGGTGACCATGGCGAACGCCATCTGCCCGATCATCGCGACGACGGCGAGCAGGTAGAACAGACGGCGTCGCGGCATCCGGCAAAGATATCCGGTGGCTCAGCCGGTGAACTCGCCCGGCGGGGTGGCCGCCGGATCGGCGTGCTTGTCCAGCTCGGCGCCGCGCAGCTCGACCCGCCGGATCTTGCCGGAGATCGTCTTGGGCAGCTCGGCGAACTCCAGGCGGCGGATCCGGGCGTACGGCGGCATGTGCTCCCGGGCGTGCGCGAAGATCGACGCCGCGGTCGCCTCGTCCGCCGGCCAGCCCTCGGCGAGCAGCACGTACGCCTTCGGCACCGCGAGCCGCACCGGGTCGGGCGAGGGCACCACGGCGGCCTCCACCACCGCCTCGTGCTCGATCAGCACGCTCTCCAGCTCGAACGGCGAGATCCGGTAGTCGGAGGCCTTGAACACGTCGTCGGTACGCCCCACGTAGGTGATGTAGCCGTCCGCGTCGACCGACGCCACGTCGCCGGTGTGGTAGTAACCGCCGGCCATCCGCTCGGCGGTCAGCTCCGGGTCGCCGTGGTAGCCGACCATCAGCCCGACCGGCCGCGGCTCCATCGCCACGCAGATCTCGCCCTCCCGCGCCCGCGCCCCGGTGATCGGATCGAGCAGCGCGATCCGGAAGCCCGGCACCGGCCGGCCCATCGAGCCGGCCTTGACCGGCTGGCCCGGCGTGTTGGCGATCTGCACCGACGTCTCGGTCTGCCCGAACCCGTCCCGGATGGTCACCCCCCACGCGGCCGCGACCTGCTCGATCACCTCAGGGTTGAGCGGCTCGCCGGCCCCGACGGCGACCCGCGGCGGCGTCTTCAGCTCGGTCAGGTCGGCCTGGATCAGCATCCGCCACACGGTCGGCGGCGCGCAGAAGCTGGTCACCCCGCAGCGCTGCATCGCGGCCATCAGCCGGCCCGCGTCGAACCGGGCGTAGTTCACGATGAACACGCAGGCCTGCGCGTTCCACGGGGCGAAGACGTTGCTCCAGGCGTGCTTGGCCCAGCCGGGGGACGAGATGTTCAGGTGCACGTCGCCGGGGCGCAGGCCGATCCAGTACATCGTCGAGAGGTGCCCCACCGGGTACGACTCGTGGGTGTGCTCGACCAGTTTGGGCTGGGCGGTGGTCCCCGAGGTGAAGTAGAGCAGCAGCGTGTCGCCGGCCCGGGTCACGCCGTCCGGGGTGAAGCCGGGGCTGGACGCGTAGGCCGTACCGAAATCGAGCCAACCCGGTGCCGAGCCGACCGCGATCCGGGTGACCGCCGGATCCACCTGGTCGAACTTGCCGGTGGCGGCGGCCGTCGCGATCACGTGCCGGGCGCCGCCCCGGCTCACCCGGGCCGCGGCGTCGGCCGGGCCGAGCAGCGGCGTGGCCGGGATCAGCACCGCGCCCAGCTTGATCCCGGCGAGCACCGTCTCCCAGAGCTCGACCTGGTTGCCGAGCATCACCACGATCCGGTCACCGCGGCGCACCCCCTGCTCGCGCAGCCAGTTCGCCACCCGGTTGGAGCGCTCGGACAGCTCGGCGAAGGAGAGCCGCTGCTCGCTGCCGTCCTCCTCGACGATCCACAGCGCCGGGTTGTCGTTGCCGGCGGCGATCACGTCGAACCAGTCCAGCGCCCAGTTGAACCGGTCGAGCCGGGGCCAAGCGAAGCCGTCGTAGGCGCCCGAGTAGTCCTCGCGATGGTCGAGCAGGAAGTCCCGGGCGCGGCGGAAGGTGACGTGAGCCTCGTTCTCGACCATGACTGCCATTCTGCGCCGCGCCCCGGAACGACGGAACGCCCCGGCGAAAACCGCCGGGGCGTCGCGTGCGGAACGAGTGGCTCAGACGGTGGTGCCGACGCGGCCCTCCTGGTACGCGTCGAACTTCTGCTGGGCGGCCGCCAGCTTCGCCGGGTACGCCTTGGCGGTCCGGTACAGCTTGTAGATCAGGAAGAACTCGAAGGCGAGCATCGCCGCGCCCGAGAAGATGGTGATCGGGAAGATCAGGCCGGTCAGCGGGGCCAGGATGTAGACGAACATCTCGTACTCGATGCCGCTGAACAGGTGGGTGCGGATCCGGTTGCGCTTGAGGTACGCCGCGACGCGGCTCTTCAGCGAGGCCGGGCGGCCGCCGGCGACCGGCTCCGGGTTCTCCTCGGCGGCCTCGTCGCCCGGCTCGGACATGTCTTGGGCCGGCTCCGGGTGCAGCTCCAGCGGGAACTTGAGCGAGTCCAGCTTGTCGGTCATCCCGCGGCGGACCTTGGCGACCTGGCTGCCGTTCAGGTAACGGACCAGGTCCAGGAAGATCGCGACGGACATCAGCCAGAGGTACTTGACGTCGTGGTGCTGCGCGTACTGCCCGCCGAACAGGGTGAGCGCGCAGAAGAAGACCCGGACCCGGTCGAGGACGAAGTCCAGCCACTGGCCGAAGATCGTGCCGGTCCCGTTCAGCCGGGCGACCTTGCCGTCCATGCAGTCGACGACGAAGCTGAGGTGGAACAGGATGGCGCCGACGATCAGCCACTGCTGGTCGCCCTGTGCGAAACTGACCATGGCGCCGGCGCCGATGATGGTCGCGATCAAGGTCAGCACGTTGGGCGTGATCCACCGGTACGGGGCCACGATACGCACCAGCCGGGATGCCAGCGGGTCGACCAGGAGCACGGTCCACCACGCGTCGATCGGCTTGTAGGTGCGCTCCCGGATTTCCTGCAAGGTCACCTTCACGGGCGGCACTCTAGACCCTAAATGTGTGGAAACGCCAAGTGGCCCCGCGCTTGCGGCCAGGGGTCACCGAAGTGGCGTGAACGGGTAGTCGATTGTCGGTCCAGGATACCCGTACGGCGGCGCGCGGCCATCGCCGCGCGCCGCCGAATCGGTACAAAAGATCAGCCGTTCTCGCGCAGCCCGAGCCGGGTGTGCACGGCCCGCAGCGGGCCCGGCGCCCACCAGTTCCACCGCCCGGCCGCCCGCATGAACGCCGGCACCAGGACCGGCCGGACCAGCAGCGCGTCTAGGATGATCGCCAGGCTGGCGCAGAGGCCGAAGAACTGGATCAGCGACACCCCGGACGAGAGCATGGCCAGGAACGACACCGACAGGATGCCGGCCGCCGCGCTGATCACCCGGACACTGCGGGACATCCCCTCGACCACCGCGGTGTGCAGGTCGGCGCCCTGCTCGTGCCGCTCGATCACCCGGGACAGCACGAACACCTCGTAGTCCATGGAGAGGCCGAACGCCACGCAGAACAGCAGCACCGGGATGGCCACCGCGAGCGGCGCCCCGGTCTGCCCGAGCAGGTCCGACAGGTGCCCGTCCTGGAACACCCAGACCGCCACGCCGAACACCGCGCCCATCGTCAGCGTGTTCAGCAGCAGCGCCTTCAGCGGCAGCAGCACGCTGCCGGTGAGCAGGAAGAGCAGCACGAACGTGCTGACCGCGATCAGGATCGCGGCGATCGGCAGGCGGGACCCGATCGAGCCGGTGATGTCCACCAGCTGCGCGGCCGGGCCGGTGACCAGCACCGGCACCTCGCTCGGCACCGGCACCGCGCGGATCCCGCGGGCCAGGTCGGCGCCCGCACCGGAGTACGGCTCCACCTCGCTGACCACCGAGAACCAGGTGGCGTCGCCGGCCACGAAGCGTGGGTCCGGGTGCCCGGGGGCGACCACGATCACCCCGTGCTGGTAGGTGCCGACCATGCTGTCCACCCGGGTCACGCCCGGCACCTCGGAGAGCCGGGCGGCGTAGTCGGCGACCCGGATCCGGGCGTCCGTCCCGGTACCCCAGTGCTCGGCGACCACCACTGTGGCGCCGCTGCCGGTGTCGGCGAACTCGGTCCGGACGACGTCCGCCACGACCCGGCTCTCCGCCTCCCGGGGCAGCACCCGGTCGTCGGCCACGCCGAACCGCACGTGGCCGAAGGGCAGCGCCAGGACGACCAGGACCAGGATCACCGGGGCCGCGGTGAGCACCGGGCGGCGCAGCACGAACGCGGCGAACCGGCCCCAGAACGCGGGACGCTCGGGACGGGGCCGCCACAGCGCCCACCTGTCGATCCGGTGCCCGAGCACGGTGAGCAGGGCGGGCAGCACGAACAGCGCGGCGCCGACGGTGGTGAGCACCACGGCGATGCCGGCGAAGGCGAACGACCGCAGGAAGTACTGCGGGAAGACGAGCAGGCTGCACAGCGCCACCGCCACGGTCGCGGCGCTGAACAGGATGGTGCGGCCGGCCGTCCGCATGGTGGCGCCCAGCGCTGCCGCCAGGTCCGCGGACCTGGTCCGTTCCTCCCGGTACCGGGAGACGAAGAGCAGGCTGTAGTCCACCGCCAGGCCGAGGCCCAGCGCTGTCGCCATGTTCACCGAGAAGACCGACACGTCGGTGATCGCGGCCAGCAGCCGCAGCGCCCCGAGCGTGCCGACGATCGAGAAGATGCCGATCAGCAGTGGCGCCCCGGCCGCCCCGACCGTGCCGAAGACCAGCAGCAACAGCACCAGGGTGATCGGGATGGCGATCGACTCGGCGGTCGCCAGATCCTTCGTCACCTGCTCGTTGATGTCGTTGTTGATCTGCGTGAACCCGCCGAACGAGACGGCTACCGGCCCGTCGGCGGCGAGTTCGTCGTGCAGGGTGCGGGCGCGGTCCGCGCTGCCGTCCTCGTCCCCGTCCACGTGGACCAGGATCATGCCCTTGTCACCGGCCCGGCTGGCCAGCTGCGGCAGGTGGTCGGCCCAGTACGACCCGGCGACCGTCACGCCGTCGGCGGCGCTGAGCCGCTGGGTGACGGTCTGCGCGGTGGCCCGCACGTCCGGGTCGTCGACGCTGCCGCCCGGCTTGCCGATCAGCACCACGAGGTTCGGGTCCGCGGTGCGGAAGCGCTCGGAGAGGACCTGCCGGCCGCGTACCGAATCGGAGTCCGGGTCGTCGAAGCCGCCGGTCTTCAACGCCGTCACCACGTCACCGCTGAACGCCACCGCCAGCCCGGCCAGCAGCAACGCGAGGAACAGGACGAGCTTGGGGCGGCGGGTGGTGAGCCGGACCACCGGGCCGGGGGCGACCGGCTGGTCTTCCCCGGCCCGGGGCGGCTTGGTAGTCAGAGAGGTCATCGCCGGTGGCGCTCTCAGGCCGGCTGCGGCACGCGGGCCGGGTCGAGGTGCCGGGCCACCAGGTCCACTGTCGTCTCGATGTCCTCGGTGCTGTGCTCGGCGGTGACGAAGAACCGCAGCCGGGCCAGCTTCTCCTTCACCGCCGGGTACATGATCGGGTTGGCGCTGACCCCGTTCTTGAGCAGGGTGTCGGCCAGCTTCAGCGCCTGCACCGAGTCACCGGTGATGCACGGGATGACCGGGGTGCCGGCGCTCGGGCCGGTGTTCAGGCCGGCCTGCTTGGCCAGCCGCAGGAAGGTCGCGGCCCGGTCGTGCAGCACCTTCAGCCGCTGCGGCTCCTCGCGCAGGATGTGCAGGGCGGCGAGCGCGGCGGCGGCGTTCGGCGGGCTCATCCCGGCGCTGAAGATGAAGCCGGGCATGGTGTACCGCAGGTACTCGATCAGCTCGTGCCGGCCGGCGATGTAGCCGCCGCAGCTGGCCAGCGACTTGGACAGGGTGCCCATCCAGATGTCCACGTCGCCGCGGTCCACCCCGAAGTGCTCGCCGACCCCGCCGCCGCGGGCGCCGAGCACGCCGATGCTGTGCGCCTCGTCGACCATCAGCAGCGCGCCGTGCTTCTTCTTCAGCGCGATCAGGGCCGGCAGGTCGCAGATGTCGCCGTCCATGCTGTAGACGCCCTCCACGATGATCAGCACCCGGCGGTACCGGTCGCGGATCCGGGTGAGCAGCGCGTCCAGGGCGGCCAGGTCCTGGTGCGGGAACGGCTGCCGGTTGGCCCCGGAGAGCCGGCAGCCCTGCAGGATGCTGTCGTGCGCGAGCGCGTCGTGCACGATCAGGTCCTCCGGGCCGACCATGTGCCCGATGATCCCGACGTTGGTGGAGTGGCCGCCGAGCAGCGAGATCGCGTCCTCGGCGCCGACCAGGGCGGCCAGGCCGCGGTCCAGCTCGTCGTGCAGGGCGCGGTTGCCGGAGAGGATGCGGGCGGCGGAGACCGAGGAGCCGTACCGCTCGACCGCCTCCTTCACCGCGTAGTTGACCATCGGGTGGCCGGACAGGCCCAGGTAGTTGTAGCTGGAGAAGGAGATCAGCTGCCGGCCCTGCACCGAGGTCCGGGCGTTGATCACCGAGTCGTGCACGATGTAGTACGGGTTCGCGACCTTGACCTTCTCCAGGATGTTGCCGCGCGCCTCGAACTGGACGACCTCGGGGAGCTTCGTCACGTCGGCGACCTCGGCCCGCTTGGCGTCCACCCGCGGGACGAGCGCCTGCTCCGGCACCGGCGCGGCGGCCGGGGCGGTGACCGGCGCCGGTGCGACCGCGACGCCCAGGGCCTCGGCCAGCAGCTGCGCCATCTCGCCCACCGTGGCGATGCCGAACACCTGCTCCGGTGCCAGCTCGAGGTCCGGCCAGCGGCGCTTGGCCGCGGCGATCAGCTCGGCCGTCATGATCGAGTCGAAGCCCAGGTCGGCGCCGAACGACTGGTCCGGCCGGACCATGTCGGCCGGGTAGGCGCTGATCTTGCCGACCATCGCGGCGACCTCGTTGAAGATCTTCGGGTCCTCGGTCCGGCGGGGAGCGGGCACCGGTGCCGGCCGCTCCGGGAGCTTCTCCAGGGCCACCGGCTTCTCGGGAGCCTTTTCCAGGGCCGCCGGCCGCTCCGCGACCGCGGGCCGCTCGGCGACGGCGGGCCGCTCGGCGACCGCGGGCCCGTCCAGCGGGCCCGCCGGCTCGGCGCCGATGTCGCGCAGGACCGCGAGCTGTTCCCGCAGCAGAGAGATGACGTCATTCACCGGAATCGGCGCTCCGTTCCTGGTTACGGCTGCCGGCTGCGCCTCGCGCACGGCCGGGGAAGGAATTTCGTGTTTGCGGACAAATCGGGCCGCTTCCGCTTTCTTTTCGGTACGCCGGATCGAGTAGTGCTGCGTGGCCAGCGGTGACGGCGGCAGCGTGGCCAGCGGCACCCCGAGTCCCTCGAACAGTGGCGTGAGATCCACCGGCACCCCGGCCACGGCCAACCGGCCCAGCCCTTCGAGCAGGGCGTACCCGTCGTCCGGCTCGGCCGGCATCAGCGCGATCGAGTCCAGCCCGCGCGCCGACGGGGTCTGCGCGGCCATGCCCAGCAGGGCGTCCCCGGCCGAGACCTGCACCAGGATCTTGGCGCCGGCGGTCACCGCCGCGTCCACCGCGTCGCGGAACAGCACCGGGGCCGAGCCCTGCCGGCTCCAGAGCGCGCGCAACGTCTCCGGATCGGCCGGCGCCGCCGGGTCCACGCTGGAGATCAGCGTCCGGATCGGCTTGCGTACCGGCAGCTCGGCCACGTGCGCGGCGACCCGGGTGTCGACCTCGGACATCAGCGGGGAGTGGAAGGCGTGCGAGACGCGCAGCGGCGCCACCGGCACGTCCCGGGCCCGGCACCTGTCGACCAGCCGGCCCACCGCGTCCCGGTGCCCGCTGGCCACGATCTGCGTCGGGTGGTTGTAACAGCCCGCCCAGACCCCCGCGATGCCGACCCGCAGCTGCTCGAACCCGGCCGCGTCGATCCGCACCGCGGCCATCGTGCCGGGTGCCGGCTCCTCGCCCGAGGTGACGGCGGCGCCCCGCTCGATCAGGAAGTCGATGCCGTCGTCCGGGGTCAGCGCCCCGGCCGCGACCGCCGCGGCCAGCTCGCCGACGCTGTGCCCGAGGGTCACCTGCGGGGTCACCCCGAGCTCGGCGAGCAGCTGGGTCATCCCGATCCCGGCCACGCCGAGGCCGGGCTGACAGATCCGGGTCGCGCTGACCTGCTCCTCGGCGCCCGGACCGGGCGTGTCGCAGAGCAGGTCGGTGACCGGCGCCCCGGTGCGCTCGTCGACCCGGTCGGCGAGCGGCCGGACGTGCTCGGCCAGCGCCGGGAAGCGGGCCACCAGGTCACGCAGCACGCCGGGGCGCAGCGAACCCTGCCCGGGGTAGAGGAAGGCCAGCGAACGCTGCTCCGGGGTGAGCGGGGCGGTGCCCGCGTACACGCCGGGGGCGAGGCGGCCGGTGGCGCCGGCGGCCAGCTCCCGGGCCGCGGTGGCGAGCCGGTCGGCCAGCTCGGTCCGGGTCCGGCACATCACCGCGAGGCGGGCGCCGAGCAGCCGGCGGCTGGCCATCGTGCGGGCGACCGCCGCGGGGGTCAGTGCCGGGTCGGCCGCCACCAGACCCGACAACCGCTTCGCGTACGACGCGAGCAGCTCCCCGCCGTCCGCCGTCAGCAGCACCACCCAGGGCCGCGCCCCGTCCGCGTCCTCGCCGTCGCTCTCCGGCTCGGGGGCCTCGCTGAGCACCGCGTGCACGTTGGTCCCGCCGAATCCGAACGAGCTGACCGCGGCCCGCCGCCGGTCGTCGGGCGGTGGTGTCCAGGCCGCCGGCTCGGTGGCGATCGCCAGTCCCGCCTCGGCCAGCGGCAGCTCCGGGTGGGCGGCCACGGCCGGCTGCGGCGGCACGGTCCGGTGGTGCAGGGCCAGCGCGGTGCGCAGCACGCCGGCCGCGCCGGCCGCCGGCAGGGTGTGCCCGATGATCGCCTTGCCGGACGAGAGGTAGCAGGGCCGGTCCGCCGACTTGACCCGCAGCCGGCGGATCGCCTCGACCTCCACCTTGTCGCCGACAGTGGTGCCGGTGCCGTGCGCCTCCAGGAAGTCGATCGCCCCAGGTTCGATCCGCGCGTCCCGGTACGCGGCCCGCATGGCCGCCTCCTGGCCCTCCGCCCGCGGCGTCATCGGCCCGGCGCCCTTGCCGTCGTTGGCGGTGCCGATGCCGTTGAGCACCGCGTAGATGCGGTCGCCCGCCTCCAGCGCGTCGTCCAGCGGCCGCAGCACGGCGAGCGAGCCGCCCTCGCCGAGGACGAAGCCGTCGGCCCGGGCGTCGAACGGCCGGCACACCCCGGCCGGCGACAGCGCGCCCACCCGGGAGAAGCCGACCAGCGCGCTGGGGGTGAGGTTGACGAACACCCCGCCGACCAGGGCCGCGCTGCACGAGCCGGTACGCAGATGGTTGACCGCCTCGTGCATGGCGACCAGCGCCGACGAGCAGGCGGCGTCCACCGCGAAGGACGGGCCGCCCAGGTCGAGCAACTCGCTGACGGTGGCCGGGGCCATGTTGAGCAGCGAGCCGGCCATCGAGAACGACTGCGGCGGGTCGATCGCCGCCTTGGCCGCCTCCGCGATGGCGGCCAGCAGTTCGGGGTCGTTGGCGTTCGGCGAGAGCGAGCCGTCCGCCAGCATGCTCGCGGTGAGCCGCGCCCCGGTCATGTCCTTGTAGTCGGCGGTGCTCAGCCCGACGAAGACACCGGTGGTCGACCGGTCGAACGGCCGCCGCTCCCAGCCCGCGTCCTGGACGGCCTCGCGGGCCAGGTCGACGAGCAGCCGGTGCTGCGGATCCATGGCTTTGGCACGCCGTGGCGGGATGCGGTGGTGCAGGGCGGCGAACTTCTCGACCTCGTCAAGAAAGGCCACCCGGTCGGTGTACGTGGAATGGGTGTCACGGAAATTCGTGGAATAGAATGTCTCGTGATTCCAACGCCCCGGCGGTACGGGCCGGAATTGATGAGCGGCGGCCAGTGAGTTCGCCCAGAACTCGACCACGTCGCGCGCCCCCGGAAAACGGCAGGATAGGCCGACGATGGCAATGTCCAATGAAGTTCCCCATGCTTGCGTGCCTGAAGGTCC
Organism: Actinoplanes oblitus; assembly: GCF_030252345.1. Lineage (NCBI taxonomy): Bacteria > Bacillati > Actinomycetota > Actinomycetes > Micromonosporales > Micromonosporaceae > Actinoplanes > Actinoplanes oblitus. The sequence goes on along the minus strand of NZ_CP126980.1, from coordinate 8,242,261 downwards.
GCGGTGAGCGGCCAAATAAAGCGCGGAACAGGCCGATGGCGGGATGCGCTTTGTGAGCAGAGGCTAACCCACGCCGGGGATTTTCCATGGAAGCCGCTACGGCGTTTTCGCCAAACCTTCCGCAGCTTCACAGCCAAAGCTAAAGCACTCCCGTCCCCACCTGTGTGATCTTTGCCTCGGGATCACCCGCCAGTATTAACCGCGTGTCCCCTCCAGCGGTTTCGGGCGTTGTTCCGGTGCAGGCCGGGGAGGACACGCGTCACCCGTTGGTGTGTCGGTTTGGGAAAAACGCCCGCTTCGCCTAGTTTCGTGCCCTATGAAGCACACGACCATGCGGTGGCTCGCCGCGGCCGTGGCGCTGGCCGGCATCGCCGTCTCCAGCCCCGCCCAGGCCGCCCCGAACTTCCGACCGATCCGGATGAACGCGACTGCCTACTACGGCACGCTCGACGTCATCGCGCGCGAGACCCTGGGCCTCAAGGCCCACTTCACCACCTGGGACGGACACCCGGTGGCCGGCCTGCCGATCCAGTTCACCACCACCGGTGAGCGGTTCCCGCTCTGCGAGGCGACCACCGACTTCGGTGGCTGGGCGGAGTGCAAGAACGGGCCGGTCCCGCCGCCCGTCTCGCTGGCCAACCTCCTCGTCAACGGCTACGACGCCGTCTGGCTGGGCAACCGGCGGTTCGCCCCGGTGAGCGCGCACAACAACATCGGCATCGGCTGACGCCGATCAGGAACGGCCATGGGGCGCGCCTCGGCGCGCCCCTGGGCCGCACCTCACGACCGCAGGTCCGCGCTCACCTCGTGCAGGTGACGCAGCGCCTGCCGATAGGAATCCAGCAGCCCGGTCATCTCGTAGGGCACCCCGACCTCCGCGCAGTACGCCCGCACGATCGGCTGCGCCTTGGGCAGGTTGGGCGTCGGCATCGCCGGGAACAGGTGATGCTCGATCTGGTAGTTCAGCCCGCCCAGCGCGACGTCGGTGAGCCGGCCGCCCCGCACGTTCCGCGAGGTCAGCACCTGCTTGCGGAAGAAGTCCTCGGTGCCGTCCGGGTGCGGCATCCCCTTGTGGTTCGGCGCGAAGGTCATGCCCAGGTAGACCCCGAACAGCGCCTGGTGCACCACCAGGAAGGCGAGCGCCTGCAGCGGGCTCAGCACCAGCAGCAGCGCCGCGGCGTACCCGGCGAAGTGCAGGCCGAGCAGCGCCCACTCCCGGCCGCGCTGCTTGACCGTCCCGGCGCGCAGGGCCCGCACACTGTCCCGTTTCAGCGAGATCCCGAGCAGGGTGAGCAGCGGGAAGAAGAGCCAGGCCTGGTGCTTCTGCACGAACCCGCCGCCGCGCGCCTGCTCCCGGGACCAGACCAGCACCCCCGCGCCGACGTCCGGGTCGAGATCGTCGTGGTTCGGGTTGGCGTGGTGCTTGGTGTGCTTGTCCATCCAGTAGCCGTAGGACATCCCGATCGCCAGGTTGCCGGCCAGCAGGCCGGCCCGCGAGCTCGGCTTGTTGGTGCGGAACACCTGGCGGTGCGCCAGGTCGTGGGCGACCAGCGCTACCTGCGCGAACACCACGGCCAGGAAGGCCGCCACCAGCAGGTTCCACCACGACGCGCCGACCAGGACGAACGCCGTCCAGCCGCCGATCAGCGCGGCGGTGACCAGGCTCAGGCGCAGGACGTAGTAGCCGGGCCGCCGGCGCATCAGTCCGGCCGCGTTGATCCGTCGGTTGAGCTCGGCGAAGTCGCTGCCCGTGGCGCGCGGCCGTTCCGTCGTCGTCGTCATGCTTTTCAGCCTCGCGGAACGCGGGCGCCCGGTCAGGAGTGCCAGCCCGCGACTGCGAGGTAGTGCTGGCCCTACCGACAACGCCCGGCCGGATCGGCAGGATGGTGTCATGGACTCGCGTGACTGGATCCGCGACGGCCTGCGGGCAGTGCTCAGCGGGTTGCTCGCCATCCCGCTGGCCGTCGTCAACCTGCCGCTGTTCGTGCTCTCGGTGTCCGCCCTGGTGCTGAGCGTCGTGCCAGGCCTCGGACTGATGATCTTCCCCGCCGTGACCCTGCTGGTCCGGGCCCGGGCCGATCTCGCCCGCCGGCTGGCCGGGCGCGCCGGCCTGCCGATCCGCCGCCCCTACCGCCCGGCGCCCGAGCGGGCGACGGTGGGCGGCTGGCGGCACTACAAGTGGATCGTCACCGACCCGGCCACCTGGCGCGACTTCGCCTGGCTGCTGCCCGGCGCGATCGTCGGCCTCGGTCTCGGCGTGCTCACCCTGGCCGTCCCGGTCTACGGCCTGGAGGGCGTGCTGCTCATCCCACTGTGGATCTCGCTGGGCTCCGACTGGTACGGCTACGGCGCGATCTGGCCGATCGAGACCGTCGGCGAGGGTTTCCTGTCCCTGCCGCAGGGCGCGCTGATCCTCTCGGTGGGCCTCGCCGTCGCGCCCTACCTGCGCCGCTTCGACGCCTCCTTCGGCCGGCTGTTCCTCGGCCCGACCCGCAGCGCCGAGCTGCTCCTGCGGGTCAGCGAGCTGACCGTGACCCGGGCCGACGCTGTCGACGCGCAGGCCGCCGAGCTGCGCCGGATCGAGCGGGACCTGCACGACGGCGCCCAGGTCCGGCTGGTATCGCTGGGCATGACCATCGGGCTGGCCGAGGAGATGGTCGAGGGCGACCCGGCCGGTGCCCGCAAGCTGCTCGCCGAGGCCCGGGAGACCAGCTCCGCCGCCCTGGCCGACCTGCGCCACCTGGTCCGCGGCATCCACCCGCCGGTGCTCGCCGAGCGCGGGCTGGACGGCGCGGTCCGGGCCCTCGCGCTCGCCGTCCCGATTCCGACCACTGTGGAGACCGCGCTGCCCGGCCGCCTGGACACCCCGGTCGAGTCGGCTGCCTACTTCGCGGTCGCCGAGGCGCTGGCCAACGCGACCCGGCACAGCTTCGCCCGGACCGCCGGGGTCGAGCTCTGGCACACCGGATCGACACTGGTGATGCGGGTCAGCGACGACGGCCTCGGCGGCGCCGACCCGTCCGCCGGCAGCGGCCTGCGCGGTATCGAACGCCGTCTCGCCGCGTTCGATGGCACGATGAGCCTGTCCAGCCCGCCGGGCGGACCGACTGTCGTGACCATGGAGTTGCCTTGCGCGTCGTCCTCGCCGAAGACCACGCCCTCCTCCGGGACGGGTTGACCCGCCTGCTGACCGCGCACGACTGCCAGGTGGTGGCCGCCGTCGACAACGGACCGGCGCTGCTGCCCGCCCTGCTCGAGTACCGGCCGGAGGTGGCGGTGGTCGACGTCCGGCTGCCGCCGACCTTCACCGACGAGGGCCTGCAGGCCGCGATCGCCGCCCGCACCCGGATCCCCGGCATGCCGGTGCTGGTGCTCAGCCAGCACGTCGAACCGCTCTACGCCCGCGAGCTGCTCTCCGACCGCGCCGGCGGCGTCGGTTACCTGCTCAAGGACCGCGTCTCGCACGTCGCCCAGTTCATCGACGCGGTCCGCCGCGTCGCCTCCGGCGGCACCGCGATGGACCCCGAGGTGGTCTACCAGCTGCTGGCCCGCCGCCAGTCGCCGCTGTCCGCGCTGACCACCCGCGAGCGCGAGGTGCTCGGCCAGATGGCCGAGGGCCGCTCCAACGGCGCCATCGCCACGAAACTCTTCATCGGCGAGAAAGCCGTCAGCAAACACATCAACAACATCTTCACCAAGCTCGACCTGCCCGTCTCCGACGACGACAACCGCCGGGTCCTGGCCGTCCTCACCTACCTGAACGCCTGATCGGTAACGGTCCGCCCACCCACGACAAACCCGATTTCGTACGCCTTCCCCGCACCAACCGCAAGCGGCGACTCCCGTGCTACCTCGCGAGGTGGTGCGCCTCTCCAGACCGCCCGGCGACCGCCGGGCGGTATCCGTGGAGACGCCCGGCGGTCCCGCCCAGCCAGCCGGTCCGCCGGGGTCCCGCCGCGGGTCAGTGGGTCCAGGTCAGGCGGGCGACTCGGCCCTGTGCGCCGGAGGCCCAGCAAGCGTGGGCCACGCAGGCGACCGCGTCGAAGCTGCCGGTGTCGAAGCGGCGCCAGGTGACGCCGCCGTCGGGGGAGTAGTCGCTGCCGGTCGGGCCGACGGCGATCGCGGTGCGCGGGCCGGACCAGGCGACGCCGGAGCGGTACTCGCCCGGCGGCACGGCGGCGACCAGCCAGTCGCGGCCCTTGGTGCGGGCGGCGCCGGCCGGAGCCGAGGCCGGGACGGTGTAGTCGCCGCCGACCGCGAGGCCGTGGTGCGGGTCGCGATAGGCGAGCGAGTAGATGCCGGCGCTCGGCCCGCTCGGGACCGGCGTACCGGTGACCCGCCAGGAACGCCCGAGGTCACGCGAGGTGAACACCCGGGCGGTCGCCCCGCCGCCGGTGGCGAAGAACGCCTGCCCACCCGCCGAGACCAGGCAGGTCCCGCTGGCCGCGAACGCGAACTCGCCGTCCAGGGCGGCCGGCATCCCGGTCGTCGGCAGCACCGACCAGGACCGGCCGCCGTCCCGGGTGGCCAGGATCCGGAACTTGCCGCCGACCGGGTCGGAGAGGGCCAGGCCGTGCCGCCGGTCGAGGAACGTCATGCAGTCGTAGAACGCGGCGGCGTCCTCGTTCTGAAAGGCGCGGGTCCAGGACCGGCCGCCGTCCGAGGTGGTGTAGATCCGCGAGTCGGTGCCGGAGCCGATGGTCAGCGCCACCGCATGCCGCGCGTCGAACGCCTCGATGTCCCGGAACTGCAGCGCGGCGGCGTCCGCCGGGCCGACCGAGGACCAGGTGCGGCCGCCGTCGATGGTGCGCAACACCGTGCCGGCGCTCCCGGCCACCCAGGCCACCGACCCGCTGACCGCCGACAGCCCCCGGAACTGCGCGGTGGTCCCGGTATCGGTGAGCCGCCAGCCCAGCCGCCCCATCGAGGCCGGCGTCGTCGAGCCCAAGCCCGCCGCCGTCGAGCCCGAGCCCACCAAGTCCGACCCTGAGCTTTCCGAGCCTGAGCCCGCCGAGGTCCCGTTCGTGACCGAACTCACTTTCGGCAGTGCGGCGGAGTCCGTGCCCGTCGCCGAGACCGGAACCGCGGCCGTGGCCGCCGCCGGCAGGCCGACCGCCGCGCCGGTGAGCGCCGCCAGCCCCAGCGAAGTAATCGACAACCTTCGTTTGATCGTCATGCCCGGAGAACTTACCCGCCCCGGCAAGCGTGTGGCACGACACTGATCCGCGGGATGCCGCACGGGAGAATTCCGGGCTTACCACAATGTGGGACATGGAGTCTCCGCCGCAGCTAGCAGTCACCGTCGCCATCACCCGGCGGGCCGATCCGGCCCGGGATGCCGAGATGGCCGCCTGGGTCCGTGCCGGCGCCTCGCTCGCCGAAGACTTCCCCGGTTTCCTCGGCACCGGCTGGGTCCGCCCGGAGCCGGGTTCCCCGGAATGGCACATGCTCTACCGCTTCGCCGACGCCACCTCCCTGCGCGAGTGGGAGGAGTCCCCGCAGCGCCAGTGGTGGCTCTCGTCGGCCGAGGGCTTCGTCGAGCACACCCGCGTCGAGAAGCGCACCGGCATCGAGGGCTGGTTCGACCCGCCCCGCGAGCTGAAGGTCGACCACCAGCCCCCGTCCACCCCACCCCGCTGGAAACAGGCCACCACCATCTGGCTCGGCTTCTTCCCGGTCAGCCTGCTCTCCGGCTGGCTGCTGGCCCCGCATCTGGTCACCTTGAACCTGGTGCTCCGCACCTTGATCAGCACGCTGGTCCTGACCCCGATCATGACCTACCTGGTCCTGCCCCACGTCACCCGAGCCCTCCAGCCCTGGCTCCGCCGCTGATCCGATGCAGGGGTTGAGGTCAGCGCGGACGAGAGCGCTTGATGGGAAGCCAGCTCATCAGTATCGGACCAAGTTTCGGCATCAATCGAGGACCGAAAACGCAAAGTGTTTGTTCCCAAGGGTGGCCGAAGGTGCCCTCGGTCATGTCTTCGGTGAGGAAGGTGTGGTAATCCCCGTCCGGGAATACTTCGACAGGCCAAGTCTCGTCGTCCGCGACAGCGTGGCGATGTGGCCAGAACCAATGGCAGGAATGCTGCCAATCCAATACGAGAAGGCGTTCTTCGGCGGAGAACGCTTGTGTCATTGAGAAAAGAGTAATGGCATTGATTGCCGCTTGTCCGGCTGCAAACGTGGCACCTGGATCGGCGAAGAGCGGGTGGAGGTCGAACGTCACTGATGGGCTTGGCTCAATGATGGCGGCGTCAGGCTCTGCGTACCCGGCCCTGAAATCAAATTTTCTGTCGAAGGCATCCCAGAACTTCCTGTAAAGGTCTTCCGGGAGGTGCTCCCATGCCGGCATATCCACATCTGGAGTGTAGACACGACGGCCGAGTTGTGTGGTCTTGAGGTAAAACCCGCGCTTCTTCCAGGTAGTAAGTGGCGATTATTGGTTGGTTGTGTTCTCGCTGTGGTCGACATGTGAAGTGGCCCGCCCCGTCCATGCTGCTGTGATTGGACGGGGCGGGCCTATCGTGTTGCGGATACTACTGACGACTCATTGGGTGGAACTGAACCTTCGTCGGGTGCCGGTTAGATTGCTGATCTCGCTACCGCGCTCGATAGAAGGAGGCGTAGTGATCATCGGTGTACCAGGCCGATCCATCGTTGCCGGTAACCAGGCGCTCCCCGCCTCGGTCCTGGCCTCTTACCTTCGGATTCACATCCCATTCTGTGTATTTTACTGAGTTCTGCCCGGGAAGAATTGAAGAACCCCGCGAGCCGTCATTTCCCCAAGGCCTGTTTCCCTTATAACCCGGCGGTGCCGCCTTCTTGGTGTCGACGTGGTTGAGCACATCCAGCGCCTTCTTGGGGACCGGGCCCTCGTTCAAGCGAAGACGATTGCCGGAATACAGGGCCCTGTCGAACGGGTCGCAGATGTTGTGTACGAGTACAGGTTCAGAACCGGCGAGGACGTAGTAGGTGTGGATGCCGTCGACGGTGAGGTTGTAGGCAAGGCCCTGCGCAACGGAGATCGGGTCGAAGGAGTCGACTCGGCCGTGTCCGCCGTTCGGCGTGCGCAGGAGGTCGCCGGCGTCGAGTTGGTCGGCTCGCTCCCACGCCTGGTCGGTGACGTCCCAGAACGGGTGGTTCTCGGTGGTGATCAGCTTTTGGCCGTCGATCACCAGTTGGTAGAGGTCGTCCTGGTGCACCCACGTGTGGATGACCTCACGCGTGGAGTCCGTACCGTGCTCGGCGTCGGTCACCGCGACGTCGTCACCCGGCTTGATGTCCTCGATGGCCTTGGTGGTGCCGTCGGCCATCAGGACCCGGGTGTCGCCGGAGAAGCTGCAGGTACCGCTGGCCAGGTCGCGTTCGGCGGCTCGGCCGCCGGCGGCGGTTCGGGTGCCGCGGAACTTGCTGCCGAAACCGGCGGTGACGGCGCCGATGGCCAGGTCCATGGCGGTGGTGGGCTGACAGTCGATGGTGTTGGTGGCCCAGGTGAAGGCGGCGCCGACGGCGGCGTTGACGGCCCAGGCGGTGGCGGTGGCGGCGGCGCCTTCGAGGCCGAGGGCGCTGGCCGCGAGGATGCCGGCGCCGGGCATCAGGGCACCGGCGATGGCTCCGGTGAGGGCGCCCTTGCCCGCCGCCTTCGCCATGTCGGTGTAGTTGAAGTTGTCGTCGTTGCGGTGCTGCCAGGCGTAGCTGGCGCCGCTGACCACGCCGCCGATCACGCCGCCGACCAGGGCGCTGACGCAGAGCGGGCACTGGCCGGAGGGGTCGGTGTTCTGCAGCGGGTTGTTCTCGGCGTACGCGTACGGCTGCAGGGTCTGGTCGACGTTGGGGTCGATGGTGAGGAACTGGCCGGTGGCCGGGTCGTAGTCGCGGGCCCGCAGGTAGAGCAGGCTGGTGACCGGGTCGGTCCAGTTTCCGGTGTAGCCGATCGCGCTGTCGGTGCCGGTGTGCAGGGTGCGGTTGCCGTAGGTGTCGTACGTGTTGGTGCCGGCGACGGTGCCGGTCGAGTCGGTGATGACCCGGACCGAGCCGAGAGCGTCGGTGTGCAGGTAGGTGACGGCGCCGGTGCGGGAGACCTGCGCGTACGGGGTCAGGTTCGGCCCGTACAGGTAGCGGTTGGCGCCGTCGTCTAGCAGCAGGGGCAGGGCGCCCTTGGCGGCCCACACGAAGTCGCGGGTGGTGCCGCCGCTGGTCCGGCCGGTGCGCAGGCCGTCGCCGTCGTAGGTGTAGGCGACGGCGGTGGTGCCGCGCGTGACGGCGGTGATCCGGTTGGCCCGGTCGTAGGTGTAGGTGGTCGGGGTGGCGCCGGCGATGCCGGTGCTGGTGCGGTTGCCGCGCTGGTCGTAGCCGTAGCCGCTGACCGCCCCGCTCGGCGCGGTGGTGCTGGTCAGCCGCCGGGCCGCGTCGTAGGCGTTGGTGGTCTTGTCGGGCAGGGCGGTGAGCAGGCCGTTCGGCGTGATGGTGTAGGCACCGGTGGCGCCCTCGCCGCTGGTCGTGGTGACCGAGGCGACCTGGCCCCGCTGGTCGTAGTCGTAGTTCTGGTTGCCGGTCGGGCCGTTGCTCGTGGTGAGCTGGCCGGCGTCGTCGTACTGGTAGGTGAAGGCGGTGACGTTGGCGGCCGGGTTGGTGATCCGGATGGACGAGATGCGGCCGTTGCGGTCGTAGTCGAGGTCGTCGGTGACCCCGTCCGGGGTGGTCTGGACGTCGAGGCTGCTGTCGGCGGTCCAGCCGAAGGTGGTGACCTTGCCGGTCCAGTCGGTGGCCGAGGTCATCCGGTTCGCGGCGTCGTACTCGTAGGTGAGCGTGTCGCCACCGGGGTAGGTCAGCTTGTGCAGCCGGCCGGCGGCGTCGTACTCGTAGCCGACGGTGTTGCCGGCGCCGTTGCGGCTGCTGGTCAGCCGGCCGTCGTGGTCGTACTGGTAACTGGTGGTGCCGGTGCCGTCGGCCATGCCGGTGCGGCGGCCGGCCTTGTCGTACTCGTAGTGCACCGCGGCGGTCGCCGGGTCGTCGTAGGTGAGGTCGCTGACCCGCCCGGCCTTGTCGTAGTGGCGGGTCGCGGTGGTGCCGTCGTTCTGGACGGTGTCCTTGGGCCGGGCCGCCTCGTCGTAGGTGTAGCGGGTGACGATGCCGCCGGGCAGCGTGCGGGAGTCGGTCTGGCCGGCGTCGTTGTAGGTGTAGCTGGTGACGCCCTGGTCGGGGTCGGTGACCTGCTTCAGGCCGCCGTCGTCGTAGTACTCGTACCGGACCGTGGAGCCGTCCGCGTTGGTGACCGTGTCGATCCGGCCGTCGGCGGTGTAGACCGTGCGGGTCACCCGGTGGTCCGGGTCGGTGACGGACGCGACCCGACCGGCCTGGTCGTAGGTGTAGACGGTCTCCTTGAGCTTGGCGTCGATCGTCTTGACGACCTGGCCGGCGTCGTCGTACACCGTCCTGGTGACGGCGCCCGACGGGAGTTCGGTGGTCAGCAGCCGCCCGGCCGCGTCGTACGTGAACTTGGTGGTGCCCGCCGCGGTCTTCTCGGTGAGCTTGTCGCCGAGCGCGTCGTAGGTGTACTCGACGGTGTTGCCGTTGGGGTCGGTGACCTTCTCGACCTGACCGGCCGCGGTGTAGGTGTAGTCGGTGTGCCGGCCGGCCCGGTCGGTGGTGCGGGTGAGCCGGCCGGCGAGGTCGTACTCGGTGTAGCTCTTGAGGTTGGTCTCCGGGTCGGTGACCGAGTACTGGGTGCCGTCCGGGTAGTACTCGTAGGCGGTGGTGCCGCCGTTCGCGTCGACGACCGCGACGGTGCGGCCGGCGTCATCGAACGTGGTGGTGCTGGTGACCTGCAGCAGCGCGTTGGTGACGGTGCGGACCCGGCCGTCCGGGTCGTAGCCGTAGGTCACCGGCCGCTGCATCGGGTCGATGACCTTCAGCAGGTCGCCGTTGGTGTCGTACTGGTAAGTGGTCTTGTGGCCCTCGTCGGTCTCCCGCGAGTCGAGCGTGTTGTCGGCGTTGTAGGCCAGCTTGTTGACCTGCCCGCTCGGGGTGGTGCTGGTGAGCAGGTTGCCCCGGTCGTCGTAGGTGAAGCGGCTGGTCTGCCCGTCCGGCGTCTGCTCGGTCAGCTTGTCGCCGTAGGCGTCGTACGTCCAGGGCGTGGTGCGGTGCAGCGGGTCGGTGTGGCTGAGCGTGTTGCCGGCGGCGTCGTAGGTGAACTCGTTGACCGTGCCGTCCGGGCCGGTGATGCTCACCGGCTGCGAGGTGGCCTGGTCGTAGTCCCAGTACGTGCTGGCCGCCACCGCCGTGCCGGCCGCCTCGGTCCGCTTGCGCAGCTGCCCGTCGACGTACTCCTCAATGGTTTTGATCTTGCCGGGCTTGGTGATGGTCACCGTCGAGGTGCCCACCACGTCGCCGGTGGCGTAGGCGAACTCCCAGACCTGGTTCATCGGCTCGGTCTGCTTGACGACCCGGCTGAACTCGTCGAACTCGTTCACCGTCTCCGCGCCGCGCGGGTCGGTGTACTTGGTCAGCAGGTGCTTGCTGTCGTACTCGTACCTGTTGGTGATGTTCTCGGGGCCGGTGACCGTGGTCAGGTTGCCGGCGCTGTCCCGGGTGTAGGTGACCTTCGCGCCGGACGGCGCGGTGACCGTCTCCAGGTAACCGTCGCTGTCGTAGGTGAAGGCCAGGGCCCGGCCGGAGCCGAGCGTGACCGTCGTCAGCTGCGACGACGCGTTGTAGGAGAACGTCATCGTCATGCCGTTGCGGCTGACCTGCCGGACGATCTTGCCGGCCGCGTCGAACACCATGGTCAGCTCGCGCTTGCGGGTGAAGGTCCAGGTGCCGTCACCGTTCTTGACCAGCGTGGCCTGCAGGCGCGGGGCGCCCTGGTAGGTGCCGTCGGCCTGCTTCGCGAACGCCGCGGCGCTGCCGTTCTCCTGCGTCACCCGCACCGTGGACGGCGAGGGCTGGGCGAGGTTCATGCCGTACGGCCAGGCCCAGCCGTAGCCGAGCACGCTCTTGGTGCCGGCCGTGGTGGAGCTGTACGTGCGCGTCATCGAGAAGGCGCCGCCGTGGTCGTTGACGCTCAGGTCGGTGGCCGGCTCGGTCAGGGCGCCGGTGTCGGTCTGCACCGGGTCGCCGTAGCAGGTGGAGCTGCACGGGTAGGCGTTCGACGGGTTGCTGCCGCCGGCGGTCTCGTAGGGCAGCGTGGGGCCACCCGGGTCGACCGGCTTCTTGATCTTCTTGACCTTGCGCAGCGCGGTGCCGTCGGCCACCCACAGGTAGCTGCCGTCGCTGGCGATGCCGGTGATCTGGCTGAACCGGGCGTCGTAGTAGGGCCCGTCGAGCAGCCCGGAGATGACGCCGCCGACGATGCCGTCGCCCGCGCCGGTCACCTTGTTGATCCGGTCGATGCTGATGGCGTACTGGTCGGCGCCCGAGCGGACGGCGAGGTACAGGTAGTCGCCGACCAGCGTCATCGCGCGGACGTCACTGCTGCCGAGCCGGGCGACGGCGGTGCGCTCACTGGTCGCCAGGTTGATCCGGTAGAGCGTGTTGTCCCAGTACCGCAGGCCGTAGAGGTACGTGTCGTCGGCGGCGATGGCGCTCGCGCCGTAGTACTCGGCCTGCAGGGCGTAGGGGTAGACGCCGGTCTCGGTGGAGGTCAGCTCGTAGCGGTAGATGGTGCCGTTCGTGGCGACCAGGTAGGCCTTCTTGCCGGCGATCGTGCCGTAGTTGACGGAGAGGTAGTTGAAGTCGAGCCGCGGCACGCCGACGGTGCTGGTGCCGCCGGTGGCGGGGTCGACCCGGCGCAGGCCGCACTCGTCGTAGACGTAGACGAACCGGCCGTCCGACCCGATCACCCGGAACTGGCTGGAGAACCGGACTCCGTCACCCGTCGAGTCGTTCTGACAGTTGGCGTCGACGGCGGCGCCGGCGACCACGGTGGCCGCGCCGGACGACTTGTTGACCTTGACGAGCTGGGTGCCCTTGTTGAGGTAGGCGTACCCGTCCAGCAGCGCGATGCCGTTGGTGGCCGGGCCGGTGCCGGCCAGGGTGCCGGCGGGGGCGACGGTGGTGACCGCGCCGGCCTCCATCACCGGGCCGGTCGGCGCCACCGCGATGGCCGGGGCGGTGACCGAGGTCAGCGAGCGCAGCCAGGTGCCGGTGGTGTCCCGGTCGGCCAGGTAGAGCTTGGTGCCGTCACTGGCGATCCCGACCACGCCGGTCAGTGCCGTGGTGCCGGCTCCGCTGGGCGAGACCAGCACCTTGCTGCCGTCGGTCTTGCTGATCCGCACGATGGTCAGCGCGCGGGCCGGGCTGTTGGTGGCGGTGTCCCGGTAGGCGGCGTAGAGGTAGTTGCCGACCGAGGTCATCGCGTACACGTCGGAGACCAGCAGGCGGGCGAACTCGGTACGTTCGCCGGTGGCCAGGTTGATCCGGTACAGCATGTTGTCCCAGTACCGCAGGCCGTAGAGGTACGTGTCGTCGGCGGCGATGGCGCTCGCGCCGTAGTACTCGGCCTGCAGGGCGTAGGGGTAGACGCCGGTCTCGGTGGAGGTCAGCTCGTAGCGGTAGATGGTGCCGTTCGTGGCGACCAGGTAGGCCTTGTTACCGGCGATCGTGCCGTAGTTGACGGAGAGGTAGTTGAAGTCGAGCCGCGGCACGCCGACGGTGCTGGTGCCGCCGGTGGCGGGGTCGACGCGGCGCAGGCCGCACTCGTCGTAGACGTAGACGAACCGGCCGTCGGAGCCGATCACCCGCAGCTGGGCGGCGAACCGGACGTCGGCGCCGAGTGCCGCGTTGCCGCAGTCGGTGGAGGCGGCGGAGCCGGCGACCACGGTGACCGCGCCGCTGGTCTTGTTGACCTTGACGAGCTGGGTGCCCTTGTTGAGGTAGGCGAAGCCGCCGAGCAGGGCGATGCCGTTGGTGTCCGGGCCGGTGCCGGTGAGCGCGCCGTTGACGGTGATCGTCGAGACCGAGCCGGCGTCCATGATCGGAGTGGTGGCCGGAGCCGCGACGGCGGGGGCGGTGACGGAGGTGAGCGAGCGCAGCCAGGTGCCGGTGGTGTCCCGGTCGGCCAGGTAGAGCTTGGTGCCGTCGCTGGCGATGCCGACCACGCCGGCCAGGGCTGTGGTGCCGGTGCCGCTCGGCGCGACGAGCACCTTGCTGCCGTCGGTCTTGCTGATCCGGACGATGGTCAGCGCTCGCGCCGGGTTGCTCGACATGTCCCGGTAGGCGGCGTAGAGGTAGTTGCCGACCGAGGTCATCGCGTACACGTCGGAGACCAGCAGGCGGGCGAGATCGGCGCGTTCGCCGGTGGCCAGGTTGATCCGGTACAGCATGTTGTCGTAGGGGCGCAGGCCGTAGAGGTACGTGTCGTCCGCGGCGATCGCGTTCGCGCCGTACCCGTAGCCGGTGCTGCTCAGCACGTACGGGTAGGTCTTCGCGTCGGTCGAGGTGAGGTCGTAGCGGTAGACGGTGCCGGTCTCGGCGACCAGGTAGGCGTACTTGCCGGCGACCGTGCCGTACTTGACGTAGACGTAGTTGTAGTCGAGCTGGGGGATTCCGACGGTGCTGGTCGCGCCGGTGGCGGGGTCGACGCGGCGCAGGCCGCACTCGTCGTAGACGTAGACGAACCGGCCGTCGGAGCCGATCACCCGCAGCTGGGCGGCGAACCGGACGTCAGTGCCGAGTGCCGCGTTGCCGCAGTCGGTGGAGGCGGCGGAGCCGGCGACCACGGTGACCGCGCCGCTGCTCTTGTTGACCTTGACGAGCTGGGTGCCCTTGTTCAGGTAGGCGAAGCCGCCGAGCAGGGCGATGCCGTTGGTGGCGGCTCCGGTACCGGCGAGCGCGCCGTCCGCGGTGATCGTGGCGACCGAACCGGCGTCCATCACCGGGGTGCTCCGGTAGGTGGCGAGCACCTCCCACCGGAACCCGGCGGTGGCGGTCTGGCCGGCGCCGTCGGTCGCGGTGATCTTGGGGGTGGCCGAGCCGGCCAGGGTCAGCGTGCCGGTGATCTTGCCGGTGGCGGGATCGATGGTGAGGCCGCCGGGCAGGCCGGTGGCGGCCCAGGTGTAGGTGCCGGTGCCGCCCGCCGCGCCGGCGGCGACGCTGACGCTCTGCTGCTCCAGGCCGACCTGGTCGGCCGGCGGGGTGACGGTCATCGGCGTCACGACGGTCCAGCCGAAGGTGGCCGCGTTGCCGCGCCCGGCGCTGTCGGTGGCGGTGACGGTGACCGAGCCGGTGGCCGCGGTGGTGGGCGTACCGGTGATGACGCCGGTGGCCGGGTCGAGGGTGAGCCCGCCGGGCAGGTTCGCCGCGGACCAGGTGTAGGTGCCGCTGCCGCCGGCGGCCACCAGGGTCAGGGTGGTGGCCTTGTCGAGGACGCTGGTCTGCGCGCCGGGGTTGATCACCGCGACCGGGCCCTTGACGGCGATCGTGAAGGTGACGGCGCTGGTCCGCCTCGCCGCGTCGGTGGCCGTGGCCGCGACGGTGTAGTCACCGGCGGTGCCCGGCGTGCCGGTGACGGCGCCGCCGCTGGTGACCGTCAGGCCGGTGGGCAGGCCGGTCGCGGTCCAGGTGTACGGGCTGGTGCCGCCGGTGGCGGTCAGGGTCAGCGTGGTGGCGGTGCCGGTGGTGCCGTTCTGGCTGCCCGGGTTGGTGGCGACCAGCGGCGTGGCGACCGTCCAGGTGACGGAGACGGCGCTGGTGCGGCCGGCGGCGTCGGTGGCGGTCAGGGTGGCGGTGGACGTCCCGGCGGCGGCCGGCGTGCCGCTGATGACGCCGCCGCTGGTGACCGTCAGGCCGGTGGGCAGGCCGGTCGCGGTCCAGGTGTACGGGCTGGTGCCGCCGGTGGCGGTCAGGGTCAGCGTGGTGGCGGTGCCGGTGGTGCCGTTCTGGGCGCCCGGGTTGGTGGCGACCAGCGGCGTGGCCACGGCCCAGGTGAAGGTGGTCGTCCCGGTACGGCCGGAGGCGTCGGTGACGGTGACGGTGACGGCGGCGCTGCCGGCGGTGGTGGGGGTGCCGGTGATCACGCCGGTGCCGCCGTTGATGCTCAGCCCGGCGGGCAGGCCGGTGGCCGCCCAGCTGTACGGGCTGGTGCCGCCGGTGGCGGTCAGGGTCTTGGTGACCGCCACGCCGGTGGTGCCGTACTGGGTGCCCGGGCCGGTCACCGAGGGGGCGATGCCGGCGATCACGGAGAACGTGGCGGTGGCGGTGCGCGCGGCGGCGTCCTTGACGGTGACGGTCACCGACGAGGTGCCGGCCGCGGCCGGCGTGCCGCTGATGACGCCGGTGGTGGTGTTGATGCTCAGGCCGGTGGGCAGGCCGGTCGCGGTCCAGGTGTACGGGCTGGTGCCGCCGGCCGCGCTCGGGGTGATGGTGGCCGGCTTGGCGACGGTGACCTGCTGGCTGCCGGGGTTGGGCAGGGTCAGCGCGGCAGCGATCGTCCAGGTGAAGGTGACCTGGCCGGCCCGCTTGGTGGCGTCGGTGGCGGTGACGGTCACCGAGCTGCTGCCCGCGGTGGTGGGCGTGCCGCTGATGACGCCGGTGGTGGTGTTGATGCTCAGCCCGGCGGGCAGGCCGGTGGCCGCCCAGGTGTACGGCGTCGTCCCGCCGGAGGCGGTGATGGTCTTCGAGGCGGCCGTGCCTGCCGTGCCGGTCTGGGCGCCGGGGTTGGCGACCGTCGGAGCGGCGGCGGTGACCACGCTGAACGAGGTGCTGGCGGTGCGCTTGACCGCGTCGGTGATGCTCACCGCCACCGTGCTCGTCGCCGCCGTGGTGGGGGTTCCCGACACCACGCCGGTGGTGGTGTTGATGGTCAGCCCGGCGGGCAGGCCGGTGGCCGCCCAGGTGTAGGGGGCGGTGCCACCGGTCGCGGCCAGCGGCAGGTTCGTCGCGGCGCCGATGGTGGCCTGCTGGGTGCCGGGGCTGGTCACGGCCGGGGCCGCCGCGGCGACATCCCAGGTGAACGTGGCGCTGCCGGGGATCTTCGCGGCGTCGGTGGCGGTGACCTTGGTGGTGTAGACACCGGCGGTGGTCGGGGTGCCGGAGATCGCGCCGGTCGACGCGTTGATGGTCAGGCCGGCGGGCAGGCCGGTGGCCGACCACACGTACGGGGTCTTCGCGCCGGTCGCCGCCATGCTCTGGCTGACCGCGACCTTGACCACCGAGGCGCGGGTGCCGGGGTTGGTGACGGTCGGGGCGGTGCCGGTGACCCAGCTGAACGTGACGCTGGCGGTGGCCTTGGTCGCGTCGGTGGCGGTCAGCCTCGCCGAGTAGGTCGCGGCGGTCGTCGGGGCGCCGGTGACGACGCCGGTGGAGCTGTTCAGGGTCAGCCCGGCCGGCAGTCCGGTCGCGGCCCAGGTGTAGGGCGTGGTGCCGCCGCCGGCCGCCATCGTGAGGCTGGTCGCGACGTTGACGCCGCTGTACTGGCTGCCGGGGTTGGTGACGGCCAGGACGGTCACGGCGGCCTGTGCGACTGACGGTACGGCGACATAGCTCGCGAGCACCGAGGCGACGCTGAGCAGCACCAGGGTGCTGATGCGCCGCGTCGGCCGGGACTTCGGCGGCGCCGGCGACGCGGCGACGGCGCTTGACCCACGACTACTCATGGACAACCTTCCGGGCAGGGGGATACCTAGAAATTGTCGGAATTGCGGCAGTTGTCAGCCATGGGTGTTCCGTCGGCCCGCGCCGCCGGACGGAGGTCCGCGTGCCTCGTTCGAACGCGAAAGACTGACCGGTCGGCGGAGTGCGCCCCGGATATCGCCCGCCGGAGCCGCCTCAGCACCGTCCGGTCGTCACAGCGGCAACACCGCGGACCGCGCGGCCGCCACCGGAGAGGTGGATCTCAGCCCCGATCCCTCAAGTCGCCGTGCGCTAGTCGCCGAGCTGATGGCGCAGCCGGACGGTGTCCGCCACCGTCCAGCCGGCGGGCGGGGCGACAGTGGCCCACCCGTCCACCGTCGCCGACTTGTAGACGTGCCCGTGCCCGGTCGGCGCCTGGTTGGCGAAGACCAGGTCGCACGTGGTCTGCCAGAACGTGACCCAGGGAAACCAGTGCATGGCCGGGGTCACGTCCGGCCCGCGGGCGCCCTGCAGCCACGCCGGTTTGCGCCACATGATGTCCCAGTTCCACCAGACGATCGGATCGGACGAGTTCTGCAGGTAGACCACGGTGGGCCGGGCGCCCGGCCGGCCCCGCAGCTCGGTGGCGTCGTCGGCGAAGTCGACCGGCAGCCCGGTCTGGACCGGGTCCCAGACCGGGGACGGCGCGGCCCGGTCCCGGGTCAGTCGCTGGTGGATCGGGTTGGCGAAGGTCGGGCCCTCCATCAGCACCCCGTCCGCCGCGTCGACCAGGTCCTCGGCGGTACCGAAGGTGGCCTCGATCCCGTACGTCCCCAGGCTCTCGCCGAACAGCAGCAGCTTGGGCCGGTGCGCGGCGGGCAGCTCCGCCCAGCGCCCGCGCACCGCGGTGATCAGCGCCGACGCCGCGTCCACCACTTCGGACCGGTCGCCGAGGAAGGCGATCCAGCTGGGCAGGTAGGAGTACTGCATGGACACCAGGGCGGTGTCCCCGGCGTACATGTACTCCAGCGACTGGGTGACCTTGTTGTCCACCCAGCCGGTGCCGGTCGGGGTGAACAGCGCCACCACCTGCCGCCGGAACGCGCCGGTCCGGTCCATCTCGCGGACGATCAGGTCGGCCCGCTCGCGCATGGTGCCGGCCGAGGCCAGCCCGGCGTACAGGCGGATCGGCTCGGTGGCCGGGCGGCCGGCGAACCCGCTCAGCTGCTGCCGGCTGGGTGCGCCGGCCACGAAGGCGCGCCCCTGCCGGCCCAGGGTGTCCCAGGCCACCAGCGACTCCGGGCCGCCGGAGCGCAGTGCCGAGGAGGGCCGGTGCACGCCGTTGCCGGTGCCGTTGTTGATCACGGCGGCCGACCGGTCGGCGACCGCGAACAGGTGCGCGACCAGCAGGCCGTCGAAGGCGCTGTAGCTGAGCACGGCCACCACCACGGTGCCGGCACAGTACGCCGCCCGGTCCGGGACGACCAGCCGGAACACCTGCGCGCAGCCGTGCGTGGCGAGCCGCAGCAGCCGGGCGATCAGCAGGAGCAGCCCGAAGGTGAGCAGGCTGGCGCCGACGGTGCGGACGATGTCGTACTCCTGGGCCGGTGGCATCCCGAGCCGCAGCCGCAGCTCGCGCTGCCAGCGCACGCCGAGCACGAGACAGGTGGCGATCATCGGGAGGAGCAGCACGGCGAGCACCCGCCACCAGATCCGCACGGCCCGGCCGGAGAACCGGAACCGGAGCCGGATCAGCGCGCCGATCGCGGTGCCCAGCGCGTACCCCATGGCCGCCGTGATCCCGGCGACCACGCCCTGCAGGATCCCGGTGCGGGGCAGCAGCGAGGGGGTGAAGGCGAGGCAGAAGAAGAAGGCGGCCAGCCCGGCGCCGGTGAGGCTGAGCGGAGCCAGCACGATCCGCGGGCGGATCGGCGGCGGGGCATCCGCCACGGAGGCGGCGGCGCGTGGCCGCGGGATCCGGGCGCGCAGCGGCGCGAACCTGTCCGGCGGCGGTGCGACCAGCTCGTCACGCATGCGGTGCTCCGATCATCGACGGGGGACGTCAATTTCGGGTGCCTCCCCCATCATCGGGGGTCGATGGGCTCGCGCGCCGCCCCGTTTTCGGGCGGTTTTCCTGCCGCGGGTTCATTCAGCCCGGCTCCGCGCTGCCGATGACTGCGGTGAGGAGGAAAGCGATGCGGGTACGGAACTGGATCGCGGTGGTGGTCAGCGTGCTGCTGCTGGCGGCCGCCGGCGGGATCGCCATCGCCGTGAACCGGCGGGCGCTGAGCGCGGCCGACGCGGTGCACCGTGCCGACAGCACCGAACTCGCCACCAACAACGCCACCCTGACCGGGCAGCTGCAGCTGCTCTCGGCGCAGGAGCTGGCGCAGGTGCTGGCCGACCACTCGCTGAGCCTGGTCAAGGGCGACGCCACCGACCACTTGGTCCTGGTGAACGCGGCGGCCAAGAGCTCCACCTTCCAGTACGGCATGGTGCTCACCGCGCTCGACGGGTCGGTGCTGAACGCCAGCCGGGCCGCCGGCCTGCCCGACCCCGGCGACGCCGGCTGGGCCCCGATGCGCGAGCAGTTCACCGAGGGCGCCCGGGTCGGTTTCTCCGCGGTGATGACGGTGGACGACATCCCGCTGGCCGCGGTGGCCGTGCCGATCCTGCTCGGCGGCGCCCCGGCCGGGTTCCTGGTCGGCTTCAACCAGGTGGCCACCACCTCGCTGCAGAAGTACACCCAGCAGCTGCAGAGCGACACGCACCGCACCGACGTGGTGGACAGTACCGGCACGGTCGCCGCGAGCAGCGTGCCCGACCTGGTCGGCGGCCGGACCGACGCGTCGATCATCGCGAAGCTGGGGCGCGAGGGCACCTACTTCGTGGATTACCGGTCGGGCGGCACCGACATGATCGCGATCGTGGTCGGCGGCCTGCCCAGCGGCTACTCCTACGTGCGCACCCAGACCAAGTCGCAGTTCGACGGCGCGGTGCACCGTCGCAGCCAGACGGTGAACATCACGCTGCTGGCCATGCTGTTGATCGGCGTGGTCGGCATCTCGGTACTCGGCTACCGTGGCCAGATCCAGCGGCGGCGCGCCGACGAGCGGTTCCAGGCGCTGTTCCAGCACGCCCCGGACATCGTCACGGTGATCGACCGCGCCGGCACGATGATCTTCACGAGCCCCAGTTCGGCGGCGATCCTCGGGTTCGAGTCCGGCGCGCTGGCCGGGCACAGCGTCTTCGACATGGTGCATCCGGACGATCAGGGTGCGATGCGGGACCGGCTGGAGGCGCTGCTCGCCGACCCGGCCGCGGTGCTCCGCCTGCAGTGCCGGGTACGCGCGGCCAGCGGGCACTACCGCTGGTTCGACTTCACCGCGTCCAACCAGATGGCCAACCCGGCGCTGAACGGCGTGGTGATCAACGCCCGGGACATCTCGGAGAACCGGGCGTTCCAGGAACGGCTGGCCCACGAGGCCCAGCACGACCCGCTGACCGGCCTGCCGAACCGGCGCCGGATGCAGGACGCGCTGAGCAACTCGCTGCGCCGCGACCCGGTGGCCGTGCTCTTCGTCGACCTGGACGGGTTCAAGCCGGTCAACGACGTGCACGGGCACGAGGCCGGTGACGAGCTGCTGCGCCAGGTGGCCGAGCGGCTCAGCGGCTGCATCCGGGCCGGCGACGTGCTGGCCCGGGTCGGCGGCGACGAGTTCGTGGTGCTGATGCCCGGGGTGCTGAGCGCCGGCGACGTGGCGGCCACCGCGAACCGGGTGCGGACCATGGTGGAGATGCCGTTCCGGATCGCCGGGCAGCAGATCACCATCGGCGCCAGCGTCGGCGTGCACATGGCCGGTCCGGCCGAGGACCCGGACGCCGCGCTGCGCGCCGCCGACCACGCGATGTACGAGATCAAGCGCTCCGGCGGCAGTCGCGCCCCGCGCGGTGTGCTGGCGAGTATCGGGCGGCACCGCGCGGCGGAGTGAAGTTAGTGCACACTAGGTGCATGAACTCCAAGGTGCTGTCCCGCCGGGACCTCGACTTCCTGCTCTACGAATGGCTCGACGTGGAGTCGCTGACCGGGCGGGAGCGGTTCGCCGAGCACTCGCGGGAGACGTTCGACGCGTTCCTGGACGTCTCCCAGCAGATCGCCGAGCGCGACTTCGCGCCGCACAACCGCAAGAACGACCTGAACGAGCCGACCTTCGACGGCGAACGGGTGACGATCATCCCGGAGGTCGGCCACGCGCTGCGGGTGTTCGCCGAGTCCGGCCTGCTGGCCGCGACCATGGACGCCGAGTACGGCGGGTTGCAGCTGCCCCGGGTCGTGCAGCGGGCCTGCTTCCTCTGGTTCCAGGCGGCCAACACGAGCACCTCGGCCTACGCGATGCTGACCGGCGCGAACGCGCACCTGCTGCTCACCCACGGGACCGCGGAGCAGATCGAGAGGTTCGTCCGGCCGATGATCGAGGGCCGGTTCACCGGCACGATGTGCCTCTCCGAGCCGCAGGCGGGCTCCTCGCTCAGCGACGTCACGACGAAGGCCGTCCCCGACGGGCAGTCGGGTGACTACCGCATCACCGGCGGCAAGATGTGGATCTCGGGCGGTGACCACGAGCTCAGCGAGAACATCATCCACCTGGTCCTGGCCCGGGTCGCCGGGGCACCCGCCGGGGTGAAGGGCCTGTCGCTGTTCATCGTGCCCAAGCTCATCGACGGCAAGCGCAACGGCGTCACGCTGGCCGGCCTCAACCACAAGATGGGTTACCGCGGCACCACCAACACGGTGCTGGCGTTCGACGAGGCGACCGGCTATCTGGTGGGCGAGGAGGGCCGCGGCCTGCAGTACATGTTCCACATGATGAACGAGGCGCGCATCGGGGTCGGTGCCGGCGCTGTCGCGCTCGGGTACACCGGGTACCTGCATGCCCTCGCCTACGCGAGGGAGCGGCAGCAGGGGCGCCCGGTGACCGCGAAGGATCCGGCCGCGCCGCCGGTTCCGATCGTCGACCACCCCGACGTACGCCGGATGCTGCTCGCCAGCAAGACGTACGTCGAGGGCGGTCTCGCCCTGATGCTGTACTGCGCCAAGCTGCTCGACGAGCCGTCCCCGGAGAACGACCTGCTCCTGGACACGCTCACGCCGATCGTCAAGGCCTGGCCCTCGCAGTGGTGCCGGCTCGCCGACGACCACGCCATCCAGATCCACGGCGGCTACGGCTACACCCGGGAGTACCCGGTCGAGCAGTTCTACCGGGACAACCGGCTCAACTCGATCCACGAGGGCACCGACGGCATCCAGGCGCTCGACCTGCTCGGCCGCAAGGTCACCCAGCGGGGCGGCGCGGGCCTGGCCCTGCTCCTCGACCGGATCCGGGCGACGGCCCAGAAGTCGGATCTGGGCGCCCCGGTGCTCGCCGCCTGCGACCGGCTGGCCGCCACGACGGCGAAACTGTGGGCCGACCCGGCGACGGCGCTGGTCAACGCCACCGCCTACCTGGACGCCGCCGGTCACCTGGTGATCGCCTGGATGTGGCTGGAGCAGGCGCTCGCCGCGGGGGACAAGCCGGGACCGTTCTACGACGGCAAGCGGGTCGCCGCGAAGTACTTCGTCACCCACGAGCTGCCCCGGATCGGCCCGATGCTGGACCTGCTCGACTCGGGCGACACGCTGCTTCTCGACCTCGAGGACGCCTGGTTGGGTTAGTTTCGACGGATGGCCGGTAAAGCCACCGTCATCGAAGTCGGTGATCACGACGTCCGGGTCTCCAACCCGGACCGGATCTACTTCCCGGAGCTCGGCGCCACCAAGCTCGACCTGGTCGAGTACTACCTGGCGGTGAGCGACGGGATCGTCCGCGCGCTGCGCGAGCGCCCGTGCATGCTGCACCGCTTCCCGGACGGCCTGTCCGGGGAGAAGGTGCACCAGAAGCGGGTGCCGAACGGCGCACCACCCTGGCTGGAGACGGTCCGGGTGACGTTCCCGCGCTACCACCGGCACGCCGACGAGCTCTGCGTGACCAAACCGGCCGACGTGATCTGGGCGGTCCAGATGTCCACCGTGGAGTTCCACCCGTGGAACTCCCGGCGGGCGGACCCGGAGAGACCCGACGAGTGGCGGATCGACCTGGACCCGATGCCGGACTGCCCGTTCGGCACCGTGCGGAAGATCGCCCCGGTCGTCCGGGAGGTGCTCGACGAGCTGGGCATCGCCGGCTTCCCGAAGACGTCCGGCGGCCGGGGCCTGCACGTCTACGTGCGGATCGAGCCGCGCTGGGGCTTCGCGGACGTGCGCCGGGCCGCGCTCGCCTTCGCCCGCGAGGTCGAGCGCCGCGCCCCGCAGGACGTCACCACCACCTGGTGGCGCAAGGACCGCGACCCGAAAGCCCTGTTCATCGACTACAACCAGAACGCCCGCGATCACACCATCGCCAGCGCCTACTCGGTGCGCGGCGTTCCCGCGGCCACCGTCTCCACCCCGATCACCTGGGACGAGATCCCGGACGTCGACCCGCAGGCGTTCACCATCCGCACCGTCCCGGCCCGCTTCGCGCAGCTGGGCGACCTGCACGCCGGCATCGACGACGTGAGTCACGACATCGCCACGCTGCTGGAGTGGGCCGACCGCGACGAGCGGGCCGGCCTGGAGACACCGGAAGTGCCCAGGACCTAGGACCGCGGGCGGGCGCGGGGTCCGCCTCGGCCGGCGTCCGCCGATTTCCGGTACGGCCGGGGCGTACCGGAAATCGGTGTCACCGCTCAGCGGCCGGCGGTGCTCTGCCGGATGATCAGTCGGTGCGGGGCGCGCAGCTCGACGGCCGGTGGGGGAGTCGGGCTGGCGATCCGCAGGAGCAGCCGCTCGACCGCCGACGTCGCGATCATCTCCTTGTCCGGGGAGATCGTGGTGACCGACGGGTTCGCGTACGCGCCGTCCTCGATGTCGTCGTAACCGATCACGGCGACGTCCTCGGGGACTCGCAGGCCCCGGCTGATCAGGGTGTGGATGGCGCCGAGCGCGACCAGGTCGGAGTAGCAGAAGACGGCGTCCGGCGGCTCCGGGAGATCCAGCAGGCGGGCCATCGCCTGGGCGCCGTCCTTCCGGTTGAACCGGGGAGTGCTGATGATCAGGTCTTCCCGGGCGGTCAGGCCGTGCGCCGCGTGCGCCTCGCGGAAGCCGCGGGTGCGCAGCTGTGCCGCCTCGCCGGTGGCGTACGGCTGGTCGCCGATCGCCGCGAGCCGCCGCCGGCCCAGGTCGAGCAGGTGCTCGGTGGCCTGGCGGGAGGCGGCCACGTCGTCGATGCCGACGTGGTCGAAGGTGCCGTCGCTGGTGCGCTCACCGAGCACGACCAGCGGCAGGTTCGGGTCGTGGTCGGCGAGGGCGTGCTGGTCGAGCCCGAGCGGGCTGAAGATGACCCCGTCGAAGAGCAGCCGCCGGGAGCCGTGCGCGATGAACGCGCGCTCGTGCTCCGGGTCGCCGTCGGTCTGGTCGATCAGAACGTTGTAGCCGCGGGCCCGGGCCGTCCGGATCACGCTCTGCAGCAGTTCCGAGAAGTAGGGTGTGTCCAGATAGGGCACCACCAGCGCGATCTGCCCGGAGCGGCCCTGTGCCAGGTTGCGCGCCAGCACGTTCGGCCGGTAACCGAGCTCGTCGACGGCACGCTGCACCCGGGCCTTGGTCCGCTCGGTGACGTTCGCGTACCCGTTCACCACGTTGGAGACGGTTCGGCTGGAAACCCCGGCCAGCTCCGCCACGTCACGTAGCGTGACTTCTCGACGCAATGGTGCCCCCTCTGCCGCGCCAAGTTTCCGGCAGGTTACCCCTTGCCGTCGATTGGACGTCCGTGCATGCTGTTTTGCAGCGCTGCAAAAGCGTAGCAACAAGGTTTCGCGAAAAGTGAAGAGCTTGAGTTGCCGACCTCCGGTGTGCCAGCACCGGAGGCCGGCCCTTCTGATCCGATCAACTGGATACGAATCTGTGAGGACCCAGTGAACGTCAGAAAGTTTAGTCTACGGCGCTCGCTAACCGCGGCAGCCGCCGCTGTGACAGCACTGACTCTCGCCGCCTGTGGCAGCGGCTCGGACGCCTCCGGCGACGGCGGCAAGACCGGCGGCCCGGTCACGGTGAAGGTCTGGGCGTGGTACCCGTCCTTCCAGAAGGTCGTCGACCTCTACAACTCCACGCACACCGACATCAAGATCGAGTGGACCAACGCCGGCGCGGGCCAGGACGAGTACACCAAGCTGCAGACCGCGCTCAAGGCCGGCAAGGGCGCGCCCGACGTGGTCATGCTGGAGTTCCAGGAACTGCCCACGTACCAGCTCACCAAGCACCTGGTCGACATGGGCAAGTACGGCGCCAACGACCTCAAGTCGAGTTACGTCGACTGGGCCTGGAAGCAGGTCAGCCAGGGCGACAAGGTCTACGCCATCCCGGTCGACGCCGGCCCGATGGCGATGCTCTACCGCGAGGATCTGTTCGCCAAGTACGGTCTGACCATCCCGAAGACCTGGGACGAGTACAAGGCGCAGGCCGAGAAGCTGAAGACCGCCTCGGCCGGCAAGGCGTTCATCACCGACTTCGGTGGCAACGACGGCGGCTTCATGACCGGCCTCACCTGGCAGGCGGGGAGCAAGCCGTACGCGTATGACACGGCGAACCCGTCGAACATCGGCATCGCGGTGAACGACGCGCCGGCCAAGCAGGTCATGTCGTACTGGGAGGGCATGGTCACCGGCGGCCTCGCCGACACCAAGGCGTACGGCACCACCGACTTCTACAACGGGCTCGGCTCCGGCAAGTAC
Organism: Actinoplanes oblitus; assembly: GCF_030252345.1. Classification (NCBI taxonomy): domain Bacteria; kingdom Bacillati; phylum Actinomycetota; class Actinomycetes; order Micromonosporales; family Micromonosporaceae; genus Actinoplanes; species Actinoplanes oblitus. The sequence goes on along the minus strand of NZ_CP126980.1, from coordinate 8,216,905 downwards.
GTCACCTACCTGGCCGCCGGCTGGGGCCCGGGCTACCTGGCCAGCGTGGCCAAGACGACCGCCGGCAAGTGGCGCGCGGCCCCGCTGCCGCAGTGGACCGCCGGCGCCGACGCGCAGGGTGACTGGGGCGGCTCGTCGTTCGCGGTAACCGACCAGGCGAAGAACCCGCAGGCCGCCACCAAGGTCGCCATGGAGATCTACGGCGCGAAGAACACCGGCGCCTGGAAGATCGGCATCGACGAGGCGTACCTGTTCCCGACCGCCACCCCGGTGCTCGAGTCGGACGCGTTCCTGAAGAAGAAGTACGACTTCTTCGGCGGCCAGACCGTCAACGACGTCTTCGTCCCGGCCTACAAGGCGATCGCCCCGTTCAGCTGGAGCCCGTTCAACAGCTACAACTTCAACCAGCTGACCACCGGGATCAACGGCGCCATCGAGAAGAAGACCTCGTGGACCGCGGCGCTGGACACCGCGCAGGCCAACGTCACCCAGTACGCCACCCAGCAGGGCTTCAAGGTTCAGTAATGACCGAGGTGCAGACCAAACCCGCGGCCGCTCCGGCGGCCGCGGGCCCCCCGGCCCGCCGGTCGCCGGTCAAGAACGCCAGGGAGGCCGCGACCGGCTGGCTCTTCGTCCTCCCGTTCGTGGTGCTGCTGGTGGCGTTCCTGCTGCTGCCGATGGCGTACGCGTTCAAGCTCAGCCTCTACCGCTCCACCCTGATCGAGGGGGAGCACTTCGCCCTCTTCGAGAACTACACCCAGGCGTTCAAGGACCCGCTGGTCCGCGAGGGCGTGCTCCGGGTGATCGTGTTCGGGCTGATCCAGACGCCGGTGATGATCGGCCTCGCGCTGCTCGCGGCGCTGCTGATCGACCATGCCACCTCCCGGTTCGCCCGGGTCTTCCGGCTCGCCGCGTTCGTCCCGTACGCCGTCCCGGTGGTGATCGGCACCCTGATGTGGGGCTTCCTCTACAGCAAGGACACCGGCCCGCTCGGCTCCGTGCTGCACATCGACTTCCTGTCCAGCTCCTGGGTGCTCGCCTCGCTCGGCAACGTGGTGACCTGGCAGTGGGCCGGCTACAACATGATCGTGCTGTACGCGGCGCTGCAGGGACTGCCGCGGGAGGTCTACGAGTCGGCGCGCATCGACGGCGCCGGCCCGGCCCAGATCGCCTGGCGGATCAAGACGCCGATGATCTCCTCGGCGATCGTCCTGGCCACCCTCTTCACCATCCTGGGCACCCTGCAGTTCTTCACCGAGCCGCTGATCCTGCAGCCGCTCAACCCGGGCTCGATCACCCAGCACTACACGCCCAACGTGTACGCCTTCAACCAGGCGTTCTCGTTCCAGCAGTACAACTACTCGGCCGCGATCTCGTTCCTGCTCGGCGCGGTGGTCTTCGTCGGGTCGTACCTCTTCCTCTTCGCGACCAGGAAACGGAGCGCGCTGTGAACCCGACGAAAGAGCGCGCCGGCATCGTCCCGCACCTGGTGATGGGCGTGATGGCGATCTACTTCCTGCTGCCGTTCTGGTGGCTGCTGGTCGCCGCGACCAAGGACAACGACGGGCTGTTCCTCTCCGCCCCGCTGTGGTTCTCCGACTTCCACCTGGTCGACAACCTGCGGACGGTGTTCTCCCAGGAGAACGGGATCTACCTGGTCTGGCTGCGCAACTCCGCCCTGTACGCGGTGGTCAGCGGGGTCGGCGCGACGGCCGTCTCGGCGCTCGCCGGGTACGCCTTCGCGAAACTGCGCTTCCCCGGGCGTACGAAACTGTTCGCCCTCCTGCTGGGTCTGATCATGGTCCCGGCCACCGCGCTGGTGCTGCCCACCTACCTGCTCATGTCGAAGGCCGGTCTGGTCGACTCGATCTGGGCGGTGATCCTGCCGTCGCTGCTCAACCCGTTCGGGGTCTACCTGCTGCGCGTCTACACGCACGAGTCGGTGCCGGACGAGATGCTCGAGGCGGCCCGCATCGACGGCGCCGGCGAGCTGCGGGTGTTCACCAGCGTGGCGCTGCCGGCGATGCGGCCGGCCCTGGTCACCGTGCTGCTGTTCTCGATGGTCGCGTCGTGGAACAACTTCTTCCTGCCGCTGGTGATGCTCAGCGACGACCATCTCTTCCCGCTGACGGTCGGGCTGCGTACCTGGTACATGTCGGCCACCCTCGGCAACGGCGGCGAGGCGCTGTTCAACGTGATCGTGACGGGCGCCCTGGTGGCCATCGTGCCGCTGATCGCCGCCTTCCTGCTCCTGCAGCGGTACTGGCGCGGTGGCCTGACCATCGGCGCCGTCAAATAAGCTTCCTATCTCCATCAAAGGGAACAAAATGCTTCGTGCGCGAGTCGCATTGCATCCGGCTGCCGTCGTGGCCCCCGTCAACCGCCGCACCTTCGGGTCGTTCGTCGAGCACATGGGCCGCTGCGTCTACACCGGCATCTACGAGCCGGGCCACCCGAGCGCCGACGAGGACGGCTTCCGTACCGACGTGCTGGCGCTGGCCCGCGAGCTGGGCGTGAGCATGGTGCGCTATCCGGGCGGCAACTTCGTCTCCGGATACCGCTGGGAGGACGGGATCGGGCCGCGTGAGCAGCGCCCCCGCCGCCGCGACCTGGCCTGGCGCAGCATCGAGACGAACGAGGTGGGCATCGACGAGTTCGCCAAGTGGGCCGAGAAGGCCGACGTGGAGATCATGTACGCGGTCAACCTCGGCACCCGCGGCGTCCAGGAGGCGCTCGACGTGCACGAGTACGTCAACCACCCGGAGGGCACCGCGCTCTCCGAGCGGCGCCGGGCGAACGGGGCGGAGAAGCCGTACGGCGTCAAGATCTGGTGCCTCGGCAACGAGCTGGACGGCCCCTGGCAGACCGGGCACAAGACCGCCGAGGAGTACGGCCTGCTCGCCGCGTCGACGGCCCGCGCGCTCAAGTCCGCCGAGCCGGATCTGGAGCTGGTCGCCTGCGGCAGCTCCAGCTCGTCGATGCCGACCTTCGGCGCCTGGGAGTCGACGGTGCTGGAGCACGCGTACGACGTGGTCGAGTACGTCTCCTGCCACGCGTACTACGAGGAGCAGGACGGCGACCTGGGTTCGTTCCTGGCCAGCGCTGTCGACATGGACCACTTCGTGAACAGCATCGTCGCCACCGCCGACGCCGTCGGGGCGCGGCTGAAGAGCACCAAGAAGATCAACCTCTCGTTCGACGAGTGGAACGTCTGGTACCTCTCCCGGTTCCAGAACGCCCCGCTGCCCCAGGAATGGGAGGTCGCCCCGCGGGTCATCGAGGACCAGTACAACGTGGCCGACGCGGTGGTGGTCGGCAACCTGCTGATCTCGCTGCTCCGGCACAGCGACCGGGTCACCGCCGCCTGCCAGGCCCAACTGGTCAACGTGATCGCCCCGATCATGACCGAGCCCGGCGGCCCGGCCTGGCGGCAGACCATCTTCCACCCGTTCGCGCGGACCGCGGCGCTCGCCAAGGGCGACGTGCTGGAGACCCGGATCGACGGCCCGACCTACCAGACCGCCAAGTACGGCGAGGCCGCCCTGGTGGACGCGGTCGCCACCCACGACGCCGCGACCGGTGACGTCACCGTCTTCGTGGTCAACCGGGACGTCGCCGATCCGGTCGAGTTCACTGTGGACCTGTCCGCCTTCGGCGAGCCGCTGGTCGTCGCCGACTCCTGGACCCTCACCGACGACGACGTCCGGGCCGCCAACACCAAGGACGCCCCGGACCGCGTCACCCTCCGCCCCACCGCCGACATCCCGACCGGCGCCGTCACGACCGGCGGAGCCACCGTCACCCTGGTCCTGCCCCGGGTCTCCTGGACCGCCCTGCGCCTGACCTGCCCCTGACTCACCGACCGCGCGCCCTGGCTGGTCCGCACGGTGGTGTCCCGGGCCTGGACACCACCGTGACGACCAGCCAGGGCCGGGGCGCGTCGCGGTCGTGCGGGGGCCGGAGCGTCGCGTGCGCCGAGCGAACCCGCACGACACGCGCCGCGGTCCGGAGTGGGCCGCTACATCGCGAGCCGATGAGCACGGGACTCCGAGTCGTACCGGAGAAGGATCCGCGGACAATCGGGCGGCATCGCGGCAGCGAGGATGGTGTTCCGGGTGGGTCAGGGTGCGCCCAGGCGCCACAGGGACGGTTCCGCCCAGGGGCCGGTGATCGCCAGGTCGGCGTTCTGACCGCGCATCCGGGCGAAGCGCAGGGCGAGGAGCTGGAGCCGCACCGTCATCGGGATCTGCGCCAGCAGGCCGGGCAGTGCGGACGGTGGCTCGGCGAGCGTCGAGACATGCAGGCCCGCCTGCCGGGCGGCGTCGGCCACCGCGGCGGTCAGCCCGTCCGGATCCGCCGCCGGTTGCAGCACCAGCAGTGCGTCGGCGGAGGTGTAGGGCACCGCGGCGCCGTGCAGCAGCCGCTCCGGGTCGAAGCCCTCGCACAGGATCCGGGCGCCCTCCCGGATCTTCAGCGCGCCCTCCCGGGCGGTCACCGACCAGGCGCCCGGGCCGGTGATCGCCATCGCCCGCCCGGGAATCGGGACCTCGGCCGGCTCGGGGGAGTCCAGCACCGCCCGCACCCGCCCGGCGGCCGCCCGGATCGCCTCCGGCCCGCACCCGGGCGCGCCGAGGTGGTGCGCGAGCTGCGCGAGGACCGCCAGCGCCGCGGTGTAACTCACCGTGTAGGTCTCCGAGGTCTCGGCCACCGGGGTGCGAACCGTCTCGGCCCGCTGCCCGCTCATCGGGGCCGGCTCGGACTTCTCGCCCGCTCCGGCGTCCGGCCCGGCGATGGTGAGCAGCGGCGCGCCGGCGCCGAGGGCGATCCGGCGGGCCCGCAGCGCGTAGGCGGTCTGTCCGGTGTGGCTGATCACCACTACCGCGTCGCCCGGGCGCAGCAGCCGGTCGGTGAAGCCGGCCGCCGGAACCCAGCGGGCATCCCGCCCGGCGTCGAGCAGCGCGTCCGCGCCGAGCTCGGCGGCGTGCTGGCTGGTGCCGGTGCCGACCAGCCAGATCCGGGTGGCCGCGTCGAGGAGCGCCGCCGGTCTCGCCGTCGGCTCCGGATCGGCGAGCGCCTCCAGGGCGGCGGGCTGTGCGGCGATCATCGTGTCGAGTGCGTTGGTCATCCGACCTCCCGGTGCGGTGGATTGGCGATCCGACTGACGACGGATTCGGTGGTTTGACTGGTCAGTTACGCGCCAAAGACTTGCTGAAGCTGCCTGTGGACACTGAATCCGTACGATAGCCCGCCCGTCATGGCTCGCGCAGTCCCCCCTCCGGAAAAATCTCGCGGAAACTGTTATCCCGGTCCGGAAAAGACGTCACGTTAACGGAACCTTAAACAACCCGTCGATTTCCGCGGACTGTTTCCATACTGGGAATCCCCCGATCCCATCTTCCCCGGAGGCGATTTCTGATGCGCCGGAAAAGAACGTTGTTGCTCACCTCGCTGGCGACCGTTGCGGCACTCGGCACCGCCTGGTTCGCGCTGCCCGCTTCGGCCTCCGCGGCCACGGCATCCCTGCGTACGGTCTCCGACTGGGGCACCGGCTGGCAGGACGAGGTGGTCGTGAGCAACGCCGGAACGTCCGCCATGACGTCATGGAAAGTCGAATTCGACCTCCCCGCCGGAGCCACCGTCGGCAGTTTCTGGGATGCCCGGATGGCCGCCGACGGCAGTCACCGCACATTCACGAACAGTAGCTGGAACGGCGCCGTTCCGGTCGGCGGAAAGGTGACGTTCGGCTTTGTCGGCGCCGGTGGGCAGCCGGTCAACTGCACCCTCAACGGCCGGCCCTGCGGCGGTGGCGAGACGACCGTCCCGGCGCCGACCGTCACCAGCCTCGCCCCGGCGGTGACCGCGACGCCCACCAGGACCGCCGCGCCGGCCCCGACCGCGGCACCGACCACGACCGCGGAGCCGGCGAAGCCGGCCGCCACGACGGTTGCGCCCAAGGAGAAGCTGCTCCCGGTCACCGTCACCAACAAGACCGGCCGCGGTGACGCCGTGCACCTCTACGTCCTCGGCGTCAACCTGGACACCGGCAAGCTGGGCTACGTCGACAAGGCGGGCACGTTCACCGCCTGGACCGGTGGCGCCGCGGTGCCGGTGAGCGCGCCGGACGTCTCGATCCCCGGCCCGGCCACCGGTGCCAGCACCACGATCCGGGTCCCCCGGAACATCTCCGGCCGGCTCTACTTCTCCTTCGGCCGGAAGCTCGACTTCCGGCTCACCACGAACGGCGTGGTGCAGCCCGCGCCGTGGGCCGGCGGCGACCCGAACCACGACATCCTCTTCGACTGGAGCGAGTTCACCGTCAACGCGTCAGGGCTGTGGCTGAACAGCTCGCAGGTCGACATGTTCGCGGTGCCGCACATCGTCAGCGTCACCGGCGGCAGCGGCGTGACCAGCGCGACCGGCGAGGTGCGCGCCAACGGCCGGCAGCGGGTGATCGACGCGGTCAAGGCGAGCCCGGCGTTCGCCAAGAGCGTGGTCACCCGGGCCGACGGGACGGTGCTGCGGGTGCTGGCCCCCGGCAAGGCGGCCGACGCCGGGCTGATGAGCGCCACCTACCTCGACTCCTACATCGCGAGCGCCTGGGCGGCGTACGCGAGGAAGGACCTGATCGTCACGCCGTTCACCGACCGCCCGGACGTGCGGTACGTGGGCCGCACGAACGGTGACGTGATGAGCTTCACCGATGGCGGTGGCCGGACGGTCGCCTCGTTCACCAAGCCGTCGACCGCCAACGTGTGGGGCTGCGACGGTGCCCTCGGCGCGCCCAACGACCAGGTGGTCGGGCCGATCGCGCGGACCCTCTGCGCCGCCCTGCAGCGCACCACGCTGGGCCGGCTCGACGTCCAGCCGAGCGGCACGGCGGCCGACTTCTACCAGGGTGACCCGGCCAACCTGTACGCCAAGGTGATCCACCGGAACATGGTCGACGGCAAGGCGTACGCGTTCGCCTTCGACGACGTGCTGAACCAGGAGTCGCTGGTGCACGACGGCGACCCGCGCACCGCCGCGATCACCTTCACCCCGTTCTGATCGAGGGTCAGGACGTGGGGCGGTAGGCGACCTCGGGGTCCAGCAGTGGCGTCCAGGACGGGCGCCACTGCGGGCCCCGCGCCTCCATCTCCTCCTGCAGGTTGGTGCGCCACGGGCCGGACACCCCGTCGTCGTGCCACCAGGCCGGCCACGAGTCGTAGCAGCGCTGGACCCGGAACTTGGTGGCGCTGGTCTCCACCCGCAGGAACAGCCACCGGCCGTAGCGCGGGTCGGACTCGGCCCGGCGCAGCGCCCGGACCAGCTCGGTGAGGCGGCGGAACCCGGCGTACCGCTCCTCGCCCGGCCGATCGGCGGGCGGGTGCTCACCGGGTTGCGCGCTGAAGCTGGTGGCGTCCGCGTACGCCAGCAGCGAGCACCGCCCGTCCCCGCCCGGCGCGCGTTCCTGCAGCCAGTGCACCAGCGCGCCGAGCTCGTCGGTGTCCGGCGGGGCGGGCCGGCGCAACTCGGTCGCCTCGTGCATGGCGGCCCACACCAGCCGGTCGTGCTCGCCCTGGCTGAGCAGGCGGACCCGGCGCATCGGCGGGCGCCGGCCGGGCTCGATCCGCGGCGGCCGGGTGCCCGGCACGATCCCGCCCCGCGCCGCGGCGCTCAGCGCGGCCTGGAGATCAGCGGACTCGCCGAGCAACTCGTCGAAGTGCCCGGCGCCCACCTCACCGCGGATCGCGGCGTGCAGCAGCTCGGCGGCGACCTCACGCAGGCCGCGCAGCTCGGCCGGTGGCGCGGCGGCGCGCAGCGCGGTCACCGTCTGCTGCTCGCTCAGCAGCGGCGCCAGCAGCTCGGCCGTCCCGTCGTCGTGGTGATGCGGGTAACGCACCCGGGACCAGCGGCCGCTCTCGTGCCAGATCACGAAGCCCAGCCGGCCGCTCTCGGCCAGCGGGGTCAGCTCCGCCCAGGGCAGCCAGTCCGGCGCGCCGGTGAGCGGGTCGGCGGCGGGATCGGTGCCGGCGTGCTGGTCGTGACGGGCGCCGTACAGCACCGCGCGCCGGCCGTCGAGCAGGGCGAACCGGGCCCAGCCGAGGTCCGGGTCGTCGCGCCGGGCGCCGCGCTCGTCGATGGACCACAGCTCACCTCGGTCGATGCCGGTCATCGCGGCACTCAGCGCCGCCCAGCGGGTCCAGAGCAGTCCGGGCGCGGGCAGATCCACGTCGGTCAGCATCAGTCCACTGTGCCAAACGCGGTCGCCTCCGCGTCAACCGCCGGGTGCCGCCGCGGTGCGGGCGGTTGCGATCCGGGTGCCGGTGATCAGCGATGTCCGGTGCCTGCCGAACCGGTCGGTGTTCCTCCCACCGACTCGGAAACGGATCATGTCTGCGCACGCCTTCGGCCTCCTCGGTGCCGCCCTGTCCATGTCCATCGCCTGGCCCCAGGTCTTCCTCTCCTGCGTACGGCGCCGCACCGGGGGACTGTCCCCGGCCGCGTGCCTGCTCGGCGTGGTGATGCCGGCCGGCTGGCTGACGTACGGGCTGCTGATCGAGGACCGGATCCAGGTGGTCACCAACGCGCTGAACCTGGTCGCCGGGGTGGCCGTGCTGATCGCGCTGCTCGCCACCCAGCCCCGGCTGCGCTCGGCTCGGGCACTGCGCGGCGCCGGCGGGCTGGCCGGCGCGGTGCTGGCCGCCGTCGGTACGGCCGCCGCGTCGGCGGCGCTGCCGCAGGTCACCGCGGCGCGGGCGGCAGGTCTGCTGGGTGCGGTGCTGGCCATCGGGGCGTTGCTGTCCGCGCTGCCGCAGCCGCTGGCCCTGCTGCGGAACCGGGCGCAGGACGTCTCCGGCCTGTCGCCGGCCCGCTTCCGGCTGGGCGCCGCGGCCAGCGGCTCGTGGCTGATCTACGGGCTCGGCACCGGCCAGCCCGCCGTCTGGGCGGCTGCCCTGGTCGGGCTCAGCAGCGCGCTGACCGTCTGCGCGGTGCTCACCGCCCGCCGGGCGCCGGCCGAGGTCGCCGCGATCGGGACGCCGCAGTGGCGCGGATCGGTGGTCACCCGCAGTCTCGCGGTCGCCGGGGTCTGATCCTCTCCCCGTGGTCCGGCGGCTGGCGCCGCCGGATCCGGCGGTCTTCCCCGGTGGGGCGTCACGCGGCGCGACGGCCGTCGGCGCTGGGCTTCCAATCGGCACTGTCCCGGCTGTCGACGGTCAGGCCCGCCACGGAAGCGATCAATAGTAGGACGAAGAAGACAAGCGCTGCGATTTCCATGCACCAAGCCTGGCCCCGCGAGCGCGCCCATACCAGTGGCAGTAATGCCATACATCTTCAAGAAACTGCCAACCTTGCGGTACCGTTGCCGCATGTTGCGCAGCGTCGCCGTGATCGCCATGCAGGAGGTGGCGGTCTTCGAGCTGGGTGTCCTCTGTGAGCTGTTCGGTTACGACCGCACCCCGGAGGGCCTGCCGCACTACGACTTCGCGCTCTGCAGTGTCGACGGTGGACCGGTCCCGACCCACTCGGGTTTCGCCGTCGCCCCGAGCCACGACCTCACCCCGGCCGAGACCGCCGACCTGGTCGCCGTGGTGCCCAACGACATCCAGCAGGCCCCCGCCGAGGTGATCGACGTGCTGCGCCGCGCCCACGAGCGAGGCGCCTGGGTGATGAGCGTCTGCACCGGCGCGTTCGCGCTCGGCGAGGCCGGCCTGCTCGACGACCGCCGCTGCACCACCCACTGGCGGCACACCGACCGGCTCGCCGCCCGCTTCCCCCGGGCCAAGGTCGATCCCGGCGTGCTCTACGTGGCCGACGGCACCGTGCTGACCAGCGCCGGCACCGCCGCCGCCATCGACTGCGGGCTCGCCCTGATCCGCGAGGAGCAGGGCTCGGCGGTGGCCGCCCAGATCGCCCGCCGGATGGTCGTCCCGCCGCACCGGGACGGCGGCCAGGCCCAGTTCATCGAGACCCCGATGCCCACCGTCTCCTGCGAGACCATGCAGCCGCTGCTCACCCACCTGCTGGAGACCCTGGACCGGGAGCACACCGTGGAGACCATGGCGGATCTGGTCCACATGGCCCCCCGCACGTTCGCCCGCAGGTTCCGGGCCGAGACCGGTGCCACCCCGCACGACTGGCTGACCGGCCAGCGGGTCCTGCTCGCCCGTCGCCTGCTGGAGGAGACCGACCTCAGCGTCGACGCCATCGCCGACCGCGCGGGCTTCGGGAGCGCTCAGACGCTGCGGCACCATTTCGGTCAGCGGTTGAGCACCACCCCGCAGGGCTATCGAGGCACCTTCAAAGCGAAGTCCTGAAGCCGTGGAACCGCTCGACGGGGAGTTTCTCCGATATCGTCTCGCGCGGCGGAGTCGGACGGCCCGCGAGGTGGCGAGGGACGAGGCCGCGTCGACGCGGTGAGCCGCCGAGCGTGACGCGGCGGTCGGGTCGCCGGCCGAACCGGCCCCGGGGCGGCTCCTGAACCGCGAGGGCGCGCGGCGGTCCGCTCGCGCCCTCGCGTACGCCGCGCGAGGCGGGTGGAAACATCCACCCGGGTGGCCATCGGGGGGCGTCGCGCGTTCCCCGCGCTTCGGGATGTCAGGTGACCGCCGGCCCCTACACCGGTACGCGGCACGGAGCCGGGCGAGGCGGGTGCCGGTTCAGCGGAGGCGGGGGAGTTCGTCCTGCGCGGCGGCCAGCCAGTCGAGGGCGTACTCGAGATCTGTCGCGGCGGCGCGCCGGCGGTAGGAGCGGTCGGCCCGGGCGGCAAGGGCACACGCTTCGATGCCACGGCGCTGCCGGGCGTACAGGTAGGGGTCGTCGATCGGCGCCGGACCGTCCGGCGCGCCGCGGGCCGCGCGGATCCGCCGGCGGCGCAGCAGCGTACGCAGCGCCAGCGTCGCCCAGAGCCCGGCCACCGCGATCCCGGCCAGCGGCAGCGGCCGGGTCGGGCCGGGCAGCAGGTACAGCAGCGGCAGCACCACGAACACGCCGGCGGCGAGCGCGGCGAGTGCCGTCGGCCCGTCGGTGATCGGCGGCGCGACCCGGTAGCGGCCCGCCGCGGTACGGATCTCGTGACGGGCCCGCCCCAGCCGCGCGAACCCCACCCGGTCGGGGCGATCGGCCACCCAGTCCCGGCACTGCGCGTCGGTGACCGTCTCGGCCAGCTCCCGGTCGAGGCGTCGCAGCCGTGGCGCGACCCCACCCGCGAACGGGTCGTCCCGGCTCATCGCGCCTCCTCCAGGTCCAGCCCGCCGATCGGCTCGGGAGCGGTCATGGTCGGTCCTTCTCCAGGCCGTCCAGGTAGCGGTCCAGGCAGTCGACGGCCTGGCAGAGCAGCAGGTCGGCGTGCGCCAACCGGCCCAGCACCGGATCCGCGGCCACGGCGCGCCGCAGGGCGGGAACCGGCCAGTTCGCCGGCCCGGCCCGGTGCAGCGCTGCCGAGACCAGTCGCACCCGGGCGCGCTCCAGCGAAGCCGGCACCGCGACCAGCCCGGGCCCGGGCGTGTCCGGTGCCGGTGGCGGCACCGGCGGCACCTCGCGCCGCGGCCACGACCCGGCGACGTGCAGCGCCAGGAGCAGCAGTGCCCCGCACACCGTCAGGACACCGCCCGGCCCGGCGCCGGCCGCCCGGGCCACTGCCGCGCCGGCGGCCGTCACCGACGCCGTCACGACCGACGCGGCCAGCGGGAACGAGGCGACGAACGCGGGCCGGGCGACCACCCGGGGTGCGGTGCCGGGTGGCGAGGCGGCGGTCCGGAAGCGCCGCGCGAGCACCCCGGCGAGCGTCACGTCCGCGGCGGCCAGCCGCTCGATCGCCGACCGGATCCAGCACTGCTCCGGATCATCGGCCGCCCGGGTGATCTCGGCCAGCCCCTCGGCGATCAGCGCGCGCACGGCGGCCAGCTCGGCGGGCAGCGCACGGGCCGACGACATACTTGGAGCGTCGCACCGATGTGGCTGTTGTGAACTGTCGGGTTTCCGCAGCGTCCGGATCGCTCATGTCGGCCGGGCCGCGGCCGATCGTCACGCCGTGCGCAGAGAGTGGTTGTCGTTGCCGGTCCGGAGCCTGGACCGGACCCGGCTCGTCGCGACCGGTCTGGGCGCCCTGGCCATCCTCATCCAGTTCGGCCAGCTCGGGAACACGCTCCGCTCGGCGGCCTTCGAGCGGCTCTCGGCGGCCGCGCTGGTCACCCTGGTCGTCCTGATCGTGCTGATCTACCGGCGCGGCCGGACCTCGTGGTGGTCGTTGCCGGTGATCCCGGCGGTGGTGGCGATCGGGGCCGCCGGGCTGCGGGATCCGCTCGGCGGTACCGGGCTCGCCATGGTCACCATGATCGTCTGCTCGCTCTACGACACGACGCCGCGCTGGTTCCCCAGGATGTTCGCCGCCGTGGCGGCCGTCCCGATCGGGGTGGCGATCACGCCGGACGTGGTCTCCCAGGCGATCGCCTGGCACTCCGCGTCGGTGTTGGGCGTGCTGCCGCAGATCATCCTGATGGGCGTCCTGACCCGGGCGTTCTACCTGGGCCTGATGCGCCAGGAGCGGGCCGGGGTGCGCGACGCGACGCTGGCCCGGGCCGGCCGGGAACTGCTCGCCGTCGCCGACGACGCCCGGATCCGCCGGATCGGCGAGGGGACCGCCGAGGAGCTGGTCCGGTTGCACCCGGGAGTGGCGCTGCTGATCGTCTCCCGGGACGCCGAGGGCCTGACCATCTCGTTCGCCGCGGGCACCGCCGCCGAGCTGGCCGGACACCGCCTGAGCGGCCCGGCGCCGGACCCGGCCGAGCTGTCCGTGCTGGCCCCCGGCTTCCGGGACTGGTGCGTCGACCCGCTCGGCGCGGACCCCTCGACCGCACCGCTGCTGATGGTGGTGGGCGGCCGCCGGGCGGTGCCGGAGGAGGTGGTGGACGCCTTCCGCAGCCTGTCCTACCAGGTGATGCTCGCCGACGAGGCGTACCGGGCCCGGGTCGAGCTGGACCATCGGGCGCACCACGACCACCTGACCGGCCTGCCGAACCGGGCCAAGTTCCTGCGCGCGGCCGGCACCGCGGTGACGGCCGGGGAACGGGTGGCGGTGCTCGCCATCGACCTGGACGGCTTCAAGCGGGTCAACGACGAGTACGGGCACGCGGCCGGCGACGAACTGCTGGTCGCGGTGGCCGGGCGGATCGCCGCCGCGGGCGCCGGTCAGGGCGTCGCGGGCCGCTTCGGCGGTGACGAGTTCGCGCTGCTGCTGACCGGTTTCGCGGACGAGGACGAGGTGTACGGCCGGGCCCGCCGGCTGTGCGCCGCCCTGGGCGCGCCGGTCGGACTGGCGGCCGGCACGGTGCGGGTCGGCGCCAGCGTCGGCGTCGCGTTCGCCGAGCCGGGCCTCTCGGTCACCGACCTGCTCCGGCACGCCGACCTGGCGATGTACACCGCCAAGGCGGCCGGCAAGAACCGGGTGGTCCGGTACGGCGTCACCGCGGCGATCGCCGTCTGATCCACTCGGCGGCGGCGGCCGCGCCGGTCACCGTCGCCGCCGCCGGCACGGCCGGCCGATCCACCAGCACCACCGGTACGCCCCGCTCCCGCGCCGCCACGAGTTTCGCGTCCGAGCCGCCGCTGTCCTTGGTGACCAGCACGTCGATCCGGTGCCGGTCGAGCAGCTCCCGTTCGCCGGCCACGGTGAACGGCCCCCGGTCGAGCAGCACCGCCAGCCGCCGCGGCACCGGTGGCGCGGGTGGCTCCACCGAGCGGGCCAGGAACCAGCACTCGTCCAGTGCGGCGAACGCCCCGATGCCCTGCCGCCCGGTGGTCAGGAAGACCCGCCGGCCGATCCCGGGCAGCACGGTGGCCGCCTCGGCGAGCGACGCGACGCGATGCCACACATCGCCCGGCGACGCGGTCCAGGCCGGCCTCTGCAAGATCATTACCGGTACGCCGGCGGCCGCCCCGGCCGCCACCGCGTGCTCGCTCATCGTGGCCGCGAACGGGTGCGTCGCGTCGACCAGCACCTCGATCCGCTGCTCGGTGAGGTACCCGGCCAGCCCGTCCACCCCGCCGAACCCGCCCACCCGCACGTCACCGGCGGGCAGCCGCGGCGCGCTGGTCCGCCCGGCCAGCGAGGTGATCACCCGGTGTTCCCCGGCCAGCATCCCGGCCAGCTCACGGGCCTCGGTGGTGCCACCGAGGATCAGCACTCTCACGACCGGCAGCGGTCCGCGGAGTACAGGTGGCTGTCCGGGAACTGGCCGGCGGTCAGCGCGGCGCCCACCACGATCACCGCGGTGCGCTTGATCCCGGCGGCCCGGACCCGCCCGGCGATGTCGGCGAGGGTGCCCCGGACGATCAGCTCGTCCGGCCGGCTGGCCCGGGCCACCACCGCGACCGGGCAGTCCGCCCCGTAGTTGCCGACCAGCTCGGCGACCACCGCGTCGATCCGCTGCACGGCCAGGTGCAGTACCATGGTGGCCCGGCTCCGGCCGAGCGTGGCCAGGTCCTCGCCGGGCGGCATCGCGGTGGCCCGCTCCGCGGTCCGGGTCAGGATCACCGTCTGGGCCACCTCGGGCACGGTGAACTCGCGGCCCAGCGTGGCGGCCGCCGCGGCGAACGCCGGTACGCCGGGCGTCACGTCGTAGGGCACCCCGGCCGCGTCGAGCCGGCGCATCTGCTCGGCGACCGCGCTGAACACCGACGGGTCGCCGGAGTGCAGCCGGGCCACGTCCTCGCCCCGCCCGGTGGCCGCGACCATCTCGCCGATGATCTCGTCGAGGGTGAGGTTCGCGGTGTCCACCAGGCGGGCGCCCGGCGGGCACGCGGCGAGCAGCTCGGCCGGGACCAGGCTGCCGGCGTACAGGCAGACCGGCGCCTCGCCGAGCAACCGGTGCCCGCGCAGCGTGATGAGGTCGGCGGCGCCGGGACCGGCGCCGATGAAATGTACGGTCATCGGGTTACCGCCCAGATCGTCACCGGCATGAAGGATCGCCAGCCGGTGAAACCACCCACCGGCGAGCCGCGCTGCACCGTCAGGCGGGTCAGCTCCCCGCCCAGTCTCGCGTACCCGGCGGCCAGCACCGCCTCCGACTCCACCGTCACCGCGTTGGCCACCAGGCGGCCGCCCGGCCGGAGCGCGGCGAGGCAGCGGTCCAGCACGCCGTCGCGGGTCAGGCCACCGCCGATGAAGATCGTGTCCGGATCCGGCAGGCCGTCCAGGGCGTCCGGGGCGCGGCCGTGCACCACCCGCAGGCCGGGCACGCCGAGCGCGGCGGCGTTCGCGGTGATCGTGGCGACCCGGCCGGCGTCCGGCTCGACGGCGACCGCGCGGCAGTCCGGGTGGGCGCGCAGCCACTCGATGCCGATGCTGCCGGAGCCGGCGCCGACGTCCCAGAGCAGCCCGCCCGGGGTGGGCGCCAGCGCGGCCAGCGTGACCGCCCGCACCTCGCGCTTGGTGAGCTGGCCGTCCGACTCGTACGCGCCGTCGGGCAGCCCCGGGACCAGGGCGACCGGCGGACCGGCACCGCACTCCACGGCGATCACGTTGAGCGGGTCGCCGGGCGGCATCGCCCAGTCGCCGGCCGTGCCGATCAGCAGGCGCTCGGCCGGCCCGCCCAGCTGCTCCAGGACGGTGAGCCGGGCTCCCGGATAGCCACGGGCGGTCAGGTAGCCGGCGACGGCGGCCGGGGTGTCCGCGCCCGAGGAGAGGACCAGCAGGCGGCGGCCCGGGTTCAGCACCCGGCCGAGCGCCGGGACCGGGGCGGTGACCAGGCTCACCACGTCGGTACGGGCCAGGTCCCAGCCCAGCCGGGCGGCGGCCAGCGAGACCGAGGACGGATGCGGCAGCACGCGCAGCCGGTCCGGGCCGAGCACCCGGGACAGCGTCGCGCCGATCCCGTGGAACATCGGATCGCCGCTGGCCAGCACGCAGACCCGGCGGTCGCGCTCGGCCTCGAGCAGGCCGGGGAGCGCCGGCAGCATCGGGGACGGCCAGGGGCGCCGGGCGCCGGCCACCACGCTGGGCAGCAGGTCCAGCTGCCGGCGGGCGCCGAAGATCACCTCCGCGTCGGTGAGCAGCGCCCGGGCCGTACCGGAAAGCTCGGCGAATCCACCGGCGCCGAGCCCGACGACGGTGACCACCGGGGGGTTCTCGAGACGCACCCGGAGAACCTATCCCGTCCCGGGATCCGGAAATTTCCGGTCGGCGGTTGAGCCATCCGGAGGCCGTGTGCGTACGCATTCCTGACGGCTCCGAAAGGCGGGCGCCGTGGGACGACTGGGGTGAGGACGATGGCCATACCGGCCTTCCAGGACCAGCGTGAGTTGCCTGACGACGACGGCTACTTCGCGGACCTGCGTGACTCCCGCGGCGACTGGGACTCGCCGTCCAGCGCCCAGCCCCGTCCGGCCTGGAACGGGCCGTCGCACGCCGCCCCGACGCCGTCCTGGGACGCGCTGCCGGACTGGCCCGCCGCGGAGCCCAGCCCGCAGTCGGTGCCGGCCGACCCCTACCGGCGCGACGCCATCGTGGTCGAGTCGAACACCTCGCCGACCGGCTGGAAGGCCGGCACCGGCTTCCCGATGCCGGAGGACGACCGGCCGCCGGCCGAGGCCACCTCGGGCAATCGCCTCTTCACCGTGCTGCTGTTCTTCTCCGGCCTGGCCACCAGCGTCGCGCTCTGGCTCTTCGACACCCAGGCCGGCGCGGTGAGCGACACCGCCACGACGATGATGGCCGCCGGCCGGGTCAGCGGCCTGGTCGGCGGCTACCTGCTCTTCATCCAGCTGCTGATGATGAGCCGGGTCTCCTGGCTGGAGGAGTGGGTCGGCTCGCGTGACCTGCTCCGCTGGCACCGCTGGCTGGGCACCTCGCTGCTGGTCGCGGTGCTCGCGCACATCGTCACCATCGTCTACGGGTACGCCTTGCTGGCCCAGACCACCGTCGTCGACCAGGCGTGGAGCGTGATCACCACGTTTCCCGAGATGATCAGCGCGACGGTGGCGACCGGCCTGCTGGTGCTGCTCTCGTTCACCTCGATCCGCTGGCTGCGCACCCACCTGCCGTACGAGCTCTGGCACCTGATCCACCTCACCGGCTACCTGGTCCTGCTGCTCGGCTACGGCCACCAGGTCGCCACCGGCGCGGACCTGAGCGGCCGGTTCGCCTCCTACTTCTGGCCCGGCCTGGGCGCGCTCGTGCTGGCCGCGCTGGTCTGGGGCCGGATCGTCGAGCCGGTCTGGCTGAACGCCCGGCACCGGTTCCACGTGGCCGAGGTGGTCGCCGAGGGCGCCAACACGTTCTCCATCTACATCGCCGCGCAGCGCCTGGACAAGCTGCCCGCCCAAGCCGGGCAGTTCATGCGCTGGCGGTTCCTGAACGCCAACGGCTGGTGGCAGTCGCACCCGTTCTCGCTCTCCGCCGCGCCGAACCGGCAGTGGCTGCGGCTGACCGTGACGGTGGCCGGCCGGCACACCGCCAAGCTGGGCGAGCTGCGGCCGGGCACGCCGGTCTGGGCGGAGGGCCCGTTCGGCACGTTCACCGCGCAGCGGCGGACCCGGCGGCGGGCGCTGCTGATCGCCGGTGGCAGCGGGATCGCGCCGATCCGGGCGCTGCTCGAGGACATGCCGCCGGACACCATCGTGATCTACCGGGCCAGCCGGCCGGACGAGCTGGTCTTCCGCGCCGAGCTGGAGGAGCTGGCCGAGCAGCGGGACGCCTGGGTGCGCTACATCGTCGGCTCCCGGAGCGATCCGGGGCCGCGGCGACTGTTCACCGAGGCCGGGCTGCGCGGCCTGGTGCCCGACGTGAACCGGCGCGACGTCTACCTGTGCGGCCCGCCCGGGCTGGTGAACGCCGCGGTCGCCACGCTGAAGCAGCTCGAGGTCCCGGACAGCCAGCTCCACCTCGACCCGTTCGAGTTCTGACCCCCATCCTCTTGGAGTCTCGTCATGCGCCGTAGTACCGCAGCTGCCGTCGGCACCCTCACCGGTGCGGCCCTGATCCTCGGGGTCCGCCTGAGCGTGCAGCCCGCGGCGGTCCCGGTGGAGGCCGCGCCGGCCGCCCAGGAGGTGACCGAGGAACCGGCCCCGGCCTCCTCCGCCGCGCCGTCGAAGAAGCCGGGCGAAAAGAAGAAGAAGACGGCCGAGCCGGCCGAGGAGGCGACCGGACTCAAGGCCGGCACCTACCAGGGCAAGGCCGTGCAGAATCCGTACGGCACGGTCCGGGTCACCATCAAGGTGAGCGGCGGGAAGATCGCCAGTGCCGACGCGACGTACCCGAAGAACGGCTACAGCGGCACGATCAACCCGAACGCGGTGGCCAAGCTCGGCCAGGAGACCCTGAAGGAGCAGAGCGCCGACGTGGACACGGTCTCCGGCGCCACCTTCACCAGCAAGTCGTACGTGACCTCCCTGCAGGCCGCGCTGGACGCCGCCGGGGCGTAACGTCCAGCACCGTGCGTCACGTCGAACACGTCATGGGTACGGTCGTCAGCATCGACATCGCCGACGACCTCCCCGGGGAACGGATCCGCGAGCTGATCACGTCGACCTGCGACTGGCTCCACGAGGTGGACGCGCGGTTCAGCACGTACCGGGAGGACAGCGAGGTCAGCCGGCTGCGCCGGGGTGAGCTGACCCCGGCCTCCGGCTCCGCCGACCTGCGCCTGGTCCTGGACCGCTGCGCCGACCTGTGGCGGGAGACGGACGGCTACTTCGACGCGTACGCCGGTGGGCCGCTCGACCCGTCCGGTTACGTGAAGGGCTGGTCCGTCGAGGTGGCTTCGGAGCGGCTGGCCGCGGCCGGCTCCACCCGGCACCACATCAACGCGGGCGGGGACGTCCGGATGCGCGGCGCCGGGCCGGACGGCGGCCCCTGGCGGGTCGGCGTCCGGCATCCGTGGAAGGCCGACAAGCTCGCCTGGGTCCTCGGGGTCCGGGAGGGGGCGGTGGCCACCTCGGGCGTCTACGAGCGCGGCGCGCACGTCTGGAATCCGCGCACCGGTCAGCCGGCGACCGGCTTGCGCTCGGTCACCGTGGTGGGTCCGGATCTCGCGGTCGCGGACGCCTACGCCACAGCGGCCCTGGCGATGGGTGAGCCCGGCCTGAGCTGGCTGGCCGGGCGGGTCGCCGACGGTTACGAGTCGGCCGTCGTGACCGAGGACGGCCGGGCCTTCACCTCGCCGGGGCTGCCGGTTCTCTAGCTGCCGGTTCTCCAGCTGCCGGTTCTTTAAAAGTCGGCGAACATGTAGGGCATCAGGCGCGGGAACAAGTCGTCCAGCCGGGGCTCCAGCTCGCCCAGGCCGCGGGTGAACACCTCGGTGGCGTCCAGCACCCCGTAGGCCAGCGCGCTGAACCCGGCAGCGGTCAGGGTCACCGACGGGGTGCCGCCCGGCTTCACGGTCAGCCGCCCGTCGTCCGCGCCCAGCTGCCACACCCCGCCGATCAGCTCGTCGCCGGCGATCTCCACGGTGACCGAGCCGCTGCCGGCCGCACTGCCGGCCAGCGCGGGCACGTCCAGCACCCGGACCATCGGTGCGTTCCGCACCGGGTTGGCGACCGTGCCGGTCACCGTCATCGCCAGGTCGGTGCCCCACAGCTCGGGCAGCTCGTCCGCGCCGACCAGCAGCTCGATGGTGGCCACCTGGTCGACGTGCCGGGCCAGGAACTGCAGCAGCAGCGCCCGGCCGAGCGGGCCGGTGCTGAACAGGTTCGACGCTTTCAGGTCCCCGCCGTGCTGCTCGATCCGGTAGCGCAGGCCGCCGACCACCTCGTCGCCGACCCGGGCCAGCGCGATCCACACCGGCTCGTCCCGGAGCACCCCGGTGCGTGCCGCGTCGAAGACGGCGAACCCGTGCCGCTCGGGCAGCAGGCGGTGGACCAGTGCGTCGTACTCGTCGAACGCCTCCTTGCCGGGCAGCCGCCGCACCGAGCCGGGCAGCTCGTGGTGCAGCAGGTCACCGAGCCCGGCCGGGGCGAACCGGGCCACCCGCACCCGGGGAATCCCGACATAGCCGAACTTGGCGTAGAAGCTGGGCCGGAACGGGTAGAGCGCGCTGACCGCGGCACCCTCCTCCCGGGCCTGCCGGAGCAGCCGCTCCATCAGCTGCCGGACCACGCCCCGCCGGCGCGCCTCCGGGTCCGAGGTGACCGCCGAGATCCCGGCCATCTCGAGCACCAGCCCACGCACGTTCTGCCGCATCGGCAGGGCGGCGGCGCACGCCATCGCCACCCCGTCGGCCTCGGCGACAAGCATCGTGGTGGTCTCGAAGAACGGCGCGTTCGCCCGGTGTTTCACCTCGTCCTCGTCGCTGGTGGCCGGGGAGGGAAGCCACGCGTAGGCCTGGAGCGGGAACATCTTCGTGGTCCGCTCGTCGCCACTGATCTGCCGGATCCGCATGCCACCCATCCCACCGCACCCGGGTCCCCGCCGCATCTCCCTTTCTCCGGGCGCGTTTGCCCTGGTCACGACACGCCGGGGGACCCCGGTTTGGCGAAGCCGCAGGTGACCGGATATGGTTTTGTCCGTCGCCGGGGAGACCGGGCGGCAACGCGGAAGTGGCGCAGTGGTAGCGCATCACCTTGCCAAGGTGAGGGTCGCGGGTTCGAATCCCGTCTTCCGCTCGGAGAGGCCTTCACAGGTAACCGTGCGGGGCCGACTCGGTGGAGTGGCCGAGAGGCGAGGCAACGGCCTGCAAAGCCGTGTACACGGGTTCAAATCCCGTCTCCACCTCGCGAAGCTTCTCACGAAGCGAAGCCAGGGCGATTGGCGCAGCGGGAGCGCGCTTCCTTGACACGGAAGAGGTCACTGGTTCGATCCCAGTATCGCCCACAAGTGGCAGGGGCTCTGTGTCCGCGGAACGCGCGGACCGGGGCCCCTTGTCTTGTCCGCTCCGGGGGCCGAGCCCCCGGAAACCCCACGGTGCGATGGTTGCGGTGAGTCTGCCCGCTTCCGGGTTCGACACCCGGGCTTCGCCCTCGGGCCGGTCGGTGCGGTTGGTTTCTCGCTCGCGGGTCGCTCGTGCGCTTCGCGCTTTCCGGTACGCGGTCCGCACCCATCACGACTCTGTGGCCGGTCCCGGGGCCGGGACGCCGGAGGCCCGCAGGCGTCGGTGCCCGGGGCCTCGGATCGCCTCGCGGCGCCGGTCAGAGGCCTCGTCTGCGGTTCCAGTCGTAGACGTACCAGGCGTACACGATGTTTCCCAGGCCGTAGGTGAAGATGGCCAGCAGGATGTGTATGCCCACCGAGTTGCGCTTGCGCAGGCCGTGACCGCCGCCGAACGCCATGGCGCTGGTGTGGTTCTGGATCACGATCTGCGGCTGCTGCGGGGCGTACTGCGGCGGATACGGCTGGTACTGCGGCGCCGGGTACTGCTGCGGCGGATATTGCTGAGCCGGGTACGGCTGCGGCGGGTACTGCTGCGGCGGGTACCCGGGCACCGGTGGCGCCCCGTACTGCGGCGGGTACTGCTGCACCTGCTGGCCGGGGGCGGGCGCCGGCGGATAGGCGGGCTGGCCGGCCGGGTGTTCGCCGTGCGGGGTGTAGCCGTGCGGAGGCGGGAACGGGTGTGACACGGTAGCGCTCCAGTTATTTATTTAAGTTTAAAGCACGAGGTTAGTGGATCTCCTCGGTTTCCTGCGGTCGTCCTCACGGCCAGTTCGGCCCGGTCGAACAGCCGGGAACCGCGGGCCCACTGTGCACTGTGCACTTCGAGTGATCTACTTCAAGATCATTCGATGGGGGACAGAGGACCATGACCAACCCACTGCATGAGGACGCCCGCTCGGCCTGGGCCTGGCGCCGCTACGCCGGCGGCCGGGAGCCGCAGCCGATCCACCCGGCTGTCGGCGCCGTCATCCTGAACGCCCTGCTGCCCGGCGACCACGTGGAGCTGATCGCCGACGCGGTGTCGCAGAGCACCCTCGTGCCGCTGCCCCGCCTGTCCCGCCGGGAGCGGCCGCTCGACCTCGCCGTGCGTACCCTCCGGGCCTGGTTCCTGGTCGACCGCGGCACCGGTGGCATCGCGGTGCTGCCGGGTACGCCGTCCTCCGCGGGTCACTCCAGCGATCCGGGTGCCCCCTGGGAGGTGACCGGCTGGACGAACGCGCTCAAGGCGATCGACGGGCGCCACTTCTACTTCAAGGTGTTCCTGGACAGCCTGGAGTCACCGGAGTTCGCCATCCTCACGACGGGTGCGGGGGAGCACATCATGCGGCTGCCGGAGAGTCCCGGCGTGCCGCTGCCGCCGGACCCGCGACTGCTGTCCGACGCGCCGGCCCGGCCGCTGCCGGAGCAGCCGATCCTGCCGACCGACTGGCGTGCCGCCGAGATGATCGCCTGCCGGCACATGCGGGAGTTCGGTTTCCCGGACGCGGCGCTCACCGGGGGCAGCCGGGACAACGGGCTCGACGTCGTCGCCGCCGAGGCGGTCGCCCAGGTCAAGATGCAGGGCACCCCGGTCGGCGCCCCGGTGGTCCAGCAGCTGCGCGGGGCCCGCCCGGACAGCCCGTACCACCTGTTCTACTCGACGTCCGGGTACACCGCGAGCGCCCTGGAGGCGGCCGGTGAACTGGACGTGTGCCTGTTCCGGATCGACGGGTCCGGTGCGGTCACCGCCGTCAACCAGGATGCCCGCTCGCTGGAGCACTCCGGTCTGCTCGCGGCGATGCCGGACGAGGTGGTCTCCTACGTGCGGGGTGTCCGGCAGCGGGTGACGGAGGCGTTCCTGGGCACCGACATCGACCGGGCCCGCGCCCGCGAGCTCTACTCCGGACAGCACCTGCGGCTGTGGGGATACCTGAACCGCGCGGTGGAGAACGTCACCAAGGAGCGGGTTCCCGCGTCACCCCGCTCGTCGGTCATCTTCCACCACCACACCGAGCTGCTGGCCGCCGTTTACTTCCGGGAGCTGGGCATCCCGTACCCGGGCGGCGCGCGGGACCAGCCCCTGCCGGGCACGGCCACGGTCGAGACGCTCGACGACTACTACGCCTGAGCGAACAGGACCGCCGCCCGGTGCCACCGGTCGGACCGGTTTTCGGTACGCCGTGGGGCGCGCCCGCCGTGGCCGCGCCCCACGGGAGTGCTCACGTGCCGGTGGAGCCCGTGGAACCAGTGGTGCCGGCGGAGCCCGTGGTGCCGTCGGCACCGGCGGCACCGTCCTGGGTAGCGCCCTGGCCCTGATCGAGGGTGCCGCCCGGCTGGCCGTTCTGCCCGCGCATGCCGCCGCCGAAGCCACCGCCCGGCATCCCGCCGCCGCCCGGGCCGCCCTGCTGCTGGGTGACGCCCGCCGAGCCGGTGCCGCCGGTGGCGGCCATGATGCCGGCGGTGATGCCGGAGCTGGCGACCGCCGTGCCGAGAACCGCGGCGATCAGGATCATGCGCGGACTCCAGGACCGCTTGCGCTGGGGTGCTCCGGCGGCCGGGGGAGCCGGCGGCGCGGCGGCGGCCCCGCCGATCTCCAGGATCGGGCCGGTCCGGGTCCACTCCGGAGCGGTCGGCACGATCTCGGCGGGCGGCCCGGAAGCGTCCCGCGCCGGCTCACTCCACGGATCACGCGGCGGAACGGCGCCGACCGCCAGCGTGGCTTCCTCGGGCTTGTTCATACGGGGCTCCTCGGCTCGTCGGGGAACCCCAGCGTCACCGCCCGGACCATGGGGACCCTGTCCCCGAGGTAGGCGTCGGCTGTCAAACCCACGGCGAGGCGATATACCCGCTTTGCTGGTTGATGGCCGATCTTGCGTACCGGAAACCATTGGGTGACGCATGAAGATTTCCGAGAAATCGCTTGTAGCGTCAAGAAATGCTGAGTGTGGCGGTCGTGCCGTGATGACCGTGCTCCGGCCGGACGGTTCCGAACCCTCGGGACCGGCCGTGGAGGAGCCTACCCCAAGCCGTCTGAGCAGCCTGAACACTCCCGCGCGCCGCCGCTGGGCGGTGATCGCCCTGGTCGTCGCCTGGGCCGCGGTGATCACCTGGGTGGCGTTCACCCGTGGCGGTGACACCACCCGGTCGCAAGCCGCCGCCAAGCCCAGCCCGTCCGCGTCACCGGGCCCGCTCACGGTCGGCGAGGTCTACCAGACGCTGCTCCCCTCGGTGGTGCTGATCCAGACCACCGGCCACGACGCGAGGAAGGCGGCCGAGTCGGCCACCGGCACCGGCGTGATCGCGAACGAGGACGGCACCGTGCTGACCGCCTTCCACGTGGTCGACGGCGCCGAGACGATCAAGCTGACCTTCACCGACGGCACCACCTCGTCCGCCCGGGTCGCCTCGCGCGACCAGGCCCTCGACATCGCCACCCTGGCCCCGGCGAAACTGCCGGACCCGCTGGTCCCGGCCGTTCTCGGCGGCGGCGTGGAGGTCGGCGACACGGTGGTGGCGATCGGTAACCCGCTCGGCCTGACCGCGTCCACCAGCAGCGGCGTGGTCTCCGGGCTGGACCGCGAGCTGGCCCGGAGCGCACGGGGCGGCATCGCCGGGCTGATCCAGTTCGACGCGGCGGTCAACCCGGGCAGCTCCGGCGGCCCGCTGATCAACGACCAGGGCCAGGTGGTCGGCATCGTGGTGGCGCTGGCCAACCCGACCGACGCCGGCACCTTCATCGGCATCGGGTTCGCCGTGCCGATCGGCGCGGCCCTGGGCGGCGGTGACAACGGCCCCGGCCGGGCGCCGCCGCTGTGATGGCAGGACAGGCACAACGAAGCGAGGGACGGGATTCATGAGCTGGACCGACGCCCCGCCGGCCACCGCCGGACCGATCGAGAAGGTGCTCTACGAGGTCAAGAAGACCATCGTGGGCCAGGACCTCCTGCTCGAGCGCCTGATCGTGGCGCTGCTCGCCCGCGGCCACATCCTGGTCGAGGGCGTGCCCGGCCTGGCCAAGACGCTGGCCGTGAAGTCCCTGGCCACCGCGATCGGCGGGGACTTCCACCGGGTCCAGTTCACCCCCGACCTGGTCCCGGCCGACATCGTCGGCACCCGGATCTACCACCAGCCGACCGGCGAGTTCCAGGTGCAGCTCGGCCCGGTCTTCACCAACCTGCTGCTGGCCGACGAGATCAACCGGGCGCCGGCCAAGGTGCAGAGCGCGCTGCTGGAGACGATGCAGGAGCGGCAGGTCACCATCGGCCGCGAGACCCACCAGCTGCCCGACCCGTTCCTGGTGATGGCCACCCAGAACCCGATCGAGAACGAGGGCGTCTATCCGCTGCCGGAGGCCCAGGTCGACCGGTTCATGGTGAAGGTGGTGATCGGCTACCCGAGCCCCACCGAGGAGTTCGTGGTGGTCGAGCGGGCGCTCGCCCCGGCCGCCGTGATCCAGCGGATCATCGACCCGGCCACCCTGGTCGGCCTCCAGCAGGCCACCGATCAGGTGTACGTCGACCCGTCCCTGATCGAGTACGCGGTGCAGCTCGCCAACGCCTCCCGCGACCCGGCCCGGGTCGGGCTCGGCGACCTGGCCCGCTACGTCACGTTCGGCGCCAGCCCGCGCTCCTCGATCAGCCTGGTGCTCGCCGCCCGCGCCCTGGCCTACCTCCGCGGCCGGGAGTACGTGATCCCCGAGGATCTCTCCGACCTGGCCCTGGACGTGATGCGGCACCGGATGGTGCTGTCCTACGAGGCGCTCTCCGACGACGTCACCGCCGACCTGATCCTCGCCAAGATCCTGGCGAACCTGCCGTTCCCGGAGCCCACCGGCCGGGGCCGCTGACCCATGGGCAGCCCTCCCGAGCGGCTGCTGCGGCGCCTGGAGTGGCGGCTCGGCCGCCGGCTCGACGGGCGGCTGCAGGGCGCCTACCGCACGATCTGGCACGGTGCCGGGGTCGACTTCACCGACCTGCGCACCTACACCGCCGAGGACGACGTCAGGCACATCGACTGGAACGTCACCGCCCGGCTGGACGAGCCGTTCGTCAGGCAGTACACCGAGGACCGCGAGTTCACCGCCTGGCTGGTGGTGGACAGGTCGGCCTCGATGCGGTTCGGCGCCCACGAGGGGAAGGACTCGGTCGCCACCGAGCTGGCGGTCAGCCTCGCGCGGCTCGTCTCACAGGGCGGCAACCGGGTGGGCGCCATCCTCTTCGACAACGCCGCGCAGCGGGTGATCCCGCCGCGCACCGGCCGCGACCAGATCCTGCGCATCGCCCACGAGCTGCTCAAGCCCTCCCCGGCGGCGAAGCCGAAGAGGTCCGGAACGCCGGCCGCCGGTACCGATCTAACCGCCATGCTCAACCTGGCGGCGAAGACCACAGCCAGCCGGCGCAGCCTGCTCTTCCTGATCTCCGACTTCATCGGCGACCCGGGCTGGGACCGCCCGCTCGGCAGGCTCACCCACCGGCACGAGGTGGTGGTCGTCCGGATCGTCGACCCGGCCGAACTCGACCTGCCCGACCTCGGGCTGATCCTGGTCGAGGATGCCGAGACCGGCGAGCAACTGCTCGTCGACACCAGCGACCCGCTGCTGCGCGGCCGGCTGGCCGGGGAGGTCGACGCCCGGGAGACCGAGCTGGCCGCCGTCATGCGCCGGGCCGGGGTGGCCGCTCACCGGATCACCACCGACCAGGACCTGCTCTCCGCCCTGGTGCGGATGGTGCGCACCGCCGGGCAGGTGCGCCGATGAGCTTCCGCTATCCGGTCGTCCTGCTCGTCGCGGTAGTGGTGACCGGCGGCGCGATCGCCGGTTACGTCGCGCTGCAACGCCGCCGCTCCGCCGCCTGGCGATCCGCCGGTTTCGGCACGCCGGCCGGCGGGGGCCCGCGGCGCCATCTACCGTACGCGCTGCTGCTCGCCGCCCTGCCCATCCTCCTGGTCGGGCTGGCCCGGCCGCAGGCAGAGGTCGCCGTGCCGCGGGTGGCCGGCACCGTGCTGCTGGCCTTCGACATCTCGAACAGCATGGCCGCCACCGACGTCACCCCGACCCGGCTGGCCGCCGCGCAGGCCGCGGCGACCCGGTTCGTCGAGCGGCAACCCGGCTCGGTGGACGTCGGGGTGCTGGTCTTCGGCGACACCGCGCTGCTCACCCAGGCGCCGACCGGCGACCACGCCGCCGCGGTGGCCGCCATCGGCCGGGTGCGGCCCAGCGGCGGCACGTCGCTCGGCCAGGCCATCCTGGTCGGCCTGGGCACCATCACCGGCAAACCGGTGAGCCTGCCGGCGAACGGCTCGGTCCCGGACACCAGCGCGCTCGGCTACTGGCCGTCGGCCACCATCGTGGTCTTCTCCGACGGGGAGAACACCGGCGGACCGGACGTCCAGGCCGCCGCCGAGCTGGCCGCGGCGGCCGGGGTGCGGATCCAGACGGTCGGCGTCGGCACCGCCCGGGGCGCGCCGGTGAAGGTCGACGGCTACCAGCTGAACACCGCGCTGGACGAGCGCACGCTGACGGCGATCGCCCAGGTCACCGGTGGGTCGTACCACGCGGCCGGCGACCCGGGCACGCTCCGCGACACCACCGAGTCGATCGATCTGCGCCTGACCACGAAGCGGGAGCCGCTGGAGCTGACCGGGCCGTTCGCCGGGGCCGCGCTGCTGCTGCTCGCGCTCGGCGGCCTGCTCGGCTCCCGCTGGCACGGAAGGATCGTGTGATGTCGTTCCACTGGCCGTGGGCGCTGACGGCCCTGCTGGTCGTCCCGCTGCTGCCGGTCGCCCGCTGGTGGCTGAACCGGCGCCGGAAGCGCACCGCGGTGACCGTCTCCAGCGTGGCGCTGATCCGGGCCGCGCTGCCCGGCCGGTCCGCCTGGCAGCGCCGGATCCCGGTCCACCTCTTCCTGGCCGGCCTGCTGGCGCTGGCCGTCGGCGTGGCCCGGCCGCAGGCCCGGGTCGCGGTGCCGGCCAACAACACCTCGATCCTGCTGGCCATCGACGTCTCCGGCTCGATGTGCAGCACCGACGTGCGGCCCAACCGGCTGGCCGCGGCGACCGACGCGGCCCGCCGGTTCGTCAGGTCACAGGGCGACGGCACCAAGATCGGGCTGGTCGCCTTCTCCGGCATCGCCGGCCTGCTGGTCACCCCGACCACCGACAAGGACCGGCTGCTCGACGCGATCGACACCCTGAGGACCGCCCGCGGCACCGCCATCGGCCAGGCCATCCTCACGTCCATCGACGCGATCGCCGAACGGAACCCGGACGTCGCCGCGACCGGCGCCGACCTGGACGGCTCCGTGTCCGGTCCGGCCGCGCCGGGCGCGGTGGGCGACTACCAGCCGGACACCATCGTGGTGCTCACCGACGGCTCGAACACCACCGGCGTCGACCCGGTCACCGCGGCCGGGCAGGCGGCGGCCCGCCGGGTCCGGATCTTCACCATCGGCTTCGGCACCACCGAACCGTCCCCGATGGTGTGCACCGCCGACCAGGTCAGCGGCGACTCGTTCCTGGGCGGCAGCGGCTTCCCCGGCGGCAGCGGCTTCCCCGGCGGTGGCGGCTTCCCCGGCGGCGGGCGCGGCCGGGTCCAGGAGATCGACGAAGTCGCGCTCACCCAGGTCGCCGACCTCACCGGCGGCCGGTACTTCACGGCCCAGGACGCCGACGAGCTCAACGGCGTGCTCGGCGACCTGCCCAAGGCCATCGGCCTGCACCGGGAGAACGTCGAGATCAGCTTCTGGTTCGTCCTGGCCGGCGCCCTGCTGGTGGTCACCGGCGCCGGCCTCTCCCTGTGGTGGAACCGCGGCCCCCGCCCGGCCCGCCGCCGTCCCGTCCCGCCCGTCTCCGGCTGATCGTGCCCGCCGTCGTCCCGTCCCGCCCGTCTGCGGCTGATCGTGTCCGCCGTCGTCTCGTCCCGCGCGTCTGCGGCTGATCGTGTCCGCCGTGGTCCCGTCCCGCCGGCCGCCGGCTCGATCGCCGCGCCGGCCTCGATCAACTGAACGGCGGCGGGTTCCGGCCGGGCGCCTCGTTGCCGCCGGACCCGCGGCCGGATTCGGACGGACGTCTCACCGGTGCGGACCGATCGAACGGATGGCCCCCCGCCATCCGTAGTCATGCGAGATTGTCGCGCGTGTTCGAGGAGACCCCGATGATGGAAGAAGCATTCCTGGCGTACACCGCCGGCCACGCCGACGGCTCGGCCGGGAAACGTGACACGCAGCTCGCCGACGACCCGGAGACCGGTTCGGACTACCGGATCGGCGTGGTGGACGGCAGCGTGGCGGCGTTCCAGGCGGAGCTGGTCGCCGAGGTACGCCGCCTGCTGGGTGACGCGCACTGAGGCGCGGGGCGGGACCGTGCTCCGGGCGTACCGGAAACCGGTGTTGATCTGAGCCGGACCACGGATCACCCGTCCGGATCCGAGCGGCCGGCTCGTGGCTGATGCCTCTGACCTGCTCTTTTGGTGATTTGTCCGGATGCCCGGGTGTCGCGGATCGCGAGATGCGGGACCCGCTTTGGCATCCGGCCGGGGGCTCGGCTAATGTTTCATCCGTCGCCGGGGAAACCGGGCGGCGAACGCGGAAGTGGCGCAGTGGTAGCGCATCACCTTGCCAAGGTGAGGGTCGCGGGTTCGAATCCCGTCTTCCGCTCGGAGAGGCTGTTGCCGGTTCCACTGGGCACCGGTCTGCTCGGTGGAGTGGCCGAGAGGCGAGGCAACGGCCTGCAAAGCCGTGTACACGGGTTCAAATCCCGTCTCCACCTCGCTTTGCCGTGGAAACGGCACAGTTCGCGGGCGATTGGCGCAGCGGGAGCGCGCTTCCTTGACACGGAAGAGGTCACTGGTTCGATCCCAGTATCGCCCACAAGTGGCAGGGGCTCTGTGTCCGCGGAACGCGCGGACCGGGGCCCCTTGTCTTGTCCGCTCCGGGGGCCGAGCCCCCGGAAACCCCACGGTGCGATGGTTGCGGTGAGTCTGCCCGCTTCCGGGTTCGACACCCGGGCTTCGCCCTCGGGTCGGTCGGTGCGGTTGGTTTCTCGCTTGCGGGTCGCTTGTGCGCTTCGCGCTTTTCGGTACGCGGTCCGCACCCACCACGAGTCGGTGGCCGGTCGCCGGTCATCGAGCGGCGGGTCCCGCCGGCCTCTCAGGGGCGCCTCAGCAGCAGGAATCCGTCGTCGTTGGCCACGCGTAGGTAACCGCTGCCCAGCGCGGTGTCGATCCTGCGGCGCTGGCTGCCGGGCTGGAGGGGGAAGTCCACGGTCCGGGTGTCGACGACGATGAACTCCGGAGCCGGGTCGGGGTAGTCGAAGCCGAACAGCGTGACCGTCGCCCGGCTGGTCAGCTGCGGGGCCAGCCGGTTGGCGGCGGCCACCGTGGCGCCGTCCGGAACGAGGTCGAGGACCCGGTGCGCGGCGGCGTCGCGAGGATCCCGGTGCCAGAGCTGTGCCGAGGCGAGCCGCGCCAACGGGTAGTGGGGGAGCAGGATCAGGGTGACGGCGAGGCTCGCCGGCAACGCGGCGGAAGCCAGCCGGGAGCGGACGCGCCCGCCAGCGATCCGCCAGCGAGTCATCCCGTCGACAAACGCCAGCATCATGACGGGCATGAGGACGGCGCTGTAGTGGTAGCCGGTGCCCCAGTAGTTCTGATTGCCGGAGGCGAAGCGCCAGAGCAGCGTCGGCACGGCGGCCCACGCCAGTGGCGATCGGAGGGCGAGACCGGCGGTCGGCGCCAGCAGGGCGAGCACGGTCAGCAGCTTGACTCCGGACACCGCGTCCGGCAGCCCGGAACCGACCGTCGCCGTGTAGGCGTAGCCGTCGTCCGGGTTGAGGGCCGGAACGACGACACCCATCGCCAGAGCCGTGCCCAGGATCCCGCCGGCCGCGAGTCCGCCGCCCAGACGGCGGGACCCGCCGGCCGCGACGAGCAGCCCGATGACCGCCACGGTCAACCCCAGGTCCTCCTTGACCAGCAGCAAGGGCATCGCCCACAGGGCGGCTGCCCGCGGGCGCCGGTCCGCGACCGCGGTAAGGCTGAACGCCAGCAGTGGCACCGCGAAGCACACCTCGTGGAAGTCGAAGCCGACCGTCGACGCGATTCCCCAGGACAGGCCGTACCCGGCTCCCGCGACCATCGCGGCGAACCCGCCCAGACGCCGGTGGGCGAGCGACATGATCGGTACGACCGCGACCGCCAGCGACAGTGCCTGGACCACCAGCAGCGTCAGCGGTGAGGGAAAGACCCGGTACAGCGGCGCCAGCACCACCAGCACGGGCGAGAAATGGTCGCCGAGCTGCGGGAAGCCCGGTCCCTTGAGCGGTACCAGCCCGGGACCGCCCTCGGCGTACGAGCGGACCGCCTGTTCGAAGATCCCCAGATCGAATCCGGTGGTACGGAGCCGCTCGTGGTCGAGCACCGACAGCAGCGCGTACGTCACGGCCAGCGCCGCCGCGAAGGACCAGGCGAGCACCCCGCCGGTACGGCGTACGGGGGTGGCGACAGACACCGGGACGACATCCCGGGTGAGGGTGATCATGGCGAGACCCTGCACCGGCCCGGCTGACCGTCACCTGACCCGACCTGACGAACCGATCAGGAAACGATCACGGGCTATGCGAAGCTGCACCCCATGCGCGTGTTGGTGATCGAGGACGAACCCGAACTGGCGACCATCCTCCAGCGGGGGCTGACCGCTGAGGGGTACGCCGTTGACGTCGCCGGCGACGGGGTGAGCGCGCTGGAACTGGCCCGCTTCGAGGACTACGCGGGCATCGTGCTCGACCTGATGCTGCCGGGACTCAACGGCTACCGGGTGTGCGCGACGCTGCGCCGCGAGGGGATCCGCACGCCGATCCTCGTGCTGACCGCCAAGGACGGCGACTACGACCAGATCGAGGCCCTGGACACCGGCGCCGACGACTTCCTGAGCAAACCCTTCTCCTACCCGGTGCTGGTCGCCCGGCTGCGGGCACTGGTGCGCCGGGGCCCGGCCGCCGTCCCGGTGCTGCTGACCGTCGGCGATCTCGTGCTGGACCGGGCCACCCGGAGCTGCCATCGCGGTACCGTGCCGGTCCCCCTGACGCCGCGCGAGTTCGCGATCCTGGACCTGCTCGCGCATCGTGCGGGCGAGCCGGTGACCAAGTCCGAGATGCTGCGCCAGGTGTGGTCCGGCGACGTGGACGACCCCAACCTGGTCGAGGTGCGCGTCGGCCGGCTCCGTCGCAAGGTCGATCTGCCGTTCGGCCGGAGCAGCCTGCGCACCGTCCGGGGCGTCGGCTACCAGCTCGTCGACGACCGGACCGGGGCATGAGCGACCGGCTGCCGGCCGGACGCCGGTGGGTACGCGGCCTGCGGTCGGTGCGGGCACAGTCCGCGCTCGCCGCCGCCGCGGCGGCGGCCGTGATACTGGTCAGCGGCGGATGGTGGGTCCGCCATCTGGTCGGTCAGCAGCAGTGGGAAGCCGGGCGGCACAGTGCCATCCGGCAGGTCAACGCCATGGGCCTGGCCGTCTCGGCCATCGACGGCGCGACGGGGCTGCAGCCCGCCTTCTACCCGGACGTGACCTTCGAGGTGGTCGACACCGCCGGACGGGTGCTGACCGCGAGCCCCGACCTGGGCCCGTACGAGACCGGCGGGCGCGCTGTCATGCCGGCCGCGGAACCGCTCCCCATCGATATCACCATGGACGTCCCGCAGGTCTTCCCCACGGTACGGCTGGCGAACCCGGCGGGCGACCACGAGCTCGACGGCGAGCCGGTCACCGGCGTCCGGGTCCAGGTGAACCCGGTCGACTTCGGCGACTACGAACAGCAGCTGCGCCGCACGCCCGGCACCACGTTCGCCATCTATGTCTTCGTCACCCCGCTGGCGGCCGGTCGGGCGACCGCGACGGTCGAGTGGATCCTCCTGGCCGCCATCCCCCCGGCGGTGGGGTTGGTGGCCCTCAACGCCTGGCTGGCCACCCGCCGGGCACTGCGCCCGGTCGAGGCCATCCGGGCCCGCACCGCGGCGGTCACCGCCAGCAGTCTGGCCGACCGGGTCACGGTGCCGCCCACCGGCGACGAGATCGCGGCGCTGGCGGTCACCATCAACGCCATGCTGGACCGGCTGCAGCGGGCCGACGAGGCGCAACGCCGGATGGTCTCCGACGCCGCCCATGAGCTGCGCAGCCCGCTGGCGATCCTGCGGGCCGGCCTGGAGGTCGCCCAGGCATACCCGGACCGCACCGACTGGCCGGCGACCGCGGCGACCGCGGTGGCGCAGGCGCAACGGCTCACCGGCCTGGCCGACGACCTGCTGCTGCTGGCGCGCCTGGACGCGGACACGGCACCCGCGCATCCGGAGACCGACGTCGACGTCGTGGCCGTGCTGACCCGGATGGCCGCGGAGACCCTCACCCGTGACGGCCTCACCACGACCTGCCGGGAGCACCCCCCGATCCGGGTACGGCTGGCCCGTTCGCCGTTCGAACGGATAGTGCGCAACCTGCTCGACAACGCCGTCCGCCACGCCGGGAAACGCGTCGAGATCCGTGTCGACGCCTCGCCGGCCGGCCCCGGACACGTGCGGCTGCGCGTCGAGGTCGCTGACGACGGGCCGGGCATCCCACCGGCCGACCGCGAGCGGATCTTCGACCGGTTCACCCGGCTGGACGCCGCACGGGACCGCCACGCGGGCGGGACGGGCCTCGGGCTGTCGCTCGCCCGCGAACTGGCCGTCCGGCTTGGCGGCACCCTGGAGGTGGCAGACCGGCCCGTTCCGGGAGCGACCTTCGTCCTGACGCTGACGGCCGCCGTCGCCTGATCACCTGCCGTGGGCTGCCCGGGCTGGCCGCTTCTTCCAGCGGCCTCGCTGGCTGCTTCCACCAGCGGCCGGCCTGGCCGCTTCCGCCAGCGGCCTCGCTGGCAGCTTCCGCCAGCGGCCTCGCCGGCCGCGATTTCCCTCTCAGCCGCAGAAGCCGGTGCTCCTCGGGATGCCCTGCGTGGCGCAGTCGAACGAACTGCCCTCGCCCTTGACCGTCCACCTGCCGGTGGAGTTGGCGAACTCGAACAGGAACTTCCCGTCACCCTGCTGGGACTTGTCGGCAGTGATGACGCCGGCGACGGCCCAGCCCTGGGAACACTTGATGCTGGACTTGTCGATCCGGTGGCCGGCATCCAGCTTCATCAGCTTTTCGAGAGTGGCCGCCGGAGCCGGGCAACCACCGTCGCCCGGGTCGCTGGTCGGGGTGGCGGCGGGCTTGCCGTCGCCGGGGTCGCTGGTCGGGGTGGCGGCGGGCTTGCCGTCGCCGGGGTCGCTGGTCGGGGTGGTGGAAGTGGCCTGTCTCGTGACGGCGGCGGGCGCTTGGCCGGTCGCGGTCGTCGAACCGGTTGACGAGCCGCAACCGGTCAGGGCCAGCATCGTGGCTCCGGTCACGGCGACGAGTACTTGGGTGTGCGGGCGCATCAGAGGGTTCCTTCTCGCTTGGTGATCCGTGGGCTCAGCGGTCGTACCGTGGCTTCTCCCGCTTCCGGCCCGCTCGGACCGGGATCTTCCTGATGGGTCAGCCGCCTAGGTGATCGGTTTGCTGCCGATGGAGGCGCAGGCGGTGGCGGGGTCGGCGTCCTTAGCGGCGGGGTAGATCACCGAGCCGCCGGCGGTGGCTCCGGGGTGGTGGCAGGCGACGAAGCCGGCCGGTTTCGGGGTGTCGGGCCACATCTGCTGCCAGCTGTCCGCGCATGCCTTGGCCGGGTTGGCGGGGTCGAACTTGCCGACCGGCTGGGACAGGTCGGCTTCGGCCGACAGGGTGCGCGCGCACATGCCGCCGCTGGGGTCGCTGTCGGAGAACGGCAGCCCGTTGGCCACCGCGACACCACCGGCACCGGCGGCCAACACGAAACCGGCCGCGATGGCGACGAGCCGGCGGTGGCGAGGCTTGGCCTTGTGCCCGGAGATCTCGGTGCGGGTCCGGGCAAGGATGGTGTCCAGGACCGCCCGGCCTTCGGCGGAGTCGGCCCATCCGGTGATGGGCGTGGGCCGGGTCTGGCGTACGGATCGCAGGTCGTCGTTCACGAGTGGGCCTCCCATGCCGGGCGGGTGGCGGTGGAGCTGCCGCGGGTGATGGTCGCTGTGCCGAGGATGTCGCGCAGCCGCCGGCGTGCGCGGTGCAGGCGCACGGCGTACGCCGCGTGGCTGCAGCCGAGTGCTTGTGCGGCCTGGGCGCCGGTGAGGTCGTACCAGCCTGCCAGCAGCAGCACCTCGCGGTCGGCTTCGGGCAGCGCGGCCAGCGCGGCCAGCACGTCATGGCGGCCGATGGCGTCCTCGATCCCGGACTGGTCCGGGGCGAACCGGGTCTCGGTCTGCAGCCGCTCGACGACCGCCGCTGTGCGTCCCTGGGACCGTACGTGGTTGGCCAGTACTCGCCGGGCGACGCCGTAGAGCCAGCCCCGCGGATCTGCCGGAACCTCATCGAGCTTGCGCCAGGCGATCAGGAACGTCTCGGTGAGCACGTCCTGAGCCGTCTCGTGGTCGGTCCGATGCCGGAGAAAGGTCAGCACGGCGTCGGCGTGGGCTCTGAACAGCTTCTCGAGCCGTTGCTCCCCGGTGGGTTCGCTGTCGTGGTGTCCCGCCCGGGACCTGAACATCTGCTTCATCGGTAGGTGTTCCCTTTCGCGGTCCGGCCCTCGGCAAGCTGATGTGTTGCCCACGGCGCCGAGGCCGCGGGCAACACGCACGCGCAAGGTCCTTACGCCGCTGTTCCCGTTATCGGTTTGCTGCCGATCGAGGCGCAGGCGGTGGCGGGGTCGGCGTCCTTAGCGGCGGGGTAGATCACCGAGCCGCCGGCGGTGGCTCCGGGGTGGTGGCAGGCGACGAAGCCGGCCGGTTTCGGGGTGTCGGGCCACATCTGCTGCCAGCTGTCCGCGCATGCCTTGGCCGGGTTGGCGGGGTCGAACTCGCCGACCGGCTGGGACAGGTCGGCTTCGGCCGACAGGGTGCGCGCGCACATGCCGCCGCTGGGGTCGCTGTCGGAGAACGGCAGCCCGTTGGCCACCGCGACACCACCGGCACCGGCGGCCAACACGAAACCGGCCGCGACGGCGAACACGCGACGGCGGGTCCGTGATCCCTTGACCGTGACTGAGCGGGGCGATGAGTTCTGCTCGGGACGCATGGTGTCTCTCTTCCTCGTTGGCCTACACCCAGCAGATGTCCGGCCAAGCCGAAACCTTTACACCCCGGTGAGAACGGCTCTCCGTCGCTCGGGTCAGCGGTGGCGTGGGCCGGCGAGGCCGCTCTCGCAGGCGGCGACGAGCTGGGCCCGGTCCCGGGCGAGCAGTTTGGCCAGCAGGTTGCCGATGTGCGTCCGCACGGTCTTGATGGAGATGGCGAGGGTGTCGACGACCTCCTGGTTGGCGAGGCCGCGCGCGATCAGCAGCAGGATCTCCGTCTCGCGATCGATGAGCAGGCGCAGGTCCGGGGCCGGGCGGCTGCGCCACGACGATCGCCTCGGACTCCCGGCGGACGTCGATCGTCGAGCCGACCGGCGGTCATGCGTCACGGGGCGCCCAGCTGGTCCCGCCGGCGGATGAGGTGTGCCGTCTCGGCCGTGTTGCCGCTCAACGCGATGGCCCGGTCGTACGCCTCCCGCGACTCCGTGCTGCGGCCGGTGCGGCGCAGCAGGTCGGCGCGGACCGCGTGGTAGGCGTGATACTCCGCCAGCGGCAGCCCGGCGATCTCCGCCAGCGCGACCTCCGGCCCGTCCAGCTCGGCGACCGCGATGGCCCGGTTGAGCCGCACGATCGGCGACGGATCGACGCGGACCAGCTGGTCGTACAGGGCGAGGATCTGTGACCAGTCGGTGTCCCGGACATCCCGGGCGTCGGTGTGCACCGCGTTGATCGCGGCCAGGATCTGGTAGCGACCCGGTGCCTCCCCGGCGGCGAGCCGGGCCCGGACCAGGGCGTGCCCCTCGGCGATCAGCGCCCGGTCCCAGGCGCCACGGTCCTGCTCGGCGAGCGTGACCAGCTCACCGCTCGCCGACACCCGGGCGGGCCGGCGGGCCTCGGTCAGCAGCATCAGCGCCAGCAGCCCGGTGGCCTCGCCGTCGGCCGGCAGCAGGGCGTGCACCAGCCGGGTCAGCCGGATCGCCTCGGCGGTCAGGTCGGCGCGGACCGCCCCGGCGCCCGGGCCGGACGCCAGATAGCCCTCGTTGAAGATCAGGTAGAGCACGGCGAGCACCCCGGTCACCCGGGCCGGGAGATCGTCACGCAGCGGCACCCCGTACGGGATCCGGGCTGCCTTGATCTTCGCCTTGGCGCGGGTGATGCGCTGGCCCATGGCGGTCTCCTGGACCAGGAACGCGTGGGCGATCTCGGACACGGTCAGGCCGCCGACCATCCGCAGGGTCAACCCCACCCGGGCTTCCATGGCGAGCGCCGGGTGGCAGCAGGTGAAGACCAGGCGGAGCCGGTCGTCGTCGATCACGCCGAGCGGCTCCGGGGTGCCGGACAGCATCAGCGCCTCCCGGTGTTTCTCGTCGCGCCGGGCCTCGCGCCGGAGCCGGTCGATGGCCTTGCGGTGGGCGGTGGTGGTCAGCCAGGCGCCCGGAGCGGGCGGGACACCGTCGGCGGGCCAGCGCTCGACGGCTGCCGCGAACG
Organism: Actinoplanes oblitus; assembly: GCF_030252345.1. Lineage (NCBI taxonomy): Bacteria > Bacillati > Actinomycetota > Actinomycetes > Micromonosporales > Micromonosporaceae > Actinoplanes > Actinoplanes oblitus. The sequence continues at coordinate 8,179,449 of NZ_CP126980.1, read as the reverse complement.
CCTCGGCGGCCATCTCCTCGGCCAGGTCGAGGTCGCCGTAACGCCTGGCCAGCGTCGCGACCACCCGGGCCCACTCCTCGCGGTGAACCCGGGTGAGCGCCTCCTGGACGCCGGTCACGCGTCCAGGAACGGCCGCAGTTCGACCCGCCGGTTACAGGCCCTCGACCCGTTCCCGGCGAGCCGCAGCGCCACGTCCAGGTGCGGTGCCTCGACGATCCAGAAGCCGATGACGAACTCCTTGGACTCCAGGTAGGGCCCGTCGGTGTAGATCGGCCCGCCGGCCCGCGCGTCGACGACGGTGGCCGAGTCGGGCGACGCCAGCCCGCCCGCGAAGACCCAGTGCCCGTCCGCCCGCAGTCCCTCGTTGAAGACGTCGATCGCCGCCATCTCCGCGTCGGTGGCGAGCTCCGCCGCGTCGTGAAGCACCGAGATCAGGTACTGCGCCATCGAGATCATCTCCTGTCGCCCGGCGGTCACTCCGACCGCTCCACAATCCCGCTACGAACGCCGGCACCGCCATCCGACACGTTCCGCCGAGGATTTTCGAGGATCTCTTCCGGTACGCCGGCGAGTCCCGTACCGGAAATCGGCGATCCGGACCCGGGACGGACCGTGAGCCGGCGGCGGTCAGCTCCCCACACACCCCCACCACAACCAGCCGTGATCTGCCAGCTGGTGCTCACGGTGCTCTCGTGGGTCCGGATACCACCCCCCTGACCAGCCGTGATCTGCCGGCTGGTGCTGACGGTGGTCTCGTGGTTCCGGATACCACCGCCATGACCAGCCGGGGTCTGGTGGCTGGTGCTGACGGTGGTGTCGGCGGTCCGGATGCCACCGCCATGACCAGCCGGGAGCTGGTGGCTGGTGCTGGCGGTGGTGTCGTGGGTTGGGAGGCCACCACCATGACCAGCTGGGGGAGGGTGGTCAGCGGCGGGTGTGCAGGGCGGCGGCGGTGAGGAAGCACATCGCGGTGATGGCGCCGACGGCCAGGGTCGCGGAGCCGGCCGGGCTGCCGGTCATGGCCCAGGTGTCGCCGGCCAGGAGGGCGGTTCCGGCGATGGCTCCGGCGACGGCCGTGCCGCCCGCGCCGGCTGCCCTGAAGTGCCGGGCCAGGACGTAGCAAGCGGCGATCAGGGCGATGAAGGTGACCGAACCGGCGGCCATGTGGCCGATGCTGTGCCAGCTCATGGTGGCCGGCATCCCGGCCGGGGTGCCGATCGGGTAGCCGTCGGCCGGATCCATCACCAGGACGCCCGCAGCGAGCATGCCCGCCCCGCTGATCCGGACCAGCCGCGGTGCCCAGCGGCTGGTGATCGTGCGGCGCAGGCCGGTGGCGCCGATCAGCAGGAGGATTCCGGCCAGGACGAAGTTGGTGATCTGCAGCCAGCCGAGCGCGCCGGTGCTGAGCAGGCTCAGCGGGTGCCGGGTCAGGTCGAAGCCGTCCCGGGTGGCGGCCTGGGTCAACGACACGGCGGCCCACAGCGGTCCGGCGACCGCGAGCGCGCCGAGCATCGCCCGGGTGCCGCCGACGCGATCGGCCGGGTATGAGGCGACGGAGGCGGCCGGGTGGGAGGTGACGGAGGCGGCCGGGTGGCGGGTGGTGGTCATCTTGGGGCTCCTTGTCGGGTGGGTGCTCTGCCCAACCGTCGCCTCAGCGGATGTGACAGGTAATCGTGAGGGGCGCCACGGCCGTACCGGAAGTGATTACCTGTCACATGGACCCGGACGACGTCAGGGTGCGAGTGCCACCGTCGAGGAACGGAGAGAACGATGCGCTACCTGATGCTGTCGAAGATGCAGGACACCCAGCCGGACGAGAAGCTGTTCGCCGAGATGGCGGCGTTCATCGAGGAGATGACCGCGTCCGGCGTGCTGCTGGCGACCGGCGGCCTGGACCCGGCCGGGTTCAAGATCGCCTCGCAGGGGGACGACGTGACGGTGACCGACGGGCCGTTCACCGAGGCGAAGGAGGCGATCGGCGGGTTCGCGCTGGTCGAGGTGCGGTCGCGGGAGGAGGCGGTCGAGCTCGGGCGGCGGTTCCGCAAGATCGTCGGGGACGGCGAGAGCATGATCCACCAGGTCTTCGCCTGAGAGCGACGCCGAGACTCCCATGATCGAGGTCCGCGCCCGGGTCGGCGTCGTCTGGAAGCAGGAGTCCGCGCGGATCATCGCGACGCTCCTGCGGATGGTCCACGACGTCGGCCTGGCCGAGGAACTCGCGCAGGACGCGCTGGTCGCGGCCATGGAGCAGTGGCCGGTCGACGGCGTCCCGGACAATCCGGGTGCCTGGCTGACCACCATCGCCCGCCGCAAGGCCGTCGATCACTTGCGGAGAGCACAGAGATTCGACGGTACGGACATCGAGCCCCGGGCCACCGCCGAGGAGTCGTCAGGTGACGACGTACTGCGGCTGATGTTCATCTCGTGCCATCCGGTGCTGGACCGGGACGCGCGGGTGGCCCTGACGCTGCGGGTCGTCGCCGGCCTCAGCCCCGCCGAGATCGCCCGTGCGTTCCTGGTCGGCGAACCGGTCGTCGCCCAGCGGATCGCCGCGGCGAAACGCACCCTGGCCGAGTCCGGTGTCGCCTACGGACTGCCGTCCGGCGCCGAGTCGAGCGGCCGGCTGGCCTCCGTGCTGGAGGTCGTCTACCTGGTCTTCAACGAGGGCTACGCGGCGACCTCCGGCGACGACCTGATGCGCCCCGGCCTGTGCCTGGAGGCGCTGCGGCTCGGCCGGTTGCTCGCCGAGCTGGCGCCTGACGAACCCGAGGTGCACGGCCTGGTCGCGCTCATGGAGATCCAGCAGTCCCGGTCGGCGGCCCGCACCGGTCCCCGGGGCGAGCCGGTCCAGCTGCACGAACAGAACCGCGGGCGATGGGACCGTCTGCTGATCAACCGCGGGTTCGCGGCGATGCTGCGAGCCCGGGCGGCCGGTGCCGGGAGGGCGCCGGGGCCGTACGTGTTGCAGGCCGCCATCGCGGTCTGTCACGCCCAGGCCCGGACGGCTGAGGAGACCGACTGGGGGCGGATCGCGACCCTCTACGGGGCGTTGGAGCGGCTGCTGCCGACGCCGGTGGTACGGCTGAACCGGGCCGTCGCGGTGGGCTTCGCGGCCGGGCCGGAGGCGGGGCTGGCGCTGGTGGACGCGCTGCGGGCGGATCCGGTGCTGCGGGACTACCACCTGCTGCCGGGGGTTCGCGGGGATCTGCTGCTGCGGGTCGGGCGGGTGGCGGAGGCGCGGCTGGAGTTGGAGCGGGCCGCGTCGCTGACCCGGAACGCGGCGGAGCGGGACTTCCTGCGAGCGCGGGCGGAGGGCGGTGCGGGCCGCGCCGGCGCGGGGCCGATGCTCGGGGCGGCGGTCGACGAGTTCGTGGCGGGGCTGGGCGGGGCGACGGCTCACGCGTACCGGAAATCGCTTGGCCGGCTGCGGCGGATCTTGGGGGAACGGACTCCCTTGGCCGCCCTCGACGCCGCCGGGGTGGCCGCGGCCGTGGCCGCGATCTGGCCGGACGCCGCGCCTCGCAGCTGGAACCGGCACCTCGCCGCGGTCCGGTCGTTCAGTGCGTGGGCCGGATTCCCCGACCTGGCGGCCGGGCTGCGAAATCGGGCCGTGCCGGACAGCGCCGGCATCGTGCCGGGCGGACTGCCCGACCTGGCCGGCGTCCCGGTGCGGGAGCGCGTGCTGTGGGCGATGGTGCGGGAGTCGGCGGCCCCGATCGGCGCCGTGCTCGCGCTCGACGTCGACGCTCTGGATCTGGCCGGCCGCCGCGGACCCGGAGTGACCTGGGGCGAGCGGACCGCGGCCCTGCTGCCCGAGCTGATCGGGAGCCGGACCCGAGGACCGCTCTTCCTGTCGGACCGGCGGCCCGCCCCGGCCCGCCGTCCGCAACCGGCCGATCTCTGCCCGGAGACCGGCCGGCGGCGGTTGTCCTACGAACGCGCCGCCCACCTCTTCAAACAGGCGACCGGGCGGACCCTGCGAACCCTCAGCGATACGCGGCGTGGCCGGTCAGCGCCTGCCCGATGACCAGTGTGTGGATCTCCGACGTGCCCTCGTAGGTGAGCACCGACTCCAGGTTGTTGGCGTGCCGCAGCGGCGAGTACTCCAGGGTGATGCCGCTGCCGCCGAGGATGGTCCGGCACTCGCGGGCGATCCCCAGCGCTTTCCGCACGTTGTTCAGCTTGCCGACGCTGACCTGGTGCGGCTTGATCGACCCGGCGTCCTTGAGCCGGCCCAGGTGCAGGGCCAGCAGCGCGGACGTGTTCAGGTCCACCGCCATGTTCGCCAGTTTCTCCTGGGTGAGCTGGAACGCCGCGATCGGCCGGTCGAACTGCACCCGGGTGTTCGCGTACTCGATCGTGGTCCGCAGGCAGTCCCGGGCGGCGCCGGCCGCGCCGAAGATGATCCCGAAGCGGGCCTCGTTCAGACAGCTCAGCGGTGCGCCCAGGCTGCGCGCGCCGGGCAGCCGGGCCGAGTCGGGCAGCCGCACCTCGTCCAGGATCAGCTCGCCGGTGATCGACGCCCGCAGCGACAGCTTCTGCTTGATGGTGCGCGTGGTGAACCCCGGCGTCCCTTTCGGCACCAGGAAGCCGCGGATGCCGTCCTCGGTCTGCGCCCACACCGTCGCGATGTCGGCGATGCTGCCGTTGGTGATCCACATCTTGGTGCCGGTGAGCACCCAGTCGTCGCCGTCGCGGACCGCGCGGGTGCGCATGTTGGCCGGGTCGCTGCCGAAGTCCGGCTCGGTCAGGCCGAAACAGCCGATCGCCTCGCCCGCCGCCATCCGCGGCAGCCACTCCTGCTTCTGCTCCTCGGAGCCGTACCTCCAGATGGAGAACATCGCCAGCGAGCCCTGCACCGAGACGAAACTGCGCAGGCCCGAGTCGCCGGCCTCCAATTCCAGACAGGCCAGACCGTACGCCACAGCGCTCGTCCCGGCGCACCCGTAACCGTCCAGGTGCATCCCGAGCACGCCGAGTTTGCCCAGCTCCGGGGCGAGCTCGCGGGTAGGGAAGGTGCCGGCCTCGAACCACTCGGCGACGTGTGGCCGGATCCGGTCGGCGACGAACCGGCCCACCGTCTGCTGGATCTGCCGCTCCTCGTCGCTCAGCAGACCGGCGATGTCGAGCAGCTCGAGGGGGTCGGTGAGGGTCATCTGTCCTCCGTCGTCAGCGGCCTGCCGGGCACCCGATTCAGCGATAGTACGGGCGCGCGGGCGTCGTTACCGTGGGGCCCAACCAATTCGTCACGGGGCGTTCGGCAGCGAGGGGTCACGATGGCCGCATCGAGCCCGCTGGACCAGCTGAGCCCGGGTGATCACGCCTGTCTCGTCTTCGACGACGAGCCACTACGCGCCCGCAGCGTGACGGCGTACATCCGGGCCGGGCTGCGTCAGCATCATCGGATCCTGTACCACGGGCAGAGCGCCGACCGGCTGCCCGCGGTGCTCGCCTCGCACGGCGTGGATGTCAGCGCGGCCCTGGACAGTGGGCAGCTGCTGCTGGCCGGGCCGGGGGCGGCGTACCTGACGGCCGGGGTCTTCGACGCCGAGGCGAGCCTGGCCGCCTGGATGGGTGAGGCGGACCGGGCCCGGGCCGCCGGTTACCGGGGCATGCGCGGCATCGGCGACATGTCCTGGGCCCGCCGCCTGGACGGCGTCGACCAGCTCTCCTGGTACGAGGCCCAGGTCAACCGGGTCTTCGCCGACGGGTACGCGATGGGCATCTGCCTCTACGACCGTCGCCTGTTCAGCGAGCTCGAGCTGCGCCGGCTCACCCGTACCCATCCGGCCACCATCACCCGGAACACTGACCCGGATCGGGTACCGCTGCTCCGCGGCGTGCGTACCCGCAAGCCACCCGGCCTGCGGCTGGCGGGCGAGGCCGACCTCTCCAACCGGCAGGCGCTGCGGGCGATGATGGAGCACCTGATCGAGGACCACGTGCCGGCGCCGGTGCCGCTGACGCTCGATCTCAGCCGGCTGCGGTTCGCCGACTCGGCAGCCGCCCGGACCCTGCTCGGGCCGGCCGCCGCGGGAACCCACCAGTTGCGGATCGCCGGTGCTTCCCCGTCGTTGCGGCGACTGCTGCGTTTCCACTGGTCGGGGCCGTCCGCGGCGCTGCGGATCGAGTAGGAAAACCGCTCCACTTCGCCGCCGGACTGCCGATGGTGCTTGTTGGCAGGCTCCCGCGTGGGCGCCGGCGGATCAGTTGAGGAGTGGGATGCGCGGCGAATCGTCCGACCGTCGCGGGGACGAGGGCTTCACGCTGCTCGAAGTCCTCGTGGCGATGGCTGTGATCAGCGTCGCCATGGCCGGGTTGGGCGCGTTCTTCGTCAACGGTGCGGTCATCGTCGCTCAGCAGCGTGATCAGCGCTACGCGGTCCGGCTCGCCGGCAACGCGCTGGAGCAGGTCCGGGCGCTGGAGCCGACGGCGCTGGTGGACGGGCGCGGCGCGCAGAAGGTCCTGCAGCAGTGGCAGAGCCTCCAGAACGGGCCGTTCAAGAACAAACTTCAGCCGTACCTGGACAGCATGGAGCCGGCCGACAACGGCATCGAGGACAGCACCGAGGGAGACAACGCGTCGCTGCCCACGGCACCGAAGACGATCACCGTGGGCGGCACCAGCTTCACGCAGAACATCCTCGTCGGTACCTGTGAGGTCTACGTGACGCGGACGGACAAGTGTGTCCTCCCGCTGCCCGTCGGCGACCCGTTGCGTCCGGCGGACGCCACCTCGATCCTGGAGTACTACCGGGTGGTCGTCCTGGAGACCTGGCAGCACAAACGCTGCACGGTGTCCGGTGGCGTGTGCGGTCACATCGCCTCGACCCTGATCTCCAAGGACAAGGCCGACGCGACGTACAGCACCACCCGGGCGATTCCGAAGATCCGCCAGCCCGACATGAAGGTGTTCTACCGGGGCCGGAACGACGTCGCCGTCAAGATGAAGGTGACCGGCGGCAACCTGCCCAACACCTGGAGCGCCGTCAACCTGCCCGACGGCCTCTCGATCGACCCGCAGACCGGGATGGTCGGCGAGAAGCAGACGCCGACGAAGGTGGGCACCTGGTCCTGGTCTGCCACCGGTACCTACATCAAGGTGGTGGAGAGCCAGCCGCCGGTCGGCACGCTGTCGCCTCGTTCGGACACCGACAAGGCGCTCAGCCCGGCCCTGACCTGGCGAGTGATCGAGCCGCCGACGGCCCGGGTGCCCGCCTCGACGAGCTACCTGGGTGACCCGATCAGCATCGCGCCGGTCGTCGTGGACACCACGGCGCCCGTGGTGCCCTACACCTACTCGATCAAGGACCTGCCCGCCGAGCTGTCGTTCGATCCGGCCACCGGAACGATCACCGGGACGCCGGCCGCGACGTTCACCGCCACCATCACCGCCACGACCACGGCGAACTACGTGCCGGTCCCGGTGACGTTCACGCACACGGTGTACTCGCCGCTGACCCTGCAGCCGATCGCCGACCAGCAGGTCGACCTGCTGTCGACGGTCAACCTGCCGGCGCCCGTCGCGGCGGGTGGTGACGGGAAGTACACGTTCAGCGCGAGCGGTCTGCCGGCCGAGCTGAGCATCAACACCACCACCGGGGTGATCTCCGGCGGTCCGGTCCTCATCCAGGGCCGGTACCTGCCGACAGTCACGGTGCGGGACGGACTTGGAGGGTCGGTGAGCGTCAGCTTCGCGTTGCAGGCGGGCTCCGCGTCCAGCCTCCAGTTCACCTCGCCGGGCGTCGCCGTCACCTCCAGCCTGGGCAAGGCGGTGTCCATCCCGGTCACCACCAATGCCGCCACCATCGGCGTGAGCATCAGCCAGATCGACGCCGCCGGGCTGCCGAAGGGCATCAGTCTGGACGGCCAGGGCAAAAACCTCACCGGTACGCCGATCGTGCCGGGCGTCTACACGGTCACGCTGACCGCGATCAGCCCGAACAGCAAGCAGAACACGCAGTACACCTTCGTCTGGACCGTCCTGTGAGCCGTCGTCTCGTCAGCCGGGGAGGAGCCTGGATGTCCCGGTGGAAGCGCCGCCGACCGGCCGGTGACGACCAGGGCTTTTCCCTGATGGAGGTGATGGTCACGACGGCGATCACCGGGGTGGTGACGCTGATGGCGGTGACCGCCACCATCCAGATCTACTCCGGGACCAAGCAGATCGAGCAGAACTCCGTGGCCGGCGACCAGCTCGACATCGCCTTCACCCGGCTGGACCGTGACCTGCACTACGCGACGATGGTCAACGGGCCGACCGCGGGCGCCAGCAACTCCCGGTCGTACCTGGAGTTCGCGATCCCGGCCCGGGAGAAGACAGCGACGGACGCCACGGATCCGCTGCCCCAGTGCCGGCAGCTCATGTTCGACCCGACCCAGAAGTCGCTGGCGATGTACAGCTGGGAGCTGCCCGGCACGAAGCCGGCGCTGCCGGCCAACCTCGCCACCGACGTGGCGCTGGAGGACGGTGCCACGTCGCCGTTCCTCGTCTCCAAGCCGGGGTTGCCGGCCGCCGCGGCGAGTCCCGGGACCACCGGGCTGGGCAGCGAGTTCAACAACACGTACCTGATGGTCCGGATCCGCTTCAAGGTCAAGGTCGGTGACGTCGTCCAGCGGTTCGACAACGTCTTCACCTCACAGAACGTCTACAAGGACGCCGTTCAGGATCAGGACCCGTCGGCTTGCGCGAACGCAGGGAGGCCGTAGCCATGAGGACTCAGCGCCGTGCCGGCGACGACAGCGGGTCGCTTCCCATCGCGATGATGGTGGTGGCCACCGGGCTCGTCCTGTCGATAGCGGTCCTTCCCATGATCGTCCGGCAGGTCACCGGCGCCCGGACGATGGCCGACCGCAACACCGCCCTGGCCGGCGCCCGGGTGGGCCTGGACGTGGTGCTGGCCCGGATCGCGGCCGCCGTCGACAAGTCCTCCGGTAAGTCCACCGGTCTCCTGGAGGACCTGCCGCCGTGCGACAAAGCGATCGAGGGTGACGTCGGCGTGGGCGACGAGAAACTCGACTACTCCGTGACCGTCAAGTACTTCGACGCGGCCGACCAGGAGATGTGTCCCGTCACGACGGTCCCGTACCGCGCGGAGCTGAGGTCGGCGGGCCGGGGCGCGGCCAACCTGTCCCCGGCCGGCGCACCGGCGCAGTACGCCTCCCGCAAGTTGACCGGGAGCTACTCGTTCGGGGTGGACAACGACAACCAGAAGGCCACCGGCGGTTCGATCCGGATCGACAGCTCCTCGGTCGGCAACCTCTGCATGGACGCGGTGTCGAAGACTCCCGCCGCCGGCGCGCCGGTCAAGGCGCGACTCTGCGACGGCAGCAGCACCCAGCAGTTCAGGTACACCGAAGAGCTCTACATCAAGCTGGTCAACTCGGAGACCGACGCCTACCCGACCGGCATGTGTGTGTTCGGCACGACGGTGCACGCGAACGGGAAGGCGATAGTGCTCCAGCCGTGCCCGACCGGCACCATCGTGCCCGACTTCCAGTGGAGTCTGGACAACAACAGCGAGCTCAAGTCGACCAGCCCCACCCGTACCGTGGAGAACTTCTGCATCAACCTCACCACGGCCAGCAAGGTGGACACGCCGCTGATCCTGAACTCGTGCAGCAGCAACGCCTCGCTGAACGTGTGGCGGTTCGACGCGGCGGTCGGCGCCGGCATGGCCGGTGAGGAGACCTACCAGCTGGTCAACTACTCCCAGTTCAGCCGCTGCCTGGACGTCACCAACCGGTCCGTCACCTCGACGTACATGATCGCCTGGTTCTGCAAGCAGGACCCGAACGGCGTCGTCGACTGGAACCAGACCTGGTACCACCCGGTCCCGGTCGCTCCGGCGGTGGAGAAGAAGGGCGTCATCTACGTCGTCACCGGCGGCAAGCGGTACTGCCTGAAGTCGCCGCTGGTCGCCACGTCGAGCAGCTGGGTGACGGTGACGACCACCGGCTGCCCGCAGACCACCACGACGAGCCTCACCGGCATCCCGGCCGAGCTCGTCTGGAACGTACGCCGCGGCACTCCCAGCTACACCACGAGTTACCGCATCGAGGACAGCAAGGGCCTCTGCCTGCAACCGGCCGACCTCAAGACCGGGGTCAAGAACGTGGACCTGCACTCGGACGGCACCAGCAAGGTCAAGGTGGCCGTGTGCAACAGCTCCGAGCTGCAGAAGTGGAACGCCCCGGCGAACATCAGCAACTCCAGTCCGCTCGGCGACGTGGTCGAGGTGAGCAACTAGCCTGGCCGTCATGGAGAAGACGCATGTAGCCGACAGTCACGACCTCATCCGCGTGCACGGCGCACGCGTCAACAATCTCAAGGACGTCAGCGTCGAGATCCCGAAACGCCGGCTGACCGTGTTCACCGGTGTTTCGGGCTCGGGCAAGAGCTCGCTGGTCTTCGGCACCATCGCCGCCGAGTCGCAGCGGATGATCAACGAGACGTACAGCGCGTTCGTGCAGGGGTTCATGCCGGCCCTGGCCCGCCCCGAGGTGGACGTCCTGGAGGGCCTGACCACGGCGATCCTGGTCGACCAGGAACGGATGGGTGCCGACCCGCGCTCCACGGTCGGCACCGCCACCGACGCGAACGCCATGCTGCGGATCCTGTTCAGCCGGCTCGGCGATCCGCACATCGGCTCGCCGCAGGCGTACTCGTTCAACGTCGCGTCGATCTCCGGCGCCGGCGCGGTCACCATGGAGAAGGGCGGCGTCACCACCAAGGAGCGGCGCAGCTTCAGCATCACCGGTGGCATGTGCCCGCGCTGCGAGGGGCGCGGCTCGGTCACCGACTTCGACCTCACCGCGCTCTACGACGACAGCAAGTCGCTCAACGAGGGCGCGCTGACCATCCCGGGTTACAGCATGGAGGGCTGGTTCGGCCGGATCTTCCGCGGCTGCGGTTACTTCGACCCGGACAAGCCGATCAGCGAGTACACCAAGAAGGAACTGAACGACCTGCTCCACCGGGAGCCGACGAAGATCAAGGTCGACGGGATCAACCTGACCTACACCGGCCTCATCCCGGCGATCCAGAAATCGTTCCTGGCCAAGGACCGGGAGGCGATGCAGCCGCACATCAGGGCCTTCGTGGACCGGGCGATCACGTTCACCACCTGCCCGGAGTGCGACGGCACCCGGCTCAGCGAGGGCGCCAGGTCCTCGAAGATCCGCGGCGTGAGCATCGCCGACGCCTGCCGGATGCAGATCAGTGACCTGGCCGAGTGGGTGCGCGGGCTCGACGAGCCGTCGGTCGCCCCGCTGCTGGCGAAACTCCAGCACACCCTGGACTCGTTCATCGAGATCGGCCTCGGCTACCTGTCCCTGGACCGCCCGGCCGGCACCCTGTCCGGCGGCGAGGCGCAGCGCACCAAGATGATCCGGCACCTCGGGTCGTCGCTCACCGACGTCACGTACGTCTTCGACGAGCCCACCATCGGCCTGCACCCGCACGACATCCAGCGGATGAACGAGCTGCTCCTGCAACTGCGGGACAAGGGCAACACGGTCCTGGTGGTGGAGCACAAGCCGGAGGCGATCGCGATCGCCGACCACGTCGTCGACCTCGGGCCGGGAGCCGGCTCGGCCGGTGGCGAGGTGGTCTTCCAGGGCACCCTGGACGGGCTGCGGGCCAGCGGCACGCTGACCGGGCGGCACCTCGACGACCGGGCGTCGCTGAAGCCCGACGTCCGCAAGCCGTCCGGCTTCCTGCGGGTGCGCGGCGCCGACCGGCACAATCTGCGGAACGTGGACGTGGACGTCCCGCTCGGCGTGCTGGTCGTGGTCACCGGGGTGGCCGGCTCCGGCAAGAGCTCGCTGATCCACGGCTCGGTGGCCGGGCGCGAGGGCGTGGTCGCGGTCGACCAGGGCGCGATCAGGGGATCCCGGCGCAGCAACCCGGCCACCTACACCGGCCTGCTGGAGCCGGTCCGCAAGCAGTTCGCCAAGGTCAACGGGGTGAAGCCGGCGTTGTTCAGCGCGAACTCCGAGGGCGCCTGCCCGAACTGCAACGGCAACGGCGTGATCTACACCGACCTCGGGATGATGGCCGGGGTCGCCACCACCTGCGAGGTGTGCGAGGGGCGCCGGTTCGAGGCCTCGGTGCTCGACTACCGGGTCGGCGGCCGGGACATCAGCGAGGTGCTGGCGATGCCGGTCGCCGAGGCGGTCGCGTTCTTCGCGGCCGGGGACGCCAGGAACCCGGCGGCCCACAAGATCCTGCAGCGGCTCGCGGACGTCGGTCTCGGCTATCTGACCCTCGGGCAGCCGCTCACCACGCTGTCCGGTGGCGAGCGCCAGCGGGTCAAGCTCGCCGTCCACATGGGGGAGAAGGGTGGCGTCTTCATCCTCGACGAGCCGACCACCGGTCTGCACCTGGCGGACGTGGAGCAGTTGCTGGGCCTGCTCGACCGGCTGGTCGACGGCGGCCGTTCGGTGATCGTGATCGAACACCACCAGGCGGTGATGGCGCACGCCGACTGGATCATCGACCTGGGCCCGGGCGCCGGCCACGACGGTGGCCGGGTGGTCTTCGAGGGCACCCCCGCCGACCTGGTCACCACCCGTGCCACCCTCACCGGCGAGCACCTCGCGGAGTACGTCAGGTCCTGATCCGGGCAGTCTGGTTTGCAGCGCTGCATTGACACGCTCCGCTCCCTTCGGCACTGTTGCGAGGCGGTGTCCGGACCGGCGGGAAAGCGTTGTCCGCACGGCCCCCTCCGGGTCGGGTCGACGATCGGATTTCCTCGTCCGTCCGGGCCTTGCCGGCGCGACCGGTTGATCTCTAACGTCATCCGGTCCGGAGAAGGTTCAGGCAATGAACCGGCCAGGGAGCGGGGGAGGGGTGCCGATGCGCGACGACGCGTTCCGCGCGTACTTCGAGCGGCATCATGCGTCGCTGTCGCGGCTGGCCTACCTGATGACCGGGGAGTCGTCGGTCGCCGACGACCTGGCCGCGGACGCGCTCACCGAGGTGTGGCGGCACTGGGAGCGGGTGCAGGCCGCCGACGACCCGGTCGCCTACGGCCACGGCATCCTGATGAACCTGGCCCGCCAGTGGGTGCGCCGCCGGGGCCGGGACCGCCTGCTCGGTCTGGGTCTCGCCGGCCGCGCGCCGGGCGGCAGTGACGTGCCGGCGGTGCTCGACGTCCGCAGTGCGCTGCGCAAGCTCCCGCACCGCCGCCGGGCATGCGTAGTCTTGCGGTACGCGTTCGACCTGTCCGAACGTGAGGTCGCCGCGACGCTGGGCATCTCCGTCGGCGCGGTGAAGAGCGCCACCTCTCGGGGTGCGAAACAGTTGGCCGTCCTGCTGGGCGGGGCGGTCACCCGGATCGACGGCTGGGAGGCGGCCCGATGAGGCCCTCGGACGAGCAGTTGCGGGCGGCGTTGAAGGCCGAGGCGGCCGCGCACCGGCCGGACCGTGAGGCGATGCTGGCCCGGATCACCTCGACCGCGATGAACACGCCCGTGCCGCCGCGCCGCAGCGGTTCCCGGCTGCGGCTGGCGGTCGTCGGCGCGCTGGTGGCGCTCTTCGGCGGGGGTGGCTTCGCGGCCCAGTGGGCACTGGCCGGAGCGACCGACAACGATCAGGCCGTCCCGGTCGTCTCGACGCCCGCGACCGTATCGCCGCCGCCGTCGGCGTCCCCCGGTGTGTCCGTCTCCTCCACACCGACCGGCAAGCCGGCGAGGACCACCGACCCGGCCACCCCGGCGACGACCGCGCCGGCCACCGCGACGACCGGCCCGGCCACCACCTCGCCGACCCGGGCGCCGTCGGCGGCGCCGGCCAAGGGCCAGCCCGGCTACACCCGGGTCGAGCAGGGCCCGCTCTGGTCGGACGGCTCGATCGACCCGGACAGTGGCGACACCCAGGGCGCCGGCGTCATCACCCTGAAGTCGGCCGAGAGGCTGACCGCCCTCACGGTCACCGTCCGGGTCGCGAAGACGCCGGGCCTGACCTCGCGCGGCGGCACCAAGTCGGTTCCCGGGGCCAGCGTGACCAGCACCGTCACCGAGCGGCCCGACGCGCTGCTCTACACGTTCACCCTGGCCTCGGCGGACGAGATCGCTCCGGGGACGTACACCTTCACCGCCAGGTACAGCTACGACCCGGGCGGCCGCGACGCCGGCGGCGACACCTACGAGGCGGTCGCCACCACCGCGAGCGGCCAGTCCCTCGACGTCTACGGCAACTTCTACCCGGCGGGCTGAGTTCCCGGTTGGTGTTTCCGTCTCGAACAGTGACCACCCACGGGCAGTGAAGAGGGCGGCGATCGCCCTGGACGCGCAGCGGCCAGATCGCCGCCCTCGGCCCGCGCGGGAGCATGCGATCCGCACCCCAGCGGACCTGCGTAAATGAAGATTTTGAGGATCTTGATCGGCTCCCCGGGCAACTGGCGACCAGGCGCTCCCGGACGATAAGATGATCATGAATCTCGACGCCGCGGTGAGTTCGGCCGGGATCAGCACGTCGACCCGGCGGGAGGGGCCGTGATCGATCGGATCGAGGAGCCGGCGGCCGTCGTGTCGGTGCGCTGGCTCTCCGCTGCCGAGGGCGGCCGCCGCTCCGGGCCTCCCTCGGCGCCTGTCTATGCCGCCACCTGCGCCTTTCTGGCCGGCGACGGCACCTCAGAGGTGCTGAGCATCCTGATGGAGCAGTTCGGTCCGGAGGACGGCGGCGAGCGGCGCGCCCGGATCGGCTTCCTCGCGCCGGAGATCGCCGCGCCGTATCTGACCGTCGGCCGGCGGATTCTGATCCAGGAGGGCGCGCGGGTCGTCGGGCACGCCCTCATCCGTGAGGTGTTCAGTCCTCGCGGGGAACCGTGACCGGGGCGACCCGCCAGATGCGGGCGGCGTAATCGGCCACCGTGCGGTCCGCCGAGAAGAACCCGCTGTGTGCCGTGTTGAGAATCGACATCCGGGTCCAGCGATCCCGATCCCGCCAGGCGCGCTCCACCTCGTCCTGCGCCTCCAGATATGACCGGTAATCCGCGAGCGTGAGGTATTCGTCCCAGCCGAGCAGCGACTCCGCGACCTCGTGCCCGACCCCGCCGAACGTGCCCGCCGTGATCGAGTCCAGCGCCGTCTTCAGCTCGGCGTCGCGGTCGTAGAAGCCCCGCGGGTGGTAGCCGCCGAGCTGCACGTCGACGGCCTGGAAGGCGTCCAGTCCGAAGAGGAAGAAGTTCTCCTCGCCGACCCGCGCCCGGATCTCGATGTTGGCGCCGTCCAGCGTGCCGATGGTGACCGCCCCGTTGAGCGCCAGCTTCATGTTGCCGGTGCCGCTGGCCTCCTTGCCGGCCAGGGAGATCTGCTCGGAGAGGTCGGCGGCCGGGATGATCCGCTCGGCCAGCGTCACGTTGTAGTTCTCCGCGAAGACCACCTTGAGGTACGGCGCGACCACCGGATCCGCCGCGATCGTCGCGCCCACCGCGTTGATCAGGCGGATGATGCTCTTCGCCGCGTGGTATGCCGGTGCCGCCTTCCCGGCGAACAGCACCACCCGGGGCACCCAGTCACCCGTCGGGTTCGCCCGGATCCGGTGGTACATCGTGATCACGTGGAGCAGTTTGAGCTGCTGCCGCTTGTACTCGTGGAATCGCTTGATCATCACGTCGGTGAGCGCGTCCGGGTCGCCGGCGGCCAGGTCCACCTTGTTGGCGCGTTTCACCGCCCGCCACCGCTCGGCGAACGAGGCGTCGCCGGTCAGCCGCTCCAGCCCGGCCAGCTTGTCCAGGTCGTTGAGCCAGCCGTCGCCGCCGAGCCCCTCGGTGATCAGGTCGGACAGCCGAGGATTGGCCAGCTTGACGAACCGGCGGGGCGAGACGCCGTTGGTGACGTTCTGGAACTTGGCCGGCCACAGGTCGGCGAAGTCCTGCAGCACCGTCTCCCGCAGCAGCTTGGAGTGCAGCTCGGCGACCCCGTTGACCGCCTCGGTGCCGACCACCGCGAGGTGCGCCATCCGGACCCGGCGCTCAGCGCCCTCGCCGATGATCGACATCCGGCGGATCCGGTCGGTGTCGCCCGGGAAGCGGTCCTCCACCTCGCGCAGGAACAGCATGTTGATCAGGTAGATGATCTCCAGGTGGCGGGGGAGCAGCCGCTCGAACAGGTGCACCGGCCAGGTCTCCAGGGCCTCTGGCAGCAGCGTGTGACAGGTGTACGCGAACGTGCGCCGGGTGATCGACCAGGCCTTGTCCCAGTCCAGCCCGTTCTCATCGACGAGCAGCCGCATCAGCTCCGGGATGGCGATCGTCGGGTGCGTGTCGTTGAGCTGGATGACCGTCTTGTCGGCGAAGTCGTCCCAGTCCTCGTTGCGGATCCGGAACCGCCGGATGATGTCGCGCAGCGAGCAGGAGCAGAGGAAGTACTGCTGCTTGAGCCGCAGCTCACGGCCCAGTTCGGTGCTGTCGTCCGGGTAGAGCACCTTGCTGATGTTCTCCGCGCGCACCGCCTCCTGCACAGCCTCGGCATACTGCCCCGCGGAGAACCGGGACAGGTCGAAGGAGGCCTCGCTGCCCCGGGCCCGCCACAGCCGGACGATGTTGACCGTCTCGGTGCCGTACCCGGGCACCAGCATGTGGCTGGGCTCGCCGAGCACGATCTCGCCGGGCAGCCAGCGCTTGCGGATCTCCGAGCCGGCGACCGGCTCGGTGTGCCCGTAGAAGCCGACCGTCTGCCGGTCGTCGGGCGCCGGGAACTCCCACGGGTTGCCCTGGAACGCCCAGTCGTCAGGGCGTTCCCCCTGCGCGCCGCCCTCCAGCGACTGCCGGAAGATGCCGAAGTCGTAGCGGATGCCGTAGCCGACCGCCGGGATGTCCCGGGTGGCCATCGAGTCGACCAGGCACGCGGCGAGGCGTCCCAGCCCACCGTTGCCCAGGCCCGGCTCGACGTCCAGCTCCTCGATCTCCTCCAGCGACCGCCCGAGCACCTTCACCGCCGCGGCGGCCATCTCGCCGGTCCCGGAGTACAGCAGGTTCTGCTCCAGCTGCGCACCCAGCAGATACTCCGCGGACAGGTAGTAGACCCACCGCGGATTGGTGGCGAAGTGCGCGGCCGCCGTGCGCGCCCGCCGATCCGCGAGCCGGTCGCGCACGGTCAGCACCAGCGCCTCGTAAGCGTCCCGCGAGCTGGCCGACTCGATGGTCGTCCCCCTGCGGTAGTACAGACTGCTGAGCAGATCCTGTTGGAACTCTTCCGCGGTGGTGCCCAGTCGTCGCAGACCGATGCCTTGGCGAAGATCCATGCGCCCCATTCTGCCGCGACCACGTTTCCAACGGCTGACGTTCTCGGTTCCGCTCGTCGAAGAACCCACGCCCGCATCCCAGGGTCCCCCCGCTTGACGTGCATGTCCCCACCCATCCTCAAGACCGCAACCACCCCCACGACAGGCATGCCGCTACCAATCCGACCGCACCCCAAAACCCGCTTTCGTACGACCTACGCCGACTTCCGCCCCGATCCACGACGAATGCGCGCTCCCCGCACAGCCGTCCGGCCCACCCGTGCTGGATGCTCTCCTCACCACCGACTTGCGCCCCGATCCACGACGAACGCCGCTCCCCGCACAGCCGCCCGGCCTGCCCGTGCTGGATGCTCCCCTCACTGCCGGGTTGCCCCCTGGCGCGACCACCCCCACCGCCCAGCCGGGTTGCTCCCTGGAGCGAGCACCCCTCCCAGTTGGGATGCCAGCCGGGTGAAAGCACACCCGCCCAAGGGGTTGGTTGGGTGGAGCGAGCTCTCCTGACGGGGCGTCTTGGGTAAGGGCGAGCCCTCACGGGTGGGGTCGTTCCCGGGCAAGACCGAGCCCTCACGGCGAGTTGTCCCGGGAGGAGCACCACCCCGCCCGCGCTGCCGACTACAGGTGCTGCCTTGTCGGGCGGTATGCACCGAGCTGCCGAACCCGGCGGCGGAGTTGACCGAGTTGACCGCGATATCGCCAGCGAGGTGACGACTGCGGAGGGCGTGACTGCTATGCCCCCGCAAATGGAAAAGTAATGCTTCACCTCCGCCTCGCCACCGATAAAAGACGTGGCTAGATAAGATCCGCGGGACTGACAATTCCGGTCCGCGCAGACCGGTGCAAAAAGCGTTAGGGTGGAATCTTTAACCTTATCCACCCGACAGGGAGGGTCGCGAGTCCGGCGGTTCCGGACAACACTGGGTGTCACCTTTGCCACCATCCCGCCCCAGCCAAATTCATCAATAAAATCCCGCCCTGCCGCAAGCGAACCGCCGCCCGCCGCCCTGCCGCAAGCGAACCGCCGCCCGCCGCCCTGCCGCAAGCGAACCGCCGCCCGCCGCCCTGCCGCAAGCGAACCGCCGCCCGCCGCCCTGCCGCAAGCGAACCGCCGCCCGCCGCCCTGCCGCAAGCGAGCCGCCCCGCCGCGAGTGAACCCCGCGGTGCCGCGACCCCCTCGACGCCAACTGCCCATCCGGACCCCGGGCGCCTCGGCCCGGGTGGGGACTGCTTCGGTATGCCTGCTTCGGGTGCCGACCGCTCAGTTACCCCCGCGGCATTTCGCGTGGCGGCTTGCTGCTCCGTGTCTCGGGATGTCGCTCGGGCTGCGGATAATGCAGGTGCGTATGCCGCTGTCCGCAGGTGAGATGTGGCCGAAGCTGTGGGTGCCGCTGCTGATCGTGGTGACTGGGACCGCAGGTGAGATGTGGCCGAAGCTGTGGGTGCCGCCGCTGATCGTGGTGGCTGGGGCCGCGGGTGAGATGTGGCCGAAGCTGTCGGTGCCGCCGCTGATCGTGGTGACTGGCACGTGGCGTTCTGGTGCGGTGCGGGCTGCTGCGGCCGGTTCGGTGCGATGTCCGTGGCGGGGCTGGATGGGCCGGCGGCATCTCGTCGGGATGCTTGTGGCGGCCGTGGCTCTCCGCTCCTGGAGCGTGAGGTACGCGGGTTCGCCGTTGGAACCGCGGGGCGTGTCTGATCGTTTTTCGCGGCGGGTGCTGTCACGGCGCGCTGGTGGAGACGGCGAAGTTTTTCGGCCTGTCTGCGTCGCAGGCCCCACGCACGGTGACGCTCGTGCTCCCGACGAAACTCGTCTTTGAGGGGTGAATAATTGCGCGATGCGGTTCGATCCCGCATCTTCGCGAGTTCTGCCTTGCCGAACAATGACAACTGCGCCATGCCCCCATTATCCCGACCCCCGAACCCCGCCCATCAGTATTCGATCATGTCGTTTCGATAAACTCCCACAGCGAATTTCCACAATAGTTCGGAAGAATGAGGATCATCAGGGGGCGCGTGCGCGGAGGGCACCTGAACCGAGAGCAGGCAGCGGCCCGCTGGGGGAGGACCGAAGCGGGGAGCACCCGCAGGAAAGCGGGCACGGAGCAGAGCGGACCCGGAAGGCGCGATCGGGCTGGAGGCGGGCGGCGGCCCGGAAGGAGGAGCGGCGGCCCGGGAAGGAAGGCCGACCCCGGAGAGAAAGCGAAACGGAGAACAGCCCGACTGAGCTATGGGTGAGCTGTGGACCTCAGGCCGCTGCCATCCGCCGGGTCAGTTCGGACGCGCGGTGCAACTGGACCGAGCGAGCCTGCCCCACCACGAACCGCCGCAGCGGCGCCGGCGCGGCAAGCCTGATCGTCTCCACCACCAGCGTGCCGCTGACCTGTGGAGACAGGACAACCCGCGAGGTGAGGGTGACGAACCCAGGACTCCGGACCGCGCTGACGACCGCCCGGCCCAACGCTTCGCCGGTCATCGTCACGCGGATCGGGTTGTTCCAGTGGAACGGGCCGAAGGTGAAGCGCTCGACAGCGACGTACGAAACGGTGTCGTCGGCCCGGTGGATGTCGCGGACCTCGACCAGCAGCGGGGACAGGCCGAGATAGCTGCGCGGATCCATCAGGTGCGCGTAGATCCGCGCGGCCGGCGCCGCGACCGTGAACGTGTGGACCAGCTCCATGATCGCGCACCTTAATAGACGGCTGTCGACTCCCGTGGGACCAGGCGGCAGGGGCGGGCCACGCGGCCGTGTGCCGGTTCGCCGTTGATCGCGGCCAGCAGCAACTCGGCGGCGGTCCGGCCGATGCCCTCCAGGTCCATGTCGACGCTGGTCAACGCGGGGCGGCAGGCGTCGACCATGACGTCCCAGTTGTCGAAGCCGACCAGGGCCACCTCGCCGGGCACGTCCCGGCCGGCCTCCCGCAGCCCTTCGGCGACCCCCCTGGCGATCTGGTCGTTGCCGCAGAGCACCGCGTCGAACGCGACACCGCCGGAGAGCAGCATCCCGGCCGCCTGCCGGCCCCACGCCTCGGTCCACTCGCCGTGCAGCACCGGCGCGGCGAGTTCCGCCTCGGCCGCCGCCGCTGCGGCGCGGACCTGCGCCGAGTGGTGGTGTTCCGGGCCGGTGACGTGCGCGATCCGGCGGCGGCCGGTGTCCAGTAGGTGGCGGATCGCCCGCCGGGCGCCGTCCGCCTCGTCCGGGACGACCGAGCAGTCCCGCGGGTCGGTGGAGCTGATGAAGGCGTAGACCACCGGCACCGGCAGGCCGGCGCCGATCGGGGCCCGCGCCTGGGTGCGGCGGCCGGTCACGATGATCCCGTCGACCTTGCGGCTCAGCAGCGTACGCAGGTAGTACTGCTCCCGGATCGGATCGTCGCGGGCGTCGCACAGGAAGACCGACATCTGCCCGGCGCCGAGCGCGTCCTCCGCGCCGATCAGCAGCGGGATGCTGAACCGCCCGATGGTGTCCGTGGTGATCATCCCGACCGTGTAGGTGCGCCCGGTCTGCAGGCTCCGCGCGGCCGCGTTGACCACGAATCCGAGCTGGTCGGCGGCCTGCTGAACGCGTAACCGGGTCTCCGGCCGCATGGTGCCGCGACCGTTGAGCGCCTTCGACGCGGTGCCTGTGGAAACCTTCGCGAGGGCGGCCACCTCGCTGATCGTGGCGCCGCGTCGTTCGTTGCTCAGAGTTTCCTCCCCGGTTTCCTTCGCCCTGTGCAATGCGACGGTAACTTCCTATTGACACGCCCGCAAGGACGTCCTTAGCGTCTAGGCAATCGTTTTCCTTGAGTTTCCCCACACCCGCTCTCGAGGGGTAACAACCATGAACATCCGAGGCCTCGGCGCCGCGCTCGCGGTCACCGCCTGCCTGCTCTCCGCCTGCTCGTCCGGCGGCGACACGACTTCTTCCGGCACACCCACGAGCTACGCCGTCTGGGACCCGTACCCGCAGTTCGACGACAGCTCGGACTGGGTGAAGCTGCTGACCAAGTGCGGCACCGACGCCGGCGTCACGGTCAAGCGCACCGGTTACGACACCACCGACCTGACCAACAAGGCGCTGCTCGCCGCCCAGCAGAACAACTCCCCGGATGTGCTGATCGTCGACAACCCGGTCGTCTCCACGCTGGCCGAGGCCGGCGTGCTCACCACGACCGAGGAGATGAAGGTCGACACCTCGGCGGTCGAGCCCAACCTGCTCGCGGCCGGCCAGCTGCAGGGCAAGACGTACGGCATCCCGATCGGCGCCAACACGCTGGCGCTCTACTACAACAAGAAGGTGCTGGACGCCGCCAAGGTCGACCCGGCCACCATCAAGGACTGGGCCGGGCTGACCGGGGCGCTGGCGAAGGTGAAGGCGGCCGGCAAGAAGGGCATCACCTTCTCGGCGATCGGCACCGAGGAGGGCAGCTTCCAGTTCCTGCCCTGGTTCTGGGGTTCCGGCGCGAACCTCACCCAGCTCGACTCGGCGCAGGGCGTCGCCGCGCTGAGCCTGTGGACCGACTGGCTGAAGAAGGGCTACGCGCCCAACTCGGTTCTCAACAACACCCAGACGACCAGCTGGCAGGAGTTCGCCGCCGGTGACTTCGCGTTCAGCGAGAACGGCACCTGGCAGCTGGCCAACGCCAAGAAGGCCGGTTTCGAGTACGGCATCATCCCGATCCCGTCCCAGGCCGGCGGCACCGCCCCGGCGCCGACCGGCGGCGAGTTCGTCACCGCCCCGGTCCAGTCCGACACCGGCAAGTACGCCACCACGCAGAAGCTGATCGCCTGCCTGACCAACGCGGACAACGCCCTCACCACCGACACCACCCTCTCCTACGTGGCGGCCACCAAGCCGGTGCAGGAGAAGCAGGTCGCCGCGAACCCGGACCTGAAGGTGTGGGCGCAGGCGGTCGGCGCGGCCAAGGGCCGGACCAGTGACGATCTGGGCACCAAGTACCCGAAGATCTCCGAGCCGATGTGGGGCGCCTTCCAGGCCGCGCTGTCCGGCTCGAAGAATCCGCAGCAGGCGCTCACCGACGCCCAGGGTGCGGCGAGCAAGTGACGACGCACGCGGAAGCGCTCGTCCGGACCCGGGGGGCTGCCCGGGTCCGGCGGGCCCGGGGACAGTGGGCGGCGTGGGCGTTCCTCGCCCCGGTGATCATCTACCTGGTCGCGTTCTACGCCTACCCGCTCTACCGCAACCTGGACCTGAGCCTGCGGCACTACACGGTCCGCTCGTTCGTGCAGGGGGACGCGCCGTTCTCCGGGGCGGACAACTACACCACGGTGTTCGCGGATCCGACCTTCGGTCCGGCGCTGCTGCACACGCTGGTCTTCACGTTCGTGAGCATCGCGTTCCAGTTCGCCATCGGCTTGGCGCTGGCGGTCTTCTTCACCGCTCACTTCAAGCTGTCGGCGACGTTGCGGGCGCTGTTCCTCGTACCGTGGCTGTTGCCCTTGATCGTCAGCGCCTCGACCTGGTCCTGGATGCTCAACAGCGACTCCGGGATCGTCAACGTCGCTCTCGAGGCCCTGCACCTCGGGCACGTCAACTGGCTGACCTCGCCCGACTGGGCGCTGACCAGCGTGATCATCGCGAACATCTGGATCGGCATCCCGTTCAACCTGGTCATCCTCTACTCCGGACTGCAGGCCATCCCGGCCGACGTCTACGAGGCGGCCGCGCTGGACGGCGCGACGAGCGGGCAGCGCTTCTGGCAGATCACGTTCCCGCTGCTGCGCCCGGTCTCCGCGATCACCCTGCTGCTCGGCCTGGTCTACACCCTCAAGGTCTTCGACCTGATCTGGATCATGACGAAGGGCGGCCCGACCGACGCGTCGACCACCCTGGCCACCTGGTCCTACAAGCTGTCCTTCGGCAACCTGCTGCCGCAGTTCGGCCCGGGCGCGGCGGTCGGCAACCTGCTGATCCTGATCGCCCTGTTCTTCGGTCTCCTCTACGTTCGGCGGCAGCGCTCATGACCAAGCACCTGAGAACCGGCATCGGGCTGATCCTCACCGCGATCATGCTGTTCCCGGTCTACTGGATGATCAACGTGTCCTTCACCAAGGACACCGACATGCGTGCCGACCCGCCGCACCTGTTCCCGTTCGACGGCACGCTGGACGGTTACCGGGCGGTGCTCGACCAGCAGCTGCCCTATCTCGGTACCAGCCTGGTGATCGGGCTCGGCACCGTGGCGCTCACCCTGATCGTCGCGGCGCCGGCCGGGTTCGCCCTGGCCAAGCTGCGCCCGCGGGGCGGCGGCGCGCTGAACTTCGTGCTGCTGATCGCGCAGATGATCCCCGGGATCATCATGGCGATGGGGTTCTACGCCATCTACCTGCGGGCCGGTGTGCTGAACACGCTGCCCGGGCTGATCCTGGCGGACTCCACCATCGCGGTGCCGTTCGGCGTACTGATCTTCACGGCCTTCATGTCGGGCATCCCCGACGAGCTGGTGCAGGCCGCGCTGATCGACGGGGCGACCACCGCGCGGACGTTCCGTTCGGTGATCCTGCCGGTGTCCCGCAACGCGATAGTCACCGTCAGCCTGTTCGCCTTCCTCTGGGCCTGGTCGGACTTCGTCTTCGCCACCACGCTCGACGGCGGCGGCGAGTACCAGCCGATCACCCTCGGCATCTACCACTACATCGGCAACAACAACCAGCAGTGGAACGCCATCATGGCCACCGCCGTGATCGCGTCCATCCCGGCGACCCTGCTGCTCATCGTCGCCCAGCGTTACGTGGCAGCCGGTGTGACCGCCGGCGCCGTCAAGGATTGAGGAAAACCGCGCCATGGACGTTTCGTACGGCCCCGTCGTGCCCACCTCCCGTGCCGTCTCCGCGCTGCGGCCGCTGCCGCGCGAAGCCGTGACGCTGCGGCCGGAGAGCCTGTTCGGTGGGTGGCAGGCGCGCAACGCCGCCGTCACCCTGCCGCACTGCGTCGCCCAGCTCGACGCCTACGGCAACCTCGCCAACCTGCGCAGGGTCACCGGCGACGCGGCCGGGGAGTTCCGCGGCTTCTGGTTCGCCGACTCCGATGTGTACAAGACGCTGGAGGCCGCGTTCTGGGGCGGCGACGAGTCCGGATTCGTCGCCGATGCCGCGTCCCTGCTGGAGAAGGCGCAGGACGCGGACGGCTATCTCGACTCGTACTACCAGGTCGACCACCGCGACAAGCAGTGGAGTGAGCTGCATTTCAGCCACGAGATGTACTGCGCGGGCCACCTGTTCCAGGCGGCGGTCGCCGCCGCGCGAAGCGGCGCCGCGGCGGCCCCGCAGGTGGTCTCCATCGCCCGGCGGTTCGCCGATCTACTGGTACGCCGTTATGCCGGCTCCCCGGAGGTCGACGGCCATCCCGAGGTCGAGACCGCGCTCGTCGAGCTCTACCGGGTGACCGGCCACCGCCCGTACCTGGACCTGGCCGCGCGTTTCGTGGCGAACCGGGGGCACGGCGTGCTGGGCGAGGGGCGCTTCGGTCCGCGGTACTTCCAGGATCATCAGCCGGTGACGGAGGCCGACGAGGTCACCGGGCACGTGGTCCGGCAGGTGTACCTGCTGGCCGGTGCGGTCGACGTCGCCGTGGAGACCGGTGATGCCGAGCTGCTGGCGGCGGCCGAACGACTGTGGGACTCCGCCCTGGAGAGCCGCACCTACCTCACCGGCGGCCAGGGTTCCCGGCACCGGGACGAGGCGTACGGCGATCCCTACGAACTGCCGCCGGACCGCGCGTACGCCGAATCCTGCGCCGCGATCGGCAGCTTCCAGTGGGCCTGGCGCCTGCTGCTGGCCACCGGCAAACCGAAGTATGCCGACGAGATGGAGCGGCTGATCTACAACGGCATCGCCGGGAGCACGGGGCTCGACGGCGCCACCTTCTTCTACTCCAACCCGCTGCAGCTGCGCACCGGGCACGACGGCTCGCACGAGGACGCCCCGTCGCAGCGGCTGCCCTGGTACTCCTGCGCCTGCTGCCCGCCGAACCTGGCCCGGCTGATGGCCTCGCTGGACAACTACGCCGCCACCGGTGACGCGGCCGGGCTGCAACTGCACCTCTACACCGCCGGCACGTTCCGGGCCGGCGGCCACGCGGTCGACGTGCGCACCGACTACCCGTGGGACGAGACGATCACGGTGACCGTCACCGAGGTCGGCCCCGGGCCGTGGGCGCTGTCGCTGCGCATCCCGGCGTGGTGCACGCGGGCGCGCCTGACCGTCAACGGCGAGCCGGTCGACGCCGGCGAATCCGGTTGGGTCGTCCTGGAGCGGACCTGGCTCGTCGGCGACCGCGTCGAGCTGACCCTGGCGATGCCGCCTCTCCTGATCACCGCGCACCCGCGCGTCGACGCCGTCCGCGGCGCGGCCGCCGTCGTCCGCGGCCCGATGGTCTACTGCCTGGAACACGCGGACGCGCCGGCCGGCGTGCCGTTCGAGGACCTGGAGCTGGACGCGTCAGCGCCGCCGCGGGTCCTCCGGGACCCCGACGGTCTCGCGCCGGTGCTGCTGCGGATCTCGCTGCGGGCCCGGCCCTCCGACACCCCGCATCTCTACCGGCCCCTCCCGGCCCCGGCACGCGCCACCCCACCGGTGGCCGTGACCGCCATCCCCTACCACCTCTGGGCCAACCGGGAGCCGGGACCGATGCGGGTGTTCATCCCCCTATCCGAGAGGTGATCATGCGCCGCTCCGTCATCCCCGTCCTGTTGCTCGCCGCCGCCGGGCTGGTCGTCCCCAGCCCGGCGGCGGCCGCCGGCAACACCCTCACCGTCAACGTCGGCACCGCGGTCCGGCCGGTCACGCACGTCGCGGCCGGCGGCCTCTACGCCGTCGACACCGGGAGCAAGCCGCCGCTGGAGCAGATGTACCCGCTCCGGATGAACCACCTCACCCAGCCGCCGCCCGGCGTGCAGCAACTCGGCAACGGCGCCACGGTTCCGTGCTGCGACGGCCTGCAGGTGGCCGGCAAGGTGACCAGCGCCGGCGCCCAGCAGTTCTGGCGGCTGCCGGACATCTACCGGGACTTCCCGTACAAGTGGGTCAGCTGGGCCGACTGGGAGTCGAAGGTCCGCACCATGGTGAACGCGCGGCTGGCCGCGACCGGCACCACCAACGTCGACGGCTACGAGCTGTGGAACGAGCCGGACTGGACCTGGAACACCGGGTCGGCCGGGACGTTCAACGCCGGCTGGACCCGTACCGTCAAGCTGATCCGCTCGCTCGACCCGGTGACCCCGATCGTCGGCCCGAGCATCTCCTGGTACAACCACGACTACCTGGTCAGCTTCCTCACCAACGCCCGGGACACCGGCACGCTGCCCGACGTGATCGTCTGGCACGAGCTGGACAACGACGACTACCTCAACATCGGCGCGGACGTGGCCGACTACCGGGCGATCGAGAAGTCGCTGGGCATCTCGCCGCGACCGATCTCGATCAACGAGTACGCGTCGCCGAGCCAGGTCGACATCCCGAGCGTCGCGGTGCACTTCATGGCGACGTTCGAGCGTTACGGCATCCGGGACGCCGAGCGCGCCTACTGGTACGAGGCCGGCACCCTCAACGGCCTGCTGCACGACAACGCGCCGACCTCGTCGTACTGGGCCTACAAGTGGTACGGCGAGATGGCCGGCACCATCGTGCAGACCGTCCCCGGCTCGTGGCTGGAGGGCGTCGCCGCCTACGACCCGACCCGCAGGTTCGTGAACGTGGTGTTCGGCGGCGACAGCGGCAACAACACCGTCAAGGTCAACGGGCTCGGCGCGCTCGGCTCGCAGGTCCGGGCCACCCTCGTCCGGTCCGGCACCACCGGGCGGACCACCAACCAGAGCGCGCCGATCGCGGTGTCCTCGGCCACCTACCAGGTGTCCGGCGGGAGCATCAGCGTGCCGGTCGCCGGCATGGACGCGGCGGACGCCTACCAGCTGCTGATCACCCCGGCCTCGGGCGCCGCCACCTGGCAGCAGCGTTACGAGGCGGAGAACGCCACCGTCGTCAACGCCAACCGGTTCTCCGCCGGCTCCGCCTCCAACGGCGGTTACGTCGGCCAGATCGACGGCTCGGCGAACTCCCGCAACCAGTCCTTCGTGGACTTCGTGGTGAACGTGCCCACCGCTCGCACGTACACGATGACCATCGGCTACGCCAACGCCACGGGCGCCACCGCGACCCAGGGCCTGGCCTACAACGGCGGCGCCTTCCAGACGATCTCCTACCCGCCGACCGCGGCCTGGGGCGTCTTCGGCTCCACGGTCAGCACCCCGGTCACCCTGAAGGCCGGCTACAACGTGATCCGCCTGGCCAAGGGCTCGCCCAACTTCGCCGGCGGCACCGGCTACGCCGAACTCGACTACCTCAACCTCGCCTGACCGCTTCCCGCTGCCGGGTCCGCCCGGACCCGGCAGCCTCTTCCGGTACGCCCGGAGCAGTCCCGTGCCGGCCGAACCCACGGCGCGCGGCCGCTCTGGTAAGCAGAACGGTCATGGGCGAGGCGGCGGGAATCTGGCGTTATCCGGTGAAGAGCGCCGGCGGGGAGGCCCTCGGCGAAGCACGGGCCGACACCGGCGGCCTGGCCGGCGACCGGGCCTGGGCCTGCGTCGACGATCAGGACGGCACCATCGGCAGCGCCAAGCACCCACGACGCTGGGGCGACCTGCTCGCGGTGCGCGCGGCCGGCGAACCGGCGACCATCGAGGTCGGCGGGGCACTCTACGAGGCCGGTTCCGAGGAAGCCGACGCGGCGCTGGCCGAGCATCTCGGCCGGCCGGTCCGGCTGACCCGGACCGCGCCCGCCACCCCACGGATCCATCGGATGCTGCCGGCCGAGGCCGGGATGGTGCCGGACTGGCTCGCCGAGCTGCGACCCGGCCAGGAACGCGTCGAGGAGGCCGGCGGCCACGCCCGGACCGGCCGGTTCGTCGACTTCGGGGCGGTGCACCTGATCACCACCGGCGCCCTGGCCGGACTGTCCGGGCGGACCGGGCACCCGGTGCCGGCCGAGCGGTTCCGGCCCAACCTGCTGATCGACGCCGACGCCGACCCCGAGCCCGGTGCGGAACTGGCGATCGGTGACGTGGTGCTCCGGGTGGCGTTCCGGACGCCACGCTGCGTGGTGCCGAGCCTGCCCCAGGACGGGCTGCCGGCGGATCCGGTCGTGTTGCGGACGCTTGCCCGGCACTATCGGGTCGAGGTGTTCGGCACCGGGAAAGGCGCCTGCTTCGGTGTCTACGCCGACGTGCTGCGGCCCGGCCGGCTGGCGCTGGGTGCCCGGGTGGACCTGGTGCCGGCGGGGCGGGTGGGGTGACGCTCCCGCCGTACCGGGAACTCGGCGGCCCGGGCCGGAGCGGACCGGGTGTGATCCGCAACCGGGTGGGATGGGTGGCGGGGCGGCCGGCACGGTAGCTTCCTGGCATGTCCCGTCCGCGCGCTGCCACCATCCGCGACGTCGCGACGCTGGCCGGGGTCTCGGTCGGCACCGCGTCGAAGGCGCTGAACGGTCGCGGCTCGCTGCGCGCGGAGACCGTGGCGCGGGTGCGGCAGGCCGCCGAGCAGCTCGACTTCCGGCCCAACCAGGCGGCGCGCAGCCTGCACACCGACCGGACCTACACGGTCGGGATGATCACCACGGACACCATCGGGCGGTTCAGCATCCCGCTGCTCATCGGCGCCGAGGACATCCTCGGCGCCGGTCAGGTGTCGGTGCTGCTCTGCGACGCCCGCGACGATCCGATCCGCGAGCGGCATCACCTGCGAGTGCTGCTCAGCCGCCGGGTCGACGGCATCATCGTGACCGGCCGGCGCACCGGGACCCGGCCGCCGATCGGCACCGGCCTGCCCGTCCCGGTGGTCTACGCCTTCCTCGCCTCCACCGATCCCGCGGACTGTTCGGTCATCCCGGACGAGCCGGGCGGCATCCGGCTGGTTGTGGAGCACCTGCGTGCCACCGGCCGCACTCGCCTGGTGCACGTGACCGGTCCGGAACATCACCATTCGGCCCGGGTGCGCGCCGCCGAGGCCGGCGTCGAAACCCTCTACGGCGAGTGGAGCGAGGCGTGGGGGCGCCGCGCGGCCGGGCTGCTGCTCGCCCGGGGACCTGCCTTCGACGCGGTGATCTGCGGTAACGACCAGATCGCCAGGGGCCTGGCCGAAACCCTGCGGGAGTCCGGCCGGGACGTGCCGGGAGACGTCGCGGTGACCGGGTTCGACAATTGGGATGTGATCGCGGAAGCCAGCCGCCCGCCGCTGACCAGCGTGGACATGGACCTGGAGGGCCTGGGCCGTGCTGCGGCGGGGCTTCTGCTGTCCGCGATAGACGGCGAGCCGTCACCCGGAGCCCACCCGCACCCGCCGCGCCTGATCATCAGAGACTCCACCGTCCGCCCCTGATCCGTCCGGCGGAGGTGGGACACTCCGCACGTGCTCGATCAACTGCTGCCGCACCCGGTGCGCTTCGCCGTCGCCTACACCGACGATCCCGACGAGGCCTGCTACCCGGGTGAGGAGGAGCTGGTCGCGACCGCCGCCCCGGGCCGCCGCCGGGAGATCCTCACCGCGCGGCGCTGTGCCCGGGAGGCGCTGGCCGCCCTGGGGCACGCGCCCACCGCGATCCTCCGCGGCCCGCGCCGGGAGCCGATCTGGCCGGCCGGGGTGGCCGGAAGCATCACCCACTGCACCGGATTCCGGGCCGCCGCCGTGACACACGTCGCCGACGTCGCGAGCGTCGGCATCGACGCGGAACCGCATGCGCCCCTCCCGCCCCGGGTTCTCGGCGCGGTGACCACCGCCGCCGACCGCGACCTGCTGGCCCGGCTCGCTGTGACACATCCGGGCACCTGCTGGGACCGCCTGCTGTTCAGCGCCAAGGAGTCGATCTACAAGGCGTGGTACCCGCTGACCGGCCGCTGGCTCGGCTTCGAGGACGCGACCCTGGACATCGACCCGTCCACCGGCGAGTTCACCGGCCGCATCCTCCTCGCCGACACCACCATCGACCGGCTGACCGGCCGTTACCTGATCGCGCGGGACCTCGTCGTGACCGCCGTCTGCCGTCCGTCAGCCACAGAGCGGTGAGAGACCGCCGCCCTCGTTGCGGCTCGCGATGATCGCGATCCGGCAGATTTCCGGTACGACCCGCGCCGGGTCCAGCCGCCACAACCCGAACGGACCGTCCAGTTCGGAGCTGGCCAGCAGCCCGCCGTCCGGGGCGAAGTCCAGTGAGGCGACACGGCTGCGGTGCCCGTTCAGGGTGGCGGCCTCGGCCCGGCCCACGGTGTCCCACAGGTGGACGCGGCCGTCGAAGTCGCTCACGGCCAGCGTCCGGCCGTCCGGTGCGAACGCGATGGCGTCGATCTGCTCGATCTGCCGCGGGGCCTGCCACAGTGCCTGAGCGCCGTCCGGGCTGCGGATCTCGACCTGCCCGCCGGTCCCGGCCACCGCGATCGAGCCGTCGGCCGGGGACACCGCCAGGTCGGTGGCCTGGTAGTCGCCGAGCCGATAGTTGCCGGCACCGGCGAAGTCGCTGGTGCGCCAGGCCCGCAGGGCCGAGTGGAAGATCTTGGTGACCGGATAGGGATCGGTCGTCGTCGCCAGCAGTCGCGTGCCGTCCCTGCTGAACGCCACCGCGTGCGGCGCCTCCACCGACTGGAATTGAGTGCGTACCGCGCGCCGGGTGACGTCATAGACCAGGATCCGCTCGTGCTGCTCCGTCCGGGCGCCGGGCACGACCACCTCGGCGGGAAGCGGGCCGGTCGCCACGGCCACCAGGGAACCGTCCGGTGAGACAGCCAGGTCGTTGGGGATACCGGCGAGCGGCACGGTCTCCCGGAGCCGCCCGGTGGCGGCGTCCCGCACCTCCAGCCTGTCGTCCATGGTGGCGTCCACCAGCAGGCCGCCGGCGGCGAACGCGACCCGGAACGGAATGCCGCCGGCGGGGAACTCGGTGACCAGGTCGCGGGAGGCCACGTCCCAGATCCGGATCCGGCCGTCGTCAGCGGCGGCGACCAGCCGCCGGCCGTCCGGGGAGAAGCCGCTGCTGGTCACCATGCCGCCGTGCGGGAGCCAGGTGGTCGCCCGCCGGAACACCGCTGTCGGGGCGTCCGATCCGGTCACCGCGATCAGGCGGCCGTCCGGTGAGGACGCCACCGCGGGTGAGGACGCCACCCCGGTGTCCTGGATCAGAGTGGTGCCGTCGGCCAGAGAGAAGATGCCGACCTTCCGGAAACCGACATTCGCCACCGCCATCCCGTCGGCGGTGACGGTGAACCGGCTGGCTCCGGGCGTGCTGGCCCCGGCGAACAGGGTCCGCAGTCGCCGCCCCGACGGTACCGCCCACTGGAAGAGGTGGCCGACCCGGTCCATGCCGACCAGCGTCCCGTCCGGGGCGAACGCCACGTGCGTGGTGTCCGGGACGGTGGTCACCGCCCGGCCGTCACTCAGCCGCCATACCCGCGCGGCGGAGCCCGGGCCCTTGGTGACCGCGACATATCGCCCGTCCCGGCTGATCGCGAGGTCGTAGGGGTAGTAGTCGTCGATCGGGAACGACCGGGTGAGGCGGCCGGTGGCGGCGTCCCAGGTACCGAGCTGGAGCCCTGTCGCCTTGGGATCGGTGCGCAGGGCCAGCACGGTGCCGGCACTCGGTCCGGTGCCCGCCGCGGTGTTCGCTCCCGCCGCGGTGTTCGCTCCCGCGGTGGGTAGCCAGGCGGCCACGCCGGCGCCCCGCAGCGTGTGGACCGGAGATCCGGTGGCGGCGTCCCAGATCTGCAGGCTGTCCTTGGCAAAGGCGCTGGACATCAGGAACCGGCCGTCCGGCGAGAACGCCACCGAGGTGACGAGGCCGCGGGCTGCCTTTTTCGGCGTGACCAGTGGTTCGCCGACCGGCGTGAAAGTGGCGGTGTCCCAGAGCCGGACCACCCCGTCGCCGTGACCGATCGCGATTCGTTTGCCGTCCGGGCTGAACGCCGCCGAGAGACCACCGGTGCCGGTGCCCAGCGTGCCGAGCGAGTTGACCATCTGGGCGGAGAGCAGCGCGCCGCGGGCCTGCGCGGTGTGTGCCTCCTGCCAGCCGTCCAGCGCCCGCCGGACCGCGGTGACCTCGTCCTTGTCCAGCGCGTTCACCGCCTCGGCGGCCGCCTGCCGGGACGCGGCGTCATGCCGGGCCGCCTGCGCCTCCCGTTCCTTGTCCGCGGCGACCTGCTGCTTGTCGACAGCGGCCAGGCCGCCGGCGACGGCCAGCAGCAGCGCCACCCCGAGCCCGGCGGCCAGCCTGCGCAGCCGCCCGGTGGCCCGGCGCCGCGCCGCCTCGGCCGCCTCGGCCGCCTCGGTCCCGGCCATCACGAAGGACAGCGCCGGCTCGGGAAGGGCCGGGCCCGCCTGTGTCACGCCGGCCCGCGGGGTGTGCCCGGCCAGGGTCGGCGTCGCGATCCGGCCCGGTCCGGTGTCGTGGATCCCGGTCGACTCGACGTCGTGGGTCCGGACCGAGTCGTTGTCGGGGGCCCAGACCGAGTCGTTGTCGTGGGTCCGGACCGAGTTGTTGTCGTGGGTGCGGGTCGAGTCGTTGTCGCCGGGCCGGGTCGAGTTGTTGTCGTGGGTGCGGGTCGAGTCGTTGTCGCCGGGCCGGGTCGAGTCGTTGTCGTGGCTGCGGGTCGAGTTGTTGTCGTGGGGCCGGGCCGGCTCGGAGTGGGTGGCCGGGTCGACGAGTCGCTCGCGGGCGGCGAGCAGCCGGGCGCCGCGCAGCAGCAGGTCCGGGTCGCGGCCGGAACGCTCCCAGTCCGCCGCCGCCTCGATCACCCGCTGCCGCAGCTCCAGATCGGCGCGCGCCTCGGCGACCCAGCCGGCCAGCCGTGGCCAGCCGGTGAGCAGCGCCTCGTGACTGATCTCCACGGTGTCCGTCCCGGCGGTCACCAGCCGCTCGGCGACCAGCCGGTCGAGCACCCGGGAACCGCCCGCGCCGCGCTCGCCGTGCCGCCTGACGACCGTGCCGTTGCCGGTCACCGTGACCAGGGCGAGAAGTTGCGTCCGCAGCGCCGATCGGTCGCCTGGGTCCAGCTCCAGATAGATCCGCTCGGCGGTCTCGGCGACCGCGTGCCGGATCCCGCCGGTGGCCCGGTACGCCCGGACGGTGAGCCGATCGCCCTCGCGCCGCTCCCAGGTGGCGCGCAGCGCGTGCGCCAGCAGCGGCAGGCTGCCCGGTTCGTAGCTGTCCCCGTCGCTCAGGTCGCGCAGCATCAGCTCGGGCAGACCGGGGTCGACGGTCAGGCCGGCCTGCGCGGCCGGCTCCACCACGGCCCGGCGCACCGCCTCGGCGTCCAGCGGGCCGAGCACCACGTGCCCGGCGGTCAGCAACTCGGCCAGCGGCGGCACCTCGACGCAGGCCGGGTAGAAGTCGGAGCGCACCGCGATCACCACGAGCGCGGGTGCCGCGGCGGTCAGCGCCGCGGCGAAGGCCAGCCGCTCGGCCGGGTCCGCACCCAGGGTGAACAACTCCTCGAACTGATCCACCACGATCACCGGCCGCCGCCCGCGCGCCGCCAGCTCCGCGGCGATCCGCCCCAGCCGGCCCGGCTCTCGTCGCACCGCCGCGGTCAGCCTGTCGATAGTCGCGCCCCGCCTGGAGCCGGCCGCCCTCACGCTCCCGGGGACCACGGCGACCCGGTCGGCGCTTCCGTCCTCGTCGGCACCCGGCGTGGCCGCGCTGCCGGTGCTCCCGCCGTCGTCGGCACCCGGCGTAGCCGCGCTGCCGGTGCTCCCGCCCTCGTCGCGCCCCAGCGTGGCCGTTTCGCCGTCAGCCGTCGTCTCGACGGCATCCGGCTCAGCCGCGCTGCCGCTTCCTCCGGCGTCGTCAGCACCCGACGCGGCGGTGCTGCCGCTGGTCGCGGGTGTGTCCTCGCCGAGCAGTGCGGCGACGCGGCCCACCAGGGTGCGCAGGGGAGTGGGACCCGGTGTCAGCAGGATCCACGGCCAGCCCGTCGCTGCCTCGCCCAGCCGCCCGGCACCGATCGCCGGAAGCAGCCCGGCCCGCAGCAGCGACGACTTGCCCGCGCCGGAGACCCCGGTGACGACCAGGGCCGGACCGCCCACCGTCTGCTCACTGAGCCGGGCGAGCAGCTCGGCGACCTGCGTCTCCCGGCCCCGGAACCACGGTGCGTCGACCGGCTCGAAGCTGGCCAGTCCCGGATAGGGCGGCACCGAGGAGGAGGCCGCCGGGACGACCGCCGGCGGCTCGCCGGTCACCGCGAGCAACTGGCGGCGGACCTGTTCGAGCTGCTGGGTCAGCAGCAGGCTCTGCCCGGCGAACTGCTGCCGCAGGTCGTCGATCGAGCGCCGGACGTCGGTGAGCATCCAGTGCAGCTCGCCGACGTCACTGCCCAGCTCCTCGAAGACCTGCTCCAGCTGCCGGCGCAACTCGTCGTCGGCGTGCGCCGCCTCGGTCAGCGCGGTGGCCACCGCGTCGATCTCGTGGAGCACCGCGGAGACCTCGGCCCGCAACTGCCGGCTCTGCTCATCGTCGGCGTCGAGCCGGAGCAGTAGATCGGCAGCGATCGCGTCCCGCCACTGCTGCTCGGTGATCGGCCCGGTACCGCGCATCCGCTGGGCCGAGCCGGCCAGGACGTCGGCGAGGAAGTTGCTGCCCAGTCCACCGAGCTGGCCCAGCGCCACGGCGAACGCGGCCGGGACGTCCAGCCCCGCCCCGGCCACCGGAGCCACCGCCGAGGCGGTCAGAAAAGCCAGAATCGCATACGGACTGGCGCCGCGCAGCCGTGCCCGGGCACGCCGGCCGGACTCACGCACCCAGCCACGGACACCGGCGCGGGCGCGCTCGCCGGGGTCGAGGGTGTCATCGGGCTCGGGCACGGTGCCGTCCTTCGTGGACATCGGGATTCCGGCACTCATGGTGGCACCACCGGTCGATCCGCCGCATCGAACCCAGGGAGGAATCTGCCGTCATCCCCCAGTCCCATCGGCCGGGCGCGCCCGTCGACGGCATCCCACGCCGGCTCTGCCGCCGCCGGTTCTGCTCACCCCGTCGTGCACGTTCGCCGCCGGTTCTGCTCGCCCGTCGGTCATGTTCGCCGCCGGCTCCGACCTTCCACCGGTCGGATTTCGGCTGCGCGGAACGACGTATCGAAAAATGTCGGTGGGGTTTTGTAGGTTGGCGCCGTGACCGAAACGCTGACGCCTGGTGCGCAGATCGGCCGCCGGCCGATGGCCTGGGTCCCGGTCGGCCTGATCGCGCTGTCCGCGACCCTGCTGCTGTTGATCACCGCTGGGCGCTATGGCTATCACCGCGACGAGCTCTATTTCCGGGTGCTCGGCGATCACCCCGCCTGGGGTTATGTCGATCAGCCACCGTTCACCCCGCTGCTCGACCGGCTGGCGATCGAGGTGCTGGGCGACTCGCTCTGGGCGATCCGGGTGCCCGGCGCCCTGATGGTCGGCCTGGCCGCGCTGCTGGCCGCCGCGCTCGCCCGCGAGGTCGGTGGCGGCGCCGGTGCTCAGTCGCTGGCCGCCACCGTGGTGTTCGGCACGTTCCCGCTCAGCGCCGCCCACGTCGGCTCGACGGCCGCGCCCGACCTGCTGGTCTGGCTCGGCGTGCTGCTCTTCGTGGTGCGCGCGCTGCTGCACGACCAGCCCCGGGCCTGGTTGTGGGCCGGCCTGGTCACCGGGTTCGGCCTCTACAACAAGCTGCTGGTCATCCTGCTCCTGCTCTGCCTGGCCGGCGGCCTGCTGGTGGCCGGTCCGCGCCGGGTGCTGCGCTCACCGTGGCTGTGGGGCGGTGTCGCGATCGCCCTGGTCGTCGGCCTGCCCAACCTGATCTATCAGGTGGCCGCCGACTTCCCGCAGGCGAAGATGGCCGAGGCCATCGCCGAGGACAAGGGCACCGACTCCCGGGTGCTGCTGGTGCCCTTCCAACTGCTGCTGATCAGCCTGCCGCCGGTGTGGATCGCCGGCCTGGTGGCGCTGCTGCGCGACCCTCGCTGGCGGCCGATCCGCGCGCTCGCGGTGGCGTACCCGGTGATGCTGGTCCTGGTCCTGGTGATCTCCGGGCAGCCCTATTATCCGCTGGGCCTGCTCACCGCGCTGTTCGCCATCGGCGCCGTGCCCACCGTGCGCTGGCTGGACGGCCGCCGGTCACGACTGTGCTGGCTGATCGCGGGTTCGGTGTTCTTCGCCGGGCTCGCCGTCGTCACCTCGCTCCCGGTGATCCCGGAGGGCAGCCTGGCCGACACCACGGTGCCGGCGACCAACCAGACGGTGGCCGACCAGATCGGCTGGCCGGACTACGTCGCACAGGTCGCCGCCGTCTATCGCGCCCTGCCCGCCGACGAGCAGTCCCGGGCGGTGCTGTTCACCGGTAACTACGGCGAGGCCGGGGCGCTGAACCGGTTCGGCCGCCCGCTCGGCCTGCCCGAGGTCTACAGCGGACAGAACGAGCTGCACAACTTCGGCCCGCCACCGGACGACAGGACCGTGGTGATCGCGGTCCTGCAGACCGGCCCGGCCCGGGCCGCCGCGATGTTCGGCAGTTGCACCGAGCACGGCGCGCTGCGCAATGCCGCCGGCGTCGAGAACGAGGAGACGGAAGGAGCGCACATCTACGTCTGCCACCCGGCCACCCCGTGGCACACCCTCTGGCCGGCCCTCCAGCACTATTCCTGACCGATGCCGGCTCATAGGTGCGGATTCGCCTCCGGGCGCAGGCGTGCCGAGGTGGACCCGCACCGGTGCGCGATGCCTGCTGGCGGGTGCGGATTCGCCTCGGGGCGCGGGGTGCGGAGGTGGACACGGTTCGCGCCGGTGGGTTTTCGGGACGCGGTGGACCCGCACCGGTGCGCGGTGCCTGCTGGCGGGTGCGGATTCGCCTCGGGGCGCAGGCTGCCGGGCCCGGGTACGCCGACGGGCGTACGCCGGAAGTCGTCCCGGAGCGGACGCGGTAGTGCGCCGCGTCCGCGACAGTGGGCGGATGACTGAGCGTGCGTTTCGATTCGGAGTCATCGCCGGGCAGGCCCGCACCGGCGCGGAGTGGGCGGCGACCGCGCGGCGCGCCGAAGAGCTGGGCTACGACATCCTGCTCATCCCGGACACCCTGTTCACCCTCTCGCCGTTCGCCGGCCTGGCGGCGGCCGCCGCGGCGACCGGTTCCCTGCGCGTCGGCACCTACGTCCTGAACGCGCCCAACCGCACCCCCGCCCACGTCGCCTGGGAGACTCGCAGCCTGCAGACGATCAGCGACGGGCGGTTCGAGCTCGGTGTCGGCGGCGGCCGGCCCAACGGCCAGACGGACACCGCGGCGCTCGGCGGCATGTGGGGTACGCCCGGCGAGCGCCTGCACCGGACAGCCGAGGTGATCGCCGCCGCCCGGGAACTGCCGGTTCCGCCGCGGGTGCTGGTCGCCGCGTCGAAGCCCGGCATGATGCGGCTCGCCGCGGAGCAGGCGGACACGGTGACGTTCGGGCTGCCGCCGGCCACCACGCCGTCCGAGCTGTTCCGCGCCGCGGACACGTTCCGGTCCATGTCGCAACGCGCCGATCAGGTCGAGTTGCTGGTCGGGGTGACCGCGTTCGCCCCGACCATCTTCGCTCTGCCGGACCGGCTGTCCCGGCAGGTCGGCGGTGATCCGCGGGAGATGGCCGCCTCCGGCGCCGCCACCTTCCTGATCGGGGACGCCGACCACGCGGCCGAGGAGCTGCGCCGCCGCCGCGCCGAGGGCGGTTTCTCCTATTACGCGGTGAACGGCATGTTCATGGAGGAGTTCGCCCCGGTCGTGCAGCGCCTCCGCGCCACCGACGCGGTCACCACCAGCGCCCGCTGAGCCCCGCCGGACGGCCGGGAGATTTCCGCCATCCCCCGGCCCGACCCGGCTAGTTCCCCGAGCTGTTGATCACCAGTTCCGGGTGCGCGAGCAGGAACGGGTCCAGCTTGTCCTTGGCCGCGGCCGCGAACAGCTGCTTGGTCACGTCGTTGATCAGTTCCTTCCTGCCGTCCGACGTGCTGTAGAAGCTGCCGCTGTTGCTGCGGATGGGCAGCAGCTCGGCGTTGGCCAGCCCCTTGAGCCCGAAGAAGAAGTCGGAGACCGGGACGTTGTTGGTGTCCAGCGTCAGCGACGAGCCGGCCGCCGAGAGCAGCTTCGACACCTTCGAGAGGTCGGTCAGCACGCCGCTGCTGGTGGCCTTCTTCGCCATCGCGCGCAGCAGCTGCTGCTGGTGCCGCTGCCGGTCGTAGTCGCCGTGGGCGGAGTGCCGGATCCGGGAGAACTCCAGGGCCTCCCAGGCCTTCATGTTGCGGCAGCCCTTCCTGAACCACAGGGCGTTGCTCGGCGGGGACAGCGGGTCGGCGCCCTTCGCGTACTCCACCTTGCCGTTGTTCACCACGTAGTGGCTGGACCAGGAGTCCTGGTCGACGCACATGTAGACGCCGCCGAGGGCCTCCAGGATGTCCTTGAAGCCGTTGAAGTTGATCACGACGACGCCGTTGAAGCTGATCCCGGTCAGGTTGTGCACGGCCTTGGCGGCGAGTTTCATGCCGCCCGCGATGCCGCCCTTGCCCCGGGAGCCGTAGTAGAACGCGCCGTTGATCTTCTCGGTGCTGCCGCCGAAGCCGAGTTTCTCGTCGGCCGGGATCTCCGCGTTGGTGTCCCGGGGGATCGAGATCATCTGGGCCTTGTCGCGGCTGGCCGGGATGTGCAGCACGATGATCGTGTCCGACCGGGAGCCCTCACCGCTCTTCTCCCAGCCGGTCCGGGTGTCCAGGCCGAGCATCAGCAGGTTGATCGCGCCCTCGGGCAGCTTGCCGTTGGTCTGCACCGCGCCGACCCCGCCGTCCTGGCTGAGCGCCGAGGTGGTGGTCTGCACGTTGTCGGTGACCTGACTGAGCAGGTAGTTGGCGGTGATGCCGGTGCCCCCGCTGATCACCAGCAGCACCGCGCCGAAAGCGGTGAGCAGCTTGGTCCAGAGCGGGGCCCTCGGGCCCTTCGCCTTTTTCTTCTTCTTGCCCGGTGTCCCGTCTGCCAGAAGCTGACGGCCGTCGGTCCGGTCGGTTGCCGCTGGCATGCGCTGACTCCTTGACTGAAACGGCTGGGCGTGGGTGCGGCCCGCCGCCGGAAGGATAGTGAACCTGATCCACCTTTTAAAGATCGGGTTGTCGACCTGGAGATCGGCTGTGGATAGCCTGAGGTCACTATCGGCCAGTCAGGAACGCCGTTGAGGTCTCCGGATTCCGGTTTCGCGGACCCTGAGCCAAGACCTAAATCTGGCGATTACGGCCGGCGAAATAGCCCGCAGTGATCTGCGGCACCATCAGGACCACCATGACCGCCAAGGGGGCCCGCCAGCCGCCCGTCGCGTCGTGCAGCGCGCCGATCAGGATCGGGCCCGGAATGGCGATCAGGTAGCCGACACCCTGGGCGAACGCGGACAGCCGCACCACCGTTGCCGGGTTGCTGCCGCGCAGCGCGATCATCGTCAGGACCAGCGGGAACGCTGTGTTCACGATGCCCAGCAGGACGGCCCACAGCCACGGCGCCGCAGCCGGATCAGCCCACAGACCGGAATAACCGGCAATACCGAAAAGCCCCAAAGTGACGGCAATGCCGCTCTGTGACCGCAGCTTGCCGGCCACCGCGGAGAGCAGCATCCCCAATGGCACGCCGAGCAGCGAGGTGGTCGCGAAGAGCACCCCGGCCAGTTCCGCGGAGAGCCCGGCGTCCCGGTAGATCTGCGGCAGCCAGCCGATGATCACGTACGCCGAGGTGGACTGCATCCCGAAGTACACGGCCAGCGCCCAGGCGATCGGCTGCCGGCTCACCCGCACCGGCGGCGTGCTGGCCGCCGCCGTCCGGGTGGCGGTGCGCTGCCGGGCCAGCAGCAGCCACGGCGGCAGCGCGACGAGCGCGGCCAGCGCCCAGCAGCCCAGCCCGAGCCGCCAGTCCCCGAAGCCGTCGGTCAGCGGCACGGTGGTGGCGGCGGCCGCTGTCGCGCCCAGGTTCAGCGCCACCGAGTAGAGCCCGGTGACGGTGCCCACCTGGGTCGGGAAGTGGTCCTTGACGATCGACGGCAGCAGCACGTTGACCAGCGCGATGCCGGCCAGTGAGACGGCGCTGAGCAGCAGGAAGAGCGCCGGGCCGCCAGCGAACGGCCGGGCCGTGAGCCCCGCGGCGAGCAGCACCAGGCCGCCGGCGATCACCGGAGCGGCGCCCACCCGCCGAGCCAGGCGCGGCGCGAGCAGTCCGACGGTGGCGAAACAGACGACCGGCACGGAGGTCAGCAGCCCGGCCACTGTCGAACTCATCCCGAGCCCGTCGCGGATCTCGGTGAGCACCGGGCCCACGCTGGTCACCGCGAGCCGCAGGTTCACCGCGGCCAGCACGAGGGCCACGAGGGTGAAGGCGCGCCCGCGACGCGACCGGGTCGGTTGTTCTTCCAGCACTGCCACGGCACCA
This sequence comes from Actinoplanes oblitus, assembly GCF_030252345.1. Lineage (NCBI taxonomy): Bacteria > Bacillati > Actinomycetota > Actinomycetes > Micromonosporales > Micromonosporaceae > Actinoplanes > Actinoplanes oblitus. Next base: position 8,138,789 of record NZ_CP126980.1, on the reverse strand, counting down.
TCATCGTCCGGCGGTGGTGGACCGGAGAGCTGCGGAGACGCCGGATGAGACGAAGGCCTCACCCGGCGGGTCGGTCCTTACCGGGAAACGGCCGGCTGCTCCTGCTCCTGCTCGACCTTGGCGTTCCACTCCCGCTTGCTGGACTGCCAGCCGTCCTCGTTCAGCCCGGACCGCCAATATCCGGAGATGGACAGCTGGTCCATGCTCAGCCCGCGGTCCAGCCGCAGGTGCCCGCGCAGGTCCTTGACGAACCCGGCCTCACCGTGGACGAACACCTGCACCCGCCCGGCCGGGAACTCCAGCCCCCGCACGGCCTCGACCAGCGCGGTGCCCACCGGCCGGTCGCCGCGGTGCAGCCAGACGATCTCGGCGTCCGCGGGGGTCTCCAGCTTCTGCTCCTCGTCCGGCCCCGCCACCTCGATGAACGCCCGCACCATCGCGCCCTCCGGCATGCCGGCCAGCGAGGCGGCGATCGCCGGCAGCGCGCTCTCGTCGCCGGCCAGCAGGTGCCAGTCGGCGCCGGCGTCCGGCGTGTAGCCACCGCCGGGGCCCATGAACCGGAACGGCTCGCCGACCCGGGCCCGCGCCGCCCACGGCCCGGCGATGCCGGCGTCGCCGTGCACCACGAAGTCCACCCACATCTCGGCGGCCTCGGGCAGCCACCTGCGCACCGTGTAGGTCCGGACCAGCGGCCAGCTCTCCCGCGGCAGGGTCTCCCGGATCACGCCCATGTCGAAGGGCTCCGGATAGTCGACGCCGGACTGCGGGAAGAGCACCTTGATGTAATGGTCGGTGCAGCGGCTCGCGTCGATCCGGGCGATCGCCTCGCCACCGACCACCACCCGCACCATGTGCGGGGTGAGCTGCTCCACCCGCGTGACCACGCCTTCGTGCGCGGGCCGCGCCGGTCTGTTCGACATGTTCGCACCTCACTGCCGGTGGACGGATCTCCGGCAAGTAAGGCTACCCTTAATTTCGGCCGTCCAACCGACCGGTGTGCGCATCCCTCACCTGCGCGACACGCAATGCCCGATACCGCCCGGCCGCGCGACCGGAAAATCGCGCCATCGGCAGACACGGCGGGCACGTCACGGTCCGCTCCCCGTCCGGATCACCCGCTTTCCGTACGCCCCGAGCACGCGCACCGGGACCAGCGCCGTGAACGCGGCTGCCGGCGTACCGGAAAAGTGATGTCCCGGGCGGCGCGGAAGAAGTCGCGCCTGCCCGGGACATCACTGGAGAGTGGGGAAAGCTCAGTACCGCCGCGGCCGCGAGCGGGTGAAGGCGAACCCGATGATCGCGAGCAGCACCAGCACCGCGCCGCCACCGAACCACGCCGGGTGGTCGCTGAGCAGGGTGAGCGGTCCGCCCTTCGCGCCGGTGCCGGCCGGCGGGTCGGCGAGCTGCACGTCGTCGGCGGTGCTGGCCGGTGCCGCCTGGTCGGGGGCGCCGCCGTCCACGCCGTAGTCCGCGGCCGGTGCCTCCTCGCTCTCGGTGACCTGCGGCTTCGGCTTCTTGGTGGCCGGCGCGGTGGTCTCCGCCGGCTCGTCGGCGGTGGTGTCCGCATCGCTGGCGGAGCCGGAGTCGGAGTCCGAGCCGGAGGTCGTGGCGTTGCCGCTGGTGGACTTCGTCGACTTGGTGGTCGGCGCCTTGGTGGTGGCCGACGGTGCCGGGGTCGACTTGGTGGTGCTCTTCGTGGTGCCGGTCGTCTCGTCGTCGGAGTCGCCGCCCGTACCGGTGCTGTCGGTGTTCCTGGTGGTGCCCGGCGAGACCGTCGTCTTGGTGGTGATCCGCGGGGTGGCCGTCGCCTGCCCGCCGCCGGTGTTGTTGTCACCGGTGTTGCCGCCGGTGTTGTTGTCACCGGTGTTCCCGCCGGTGTTCTGGTTGTTGTCGCCACCGGTGTTGTTGTCACCGGTGTTTCCGCCGGTGTTCCCGCCCTGGTCACCGCCGTTGTTGCCGCCCTGGTCACCGCCGTTGTTGCCGCCGCCACCCTGGTTGCCGCCGCCGGCGCGCACGGTGATTCGCACGGCGTCGATCGCCGGCGTCTGGTTGGCCCGCTCCATCATCGGCGTGCGGTGCGAGCCGTCACCGGCCCACGACGCGCACTGCGCGGTGCCCTCGGTGGGCATCCCGGGGACCTGGATGGTCACCGTGTCCGGCGTCCGGCCGCCCTTGGAGTCCTCGGTGGCCACGAAGAAGGCCGGCACGCCCTCCGGGGTCGGCGCCTCGTCCGTGCTGGCCAGCATCCGGCACGCGGTGTGGAAGTGGCCGCGGACCAGGCCGTTCTGCAGGACGCTGGACTCCACGTAGTACCCGCCCTTGCCGGCCGCCAGGAACCGGTCGCGGATCAGGTTGCGGGTGCTCACCTTGAGGGTGAACGGGGTGTTCGGCGCGACCTCTCGCGGCGACTCGGTGATCAGCAGTGCCGCGTCGTTGGCGGCCGAGGCCACCTCACCGAACTCGGTGGAGACGCACCGGTCGCCCTTCTGGAAGCCGTCGTGCGCGGTCAGCTTGCTGTCGACGCAGGTGTCGGTGAGGATCTTCTGCCCGTTGACGATCTTGCCGGCCCCGCTCTCGCCGGCGGCCTTCGTCGACGGGGCCTCGTCGGCCCGCGACAGCTGGGTGAACCCGATCGCGCCACCCACGGCGACGACCGCGGCTCCGATGGCCAGCAGCCGGGTGCGGCTCGACCCCGCGGCCGCGAGACCGGAACGGCGGTGACCCGTGCTTCCCATGACGTGCCCTTCGGTGATGTGGCGTTCGCCATTGTGGCGCCGACGAGCAGACGTTAGGAGCAGCTCTCACAGAAAGCAATTCCGGAACGTTATTTAAGGTTTCCGCGATCGAAACTTAAAGAAAAACAGGGTCCGGTGCGTGAACCCCGGGCATCCTCCGAACGGATGATGCCCGGGGTTCAACGGGATCCGGCCAGATTTCGCTGACCTGCTCTAATGCAATCACACCCGCAGCGCAGAGTAAACGGCCCGCGACACCGTGATGCGATCGGGTCGATTCTGGAGTATCGGTGGTGGTCCACTTTTCGACCTGGCCGGGAATTCGATGGGCGTCTTTGCGTAATGGCGAAATAGTGCCCCGCCGGGGTGGCTCGCCGAGGTGTGGCGCCGGGCCGGGGTGGTCACGACGGGGGGACCGTCTTGGGTAAATAACCACGACTCGCTCACGCGGCTCCGGAGTCTGCCCTACCTTAGGCCAGGTCTTAGTCGGGCAAATCGACTGAAATGGAGCATGTCGTGCGTCTGTCCCGTTCGTCGAGACTGCCGCGGGGTGGCCTGCTGGCCGCCGCCGTGCTGTCGATATCCGCCGCCGCGCCCGCCGCGGGGGCGGTCGCCGCACCTCGCGCCATGCACGAGAGTCACCCGATCACCGACGGTTCCGGCAAGCACCTGGAACTCAACGGCACCGCCGAGATGCTCACCCGGGCCAGCACCGGCACCCGGGTCATCCAGCTGACCAGGGGCGGTTACAAGCAGATCGGATCCGCCTGGTCCACCGAGCGGGTCGACCTGAAGCGGTCGTTCGAGACCTCGTTCACGGCGTTCCTGCACCACGACCGGCCCGGTGCGGACGGCATCGCGTTCCTGGCGCAGGGCCACGGGCCGCGGGCGCTCGGCGGCTGGGGCGGTGGCCTGGGGTACCGCGGCATCCGTAAGAGCGTGGCTGTCGAGTTCGACACCTTCCAGAACTCCACCGATCCGAGCAGCAACCACCTGGCCGTGGTGCTCGGCGGCAACCCGGACCGGCACCACAAGACCGCCGACGCCGCCATCCCGCTGTACGGCAAGCCGTTCGCCGCCCGGATCAGCTACGACGCCGGGCACGAGCGACTGCGCGTGTACGTCCGCGGGCTGTACAAGCAGGCGCGGTCCCAGCTGATGCTCGACGAGAAGGTCGACGTCGCGCACTGGGCCGGCGTCTCCGAAGGCTGGCTCGGTTTCACCGGCGCCACCGGCGACCGGGTTTCCCACCAGGACATCTACGACTGGACGGTCGACGCGCCGAAGGCGTGACCGCCCTGCCGGCGCCGCGCCCGCGGTACCGGCCGCCCCCTCCCGGGACGGCATCGCCGCCCGTCATCGCACTCCGCACCCATGCGCCCGGCCCGCCAGGCCGCCTCCACCCTGCCCGATCGGAGACACCACATGCCCACGGTCGACCGTGTGCTCCCCACCGAGACCGGCACCGCACAGATCATCGTCGAGCCGCCGGCCCGACCCGACCCGGAGCCCGATCCCGAGCCGATCGTCAGCGTCGTCGTACCGGCGCTGAACGAGGCCCGTAACCTGCCGCACGTCTTCGCCCGGCTGCCCCAGGTGGACGAGGTGATCCTGGTCGACGGCGGCTCCACCGACGACACCGTGGCGGTCGCCCGGCAGCTGCGCCCGGACATCCGCGTCGTCACCCAGAACCGCCGCGGCAAGGGCAACGCCCTGGCCTGCGGGTTCGCCGCGTGTACCGGCGACATCATCGTGATGATCGACGCCGACGGCTCGACCGACCCGGGGGAGATCCCCAGCTTCATCGCCGCGCTGCGCGCCGGCGCCGACTTCGCCAAGGGCTCGCGGTTCCGTCCCGGCGGCGGCAGCGCCGACATCACCCGGCTGCGCCGGGCCGGCAACAAGATGCTGAGCGTGCTGGTCAATGCCCTTTTCGGTACGCGCTACAGCGACCTCTGCTATGGATACAACGCGTTCTGGTCCTGCCACCTGGACGTCTTCGACCTGGACAGCACCTCGCCCGCCCCGGCCGGCGGCGACGGGCGGCTGTGGGGCGACGGTTTCGAGATCGAGACCCTGCTCAACCTGCGTGCCGCCCGGGCCCGTCTGGTCATCGAGGAGGTGTCCAGCTTCGAGCACGATCGGATCCACGGGGTGAGCAACCTGAACGCGTTCACCGACGGCATCCGGGTGCTGCGGACCATCGCCCGGGAGTGGCCGCGCGGCCGCAAGCCGGTGGCCCGGCAGGTCGCGGGACGGGCTGTCCGATGAGGATCGGCGTCGTCTGCAACGCCTACCACCCCGACATCGGCGGGGTGGAGACGCACGTGCGGCGCCTGTGCGCCGGGCTGGCCGAGGCCGGCGACGACGTCGAGGTGCTCACCCAGCACGCCGCGCGGTCCACCACGACCGTGGACGGCGTGCTGGTCCGGCGCTTCCCGCTGACCGTGCCGGCCCGTGACTACCGGGTCTCGATGCCGCTCTGGCGCTGGCTGCGCCGGCACGGCGGGGACTATGACGTGCTGCACACGCACAGTTACCACGCGCTGGTGTCGCTCGGCGCCGCGCTCGGCCGGCACCGCACCCCGCTGGTCTTCACCCCGCACTACCACGGGACCGGGCACACCCGGCTGCGTGCCGCGCTGCACCCGATGTACCGGCCGTTCGGGCGGCGGATCGTCAGCCGGGCCGGCCGGATCGTCTGCGTCACCGGCGCCGAGCGCGACCTGGTGCTGCGCGACTTCCCGGAGGCCACCGGCCGGATCGTGGTGATCCCGAACGGGACCGACCCGCGCCCGGTGGTGCCCGGCCGGCGGACCGGGGTGCACGGCATCCTCTGCGTCGGCCGGCTCGAGCACTACAAGCGGGTGGACCGGGTGATCCGGGCGATGGTCCCGCTCGGCCCGGCGTACCGGCTGGACGTGGTCGGCGACGGGCCCGCCCGGTCCGCGCTCAAGCAGCTGGCCGGCCGGCTCGGGGTGGCCGGCCGGGTGGTGTTCCACGGCCGGCTCGACGACGCGGCGTTCGCCGGCTGCCTGGCCCGGGCCTCGGCGGCGGTCTCCGCCTCGGCGCACGAGGCGTTCGGGATGACGGTGGCCGACGCGCTGGCCGCCGGCATCCCGACCGTCGCCGCGCCGATCCCGGCCCACCGGGAACTGGCCGGGCTGGCCGGCAGCGCGGCCTGGCTGCGGCTGACCGACCCGGAGGAGACCGCCGATCTGGCCGCCGCGCTGCGCGACGCCGTCGCGGCCGGCCGGTCGGCCACCGCGGCACCGCTGCCGACCTGGGCCGACGTGGTAGCGGCGACCCGCGACGTGTACGCGGCGATCACCGGGACGCCGCTGCCCGCCGGCGCGGGAGCGGGAGGCCGGTGAGCGCGGTCACCACTCGGCCGGCGCCGGGACTCACCGGGTCCCGGCCCGGCGGTCCGCGCCGGGAACTCGCCACGGCCGCGTGGTGCGCGAGCACCCTGACGGTGGCCGGTGCGGCCGGCGCGACCTGCGTCGTGATCGCCTACCACCGGGCCGAGTGGGGCAGCGGCGGGCAGTTCGGCTGGTTCTGGGCCGGCATGCTGCTCTTCACCCTGCCGGTCGGCTACTGGGCGCTGCGCCGCACCGTCTCGCCGCGGCTGCGGCTGGCCGTGCTGGTCGGCTACGGCGCCTTCACCTACCTGCCGAAACTGCTGCGGCACCCGAGCGGCCCGCTCTACCACGACGAGTACGCGCACTGGGGCCAAAGCCATGAGATCCTGCTCGACGGCCGGCTCTTCGCGATGAACCCGATCGTCCGGGTGATCGGCGACTACCCCGGCCTGCACGCCTGCGTCGCGTCGCTGGCCGCGCTCACCGGCCTGAGCATCTGGCAGGCGGCGCTGATCGTGCTGACCACCGCGCACGTGCTGCTCACCCTCGGCGTCGCGGTGCTGGCTGGCCAGCTCTGGCCGGACCCGCGGATCGCCGCGGCGGCGGCCCTCGGTTACAGCCTGAACAGCTCGTTCCTGTTCTTCGACACCCAGCTCGGCTACGAGTCGCTGGCCATCGGCATCCTGGTCTGGGCGCTGGTGGCGGCGCTGCGCGCGATGGCGGCCGGCACCGTCCCGGCCCGGTTCGGCTGGGCCGCGCTCACCCTGCTGCTGGCCGGCGCGACCACCGCCACCCACCACCTCACCGCGCTCTGGCTGACCGGGGTGCTCGGCCTGCTCGCGCTGGTCACCACGATCCACTCGATCCCGGCCCGGGAGCTGGTCACCCCGGCCCGGGTGGCCTGGGCGCTCACCTCCGGCACCGCGCTGATCGTGGCCACCTGGCTCGGCGTGGTCGCCCCGCGCACCGGTGACTACCTGGACCCGTACCTGGGCCGGGCGCTGGATCAGATCAGCGGGCTGGCCGGCGGCGAGGAGGGCGGCCGGGAGCTGTTCAGCCAGTCGGTGCTGCCGTGGTGGGAGCAGAACGCGGCGTACGCCGCCCCGGCCGTCGCGCTGGCCGCCCTGCTCGGCGCGGCCGCGCTGTGGTGGCGGCGCCGCTACACCGACGAGCCGCTGACCCGGGCCGGCACCACCGCGATGCTGCTGCTCGGATCCCTGTATTTCCCGGCCACCCTGCTCATCCTCACCCCGGCCGGTGCGGAGGGCGCGCGCCGCTCCTGGGCGTTCAGCTACCTGGGTCTGGCCGTCGCCGCCGCCCCGCTGGCGATCGCCCTGCTCGACGGCTCCCGGCACCTCCCCGGCCGGCCGGGACGGTGGTGGCCGGGCCGCGGAAGCAACAGTGAGCGCCGGCCGGGGACCCTCGCGGCCGGGCCCTGGGTGGTGGGCGCGGGGCTGCTGGCGGTCTGCGCGGTGCTGCTGGTCGGCAACAACGCGGCCGGGATGAACCCGTCCTACCGGTTCCCCGGGCCGCCGGTGTACGGCTCGGACACCCGGGCCGCCACCCCGGAGGTGCTCGCCGCCGCGCACTGGCTGCGCGACACCCAGGGCCGCGGCGTCCGGCTGGTCGCCGACCGCTACTCCGGCCTGATCCTCGGTTCCTACGGCGAGCAGCAGCCGACCACCGGCTCGGCCAGCTTCCCGGCCTACGACCTGTACCGGGTGCGGCCGGGACAGCCGATGCCGGCGAAACTGCTGGCCCAGCTGCGGGACTGGCGGTTCGAGTTCCTGGTGGTGGATCGGCGGATGGCCGAGCAGGTGCCGGACATCAACATCTACTTCGAGACGAACGAGCCGCTGCGCCACGACGGGGTGCCCGCCTTCGACAGGGCTCAGCTGACCAAGTTCGACACCCTGCCCTGGCTGATCAAAATCTACGACGGCCCGCATCTGGCGATCTACCGCTTCGACTTCGCCAGCCTGGGCCGGCGCGTCCTGCCGCCCCCGCCGGCGTCGTCCGGCGGACACCCGCTGCCGAGGCGCGAGGGAAGGCGATGACAACGATTCCGCGGCCGCTCGTCGTGGCGTACGCCAGCTTGTCGATCTTGCTGCCGGCCGCCGGACTGCCGTGGCCGATCCTGCTGCCGGCCGGTCTCGTCGCGCTGCTCGCCATCGGCGAGCTCTGGCTGCGGGCGGTCACCGGACCGCCGGCCGAGGCCGGGCTGCCGGCGGTCCGGCCCGGGCTGACCGTGCTGGCCGGCCTGCTCACCCTGCCGGCCGTGGCATTGCTGCTGCACCCGCTCGGTGTGCGGGTCGCGTCGGTGCCGCTGATCGCCGGTGCCGCCCTGCTCGCCACCGGCCTGGCCCTGGCCGCCCGGCTGCGGCGGGGCGGCCCGGGCCGGCGCGGGGAGCCGCTGCCCGGCGAGCCGGAGCCGTGGGCCGTCCCCGGGAGCGTCGCGGCAGTGCTGCTGCCGATCGTGCTGACGCTGATCGGTGGCGGGGTGGCGATCCGGGCCGTGGAGCGCGGGGCGCGACCGGAGCTGCCGGGCTACCTGACCGTGGCGCTGAACGGCTGGGCGGCCGGGATCCGGCACCCGGTGGCGGTGCCGGAACGCGGGCTGGCGGTGCCGGTGCGAGTGACCAATTCCGGTCTGCCGACCACCACCCAGTGGCTGCGGCTGCGGGTCGCGGGAGCCATCGTCGCGGCCCGGCCCGTGACCGTGGTGACCGGGAAGGTCTACGCGCTCAACGTCCAGCTGCCGCCCCTGCCCCCGGACGGCTGCCTGCGGCCGGTCGGCATCAGCGTCGGCGGCACCGGCACGGTCTTCTACGCCCGGTCGAGCGCGGTCCGGGGGCGGGCGGCGTGCTGATCACCGCGACCCGGCGGGTGCTCGACGACTCACTGGCCCGCAACAGCCTGCTGATCATGGCGACCACGGTGGCCAACGGCGGACTCGGCTACCTCTACTGGATGCTCGCCGCGCGGGCGGTACCGCAGCCGCAGGTCGGCACGGCCACCGCGCTCATCTCGGCGGCCACCGCGATCAGCATGCTGGCCAACCTGGGCGCCGGGCACATGTTCATCCAGCGGCTGCCGGGCAGCGCCCCGGACCTCTGGTCCCGGATCGTCGGCGGCGGCCTGCTCGCCGGCTGCGCGGCCACCGCCGCGGTCGCCACGGCCGGCGCGGTGCTGGTACCGATGGCGGTGGCGAACTTCGGCTTCCTGGCCCGGCCGGCCGGCGCGCTGGCGCTGATCTGCGCGGCGACCGCGGTCACCGCGACCACCCTGCTGGACAACGTCTACGTGGCGCATCGGGCCGGGCACGGGATGTTCGTACGCAACCTGGTCCTGGCCGCCGGGAAGATCGGTGCGCTGGCCGCGATGCTCGCCGTGGGGGCGCACTCGGCCGGCGCCGTCGTGCTCTCCTGGACCGGACCGATCCTGCTGGTCAGCGCCGCGACCCTGAGTTCCGGGCTGGGCCGGCTGCGGCCCGGCGCGCGGCTGCGGCTGCGCGGCCTCGGCACCGAGGTGCCGCACCTGCGGGCCGCGCTGACCGGCCACCACCTGATCAACCTGACCCAGGCCGGCCCGGCCGCGCTGCTGCCGGTGCTGGTCACCGCGCGGCTCGGGGCGGGCGCCACCGCGCACTTCTACCTGGCCTGGATGACCGCGTCGATGCTGTTCATGGTGTCGCCGGCGGTCGCCTCGGCGCTGTACGCGGAACGCACCAACGCCGCCCGCGTCGGCCTCGGCCGGGCCGCGCTGGTGGTGCTCGCCATGGTCGGCGCCCCGGCCGCGCTGCTGCTCGGCGCCGGCGACCGGATCCTCGGCCTGTTCAGCGCCGGCTACGCGGCCGAGGGTGGCCTGCTGCTGCGGATCCTGGTGCTCGCCGCGATCCCGGACGCGGTCGCCAACCTGGCCGTGGCGCACTGGCGCTCGCGCGGCGAGTTCCGGCTCTGCCGCCGGCTCAACGCGGTCCGCGCGGCCTGCTGCCTCGCGCTGACCTGGCTGCTGCTGCCCGGCGCCGGGGTGACCGGGGCGGGCGTCGCCTGGCTGGCCGGGCAGTCCGCCGGCGCGGTCCTGGTCCTTCTCCTGGTCGTGCGGCGCGGGCTCGCCGGTCCCGGGCGAGTCCGTCACGAGCCACCCGCCGCCGCCTGAGGGAGAGCCGATGAAGATCCTGCACCTGTCCAACCTGTACGCGCCGGTGATCGGCGGGCTGGAACGCAGCATCGCGACCAGCAGCGAGGAACTGGTCCGGCGCGGCCACGAGGTCACCGTGCTGACCTGCGCGACACCCGCCGCGCCCGGCCACGACACGATCAACGGGGTACGCGTGCACCGGGTCCGCAGCGTCGCGAACACGCTGCTGCCCGCCATGAACGAGAACCCGGGCAAGCCGTTCCACCCGACCATGCCGGACCCGCTGGCCACCGCCGCCATCGCCCGGCTGCTGCGGGCCGAGCACTTCGACGTGGTGCACAGCCACGACTGGCTGATGTACAGCTACCTGCCGCTGCGCCGGACCCGGCTGGGGCGGCCGCACGTGCACACCGCGCACGACTTCGGGCTGACCTGCGTCCGCAAGACCTTCTCCCGGGACGGCGGCCCGTGCCCCGGCCCGCGCCTGTCCCGCTGCGTGAGCTGCGCGTCCACCCAGTACGGCCGGCCCCGGGCGGCGGCCCTGACCGCCGGCCTGCACGCCCACCGGCACCGGGGCATCGACGCGCTCACCGCCATCTCCAGCTCGGTGGCCGACGCCCTGCGGCAGGCCCGGATCCCCGGCGACCTGCCGGTGCGGGTGGTGTCCAGCCTGGTCCCGGACGGCCTCGACCGGCTGGCCCGGGAGACCCCCCGCCCGGACTGGCTGCCGGCCGGTGACTATCTGCTGTTCGTCGGGGCGCTCGGCCCGCACAAGGGCATCCACGTGCTGTTCGACGCGTACCGCGAGCTCGTCGCCGGATGGGCCGGGCCGCGACCGGCGCCGGCCCTGGTCTGCCTCGGCACCCGCCGCGACGACACCCCGCCGCCCCCGCCCGGCGTGCTGATCCGGCACGACGTGCCACACGCCCAGGTGATGGCGGCCTGGCGGGGCGCCGCGGCCGGGGCGGTCCCGTCGTTGAACGAGGGGATGGGACAGGTCGCGGTGGAGGCGATGCTGGCCGGTGCGCCGCTGGTCGCGTCGGCCGCCGGCGGGCTCACCGACGTGGTGCGCGACGGCGAGAGCGGGCTGCTGGTGCCGCCCGGCGAGGTGGCCGCGCTGCACGCCGCGCTGCTGCGGGTGCTCACCGACACCGAACTCGCCGCGCGGCTGCGCGCGGCCGGCCCGCGGCGGGGCCTGGAGTTCACCGCCGCGCGCGTCGTCCCCCAGATCGAGGAGGTTTACCGTGCCTGCGTCGCGGCGTCTTAGGGTGGTGGTCGCCGGATCGGGGTGGCACTTCCTGTCCGGGATCAGCTATTACACCTGCCGGCTGAGCAACGCGCTCGAGGAGCGCTTCGAGGTGAGCGCGATCCTGATGCGGCGGCTGCTCCCGGCCCGCCTCTACCCCGGGCGCGCCCGGGTCGGGCTTCCGCTGACCGATTTACGGTACGCCGAAACCGTCCCCACCTTCGACGGCGTCGACTGGTGGGCGCTGCCCAGCCTGGCCCGCGCCGTCGCGTTCCTCCGCGCGCGGCAGCCGGACGTGCTGGTGCTGCAGTGGTGGACCGGGGCGGTGCTGCACTCGTACCTGGTGCTCGCGGCCGCGGCGCGGCACCTCGGTATCCGGGTGGTGATCGAGTTCCACGAGGTGCAGGACACCGGCGAGCTGCGGCACAGGTGGGCGGCCCGGTACGTGCGGGCGGCCATCCGTCCGCTGCTGCGGCGGACCTCCGGGGTGGTGGTGCACTCGGCGTTCGACAGGGACGCCCTGGCCGGCGCGTACGACCTGGGCGGGGTGCCGGCCGAGATCGCGCTGCACGGGCCGTTCGACCACCACGCCGCCGGTGTCGAGCGGGTGCCCGGGCCGGACGGGGTGGTGCGGCTGCTGTACTTCGGGACGATCCGGCCGTACAAGGGCCTGGAGGACCTGATCGAGGCGTTCGCGACGCTCGGCCCGGGATACCGGCTGACGGTGGTCGGGGAGACCTGGGAGGGCTGGACGCTTCCGGCCGAGCTGATCGCCGCGTCACCGGCCCGGGACCGGATCACCTTCGTCAACCGGTACGTGCCGGATGCCGAGGTGAACGCGTACTTCGCGGCCGCCGACGCGGTGGTGCTGCCGTACCGGCGCAGCTCGGCCAGCGGGCCGCTGCACATCGCGATGAGCCACGGGCTGCCGGTGGTGGTCACCTCGGTCGGCGGGCTGGTCGAGGCGGCCGGGCCGTACCCCGGAACGGTCTTCGTCCCGCCGGCCGACCCGGCCGCGCTCGCCGCCGGCATCGCCGGTGCCGCCGGCCTCACCGGCCGGCGGCACGCGGACCCGTCCTCCTGGGACCGGACGCTGGACGCCTACCAGCGCCTCTTCACCAGGATGGGACTGGTTCAGGAGAGCGTGACGTCGTCGAACCAGACGCTGCCCCGGTTGTCGCCCGACTTGAGGTGAAGCTGGACGCTCGCCGCGCCGGCCGGGGCGGTGGTGTCCACGGTCAGCCGGGTCCAGCCGGTGGTGCCGGTCGCGAGCCGCTTCGAGGTGGCCTGACCCAGCCACTTGTCGTTCGCGTCGAACCAGCTCAGCGCGATCTCGGTGGCGCCGGTGGCGTTCTGGCCCTTGGCCCACGCCTCGGCGTGCCACTTCTGGCCCGGCTGCACCGGGGTGATCGGGGAGATCCGGATCGACGGCAGGCCGCCGTCGGTGCGGGTGGTGTCGCTGAACTTCGCCGACCAGGTGCCGGTGCGGGCGGCGTCGCTCGTGCGCTCCGCGACACCCTCCTCGGCCAGGTACGGCCGCCACGGCGAGTTGGTCGCCGTCGCCTCGAAGCCCAGGTCCAGCACGCTGTTCGTGACGGACTGCCCGGCCCAGTAGGTCTTCACCACGGCGGCCGCGGCCTTCGCCGTGCCGTCCGCCCGGTACAGGCCGAACTTGTACTGCGCCGGGATCCTGGAGACCGCCGAGTTGGCCGGGATCGCGCCGTTGCTGAAGTCGCTCAGGGTCCACGGGGCGACCGAGCCGACCCCGGCCGCCCGGGCCGCCTGGAACACCCGGGCCAGGTACCCGGCCTGCTCGCCCTCGGTGCCGGTGGCGGTGCTCAGGCCGGTCTCGCCGATCACGATGGGTACCGGGCCGGCCGCGCCCTGCGCCTTCCGGATCTCGGCGAGCGCTCGCTCCGAGTTGCCGTAGAAGTGGAAGTCCAGGTAGTCGAGCGGGGTGGCGGCGAGCGCGGAGCGGATCTGGGCGAGCCCGTTCGCGCCGGCGGTGCCGGAGACCGACAGGGTCAGCGGCATGGCCGGCACGGCCGCCCGGATGCTCGGGATGATCTGCCTGGCCCAGGCGACGGCCTTCGCGTCGGTCGGGTCGAACTCGTTCTGCACCTCCACCGAGAGCACCCGCGGGTCGTTCGCGTACGGGGTGAGCACCGCCTTCGCCCAGTTGGCGCTACCGGTGGCGTCGGTGTAGGCGGCCCACCAGTCGAACAGGGTGAGCTTGACGGTGAGGCCCTGGCCGTCCGCGACGCTGACGAACTTGCTCAGCTTGGCGGCGTAGTCGGCCTTCGGGGTGGGGTAGCCGAACGCGGTCGGGAAGACGATGACCCGCACGTTGTCGGCACCCAGCGCCTTGGCCCTGGCCAGGTCGGCCTCGATCTTGGCGGGGTCGAAGCTGGTCCACATGGCCGACCAGCCGGCGTTCGACGGGTAGTAGTTGATCGTCTTGGCGACCTTGACGGCGCCGAGGCGGGTCACCAGGGTGGCGTCCTTGAGCGTGGCCTTCACCGGCGTGCCGGTCTTGGTCGCCGGGGTGCTGGTCTTGGTCACCGGCGTGGGGGTCTTGGTCGCCGGGGTGCTGGTCTTGGTCACCGGCGTGGGGGTCTTGGTCGCCGGGGTGCTGGTCTTGGTCACCGGCGTGGGGGTCTTGGTCGCCGGGGTGCTGGTCTTGGTCACCGGCGTGGGGGTCTTGGTCACCGGGGTGCTGGTCTTGGTCACCGGCGTGGGGGTCTTGGTCACCGGCGTGGCGGTCTTGGTCACCGGGGTGCCGGTTTTCTTCGCCGGGGTCGGCGTCGGCGTCGGGGTGGCCGCCTCGGCGGCGCCGGTCTGTGCGAGGACCGAAAGGAGGAGTGAAGAGGCCAGGATGGCAGCGCGGCGACCAGCGAGAGACATGGTGGGAGGAGCCCTTCACGGAGTCTTCTTTTCAGTGGCCCCTCCGATCGGCTCGGCGCGCGTTGCCATCAGGTAACTCGTCGATGCAGTGCGGTTGCCCTTCGTTGCGGTTCGGGAGCGGGGAATTCATTCCCCAGGCGGTGGCCGATGGTCAGCCACCGCCGTGCGGGGATCAGGCGCCCGGGTAGTGCCGTGGGGTGTAGACGATCGTCTCGCCGTCCGCTCGGGTCACCGCCCTGGTCTGCGACGACCCGACGATGAGCAGGCAGCGCATGTCGACAGTGGCCGGATCGAGTTCGCCCAGCGTGGTGACCAGCACGGTCTCCCGCGGCCCGCCGACGTCCCGCCCGACCACCACCGGGGTGCTCGCCGCGCGGTGCTCCAGCAGCAGCTCCCGCGCCCGGACCAGCTGCTGCTTGCGGGTCTGCGAGGCCGGGTTGTAGATCGCGATGACCAGGTCGGCGGCGGCCGCCCCGGCCAGCCGGCCCTCGATGACCGGCCACGGCTTGAGCCGGTCGGAGAGCGACAGCACGCAGAAGTCGTGCCCGAGCGGCGCGCCGGCCCGGGAGGCGACGGCCTGTGCCGCGGTCAGCCCCGGCACGATCCGCACCGGCACGTCCTTCCACTGCGGATCCTCGGCCACCTCCAGCACGGCGGCGGCCATCGCGAAGACCCCCGGGTCCCCGGACGAGACCACCACCACGCGGCGCCCCCGTTTCGCCAGGTCCAGCGCGAACGCGGCACGCTCCGCCTCGACCTTGTTGTCCGAGGCGTGCCGTCGCTGCCGGGGGTTGACCGGAACCCGCGCCACGTAGGTCGTGTAACCCACGACGTCGTCCGCCTCGGCCAGCGCCGCCCGCGCCTGCGGGGTGAGCCACTCGGCCGCACCCGGCCCCAGCCCCACCACGGTCACCGCGCCGCCCTGGGCCTCTTCTCCGGCTCGCGCGCCGGCGGGCAGACCCGCGGCCTCCGTTGAAGCGCCGGCGGCCAGACCCGCCGCCCGTCCTGAAGCGGTGGGCGGGGCCGCCGCGCGGATCGAAGCTTCGGTGGACAGGACCGCTGCGTGACCTGAAGCGGCGGGCAGCGCCGCTGCCTGGTCTGAAGCGGTGGGCGGACCCGCCGTCTCGGCCTCGGCGAAGGCGGTGGCCGCCGGGCTCGGGAGCAGGGCGAGCGAGAAATACGGCACGGTCGCCGGATCCACCTCGGCCAGCGTCCCGATCCGTTCCTCGGCCATCGTCGCGCGCTCCACGTAGAACGCGTCCTTGAGCCGGCCGGCCCGCTCCAGCGCCGTCCGCACCCCGTCGAACGTCCGCCCCAGCTTCATCACCGCGGCCGAGTCGGTCGCCGCGAGCCGCCGCGCCAGCTCGTCCGGCGGCAGCGTGCCGGGCAGCACGGTGAGCACCTCGTCGCGTTCCATCAGCGGCCGCCCGAGCACCGCCGACGCCGCGCTCACCGACGTCACGCCGGGCACCACCGCGGTCTCGTAGCGATGCGCCAGCCGCTTGTGCATGTGCATGTAGGACCCGTAGAAGAACGGGTCGCCCTCGGCCAGCACCACGACGTCCCGCCCGGCGTCCAGGTGCGCGGCGAGCCGGGCCGCGGCCCGCTCGTAGAACTCGTCGATGGCGCCCTGGTAACCACCCGGGTGATCGGTCGTCTCGGTGGTCACCGGGTAGATCAGCGCCTCCTCGATCTGCCCGTCCCGCAGGTACCCGGCAGCGATCGCCCGGGCGTTGCTGCGCCCGTGCCGCGCCGCGTGATAGGCGATCACGTCGGCCGCCCCGATCAGCCGCGCCGCCTTGACCGTCACCAGTTCCGGGTCACCGGGCCCGAGCCCCACCCCGTAGAGCCGCCCGCGAACCACGTCGTTCGTCATGTCCCGTTCCACTCCCGCGACGCCGGTCATCGCCCCGCCGCCCTGCCATCCGTCATTCCGCTTACCAGTCGCCGCCGCACCCCGGTCGCCATTCCGCTCCCGAGGTCCGCCCCGGCGGCTGGGCCGCTCGTCATTCCGGTCCCGGGGCCCACCCCGGCCGCCGCGCCGCTCGTCACTCCGCTTCCGAGGCCAGGGCGTTCACCGCGGCCGCTGTCATCGCGCTGCCGCCCCGGCGGCCTCGGACGATCAGGTATTCCAGACCGGACTCGGCCAGCGCCTCCTTCGACTCGGCAGCGCCGATGAAGCCGACCGGGATGCCGATCACCGCCGCCGGCCGCGGCGCACCGGCCGCCACCATCTCCAGCAGCCGGAACAGCGCCGTCGGCGCGTTGCCGACAGCCACCACGGCACCGCCGAGGCGGTCACCCCAGAGATCGAGGGCCGCGGCGCTGCGGGTGTTCCCGATGCGTGCGGCGATTTCCGGTACGCCGGGGTCGCGCAACATGCAGACCACGTCGTTCCCGGCGGGCAGCCGCGAGCGGGTCACCCCGGAAGCCACCATCTCGGCGTCACAGAGGATCGGCGCCCCGTCCAGCAGCGCCTTCCGCGCGGCGATCGCCACACCTGGGCTGAACCGGACATCCCGCACCAGGTCCACCATCCCGCACGCGTGGATCATCCGAACCACCACCCGCGCGACGTCGGCCGGTAGGCCGCCCAGGTCCGCCTCGGCCCGGATCGTGGCGAACGACCGCCGATAGATCTCCGCGCCGTCCCGTTCGTAATCCATCAGCCTCTCCTCGCCCCCGCCACCACGTCCCCCAGCGGATCCACCGGGAATGTCACCGTCTGTCCCGTGCCGTCGGTCGCCGCCTCCGGCAGCCGGTTCACCGGGAGTCCCGTCTCCGGTCCGGAGCGGGCCGCCTCGGCTTGCCGGAGCGGCGAATCGACCGCCTGGGCGCTCTCGGTCAGCAGGCCGTCAGCGGACCTGCGGGTCACCGCGTAACCGGCGCCGGTCGCCTCGACCCGCACGTGCGCGCCCGCCGGGCTCCCGCACGCTCGCTCGCAGCCCACCCAGTGCACCGGCAGCCCGGCCACGAACCGGCTCGCCGCCTCGGCGTCGGACCGCACGTCGGCCAGCGATTTCGCACACCCGGGCCGCCCCGCGCAGGCCGTCACCCCGGTCCACCGGGACGTCGCGGTCACCACCAGCCCCGCCGCGGCCAGCCGCTCGGTCCAGGACGCCGCCTCGGCAGCGGTGAGACCGGGCACCAGGACACCGCGCCACGGCGTGACGACCAGCCGCTTGGCCTCCGCCAAGACTCTCGTCTGGGTGCCCTCGAGCCGCCCCAAGGGCACCAAAGCCCCCGCCGCGCACTGATCGCCATCGGTCACCACGCCGACCAGCACCGCCGCGTTCACGTCCCCGGCCGCCGCCCCCGGCGGTCCGCTGAGGGTGACCGGCCGGCTCGCCGCCACCGGCGCCAAACCGAGCGTTTCCACGACCCGCGCCGAGACCCGCCCCGGCCCGTCGGCCAGCTCCCGCAACCGCCACGCGGCACCCTTGCCACTCCGCTGCTCCTCCCGCTCGGCGAGGAACGCGTGCGCGCTCACGACCAGCGCCCGCACCACCGCGCCGGCATCCACCCGCAGCCCGGTGTCGCGCCCGCCGAACCGGAGCGCGAACGCGCCCGCCGGACCGGGGATCGCCGCGACATCGGCCGCGAGCGGCACCTCACCGATCGCGAACAGGAACTTGCCGGGCAGCCGGGCCAGCTCCGGATCGGCGCGGATCGCGGCGTCCAGCTCCGCCACCAACTCCCGCACGCGGGCGTCGGCGAGTGGTGGGGCGGCGATGTTGCGTACCGAATCGTGGGTCGGTGACGGCAGCAGCCCCGCATCGCGCAAGCGATCGGCCAACCGCGCGGCGTCGCCCTCTTTCAGCGCTCTGAGCTGCAGATTTGCCCGGGAGGTCAACTCCAGGCGGCCGTCGCCGAACTCCTCCGCGAGCTCGCCGAGCAGGCCGAGCTGGGCGCCGGTCAGCAGGCCACCGGGCAGCCGGACGCGCGCCAGCAGCCCGTCGGCAGCGGCATGCAACCGCAGCGCGCCGGGGCAGGCGTCGGTGTCGGACTGTCGGTGGGCTGTCACGGCCCGGATACTACGGGCGGCCGCCGACAACAACGCCATCTCGGGTCGGCAGCATCACAACTTCGTCAGCGGCGTCACACTCCACTCCGGCCGAGCAGCGCAGCGAAGGGCAGCCGGCGCGGCATGACGGCGAGATGGGCGCGGTGAGCGTGACGCGGCGGAGGCGCGGCAGGGACGGAGCGAGCGGGGCAGGGCGGTGAGCGCGAGGGCGGCGCGGCGGGAACAAACCGGGCAGGCCGCACCCTCAGTGGCGTCGCGGACCAGCCGCCCCCGGCCGTCCGATAGCGTGTACCGGAACAAGTGAATCGAGCGGCGACGCCGCGGAGGAAGCCGGTGCGAGTCCGGCGCGGTCCCGCCACTGTCACCGGGCGCCACTGCCCGGGAGCCAGGAACTCCGGTCGCCGTTGATCTCTTACTACCCGGGGCGCGGACCCCGAGGGGGAGCGCACGCGTGTTTCTGCTGCTGTCGACGTCTGACACGGACCTGCTCAGCGCCCGGGCCAGCGGCTCGGCCTGGCGGCTGGCCAACCCGGCCCGCACCGGTGTCGCCGACCTGCCCGCCCTGCTCGACGGGGTGGAGCTGGTGGTGGTCCGCATCCTCGGCGGCCGCCGCGCGTGGGAGGAGGGGCTGGACGCGCTGCTCGGCGGCGACATCCCCGTGGTCGTCCTGGGCGGCGAGATGCTGCCGGACGCCGACCTGATGAAGCTCTCCACCATCCCGGCCGGTATCGCCGCCGACGCGCACACCTACCTCGCGCAGGGCGGTGCGGACAACCTCGTCGCGCTGCACGACTTCCTCTCCGACACCGTGCTGCTCACCGGCAACGGCTTCGCGCCGCCGACCGAGAGCCCGCAGTGGGGCCTCCTGCGGCGGACCCCGGCCGAGACGACCGCGCCCGCTCCGACGGTCGCGGTGCTCTACTACCGCGCCCACCACATGGCCGGCAACACCGCCTTCGTCGAGGCGCTCTGCCAGGCCATCGAGGCCAAGGGCGGCCGCCCCCTCCCGATCTTCACGGCCTCGCTGCGCACCGCACCGCCCGAGCTCCTCGCCGAGCTGCGCACAGCGGACGCCCTGGTGGTCACCGTCCTGGCGGCCGGCGGCACCCGCCCCGCCACCGCGAGCGCCGGCGGCGACGACGAGGCCTGGGACGTCGGCGTGCTGGCCGACCTGGACGTGCCGATCCTCCAGGGTCTCTGCCTGACCAGCTCGCGGACCGCCTGGGAGGCCAGCGACGACGGCCTCACCCCGCTCGACGCCGCGACCCAGGTGGCGATCCCGGAGTTCGACGGCCGGATCATCACGGTGCCGTTCTCGTTCAAGGAGATCGACCCGGACGGGCTGTCGGTCTACGTCGCCGACCCGGAGCGCGCGGCGCGGGTGGCCGGGATCGCCGTGGCGCACGCCCGGCTCCGGCACGTCCCGCCGGCCGAGCGGAAGATCGCGCTGATGCTGTCGGCCTATCCGACCAAGCACTCGCGGATCGGCAACGCGGTCGGGCTGGACACCCCGGCGTCGACTGTCGCGCTGCTCGCGGCGCTGCGCGACAGGGGCTACAAAGTCGGGAACTTCATCGACTACGACGGCGACGGCCTGATCCACACGCTGATCGCGGCCGGCGGTCAGGACCCGGACTGGCTGACCGAGGAGCAGCTGTCCGGAAATCCCGTGCGGATTCCGGCAGCCAGGTACACGTCCTGGTTCGACACCCTCCCCGAGGACTTCCGGGAGAGCGTCGAGCGGCACTGGGGCCCGCCGCCCGGTGAGCTGTACGTCGACGACGGCGACATCGTGCTGGCCGCGCTGCGCGACGAGAACATCGTCGTCATGGTGCAGCCGCCGCGCGGCTTCGGGGCCAACCCGGTCGCCATCTACCACGACCCCGACCTGCCGCCCAGCCACCACTACCTGGCCGCCTACCGCTGGCTGGCCGACGAGTTCGGCGCGCACGCCGTGGTGCACGTCGGCAAGCACGGCAACCTGGAGTGGCTGCCCGGCAAGAACGTGGGGATGTCCGCGTCCGACGGCACCGACGCGGCCCTCGGTGACCTGCCGCTGATCTACCCGTTCCTGGTCAACGACCCGGGGGAGGGCACGCAGGCCAAGCGGCGGGCGCACGCCACGCTCGTCGATCACCTGATCCCGCCGATGGCGCGGGCCGAGTCGTACGGGGACATCGCCCGCCTCGAGCAGCTGCTCGACGAGCACGCGAACATCGCCGCCCTGGACCCGGCCAAGCTCCCGGCCATCCGGGCGCAGATCTGGACGCTGATCCAGGCCGCCAAGATGGACCACGACCTGGGCCAGGCGCATCGGCCGGACGACGAAGAGTTCGACGACTTCATCATGCACATCGACGGATGGCTGTGTGAGGTCAAGGACGTGCAGATCCGGGACGGCCTGCACGTGCTCGGCGCGGCGCCGACCGGCGAGGCCCGGATCAACCTGGTGCTCGCCATGCTCCGGGCCCGGCAGATGTGGGCCGGCCAGGTCGCGGCGCTGCCCGGCCTGCGGGAGGCGCTCGGGCTGACCGAGGACGCGAGCACCGCGGAGACCGACGCCGTCGAGGCTCAGGCCCGGGCACTGATCACCACGATGGAGGAGAAGGGCTGGCCGGCCGACACCTCCGGGATCTCGGACAACGAAGCGGTCCGGCGAGTCCTGGAGTTCGCGGCCACCGAGGTGGTGCCGCGACTGGCCCGCACCACCGACGAGCTGACCCACGTGCTGCACGCCCTCGACGGGGGCTACGTCCCGGCCGGCCCCAGCGGCTCCCCGCTCCGCGGCCTGATCAACGTCCTCCCCACCGGCCGCAACTTCTACTCCGTCGACCCCAAGGCCATCCCCAGCGCCCTGGCCTGGGAGACCGGCCAGGCCATGGCCGACTCGCTGCTCGCCCGCTACCGCGCCGACTACGGCGCCTGGCCGAAATCGGTGGGCCTCTCCGCCTGGGGCACCAGCGCGATGCGCACCGCCGGTGACGACATCGCCGAGGTGCTGGCGCTGATCGGGGTCCGCCCGATCTGGGATCCGGCCTCCCGCCGGGTCACCGGGCTGGAGCCGATCACGCGGGCGGAGCTGGGCCGGCCCCGGATCGACGTGACGGTCCGCATCTCCGGGTTCTTCCGGGACGCGTTTCCGCACGTCGTGGCGATGCTCGACGACGCCGTCAAGCTGGTCGCCGAGCTGGACGAGCCGGACAACTACGTCCGCGAGCACGCCCTGCGCGATCAGGGCGAGCACGGCGACTGGCGGCGGGCGACCACCCGGATCTTCGGTTCCCGGCCGGGGGCGTACGGCGCCGGCATCCTGCCCCTGATCGACAGCCGGAACTGGCGGGACGACGCCGACCTGGCCGAGGTCTACGCGGTGTGGGGCGGGTTCGCGTACGGGCGGGACCTGGACGGGGTGCCGGCGCGGGGGGACATGGAGAACGCGTACCGGAGAATCGACGTCGCGGCGAAGAACATCGACACCCGCGAGCACGACATCGCCGACTCCGACGACTACTTCCAGTACCACGGCGGGATGATCGCCACGGTGCGGGCGCTCACCGGGAAGGCGCCCGCCGCGTACATCGGCGATTCCACCAACCCGGACGCGACGCGGACCCGCAGCCTGACCGAGGAGACCGCGCGGATCTTCCGCGCCCGGGTGGTGAACCCGCGCTGGATCGCCGCCATGCGGCGGCACGGTTACAAGGGCGCCTTCGAGCTGGCCGCCACCGTCGACTACCTCTTCGGGTACGACGCGACCGCCGGCGTGGTCACCGACTGGATGTACGAGCAGCTCGCCACCACCTACGCCCTGGACGCCGAGAACCAGGAGTTCATGCGCAAGTCGAACCCCTGGGCGTTGCACGGCATCACCGAGCGCCTGCTGGAGGCGGCCGACCGCAAGCTCTGGGACTCCCCGTCGCCTGACACGCTGGCCGCGCTCCAGCAGCTCTACCTCGAGACCGAGGGTGACCTGGAGGACAACTAACCCCAGTTCTGCGGGGCCTGCTGCCGGGTCGTCACGTTGATCCGGTTGAAGAAGTTGGTGGTGGCGATCCACAGCACGATCGCACTCAGCTGCTCCTCGGTGAAGTGCTTCGCGGCCTCGTCCCAGACGGCGTCCGGGACGGGGTCGGGGTTGTCGGCCATCCGGGTGGCGTACTCGGCCAGGTTCAGCGCGGCCCGCTCCGGCTCGGTGAAGTACGGCGTCTCCCGCCACACCGGCACCGCGAACAGCCGGTCGTCGCTCTCACCGGCCTGCCGCATGGCGCGCGCGCCGGAGTCGGCGCACGGGGCGCACCCGTTGATCTGGCTGGCCCGCAGGTGTACCAGTTCCAGGACGACTTTCGGCACGCCGGCCGAGAACGCGGTCTTGTAGAGCAGGTTGACCGCCTTCGTCAGGTCCGGCTGCGGGGTGGTGTTCTTGATCCGGGGTTCCATGATCGGCTCCTGGTCACATCCGTGGGACTTGCTCCGTCGGACATGTGACGCGCCGCGTCGCTCAGATGTGACAAGGGGACCGAAAAATGGGTGATGACCTGCTGGCCGCCGAGTTCGAGGCGAACCGGGGACGGCTGCGTGCGGTGGCCTACCGGATGCTCGGCTCCGGGGCCGAGGCCGACGACGCCGTGCAGGAGACCTGGCTGCGGCTGAGCCGGGCCGGCGGCGACACCGTCGACAACCTGCCGGCCTGGCTGACCACCGTGGTCAGCCGGGTGTGCCTGGACATGCTCCGCTCCCGGGCCGCCCGACGGGAGGAACCGCCGGTCACCGAGCTGCCGAGCGCCGAGGATCCGGAGCGGGAGGCGATGCTCGCCGACGCGGTGGGTGACGCGCTCACCGTCGTACTGGAAACGCTCACCCCGGCCGAACGCCTCGCGTTCGTGCTCCACGACCTGTTCGCCGTCTCCTTCGAGGAGATCGCCTCGGTGGTCGGGCGCAGCCCGGCCGCCGCGCGCCAGCTGGCCAGCCGGGCCCGCCGCCGCGTGCAGGGCGGCTCCCCGGCCGGCGCCGCTGACGCCGCCCGGCAACGGGAGATCGTCGACGCCTTCCTGACCGCCGCCCGCGGTGGCGACTTCGCCGGCCTGCTGGCGCTGCTCGACCCGGACGTGGTGATGCGCGGCGGCGACGGCCAGGTCGGCCTGCGCGGCGCGGACGAGGCGGCGCGGTTCTTCTCCGGGCGGGCCCAGGCCGCGATGCCGGCACTCGTCGACGGCGCGGCCGGCGCGTTCGTCCGGACCGAGCAGGGCCTGCGGATCGCGCTCAGCTTCACGGTGGCCGGCGGCCGGATCATCGCCATCGACACCGTCATGAACCCCGACGAGTCGATCACCATCGAGCTGCTGAACTAGCTGTGATGTCCGGGGACGTTGGTCGAGGAAGTGTGACCACTCGATCTGACGATCATGGCTTGATTCGGTGAACGATGAAGGCCTCCAGCGCTGCAGTGGAGTTGTCGAGACACCGCTGACCAGCACCCGGAGGCCTTCATGTCCCACGCTAACGCTGCGCTGACCGTTCGAGCGCGATTGCGGCTGGCGCGTCTGATCGTGGAGGACGGGTGGTCACCCGCACGAGCGGCCGAACGCTACGACGTGTCCTGGCGAACCGCGAACAAGTGGGCCGAGCGTTACCGTGCCGAGGGCGAAGCCGGCATGAGTGACCGCTCGTCACGACCACACCGGCAGCCGAACCGGACCCCCGCACCGGTGACCCGCAAGATCCTGCACCTGCGCACGAAGCGGCGCTGGGGACCGGTCCCGATCGCCGACCAACTCGGCTTGGCAGCCTCGACCGTGCATGCCGTCCTTCGCCGGCAACGAGCAAACCGGCTGTCGTACCTGGATCGCGGCACCGGCGAGCCGATCCGCCGCTACGAACATGACGCTCCTGGCGACTTGCTACACGTCGACGTCAAGAAACTCGGCAATGTGCCCGACGGCGGCGGCTGGCGCTACCTCGGCCGTCAACAAGGCGAGAAGAACCGGGCCGCCACCGTCGGCAAACCGCGGAGCAAGCATCGCAACCCCGTCATCGGCACCGCGTTCGTGCACACGGTCATCGACGACCACTCTCGCGTCGCCTACGCCGAAATCCACGACGACGAAACCGCGATCACCGCCACCGGCGTGCTGCGCCGCGCCGTCGCCTGGTTCGCCGCACGCGGCGTCACCACCCGACGGGTGCTGTCGGACAACGGCTCGGCCTACAAATCCCGGCTCTGGGCTTCGACCTGCGCCGACCTCGGCATCACGGTGAAGAAGACCCGCCCCTACCGGCCACAGACCAACGGCAAGATCGAACGCTTCCACCGAACCCTGGCCGACGGCTGGGCCTTCGCCAAGCTTTACACCAGCGAAAAGGCCCGCCGAGCCGCCCTACCCGCGTTCCTGCACGACTACAACCACCATCGGCCCCACACCGCCATCGGCAAGCTGGCACCCATCACCCGGTTGAACAACCTCGCTGGACATCACAACTAGCCCGTGTTTCGGAGTCCGGCCGAGTGCCAGGCGCACTCGGGACCACGCCGCAGCTCCGGTCGGACTCCGCCGCGCGGCCTTAGTCCTGCCGGGGGCGGCGCAGCAGGTAGGTGTCCATGATCCAGCCGTGCCGCTCCCGAGCCTCGGTGCGGGTCGCCACGATGTCCTCAGCGACGTCGGCGACCCGCCCGGCGGCGAGGATCTCGTCCTCGGTGCTCACGTAGGCGCCCCAGTAGATCTCCGCGTCCGGATGCCCGGTGAACGCCTGCTGCGCGTCGAGCATCACCACCACGTCGTCGACGCCCTCCGGCCACCCCTCGGCCAGCCGGCGCCCGGTGGTCACCTGGAACGGCTGCCCCACCCGGTTCAGCCCGATCCGGTGTTTCGCCGCCAGCGCCGACACGCTGCTGATCCCCGGAATCACCTCGAACTCGAAGGTCACCGCCCCGCGGGCCAGGATCTCCTCGAGGATCGCGATCGTCGAGTCGTAGAGCGAGGGATCGCCCCAGACCAGGATCGCCCCGGTCTCGTCCTCCTTCAGATGCTCGGCGATCAGCTCCTCGATCACCTGCGACCGCCGCGTCCGCCAGTCGGCGATCGTCCCGGTGTAGTCCGCCGGCGTCCGATCCCGATCAGGATCGCGCCCCTCCACGATCCGCTTCCGCGGATGCGAGTACCCGCGGATCAGCCGCTCCCGCAGATCGATCAGGCTCTGCTTGGCCTCCCCCTTGTCCAGCAGGAAGAACACATCGGTCCGCCCGATCGCCTTGGCCGCCTGCAGGGTGAGGTGGTCCGGATCCCCGGCCCCGATCCCGATCACATACATCTTCCGCACGCCAGCAGTCTGCCTCACCCGCCGCCACCCCCTCGGATCGCCTCACCCGCCGCCTGTCGGATCGCCTCACCCGCCCCCGCCTTTCGGATCGCCTCGCCCGCCCCCCGCCTTTCGGGTCGCCTCGCCCGCCCCCGCCTTTCGGGTCGCCTCGCCCGCCCCCGGCCTTTCGGGTCGCCTCACTCGCCACCTTTCCGACCGCCTCGCCCGTCGCCACCCCTCCGACCGCTTCGCCCGCCGCCTTGGATCGCCTCACCCGCCGCGTCCTCGGATCGCCTCGCCCGCCGCCTTGGATCGCCTCGCCCGCCGCGTCCTCGGATCGCTTCGCCCGCCGGGATCGCCTCGCCCGCCGCGTCCTCGGATCGCCTCATCCCGCCCTGTCGATCCGCTTGGGCGCGCGTGCTTCCGAACAACCGGAAGATCAACTTCAAGATCTTCATTTACGCGCGTCCGCTGTGGTGCGGATCGCACGCTCCCGCGCGGGCCGGGGCCGGCGATCTGGCCGCTGCGCGTCCAAAACGATCGCCGTCCCCTTCATTGCCCGTGGCCGCTCACCGTCACCCCCAGTCCCGCCGCACCAGGTCCCGGCTGGTCGTCACGGTGGTCTCCGTCCCCGCACACCACCGTGACGGCCAGCCGCGCCCTGCCTGCTCGCTGATGTGCTGGCGCTCGTTCTGTCGGGCTGGCGGTGAGGGTGGTGTCCCGTCCCGGGAAGCCACCGTGACGCCCAGCCGGGACCTGCCTGCTCGCTGATGTGCTGGCGCTCGTTCTGTCGGGCTGGCCGTCAGGGTGGTGTCCCGTCCCGGGAAGCCACCGTGACGCCCAGCCGGGACCTGCCTGCTCGCTGATGTGCTGGCGCTCGTTCTGTCGGGCTGGCCGTCAGGGTGGTGTCCCGTCCCGGGAAGCCACCGTGATGGCCAGCCGCTTGCCGCCGGTTCGCTGGTTTGCGGCGGTTGGTGTTTGGGGCTGGTGGTGAGGGTGGTGTCGCGTCCTGGGAGGCCACCGTGATGGCCAGCCGCGCCCTGCCTGCTCGCTGATGTGCTGGCGCTCGTTCTGTCGGGCTGGCCGTCAGGGTGGTGTCGCGTCCTGGGAGGCCACCGTGATGGCCAGCCGCTTGGTGTCGGTTCGCTGGTTCGCGGCGGTTGGGGACTCGGGCTGGTGGTGACGGTTGGGGGAGAGCACCGTGACGGCCAGCCGGTGGGGTCAGTCGGGGAGGAGGGGGGCGGAGGGGTGCATTTCGCGGCCGAGCATGTCGGCTCGGTGCAGGGACGTGGCGCCGAAACGATCCCGGACGCGGTCGACCGCGGCGTCCAGGCCGTCCTGCCGAGGGGCGTCGAAGGGCAGCTCCAACTGGACGTTTCCCTCGCCGTCGAGGTTGCTGACGGCGACGCCGACCAGGGTCAGGCCTCGCTGGGCGATCAGCGGGTGGGCCTCGTGGAGCAGCTCGACGGCGGTGCGCAGCACGGCACCGGTCCGCATGGTGGCTTTCAGCAGGCTGCGGGAGCGGGTCACGCGCTGGAAGTCGGCGAACCGGAGGCGCAGGGTGACCGTCCGGCCGGCTCGGTGTGCGCCGCGCATCCGGTGCGTGACCCGGTCGACGAGGGCCGCCAGCACCGCCTCCACCTCGTCGAACGAGCGCCCGCGGCCGAGCGCGCACTGGGCCCCGATGGAACCGCGCCGCCCGCCGGTGGTCACCCGCCGCGGGTCGTGGTTGTGGGCGAGCGCGTGCAGGTGCCGACCGGCGTGCGCCCCGAGCATCGCGACCAGCGCGGCCTCGCCGACCCGGGCCACGTGCCCGACCGTGTGGATCTGGCGCTCGCGCAGCTTGGCGGCGGTTTTCGGCCCGACACCCCAGAGTTTCTCCACCGGCAGGGGGTGCAGGAACTCCAGCTCCGCGCCGGGCGGGACGACCAGCAGGCCGTCCGGTTTGCCGACGCCGCTGGCGACCTTGGCGAGGAACTTGGTGCGGGCGACGCCGACAGTGATCGGCAGGCCGACCCGGGAGCGGACCTCGGCGCGCAGCCGCCGGGCGATCTCCTCGGGTGCCCCGCTGATCCGCCGCAGTCCGTCGACGGCGAGGAACGCCTCGTCGATGGAGATCGGCTCGACGATCGGCGTGGTGTCCCGGAACACCGCGAAGACCGCCTCGCTGGCCGCCGAGTAGGCGCTCATCCGGGGCGGCACCACCACGGCCCGCGGGCAGAGCGCGCGGGCCCGGCTCAGGCTCATCGGGGTGCGCACCCCGCACGCTTTCGCCTCGTAGGAGGCGGCGAGCACCACGCCGCCGCCGACCAGGACCGGCCGGCCGCGCAGCGCGGGATCGTCGCGCTGCTCCACCGACGCGTAGAACGAGTCCAGGTCCGCGTGCAGGATCACCGGACCAGCTTAGTACACATGTTCGAGAGTTCGCCGTCACAACTTTGCGGGGGAATCGCGTACCGGGAATCTCAGTTCTCAGACTTGAGTCACCCACACTCAAGGAAGTGCTTGAGTCACCACGCTCAAGGAAAAGAACGAGGAGCCACCATGTTGCTCAGCACCCCGACCGTGCGCGACCTCGAGCGTCTCACCGCCCGGGTCTTCGAGACCTCGACCCGGACCGCGGGCGCCCGGCTGGACGCGTACCGGGAGGACGACACGTTCTACCTCGACATCGACCTGCCCGGTGTCGACCCGGCGTCGATCGACGTCACCGTCGACGGCAAGGTGCTGACCGTACGGGCCGAGCGTGGCCGCGCCGAGCGGGCCGGCGTCCGATACCTGGTCGCCGAGCGCCCGATGGGCGCGGTCAGCCGGCAGGTGCGGCTCTCCGACAAGCTGGACACCGACCGCCTGGAGGCCCGTTACGACCAGGGCGTCCTCACCCTGAGTATCCCGCTCCTGGAGGAGCGCGAGCCCCGCCGGATCGAGGTGTCGGCCACCGCCTAGTGGTCGAACTGGATCCAGTTCACGTTCATGAACTCGCTGTCGTCGTCGGCGGCGAACGTCAGGTAGACGGTGTGCGTGCCGGTGACCGGGGTCAGCGCCGCGATGCCGGTACGCCACGCCTGCCAGCCGCCGGTGTTGCTCACCGACAGCTGCCCGACCGGCTCGCTCTCCAGCGTGTCGAGCCGGATCTCGACGCGGCCGGCCACCCCGGCGCCGGACGCCACCCGGATCTTCGCCTTCCGCGCCGGCACCTCACCGAACACGAAGTTGTCGAACCGCAGGTGGTCGGCCCGGTTGATCCAGCCGACGTTCTGCCCGCCGCCCTCGTCCTCGGTGTCCTGCGGCTGGACACCGGCGAGCTCGTTGGCCGCCTCGGCCTGCAGCAGCCCGTACCTGACCGGGGTGGGTGCCGGCGTGGTGGGCGTGAGCGAGGGTGCCGGCGAGGCGGCGGGCGACTCCGAGGCCGGCGCCGCCACCGCCGGGGTGGCCGTGGCGGCCGGCGTGTCCTGCCAGCGGCCGATCACGTAGCCGGTCAGCAGCAGGCCGAGAGCCGCCAGGCCGGCGAGGGCCCGGTTACGGGTCGTCCAGGAACGGGTCCGGTAGACGGTCGGAGAGCGCTGGTCCACCTGGCAAGGGTAAACACCCGCCCCACCTGGTGATCACGCTGGTGCGAGATTGACGAGCATCTCCTCACCGAGGGCGGCGGCCGCGTCCGGATCCCCGTCCGGGTCGCCGATCCGCGGGTGCCAGTTCGGCTCGTAGAAGAGTTCGGTGGCGCCGGCGTCCGCGTACCGCCGGGCCTGCTGCCGCATCTGCGACCAGGACGACTCCGGGTCCACCACGGCGCGCACCACCACCCGTACCGAAGCGGGGTCCTTGCCGGCGGCGGCAGCGGCCGACCGGACCACCCGTGCCCCTCGCTCGATCTCGGCGAGGCTGGCCCGGCTGCTGCTGACCCACCCGGCGGCGATCCGACCGGCCCGCCGCAGGGCGACCTCGGCGCTGCCGCCCAGCAGGATCGGCGGCCCGCCGGCCCGCGCCGGGCGCGGGCGCATCCGGCTCGGCGGCACCCGGTAGAACTCGCCCTCGAAAGCCGACACCTCGTCGGCGAAGAGGGTGCGCAGCACGGCCAGGTACTCCTCGGTGCGGCGGCCACGCGGATTCGGGTCCGAGCCGGTGGCCGCGAACTCGGGCTCCGACCAGCCGGTGCCCAGCCCCAGGTCGAACCGCCCGCCGGTGAGCCGGTCCAGGGTGCCCGCCTGTTTCGCCAGGTAGGCCGGCGAGACGTAGGGCAGGTTGATCACCGAGACGCCCAGCCGGATCCGGGAGGTGGCGGCGCCGGCCCAGGTCAGCGCCACGATCGGGTCGAGCACGCTCTGGTAGACCGGGGCCAGGTCCTGCTCCTCGCCGACGAGCAGCCGCTGGAACGCCCAGAGGCCGTGGTAGCCCAACTCCTCGGCCCGCCGGGCGATCGACGTCAGGGTCTCCGGCCGGGCCCACGCACCGGACACCGGGCATCCGAAACTGATCAGCACCCGTGCAGGCTACGGGGTCTCCGCCGCCCAGGGATCCGGCACCGGCTCGCCGGCGTACTGCTCCGGGGGCCCGGGGTCGTGCGGCCCGGCGGCCCGCTCGGGCGCGACCGGCACCCGGCCGGGCGGGGCGCTCCGGGCCGGCACCCGGGCGGCCGGTGCGGTGGTTCTCGGTGCGGTTCTCGGTTCGGTCATCGCTCGCTCCCTTCCCGACCTCCGATGATTCCCGCGAATCCGGCCGGATCGCATACCCCGGGAGGGTGGTGCGGCGGGGTACGTTGACCGAATGACCACGCTCGAGGATGCCTGGGAGCTGAGCCGCGGCGAGACCGGGCTGGCCATCGTGTCCACCGCCCGCGCCGACGGCACCGTGCAGTCCACGCTGGTCAACACCGGCTTGATCGACCATCCGGCGGACGGGTCCCGGGTGCTCGCCTTCGTCACCTACGGGCCGGTGAAACTGCGCAACCTCCGGGAGCGGCCCAGCCTCGCGGTGGCCTTCCGCAGCGGCTGGCGTTACGCCACCGTGGAGGGCCGGGCCCAGCTGGCCGGGCCGGACGACCCGCAGCCGTGGCTCGACCCGGAGCGCCTGCGCCTGCTGCTGCGCGAGATCTTCACGGCGGCCGGCGGCACCCACGACGACTGGCCCGGCTACGACCGCACCATGCTGGAGCAGCGCCGGGCGGCGGTGCTGATCACGCCGAGCCGGATCTACCCGGCGGGTTGAGCGGATCGAGCTTGCTCCGCATGTCGACCTGGGTGGGCCCGCGGCTGCTCGCGGGCGGTGCCGCGGTGGGATGCGTGCTGCTGGCCTTCGGGATCCGGGCGTTCACCGGGAGTCCGCTGCTCAGCAACGGCCTGGTCGAGCAGGCGTCCGGGACGGCGCTCTACGCCGCGGCGGTCTTCGCCGGCGTGGTGTTCCTCTGGCCGCGGCTGCCGGTGGGCCGGGTCGCGCTGATCGCCGCCGGGTGGTGCTGGGCTGTCGAGTTGCTGCAGCTCTCGCCGATTCCGGCGGAGCTGTCGGCGCGCAGCGTGGTGGCCCGGCTGGTGCTCGGGGTGAGCTTCGACCCGGCCGACCTGTTCTGGTATCTGGCCGGGGTGCTGCCGGCGGCGCTGGTGCTGGCCTGGGCCCGCCGGCGCGGGCGGGCGCGGCCGGCGATCATGGGTGAACCGCGGTCCCGGGTGGATGATGGACGGCATGGCTGACGAGCGCGACGGTGTGCCGCTGACCAATCTGGATCAGGAGATTTTCCCGGGGGCCGGTGCCACCAAGCGGGACCTGATCGACTATCTGGACGTGATGGCCGGCCGGCTGATCCCGGTGCTGCGGGACCGGCCGCTCTCGGTGATCCGGGTGCTTCGCGGCCAGGACCAGTTCATGCAGAAGAACCTGCCGAAATACACCCCGGAGTGGGTTCCGCGCACCACGGTGTGGGCCGAGGCGTCGCACCGCGAGGTGACCTACGCCCTCGGCAACGACCGGCGCACCCTGCTGTGGTTCGGCAACCAGCGGGCCGTCGAGTTCCACCCGGCGCTGGCCACCGTCGACGCGCCGCACCGGCAGACCCACCTGATCATGGATCTGGACCCGCCACCGGACGGCGGCTTCGCGACGGTCGTCGGCGCGGCCCGGCTCGTCCGCCAGGCCCTCGCCGACTCGCGCCTGACCGGGGCGGTGAAGACCAGCGGCTCCAAGGGACTGCACATCTTCGTGCCGCTGGCCGGCGACCCGGCGCCGGAGGACGTGGCCGCGGCCCAGCGGGCCGTCGCGGCCCGCGCCGAGCGGATCGATCCGGTTCTGGCGACCACCGCCTTCATCCGGGAGGACCGGCACGGGAAGGTGTTCCTGGACGCCACCCGGGCCGGCGGTGCGACGGTGGCGGCCGCCTACAGCCCGCGGATCCGGCCCGGCGTGCCGGTGTCGTTCCCGCTCGCCTGGGACGACCTGGACGCGGTGACGCCGGCGGACTTCACCATCCGCAGTGCGCCGGGGCTGCTCGGCGACCGGGATCCGTGGGCCGCCGCGATGCCGCCGGCGCAGCCGCTCGGCGAGGAACTCGTCGCCGAGGGGCACACCATCCCGGTGGCCCGGGTGCAGGCCATGCACGAGGGAAAACGCCGGGCGAAGGCGAAGCGGGAGGCCTCCGGCGGCTGAGCGCTCAGGAGGCCAGGACGCTCCAGAACGGTACGGTCGGGCGGACCCGCCGGTTGGCGGGCTCGCCGAGGCCGAACTCGCGGTTCAGCCAGTCGCTCAGGTCGGCGCCGTAGCAGAGCACGTCGCTCTGATAGATGGAGAGCACCGGGTGGCCGGGGATGGCGGCCGGCAGGTAGCGGTGGGCGTAGAGCGGGATCATCCGGGGCGCGATCATCAGGCCGGCGCGGGCGGTGGCGATGCGGTCGCCGAAGGGGGCACCCCACCCGTCGTACCAAAAATCGTTTTCGGCCACGTCGAACAGCACGCCCTCGACCGGCGCGGTCAGCGCCGCCCGCAGCGCGGACCGGTCGCCGCCTCGCCAGTCCGGCCAGCCGATGCCCGTGGGCAGGCCGGCCGCGAGGAACGCGCGATGGTCCGGAGCGAACGTGAAGCCGAACTCGGCCTCCAGGTCGCCGAGTTCACGATCGGACAGGCCGGGCGCGATGGTGAAGCGGCCAGAGGCGGCGAGCAGTTCCGCGGCGGTCACCCGCCCACCTTAACCAGTGCGACCGGCATGCATCGAACTGTGTAACTCGTACGCGGGAGATTTCCGTACGAGTGACTAGCGCTAACCGCTTTGCACCCGGGCTCCCTCTCATGCCGGTGGGATCCGGCCCGATAGCCCCGGTTGACCAGCAAACCGAGGCGGAGGCGTCGCGATGACTCGCAACAACGCGCAGGGACCGGCGGACTTCCGCCGCTGGGTCCGGGTCTGCATCGCCGTCACCTCGGTCCTCGCGGTGCTCACCGTGCTGATCGGTAGCGGGGTGGGCGGCTCCGGCCTGTCCACCTGGGCGCTCACCGCCGCCGCCGGGATCGCGGCCGCCACCTGCTGGCGCCGTGGCCGGATGTTCACCGGCCGGGCCCGGTGGGGCTGGGCGACGATCGGGACCGGGCTGCTGAGCTGGGGTCTCGGGCTGTCGTACACGCTGGTCGAGTACTGGCCGACCGGCGGCGCCTCGGTGATCCCGTCGCCGGCCGACGCCGGATATCTGGGCCTGCTGCTGCTGGTCCCGCTCGGCCTGCTGATCCTGCCCAGCGCCTCGCAGCCGAGGGCC
Source organism: Actinoplanes oblitus (assembly GCF_030252345.1). Lineage (NCBI taxonomy): Bacteria > Bacillati > Actinomycetota > Actinomycetes > Micromonosporales > Micromonosporaceae > Actinoplanes > Actinoplanes oblitus. Next base: position 8,105,355 of record NZ_CP126980.1, on the reverse strand, counting down.
AACCGGGCCCGCAGCGTGCTCGACGGCATGCTGGTGGCGGTCTCGCTGGTGCTGGTGAGCTGGGTCTTCGTGGTCGACCCGCGACTCGACCCGGCCGACGACGGGCTGGGCTTCTACCTGACTTTGCTTTACCCGCTCGGCGACATCGTGATCGCCACCATGATCGGGTACATGCTGCCGCAGCGGCGGGCGCTGTACCGCTGCTCGGCGGACCTGACCTTCACCGGGCTCGGGGTGACCGCCTTCGCGGTCTCCGACATCGGCTACGCCTACCTGCGGATGGTCCACGACTACCAGGCCGGATCGGTCATCGACCTGGGCTGGCTGATCGGGTTCGGGCTGATCACCATCGGCGCGGCCCGGCCCAAGGACGCCGAGCCGCTCAAGAGCGAGTTCAGCCCGCGGTTGCGGACCGGCGGCGTGCTGCTGCCGTACGCCGCCGTGCTGGCCGCGCTCTTCGCCAGCGTGCTGTTCCACATCACCACCGGGCACAGCAGCCCGTTCGTGGCGTACACCCGCTCGCTGCTGATCCTGCTGCTGATCGGGCGGCAGGTGCTCACCCTGCTGGAGAACCGGGACCTGACCCGGACCCTGGAGGCCCGGGTCGAGGACCGGACCGCCGAGTTGCACGCTCGCGAGCAGCACTTCCACGCGCTGATCCGGCACAGCTCGGACGTCGTCACGGTGATCGACGCGGACGGGCGGGTGACGTACCAGAGCGAGTCGATGCAGCGGGTCTTCGGCTACCCGCCGGAGGCGTTCGTCGGCCGGCACTACACCGACCTGCTCGACCCCGAGGTGTCGATGCGGCTGTCCGAGGCGATGCGGCAGGTGGCGGCCCGGCCGTACGCCACCGCCACCCGGGAGGTCGTGCACACCCACCAGGACGGCCGGAAGCGCCCCTCCGAGATGATCATCACGAACCTGGTGGACGACCCGCACGTGGGTGGGTTCGTGCTGAACACCCGGGACATCAGCGAGCGCAAGGAACTGCAGGACCAGCTGGTGCACGAGGCGTACCACGACCCGCTGACCCAGCTCGCGAACCGGGCGCTGTTCCGGGAGCAGGCGATCGCGGCGCTGCGCCGGACCACCGACCTGACCGTGCTGCACCTGGACCTGGACGGCTTCAAGCGGGTCAACGACAGCCTCGGCCACCTGGCCGGGGACCAGCTGCTGGTGCAGATCGCCGACCGGATCCAGGCCTGCGTGCGCGCCGAGGACGTGGTGGCCCGGTTCGGCGCCGACGAGTTCGCGGTGCTGATCGAGGCGGCCTCGTTCGCCGAGGCGGAGCGCGTCGCCCGCCGGATCCTCGACGACCTGGAGGCGCCGATCGTGGTCGGTGCCCGGCACATCCACGTCCGGGCCAGCATCGGCCTGGCCACCGCCGCCTCGGCCGAGGACGGCGACCAGCTGCTCCGGCACGCCGACCTGGCCATGCACCACGCCAAGGCGGCCGGCGGCGGCACCTTCACCAGTTACCGCCCGCAGATGCAGGAGGGCCTGGTCGAGCGCCTGGAGCTGGAGAACGACCTGCGCGCCGCGCTGGAGAACCACGACCTGCGCCTGCACTACCAGCCCACCGTGGACCTGGACACCAGCCAGGTGGTCGGCTTCGAGGCGCTGGTCCGCTGGCCGCACCCGACCCGCGGCATGATCAACCCGCTGGACTTCATCCCGATCGCCGAGGCCACCGGCATGATCGTGCCGCTCGGCCGCTGGGTGCTGCAGGAGGCCTGCCGCCAGGCGGTCGAGTGGAGCGCGGCCGCCGGCGGCCGTCCGCTGAAGATGTCGGTGAACGTGTCGGTCCGCCAGTTCGACCAGCCCGACTTCGCCGAGACGGTGGCGGCCGTGCTGGCCGAGACCGGCATGCCGGCCGACCGCCTCTGCCTGGAGATGACCGAGTCGGTCCTGATGACCGACACCGAGGCCAACCTGGAGCAGCTGGTCCGGCTCAAGGCCCTCGGCCTCACGCTGGCCATCGACGACTTCGGCACCGGGTACTCGTCGCTCGCCTACCTCCGCCGCTTCCCGGTCGACACCCTGAAGATCGACCGCTCCTTCGTCGAACGCCTCGGCGGCGTGCTGACCGGCGACACCGCACTGACCGACACCATCGTCCGCCTCGGCAAGAGCCTGGGCATGGCGACGGTGGCCGAGGGCATCGAGGAGTTCGGGCAGCTCGCGGCGCTGCGGGAGATGGGCTGCGGTTTCGCCCAGGGCTACTACTTCTCCCGTCCGGTCCCGGCATCGGAGGCCGGCCGCCTCTTCCTGGAGGGCGCCGACACCCCCGCGGAGTTCGCCGTCTGACGGACCGCTTCCACCCCAAACCGCTTCCGGTACGCCGGGAGCACCCGCCCGTGGCATCCCCCGCGGCGGCCGGTCACCGCGCCGGCCGCCCTTCGCGGTTGGGTGGTGCTTCGGGCGGACCCCGCCCGCCCCTCGCGTGATCGTGGGCTGGTGGTGCCTCAGTCGTCCTCCGCCCGCCCCTCGTGGTCGCGGGTGGTGCCGCGCCGGTCGCCGGCCCGACGGTCGCTCCCGGGCCCCGCGGGTGGTGTCGCGCGGTCGCCGGTCCGGCGTCGCTCCCGGGCCGCGGGTGGTGTCGCGCCTGTGGCGTCAGGCCAGGCGTGGGAGGTATGCGGTCCACACCTTTTTCGGGACGACCATGCGCCAGGCGTCCAGCACCAGCTCGGTCATCTCCGCCTCGTCGAGCTGGTCGAGGCGGGCCACGACCCAGTTGAAGCGCATGTCGGACTCGCGGGGGAGCTGGAATTTCGACGGGTCGGCGGCGACCAGGCCGGCGCGCTCCTCCTTGGGGAAGCCGAAGCCCATCGTCGTCTCGTCGCGGGAGAACGCGACATAGACGATCCTGCCCACGCGGAATTTCACTCTGTCCCGGATCAGGTGCTCCTCGCTGCGCGGCAGATCCCGGGCGACCCGCCGCACGTCATCGACGGTGACCATGCCCGGAAACCTAGACCCGGGGTACGACAGAAATCCGCTCACAGACCCCGGGGCCGTGGAACCGGCGGGCGGCCGCCGGACTCCGGTGGCGCGCCCTGCACCTTCGCCCGGGCCACCCGATCGGCCGGGAGCTTGTAGGTCGCCGCCTGCACCAGCTCCTCCGGCACACCATGCCGCCCCGAGCCATCCGCCCCGGTCCGCGACCCGGCCTCAGTTCCGGTGTCCGGCCCGATCTCAGACCCAGCCTGCGGCCCGGTGCCCAGCCCGGTTCCCGGTCCAGCCGCCAGGTCGATTCGCGACCCATGCTGCGGCTCCGTCTCCAACCCGGTCTGTGGTCCGGTCTCCGGGCCGGTTCGCGGCCCGTGCGGGCCGGTCTCCGGGCCGGTCCGCTGCCCGGTCTCCAGTCCGGTCGGCAGCCCCGTCCGCGGCCCGGTTTCCAGCGTGGGCTCCGAGGCGGTCTCCGCGCAGTGCCGGGGCCGCGGAGCCCCGGGAACGGATTCCGGCTCCGGGAGCGCCGGCCAGTGCGGATCCGGCAGTGCCGAGTAACGAACCCCGCCCACCGCCTGCGGCTCGGGAAGGCCCGGCACGACGTGCGGCGCCGGAGCCGGGAAGCCGACCGCCGGAATCGTCGCCGGATTCCCTCCCCGGCGCTGCCGGGGAGTCGATTCGGGCACCACCGCACCCGGCTGGAGAGCTGCCGCAGGAGCGTGCGCGGGGCCGCTGAGGGGTGAAGGGACCGCGGTGGAGGGGTGCGCGGGGGAGACGCCACTGAGAGGTGAAGGAACCGCACTGGGAGAGGGGAACGGCGCCGGCGGGGCGGGGACCGCGGCGGAAGGCGAGTGCGGGGCGGGGACCGCGGCGGAAGGCGAGTGCGCCATGGGGACCACGGTGGCGGGGACGGGCGGCGCGGTGACCGGTGGCACGGTGACCGGGGTAGCGGGGACCGGCGGCGCGGGGACCGCTGCGGAGGAGACCGGCGAGGGCACCGCGGCGGAAGGGACGGGCGCCGCGGCCTCACCCGATCGGGACACCACCGCCGACGCCCGGACCGCCCCCCGCCGCCGCGGCCCGGCCACCCGGGCCGCCAGGCTGAACGCCCGGCGAGCCGCCTGGTCGTACCCGTCCCGATACGCCTCTTCCCGCTCGTAACCGCTGGCCCGGCGCTCGTGCCACCGCCCCACCGCATACCCGACGCAGCCCACGAACACACTGAGCAGGGCGAGCAGAATGACGGTGTTACCCGGAGCGGTCATGTGCGTATTGTGCCGATCAAGATAGACCGTGAGCTATGGCCCGTTTGACGTACCCCGATCGAATTAACTGGAAGCCTCAACCGTTGCGAGCCACCCGGCGATCCGGGTGCGGCGGCTGACGCCCGGCTTCGTGCGGATGTGCTCGACGTGGGCCGCCACCGTCCGCGGCGAGATGATCAGCTCTCCGGCGATCTCCCGGCCGGTACGCCCGGAGGCCACCAGCCGCGCCATTTCCAGCTCGCGCGCGGTCAGCACCGCGGACCCCGCGAAGTCGCGTCCGACGAGGACCGGACTGCTGTGCGGCACAGCGGAACTTCAGGAGCGGGAACCCCGCTTCCTAGGTGTTATGGCCGATGTCCGACGGCGCCGGCCGGAGCACGCTGAGCGGGTCGATTTTCGCCGCACTGCGAGGAGACATGGCGATGGCGAAGTTCATGGACGTCCACGACGGATTCTTCGGGGTCACCCCGGAGCAGCTGAGTGCGGCGCACGACGCCGACCTCAAGATCGAGGGCGAGGAGGGCGTGCACTTCGAACGCGCCTGGCTCGACCCGGAGAGCGGCAAGGTGTTCTGCCTGAGCACCGGACCCAGCAAGGAGGCCGTGATGCGCGTGCACGAGCGCGCCGGCCACCCCACCACCCAGGTCTTCGAGCTGACCGCCGAGGTCTGAGTGGGTGGTCGGGGCGCGGGTTCGCGTGGGGGCCGGCCCGCGCCCCGGCTCCGTCGTTTCCAGATCAAAACCGATTTACGGTACGCCCGGAGCCGTCCCGCCCGTGGTCGCCGGCGAACTTAGTAAATAGCTGTTGCGCAACAGTTCTTTACTTTGCATGCTGGAGGCATGGCTGAGATTCGCGACGAGGCCGTCCTCAAGGCGGTCGCCCACCCGTTACGCCGCCGCCTGCTGGACAACCTGCGTGTCGACGGCCCCTCGACGCCGAGCGCGCTGGCCCGGGCCACCGGCCAGGCGGTCGCCAACGTCAGTCACCACCTGCGCGTGCTCGCCGACGCCGGTCTCATCGAGGAGGCCCCCGAGCTGGCCCGCAACCGCAAGGAGCACTGGTGGCGGATGGGCGACCCGCGCCTGTCCTGGGATCCGGCCGACTTCTCGCCCGAGGTCGCCGACGCCGCCGACGCGATCGGCCTGCAGCGCCAGATCGACCTGATCCACACCTGGCTGGGCAGCCCCGCGTCACGCACCGAGCCCTGGGTGCACAGCGCGATCGCCGCCGACTTCTGGCTGCGGCTGTCCCCGGAGGAGCTGGCCGAGCTGGGCGCCGAGCTGGAGGCCGTGGTCCTGAAGTACCGGGGTCGCCCGGAGCGGGCCGACCGCGTGCCGGTCTTCCTGATGAGTCGCGGCTTCCCGGCGAGGCCGTGATGACCGGCATCCTCGCCGATCCGGATTTCCGCCGGCTGTGGGGCGGGCTCACCGTCAGCAAGCTGGGCACCTCGGTGGCCGGCGTGGTGACCCCGCTGCTCGCGGTGCGGGTGCTGGACGCCGGCGCCCTCACGGTCAGCCTGCTCACCGCGGCCGCCTGGCTGCCCTGGCTGCTGATCGGCCTGCCGGCCGGCGCCTGGGTGGACCGGATGGCCAAGCGCCCGGTCCTGCTGGCCTGCGACGCGGCCAGCGCGCTGCTGGTGGCGAGCGTCCCGGTGACCGCCTGGCTGGGCCACCTCACGGTCGCCCACCTGCTCGTGGTCGCCCTGCTCACCGGGGTGGCGTCGGTGTTCTTCGAGGTCGCGCACACCGGTTACGTGCCGGCCATGTTCGCCGCCGGCGACCTGGTCCGGGCGAACGCGCTGACCCACGGCAGCGACTCGGCGGCGCAGATCGCCGGGCCGGCGCTGGGCGGGGCGCTCGCCGCGTTCGCCGGGGCCGTCACCGGCCTGGTCGTCGACGCGGCCAGCTTCGCCGTCTCGTTCCTCGGGCTGGCGCTGATCCGCCGCCCGGAGCGCCCGGTCGCGCACCGGCCGCGGCGGCATCTGGCCCACGAGATCCGGGCCGGTGTCAGCTGGCTGTTGCGCGACCCCTACCTGCGCAATCTGATGGCGCACGGTGCCGTGGCCAATCTCGCGCTGACCGGGTACACCGCGCTGACAGTGGTCTTCCTGATCCGTGACGTGGGCGTCGGCACCGGGACGGTGGGGCTGCTGGTGTCCGCGTCCGGCCTGGGTGGCGTCGCCGCCGCGGGCGCGGCGCCGCTGCTGATCCGCCGGTTCGGCGCCGCCCGCGCGATGGTCGCCTGCAAGGCCGCGACCGGGGTGGCCGCGCTGCTGATCCCGTTCGCCGGTCCGGGGCTCGGGCTGATCCCGTTCGTCGCCGGGACCGTGCTGGTGGGCGGGTTCGTGGTCGCCGGGAACGTGATAGCGGGCAGCTTCCGGCAGGCGTACGTGCCGGCCGAGCTGCTCGGGCGGGTGCTGACCGCGATGCAGTTCGTGAACCTGGGGACGATCCCGGTCGGTGCGGTGCTCGGCGGGATGCTGGCTACCGCGTACGGAAATCGGACGGCAGTCGCCGTGATGACGGTGACCTATGCGCTGACCGGCCTGATCGTGATCTGCGGGCCGTTCCGGGCCCGCCGGGAGTTGCCGGAGCCGGTATCGGCGAGGCAGTGATGGAGTGCGGCGCTTTGGCCCGTTCGGTAATAGTCTGAGCGGCATGCGCATGGTGGCCGTTCTCGCTGTGGCAGCGTTGCTGGGCGTCTCGGCCTGCGGATCGGGCGGAGACGACGAGCCGCCCGGGCCGGGCACCGTGGAGGTGTTCACCTGGTGGGCCGAGGGCGGGGAGAAGGCCGGACTGGACGCGCTGGTCGCCCGGTTCGCCGCGGACTGCCCGGGCCAGCGCTTCGAGAACGGCGCGGTGGCCGGTGGCGCCGGGGTCAACGCCAAGCAGGAGCTGACCCGGCGGATCGCCCGCCGGGACCCGCCGGACACGTTCCAGGCGCACGCCGGCGCCGAGCTGACCGATTACATCGACGCCGGCCAGGTGCAGGACCTGACCGCCTACTACGACGCGTGGGGGCTGCGGGCCGCGTTCCCCGCCGGCCTGGTCGACGACCTCACGGTCCACGGGAAGATCTATTCGGTCCCGGCCAACATCCACCGCGCCAACGTCGTCTGGACCAATCCGGCGGTGCTGGCCCGGGCGGGTCTCGCCGCCACCCCGCCGAAGGATCTGCGCGCCTTCCTGGGCGACCTGGCGAAACTGCGGGCGGCGGGTGTCGAGGCGCCGCTGGCCCTCGGCCGGGACTGGACCCAGCTGATGCTGCTGGAGGCGGTCCTGATCAGCGACCTGGGCGCCGGTGGGTTCGCCGGCCTGTTCACCGGCGAGACCGCCTGGACCGGCGCCCCGGTGACCCGGGCGGTCGGCGACTTCGCCCGCCTGCTGAGCTTCGGCAACGCGGACCGCGACAGCCTCGACTGGCCGCAGGCCGAGCGGCTGCTGATCGACGGCAAGGCCGGTTACCAGCTGATGGGCGACTGGGAGGCGGCCGACCTGGCGGCCAAGGGCCTCGCGGGGTACGGCTGGTTCACCTTCCCCGGTAACGGCGGCACGTTCCAGTGGCTCGCCGACGCGTTCACGATGGCCACCGGCACGCTGAACCTGACCGGCACCGAGTGCTGGCTCAAGACCGTGGGCTCGGCCGCCGGCCAGCGCGACTTCAACGCCGCCAAGGGCTCGATCCCGGCGCGGACCGACGTGCCGTCCACCGGGTTCTCCCCCTACCAGCAGTCCGCGATGGCCGACTGGAAGTCCGCCACTCAGGTTCCGTCGTGTGCCCACGGGTCGGCCTGCTCCCAGCCCTGGCAGAACGCGATAAACGCCGCCCTCACCGCGTACGCCACCCGCCGCGACACCCGGGCGCTGCAGGCCGACCTGGCCCTGGCCGCCGACCAGTTCATCCGCCGTTAGGCCGGGGTTGCCGAGTCCGGCCGGGTGCCAGCCGTGCTCCCGGTCACGCCGCGGCCCGGCCGGGCTCCGGAACGCGGCCCGGTCCGGGGCGGCGGCCGAGGAGCAGCAGGATCTCGGTGAGCGGATCGGTGCCGGGCGGGACCGGGTGGGCCGGGGCGAAGGCGGCGCCGGGGGCCAGGCGGTTCGCGTCGTCCGGAACGGCCCGGGCGATCGGGAGGGTGGCGGCCAGGATCTCCGGGGCCGGCTGGTAGGGCAGGCCCAGGGAACGCGCGACATCCCAGCCGTGGACCACGTAGTCGACCAGGTGGAAGGCGAGCGCCAGGCGGCCGGGGAAGGGGCGGTCGGTGCCGAACTCGGGGAGGACGAACGGGCGGTCCAGGACGCCGGGTTCGGCGAAGGCCGCCAGGACGTCGGTGACGGCGTCGGCGTACCGGGAGGGGAAGTCGGTGCCGAGCGGCGCCGGCACCCAGCAGGTCTCGTCGGCACCGCGGCCGCGGGCCGCCGCGGCGAAGCCGTGGTGCTGGACGGTCATGTGGGACAGCAGGGCGGCCAGGTCCCAGCCGGCGCACGGGGTGGGTTTCGCCAGGTCGGCCGGGGTGGCCCGGGCGACCAGGCCGACGGTGGCGCGGACCGCCGCGGCGTGGAGCGGGCGGAGGTCCTCGGTAATCATATGCATATGCCTACGATCTGCTTCCGCTTATGATTAGTCAAGGGGACGACCGGGCCGGGTGAGCCGGTGGGAGGCGGCGCGGCGGTGCGGGCCGGTGGGCGTGACAAGCTGCGCTGGTGGAGCGGGACGATCTCGGGACGATGGTGGGGCGGCTGGGCCGGCGGCTGATCGCTATGGAGCAGCCGATCCTGGCGCGGCATGGGGTGACGATGTGGGGCTACGTCGTGCTGAGCGCGCTGGCCGGCGGGTCGGTGCGGACGCAGGCGGCGCTGGCGGCGAGCATCGGCGCGGACAAGACGCGGCTCATCCCGATCCTCGACGACCTGCAGGAACGTGCGCTCATCGAGCGGGAGCCGGATCCGGCCGACCGGCGGGTGCGGCTGCTCGGGCTCAGCGAGCCGGGCCGGGCGCTGCACCGGGCGGTGCGGGCGGAGATCCGGTCGGCCGAGGACGCGCTGCTGGGCGACCTGCCGGCAGCCGATCGGGAGGCGTTCCTGCGCACGCTCGCCGCGCTCGCGCGGCGCGCGCCGGCCGGGGACGGCTGACGAGGCCGCGGCGAGTCAGAGGCCGGCGGCGGCGAGGGCTTCCTGCAGGCCCCGGGCGGCCAGGCGGTCGGCGCGCTCGTTCTCCGGGTGGCCGGCGTGGCCCTTCACCCAGTGCCAGCGGACCTCGTGCCTGCCGACCGCGGCGTCCAGGCGCTGCCACAGGTCGACGTTCTTGACCGGCTGGCGGGCCGCGGTCCGCCAGCCGTTGGCGCGCCAGCCGCGGATCCACTTGGTGATGCCGTCGCGGACGTAGACGCTGTCGGTGTAGATGTCGACGACCAGCGGTGCCCGGTTCAGCGTCTCCAGGGCGCGGATCGGGGCGGTCAGCTCCATCCGGTTGTTGGTGGTCGGGGTGGCCTCGCCGCCGCACAGGTCCTTCTCCGCGGTGCCCCAGCGCAGTACCGCGCCCCAGCCGCCGGGGCCGGGATTGGGCACGCAGGCGCCGTCGGTGTAGATCTCCACGACCCGGGTCTGGTCCGCCATGCCGGGAACCCTACCGGCCGCGAGTAGGAGCGGAACGGCCCGCGGGAGGAGGCGGCGCCGTGGTGGCGGCGGGAGGCTCGGTGCCAGGGGTGGGCAGTGAGGGAGACCATCCCGGGCCTGCCCCGGACCGGGACCCGGGAAAGCCGCCGTATGGTGGCCGGAGGCGGATCGGATGGGCGGAACTCATGGTGGGTGGCGACGTGGCCGCGGTTGAGGTACGAGACGTCGTGGTGCGTTACGGCGACACGACGGCCGTCGACGGGGTGTCGCTCAGCGCCCCGCGCGGGCGGGTGCTCGCCCTGCTCGGGCACAACGGCGCCGGCAAGACCAGCCTGCTGCAGGTTTGCGAGGGCTTCCGGAAACCGGACGCCGGCACCGCCCGGATCCTCGGGATGGACCCGGTCGCCGAGCACGACGCGCTGATGCCGCGCCTGGGCATCATGCTGCAGTCCGGCGGCGTCTACCCGTGGGCCGCGGCCGGTGAGATCCTGCGCCTGTTCGCCTCCTTCGCGGCGAATCCGCTGGACCCCGAGATGCTGCTGGACCGTCTCGGGCTGCGGAGATTCGAGAAGACCCGGTTCCGCCGGCTCTCCGGTGGCGAGCAGCAGCGGCTCAGCCTCGCTGTCGCCCTGGTCGGCCGTCCGGAGCTGGTCTTCCTCGACGAGCCGACGGCCGGCATGGACACCGAGGCCCGGCACACCACCTGGCAGCTGATCGAGGAGCTGCGCGCCGACGGCGTCTCCGTCCTGCTCACCACGCACCTGCTGGACGAGGCCGAGCGTCTCGCCGACGACGTGGTGATCATGCGATCCGGCCGGGTGGCCGCCACCGGCACGCCCGCCGAGCTGACCGCCGCGGCCGGCATCGACCTGCTCGAGGTCCGTGCCGATCCGGGGCTGGACCTGGCCGGGCTGGCGGCCCGGCACGAGGTCACCGAGACCTCGCCGGGGGAGTACGCGATCACCGGCGCGCTGGACACCCGGGCCCTCGCCGACGTGCTCGGCTGGTTCGCCGCCGCGGAGGCGCAGGTGACGGCGGTGAGCAGCCGCCGCCGCACCCTCGAGGACGTCTACCTCTCCCTGACCTCGCAGAACACCGTTGGAGTCGCCAAATGAGCGCCGGAACCTTCACGCCGGCGCCCGGCCGGGCCCCGATGCGTACCATCCTCGGCAAGCAGATCCGGATGGAGCTGCTGCTCACCGCCCGCCGCGGCGAGGCGGTGGTGCTGGCCATGGGCGTACCGTTGCTGGTCCTGCTCGGCGCGGGTCTGACGCATGCCACCAACCTGCCCACCGACGACCGGCTGGGTTTCGTGGTGCCCGGGGTGCTCGCGCTGACCGTGATGTCCACCGCGTTCACCGGCCAGGCGATCACCACCGGTTACGAGCGCGGTTACGGCGTGCTGAAAAGGCTCGGCGCCTCCCCGCTCACCCGCCCCGGCCTGCTGCTCGCCAAGACCGCGGCGGTCCTGGTGCAGATCGTGCTCCAGGTGCTCTTCCTGGGACTGGTCGGTGTGCTGGTCGGCTGGCGGCCGGAGCTGGGCGAGATCCTGCCGGCCGCCGGGGTGACGGTGCTGGCCGCGGCCGGCTACAGCGGGCTCGCGCTGCTGCTGGCCAGCGTGCTCAAGCCGGAGACGACGACCGGCGCGGCCACCCTGATCTACGTGCTGATGCTCTCGGCCGGCGGGATCATGTTCGCCGCACCGGACCTGGGCACGGCCGGCTGGTTCCTGCTGCCGCTCGCCGCGCACGCCGAGGCGCTGCGGGACACCCTGCTGAACGGTGGCAGCATCCCGCTCTCGATCTGGCTGGCGCTGGGCCTTTGGGCGGTGGTCTGGCTGACCGCCGCCGCCCGGAATTTCCGGTGGGAGTAGAAAAGGCTGTCCATCGACCGGTGGACAACCGGTGACAGCCGCGCGGTCGTCGCGCCGGGGCAGCCCGGGCGGCGACGATCGTCGGCATGGAAGCCATCGAGGTAACCGGTCTACGGAAGACCTACAGGGACAAGGAAGCCGTCGCGGGCATCGACCTCGTCGTCGCCCGCGGTGAGATCTTCGCGCTGCTCGGCCCGAACGGCGCCGGCAAGACCACGAGCGTCGAGATCCTGGAGGGCCACCGGCGCCGTACCTCCGGCGACGTCCGGGTGCTCGGCGAGGACCCGGGCAGTGCCGGGCGGGCCTGGCGGACCCGGATCGGCATCGTGCTGCAGGACGCCAACGACGCCGCCGACCTGACCGTCACCGAGATGGTCCGGCACGTGGCTGGCTTCTACCCCGAGCCGCGCCCGGCCGACGAGGTGATCGAGCTGGTCGGCCTGACGGCCAAGAAGAGCAGCAAGATCCGTACGCTCTCCGGTGGCCAGCGGCGTCGCGTGGACGTGGCGCTGGGCATCGTCGGGCGGCCCGAGCTGCTCTTCCTGGACGAGCCGACCACCGGTTTCGACCCGGAGGCGCGCCGGCAGTTCTGGGAGCTGATCCGCACCCTGGCCGGCGACGGCACCACGATCCTGCTCACCACGCACTACCTGGACGAGGCGGAGGCGCTCGCCGACCGGCTGGCGGTGCTCGCCGACGGCCGGATCGTCGCCGAGGGCACCCCGGCCACGCTCGGCGGACGGGCGGCGGCGGGTGCCAAGGTGTCCTGGCAGGAGGGCGGGCGTACCCGTACCGAACAGCACACCGATCCCAGCGACCTGATCCGCAAGCTGGTCGCCGACGGCATCGACCTGCGCACCCTGACGATCACCCGGCCCACCCTCGAGGACACCTACCTGACCCTGATCGGAGCCAACCGATGACCGCCACCAGCCCCGTCCGGAGTGCGGGCACCGCCTCGATGAGCCTGGCCCGCGGCCACGTGGAGCTCCTGCAGTTCCTCCGCGACCGCACCTCGGTGATCTTCACCTTCCTCTTCCCGGCGATGCTCCTGCTGCTGTTCGGCACCATCTTCGGCGACTCCTACGAGGACACCGGGGTGAGCGCCAGCCAGGTCTACGCGGCCAGCATGATCGCGTACGGCATCCTCACCACCGGGTTCGTCACGATGGGCGCGGGCCTGGCGATGGACCGGGAGGACGGTACGCTCAAGCGCCTCCGTGGCACCCCGCTGCCGATCGTGTCGTACCTGGTCGGCAAGCTCCTGCTGGTCCTGGTCCTGGCGGTGTCCGAGGCGGCGCTGCTGATCCTGGTCGGGCGGCTGGTCTTCGACATGCCGCTGCCGGACGCCGCCCACTGGGCCACCTTCGCCTGGCTCTTCGTGCTGTCGGTGACCGCCTGCACGCTGCTCGGCATCGCGGTCAGCGCGATCGTCAGGCACGCCCGCAGCGCCGGCGCGATCCTCAACGTCCCGGTGGTGTTCCTCCAGTTCATCTCCGGTGTCTTCATCACCCCGATCACCGTGCTGCCGTCCTGGCTGATCACCGTTGCCTCGTTCTTCCCGATCAAGTGGATGGCGCAGGGCTTCCGGTACGTCTTCCTGCCGGACAGCATGAAGCGGTTCGAGGTGACCGGGTCCTGGGAGCTGGGCCGGATCGCGATGGTGCTCGGCGCCTGGTGTGTGATCGGATTGGTGCTGTGCCTGGTGACCTTCCGGTGGAGCGACAAAGACCGATGACCCAGCGGGAGGCCGTCCACAGTGATTACACACTGTGGTGGGATATCTACTTCGCGGTGATCGCGGTCGTCGTCTCGATCGTGGTCACCGTGGCGAGTGCGCCGCCGGCCCGCCGGGTCACCGCCGTCGCCGCCCTGACCGCGATGGCCCTGGTGCACATCGCGGTGGGGCGCCGGATGATCCGGCTGCGGGCCGACGAGGGTCCGTCGATCGTCACGCTGTTCGTCCAGATCACCCTGTTCGCGGTGGCCATCGTCGCGATGCCGTCGGCCACCTGGATGCTCTTCGCCGTCATCCCGTTGATCTTCCAGATGGCCCCGCTGAAGGTCGCGATCGGCGCGGTGATCCTGGTCAACGCGGTGCCGGTGATCGCCGATGTGCTTCTCGGCACCGGCGATGTGCGGACCGACCTGGCGATCGCCGGCGTCTCGGCGGCCTCCGGCATCTGGCTTGGCCTGTGGATCGTCCGGGTGATCCAGCAGAGCACCGAGCGGGCCAACCTGATCGCCGAGCTGGAAGCGAGCCGCGCCGAGGTGGAGCGACTCTCCCACGAGGCCGGGGTCACCGCCGAGCGCACCCGGCTGGCCGGCGAGATCCACGACACCCTGGCCCAGGGGTTCACCAGCATCATCACGCTGATCCAGGCGGCCGATCCGGAGCTGCGCGACGAGCGCCTCGAACTCGCGGTGCGCACCGCGCGGGAGAACCTGGCCGAGAGCCGGGCCATCGTCGCCGCCCTGTCACCGTCCGCTCTGGCGAGCGGTCTGCTTGATTCGGTACGCCGCCAGGCCGCCCGATTCACCGAGGAGACCGGCGTCACCGCCCATTTCCGGACCACCGGGGAGCCGCGTGACCTGCCGACGGCGGTCGAGGTGGTGCTGCTGCGGGCGGCTCAGGAGTCGTTGACGAACGTGCGCCGGCACGCCAAGGCGAACGAGGTGGCAGTGCTGCTCGCGTATGCGCCGGCGTCGGTGCGGGTGGTGGTGCGCGACGACGGCGTCGGCTTCGACCCCGCGGCGAGCGGCGGTTTCGGGCTGCCCGGGATGCGCGCCCGCGCCGAGCAGGTGGGCGGCACCCTTACCGTCCGCAGCGACCCCGACACCGGTACCACCGTCGAACTGGAGGTCCCCGCGTGATCCGTCCCGCCCGTCTTCCGGAGGTGTCCGCGTGATCCGTCCCGCCCGTCTTCCGGAGGTCTCCGCATGATGCGTCCTGCCCGTCTTCCGGAGGTCTCCGCGTGATCCGGATCCTGCTGGTCGACGATCATCCGGTGGTGCGGATGGGGTTGCGCGGCATGCTGGACGCCGAGCCGGACCTCACCGTGATCGGCGAGGCCTCCGACGGCGCCGAGGGCGCCGAGCTGGCGCTGCGCGAGCGCCCCGACATCGTGTTGATGGACCTGCGGATGCCCGGTGCCGACGGCGTCGAGGCGACCGGCCGGATCCTCGCCGCCGACCGGGACATCAGGGTGATGGTCCTGACCACCTACGAGTCCGACCGGGACATCCTGCGGGCCATCGAGGCCGGCGCCAGCGGATACCTGCTCAAGGACGCGTCCCCGGCCGAGCTGGCCGACGCCGTCCGGGCTGCCGCGCGCGGTGAGACGGTACTCGCCCCGAGCGTCGCGTCGATGCTGGTCCGCCAGGTCCGCAGTCCCGCCCCGCCGGCGCTCTCCGCCCGCGAGACCGAGGTCCTGAAGCTGGTCTCCGCCGGCCTCACCAACGCCGACATCGGCAAGCGCCTCTTCATCTCGGAAGCCACCGTCAAGACCCACCTGCTCCGGGTCTTCAACAAGCTCGACGTCGCCGACCGCACCGCCGCCGTGACCACCGCGATGCGCCACGGTCTGCTGTGACCGGCTGGTCCGCACGGTGGTCTCGAAGGCCTTCGAGACCACCGTGCGGACCAGCCGTGTGCGCACTTCCTCACGCGCGGTGATCGCCCTCAGGGCATCAGGCCGTGGCGTCCGGAAGGTTTCCGTCGCGTGCCGCATCGGACAACGGGGCGCTACGGCTGATCGATGAACGCGGGAACGCGGTGAATGCCGGATAACCCCTTGATCGAGGCAATTTCGGCGCCTCGGATCCGGAGTCCGGGACGGTCAAGCACGCCTCTCCGTGTTGTGAAGGTTTCTCCGCCGGAAAAAGGCGTTCCGCCAAAAAGAGGCCGATATGCCGGTTAGATTACGGATGGCTCCGCCTCACGTGGATCTTGGTCCCGTGTCTGCGCTGCTGAGGGCCGGTATGGCCGGTACCCCGACCGCCCAAGGTGCGGTACCCGAAAGGCAACCTCGTCCCGTGACGAGGACGCAAAGCCAGGGGCCTCCCCGCTGGAGGTTGCCCAGCCGCCGAAGGAGACAGGAAGAGAATGCGTCATCGACCCATCCAAACGGCGCCGCATGAGCGAGTGCCTTTCACGTTCTGGGGACGACCGCGGATCCGGACAGTCCTCGCCACCGTGGCCGCCACTGCGGCTGGCCTCATCCCTGTCGTGTTCGTGGGAGCGCCCGCCTATGCCGCAGCCGCCGACAACCTTACTGTCAGTGATGCTGGCACGTGGGAGGGTGGCAAGATCAGCTTCACGTTCAAGTACACCGGTGCCGTGTCGGCGACCTTCACGCTTACCGGAAGCTCCGGTACTCCAGGTTCGCGTGCCGCAGGCGGTGCCAGCCTGAACTCTGACGGAAGCGTCGACTACGTCAACACTCCGTTGACTGGCGGCCTCACCTTCCCGGCCTCGAGCGTCGCCAATCCGAGTACGCAGACGATCACGTTGACGACCGGCGCTGACGCTGACACCACTGATGAGACCTTCACGCTCACCGCCTCGAACACGGGTGGCACCGCGCTCAACGGCAGCACCGGTGACGCCAGCACCAAGACGGTGGAAGGCACGATCTGGGCCACCAGCACCAATGACGTCGCGCTGTCCGGCGCCACCACCGTGTCCGAGAACGCCGGTACGGTGACCATCACGGCCACCTCGACGAATCCTCAGCCGCACGACGTCATCGTGCCGTTGAAGACGGCCGACGTGGGTACCTCCTCGCACGGCGCGGGTGGCGACTACACCAACTACATGGCCAGGTCGTCGGGCGGTGACTTCCGGGACTACACGGCGCTCGCCACGGACGCGGTGATCACCATTCCGGCCAACCAGACGACCGGTTCGACCACCGTCTCGATCAACGACGACGCCGCTGACGAGACGGCCACCCAGTACTTCAAGGTGGCGGCCGACACCGGTGGCACCCGGGCGGTCCTCGGCGGCGCGATGGTCTCCGGTCAGGACTCGGTCGAGATCGGCATCACCGACAACGACGCGACGCCGACGCTGAGCATCGCCGACTCCGCGTCGGCAACCGAGGGCGCCCGCTTGCTCTTCCCGGTCTCGCTCTCCGGGGCGTCGGAGAAGGACACCACCTTCACCTTCGCCACCTCCGACACGCCGGCGGGCAGCATTCCGGCCGCGACGGGTGCGGGAGACACCTCAGCCGACTACCAGACCGTCAACGGCACGAAAACCATCCCCCAGTATTCCAAGCTGATCAACATTCCGGTGTCGACCTATGCGAACCCGACGACGACCTGGGAAGGGCCGGAGAACGTCAAGGCCACGATCAGCGGAGCCAGTGCGAACGTCACACTCGGGACCAAGACCACGGCGAACGGCACCATCACGGACGCGGAGGCCGGCAAGACCATCCAGTACAGCACCGCGGACACGTTCAACAACTCGACGCGGAGCTGGACCGAGGGAAACAGCGGCTGGGTCGACAAGAAGATCTACGTCAAATTCCTGGCCTCGTCCACGTATCCGGCGACGCTGAACTACACCTTCACGGACGACACCGCGACGAACGGCACCGACTACATCGGCAAGGCCGGCTCGATCACGCTGCCGGCCAGCAGCACCGACCCGATCGCGATTCCGGTCAGCATCAACGGCGACCGCGTGGCTGAGGCGAACGAGACCTTCAAGCTGTCGGTCACCAGCACCAGCGGGGTCGCCGACCCGGCAACGCTCGGTGACATCACCTTCACCATCAACGACGACCCTGACGCCGCGCCGACCTGGACCACCGAGGACGTCAAGGTTCAGGAGGGCAACTCCGGCACCACGGTCGCCCGTGTCCCGGTGAAACTGAACGCACCGGCTCCGGCGGACGCGACGTTCACCGCCGTCATCACGCCGGGGACCGCCGTCGACGCCACGTCGACCACCGGCACCAATGACTACGACCCGCCCGCTACGGGCAGTGCGACGGTCAACGCCGGCAGCACTGTCGGTTACCTCGAGGTGCCGATCAACGGCGACGAGATCTACGAGCGGGACGAGACGTTCACCATCGCGTTCACCTCGCCCGGGTCGACGTACGCCACGACCGACCCGGACAACACGGTGGACACGGCCAAGGTGACCATCGGCAACGACGACGCACAGCCGAAGTTCACCTTCTCGCAGAGCAGCGTCACCGAGGGCGGAACGGTCGGGGTGGCCGGCACCGTCGTCGGGGTGTCCCAGTACACGTACCACATCGGCTTCACCGTGGGCGGTGGCGCTACCAACCCGGCCACCACGGGTACCGACTTCACCGTTCCGGCCACTCTGGCGGCGACCGACATCGAGGTCCGTGCCGGTGAATCGGGTCTGATCACGGCGGCCGGCAAGTTCGCCGCGATGCCCGGTGGCTACACGTCGCTGCCGGTGGTCTCGGTGCTGGACGACACCATCGACGAGCCGACCGAGAACATCACCATCACCGCGAACGAGATCTCGACGAACCTCACCGGGTTCGCCACGTCCTCGGTCAACGTGAAGGTGATCGACGACCCGCTCGACCTTCCGCCGGCGGTGTCGATCGCCGACGTGTCGGTGAACGAGTCGGCTGGTACGGCCGAGGTCCCGGTCGACCTGACCTTCACCGGTGAGGCGACCTCGACCACGCAGGATGTCACCATCCCGTACTACACCGCGGATGGCTCGGCCAAGGCCGGCCAGGACTACAAGCTGACCAAGGGCACGCTGACGGTCCCGCCGGGCACCATGAAGACCAGCATCAAGATCCCGCTGATCGACGACCACATGATGGAGGGCGACGAGGCCTTCTCGGTCCGGGTCGGTTCGCCGGGTCCGCTGGGCGCCTCGGTCATCAGCGGCGACTCGACGGTCACGATCAAGAACGACGACAAGTCGAACCCGGTCACGCCGACGCTGTCCGCCTCCGGGCCGGCCAAGGGCGCGGGTGCGATCACGCTGACCGGTAAGGCCGCGCCGAACACGGCGGTCGAGATCTGGGCTTCGGCCCTGCCGGCGACAGACCCGGCGAAGATGGCCCTCTGGCAGCAGGTCAAGTCCGACGGCAGCGGCAGCTTCAAGTTCACCACCAAGTCGCTGGACCAGGGTTACGCGTTCGTCGCCCGGTCCGAGGACATCAACTCGGCGGTCCGGACGGTCAAGCTGACCCAGAGCCCGGCGCTGACCCTCGGCACCACCAAGGGCAAGCTGAGCGTGACCGTGTACGGCAACCCGAAGGCCGCCGGCCAGACGGTCACCGTCCAGCGCCTCGTCGGCAAGAAGTGGACCACCATCGCCTCCGGCAAGACGACCTCGACCGGCTTCCGCAAGAGCGTCTCGATCAAGTCGAAGACGAAGGTCTCGGTGCGTGCCCTGGTCTCCGGCAACAGCAGCACGGGCATCGCGTCCGGCTACTCGGCCACCAAGACCATCACCATCAAGTAAGCACCACCTGACCCGAAACGACGGGGGCGGCCTGACGGCCGCCCCCGTTGCGTTCAGTCAGTCCACCTCGGCGACGGCCTGGGCGAACTGGGCGGAGTAGAGACGGGCGTACGCCCCGTCCGCCTCGATCAGCTGGTCGTGCGTGCCCTGCTCGACGATCGAGCCGTTCTCCATCACCAGGATCACGTCGGCGTCGCGGATCGTCGACAGCCGGTGGGCGATGACGAAGCTGGTCCGGCCGGTACGCAGCGTGCTCATCGCCCGCTGGATCAGCACCTCGGTACGGGTGTCGACCGAGCTGGTCGCCTCGTCCAGGATGAGGATGCTGGGCTCGGCCAGGAACGCCCGGGCGATCGTGATCAGCTGCTTCTGCCCGGCACTGACGTTCGACCCCTCCTCGTCGATGGTCGTCTCGTAGCCCTCCGGAAGCATCCGGACGAAGCCGTCGACGTGGGCCGCCTCGGCAGCCCGGACGACCGCCGCCTCGTCGAAGGAGTCCGCCCCGTACGCCAGGTTCTCCGCGATCGTCCCGCCGAACAGCCAGGTGTCCTGCAGCACCATCCCGATCTGCTCGCGCAGCTGCTCCCGGGGCATCGTGGCGATGTCCACCCCGTCCAGGGTGATCCGCCCACCGGTCACGTCGTAGAACCGCATCAGCAGGTTGACCAGGGTGGTCTTGCCCGCCCCGGTCGGCCCGACGATCGCCACGGTCTGGCCCGGCTCCACCGACAGCGACAGGTTCTCGATCAGCGGCTTGTCCGGGGTGTAGCGGAACGACACGTTCTCGAAGGAGATCCGGCCGCGCACCGCGGGCATCGCCACGGCGGCCGGCTCGGGGGACTGCTCGGTCGCGTCGAGCAGGGCGAACACCCGCTCCGCCGAGGCCACCCCGGACTGCACCAGGTTCGCCATGCTGGCCACCTGGGTGAGCGGCTGGCTGAACTGCCGGCTGTACTGGATGAACGCCTGCACGTCACCGAGCGACAGCGACCCGGACGCCACCCGCAGGCCGCCGACCACCGCCACCAGCACGTAGTTCACGTTGCTGATGAACATCATGGCCGGCTGGATCAGGCCGGAGATGAACTGGGCGCGGAAGCTGGACGCGTACAGCTTGTCGTTGTGCTCCCGGAAGGCCTGCTCCGCCTCGTGCTGCCGGCCGAAGACCTTGACCAGCGTGTGCCCGGTGAACATCTCCTCGATGTGCCCGTTGAGCTGGCCGGTGGTCTTCCACTGGGCGACGAACTGCGGCTGTGCCCGCTTGCCGATCGCCTTGGTCAGGAAGAACGACACCGGGATGGTGACCAGCGCGATGAGCGCCAGCAACGGCGAGATCCAGAACATCATCCCGAGCACCCCGACCACCGTCAGCAGCGCCGTGGTCAGCTGCGCGAACGTCTGCTGCAGGGTCTGCGCGATGTTGTCGGTGTCGTTGGTGGCCCGGCTCAGCACCTCACCGCGCGGCTGCTTGTCGAAGTACGACAGCGGCAGCCGGGCCAGTTTCGCCTCGACCTGGTTGCGCAGGTCGTAGACGGCGGTCTGCACCACCCGCGCGGTGAGCCGGCCCTGGCACACGCCGAACACCCAGGCGAACAGGTAGACCACGGCCACCCAGGCGAGCACCCGCATCAGCCGGTCGAAGTCGATGCCCTGGCCCGGGATCACGTCGTGCATCGCCGCGAGCATGTCGGCGACCTTGCCCTGACCCTGCTGGCGCAGCCCCTCGACGGCCTGCTCCTTGGTGGCGCCGGGCGGCAGCGACTGGCCGAGCATCTTGCCGACCACGCCCTCGAAGATCACGTCGGTGGCCTTGCCGAGCAGTCGCGGCCCGAGCACCGACAGGAAGACCGAGACCACGCCGAACGCGAGCACCAGCCCGACCAGCGCGCGCTGCGGCTTCAGCATGCCGAGCAGCCGCTTGGTGGAGCCCTTGAAGTCCTCCAGTTTCTCCGGCGGTCCGCCGGCCATCATCATCCGGGCGGCCGGCGGGCCGCCGGCCGGCCCCATCGGGCGGCGGTCGGGTGCGGTCATGCCGGGCCCCCGATCGTGAGCTTCGCCGGCCCCTGCCGCGCCGCGCTGCGGTCGATCACGCGTTGGCCTCCTGCTCGGTGAGCTGAGAAAGAACAATTTCCCGGTACGTCGGGTTGCCGTCCATCAATTCCTCGTGCGTCCCGGTCCCGACGACCCTGCCGTCGTCCAGCACGACGATCCGGTCGGCGTCCCGGATGGTGCTGACCCGTTGCGCCACGATCACCACCGTCGCGTCGGCGATGTGCTCGGTCAGCGCCGCTCGCAACGCCGCGTCGGTGGCGTAGTCGAGCGCCGAGAACGAGTCGTCGAAGAGATAGATCTCCGGCCGGTGCACCAGCGCGCGGGCGATCGCCAGCCGCTGCCGCTGCCCGCCGGAGACGTTGGTGCCGCCCTGCGCGATGGGCGCGTCCAGCTGTCCCTCCATCCGCTCGACGAACTCCCGGCCCTGGGCGATCTCCAGCGCCGTCCAGAGCTCCTCGTCGGTGGCGTCCGGGTTGCCGTAGCGCAGGTTGGAGGCGACCGTGCCGGTGAACAGGTACGGCCGCTGCGGCACGATCCCGACGATCCGCGACAGCAGGGCCGGGTCGAGCTCGC
Organism: Actinoplanes oblitus; assembly: GCF_030252345.1. Classification (NCBI taxonomy): domain Bacteria; kingdom Bacillati; phylum Actinomycetota; class Actinomycetes; order Micromonosporales; family Micromonosporaceae; genus Actinoplanes; species Actinoplanes oblitus. Next base: position 8,083,551 of record NZ_CP126980.1, on the reverse strand, counting down.
GCACGTCCACCCCGTCCACCAGCACCGAGCCCTCGGTCACGTCGAAGAGCCGGGGGACCAGGTTGAGCAGCGTGGTCTTGCCGCTGCCGGTGGACCCGATGATCGCGGTGACCTCCCGGGGGCGGGCGATCAGGCGTACGTCGGAGAGCACGGCGGCCTCGGCCCCCGGATAGCGGAAGCTGACATCGCGCAGTTCCAACTCGCCGTGCCGGGTCACCTCGGTGACCGGCGCCGTGGGCGGCGTCACCGAGGAGTCGGTGGTGACCACCTCCTGGATCCGCTCGGCACACACCTCGGCGCGCGGGATCATGATGAACATGAAGGTGGCCATCATGATCGACATCAGGATCTGCATGAGGTAGCTGAGGAACGCGGTGAGCGCGCCGACCTGCATCGCCTGGTCGTCGATCCGGTGGCCGCCGAACCAGAGCACCGCCACGCTGGACAGGTTCACGATCAGCAGGACGGTCGGGAACATCAGCGCCATGATCTTGCCGGCCTTCAGCGAGACCTGGGTCAGGTCGTCGTTGGCCACCTCGTAACGGGCCCGCTCGCGGTCGTCGCGGACGAACGCGCGGATCACCCGGATGCCGGTGATCTGCTCGCGCATCACCTGGTTCACCCGGTCGAGCTTGACCTGCAGGCCGCGGAAGAGCGGCCGCATCCGGCTGATGATCAGGGCGACCACGGCGATCAGGATCGGGATGATCACCAGCAGCAGCGAGGAGAGCGGCACGTCCTGGCGCAGCGCCAGCACGATCCCGCCGACGCACATGATCGGTGCGGAGACCATCAGCGTGAAGGTGAGCAACACCAGCATCTGGATCTGCTGCACGTCGTTGGTGGTCCGGGTGATCAGCGACGGCGCGCCGAACTGGCCCACCTCGCGTGCGGAGAACCGCTGCACCCGGGTGAAGATCGAGTCACGCACGTCACGGCCGACGGCCATCGCGGTACGCGCGCCGAAGTACACCGCCACGATCTGCGCGGCGATCTGCAGCACGGTGATGCCGAGCATCCCGCCGCCGACCCGCATCACGTAACCGGTGTCCCCGGTGATCACGCCCTTGTCGATGATGTCGGCGTTCAGAGTGGGCAGATAGAGCGTTGCGAGCGTCTGCAGGAACTGGAAGAGCACGATCAGGCCGATCGTGTTCCAGTACGGCCGCAGGTGCACGCGAAGCAGTTTGATCAGCACTTCGCTTGCTCCCCCGAGTTGGGTAGAAGGATGCCGTCGAGCAGCAGGGATGCCAGTTCGGCGCCGTGGAACGCCTCCCCCTCGCCGAACGGTCCGAACGTGTTGGCGCCGCAGTAGAGCAGCAGCAGCCGGGCGGCCTCGGCCGGGGTGATCCGCAGCCGGTCCGCGTCCGGCTCCAGCACCGCGGTGACCGCGGCCAGCAGCTTCCCGCGGGTCGAGGTCATCTGATGCTGGGCATCCGGGCCGCACTCGCCGGCGATGAAGAGACGGCGGGCCGCGTGCATCAGGCCCGCGTTGGACTCGAACCGGGCGTGCACGATCTCGGCCGCCGCACGCAGCCGATCCCGCAGGCCGGCCGAGCGGTCGATGGCGGCCAGTGCGGCCAGGACCGGTTCCGGGTCGAGCGCCTTGACGACCGAGCAGACCACCAGCTCGTTCTTGTTCTGAAAGACGCCGAAGATGGTGCCCTCGGCGACCCCGGCGGCGTGCGCGATCTGCCGGGTGCTCACCTCGGTGCCGTGCTCGTGCAGCAGCGGGATGGTCGCCGCGATGAGCGCGGCCCGCCTCTCGTCCGGCGCCAGGGCCGGCTGTCGTCTGCGTCGGGATTCCACGCCGCCCACCCTAATGAGCGAGCGCTCACTCATCCACTGAATATTGCCGGCGGAGTGCCGTCGAACCTGGAACGGCATGGTGGCGTATCAAGGAGATGTGAGCGAACCGAAGTCGTACCGCCGGGTCATCCGCCACGTGACCACGGGTTTCGCCGTCATCCTGGTATTTCTCGCGCTGATCCTGCCGGACCAGATCACCCGGCTCCCGCCGGGCAACCACTGGTACACCGCGCTGCTCCGGGTCCCGATCGAGGCGCTGGTCGCCGGTGCCGTGCTGCTGCTGGTCCCGGTCCGGGCCCGCCGCTGGGTGGCCGCCGGGCTCGGCGTGCTGCTCGGCGCGCTGACCGTGGTCAAACTGGTGGACATCGGGTTCTTCGCGGTGCTGGCCCGCCGGTTCGACCCGGTGCTGGACTGGACGCTCTTCGACGACGGCTTCCACTTCCTGATCGACTCGATGGGCAGGGCGCCGGCGATCGGTCTGGCGGTCGGCGCGGTGCTGCTCGCGGTGCTGCTGATCGCCGGGATGACCTGGGCGATGCTGCGCCTGACAGCGGTCGCGGCCGGTCACCGCCGGATCGCCTGGTCCGGCCTGGGCGCGGCGGCGGTGGCCTGGACCGCCCTGTTCGCGATGGGCTACCAGCTGATCGGCGGCATCCCGGTCGCCTCGCACGCGGCCGCCGACCTGGCCCGGGACACCGCGCTCGCGCTGCCCAAGGACATCGCCGACAAGCGCCGCTTCGTGGCCGAGGCGGGCGACGACCGGTACCGGGACCGGCCCGGCAGCCAGTTGCTCACCGCGCTGCGCGGCAAGGACGTGGTGGTCTCGTTCATCGAGAGCTACGGCCGGGACGCGGTGGAGAACCCGGCCTTCGACGGCTCGGTGCTGACCGCGCTCGGCGACGGCGACAAGAAGCTGGCCGCCGCCGGGTTCGCCGCCCGCAGCGGCTTCCTCACCTCGTCGACCGCCGGCGGCGGCAGCTGGCTCGCGCACTCGACGTTCCTGTCCGGGATGTGGGTGAACACCGAGTCCCGGTACCGCAGCCTGATGGCGACCGACCGGCTGACCCTGACCAGGGCGTTCGGGAACGCCGGGCACCGGACCGTCGGCATCGAGCCGGGCGTCATCTACGCCTGGCCGGAGGGCCGGTTCTACGGTTACGACCAGGTCTACGACAAGGCCGCGCTGAACTATCACGGACCGCAGCTCAGCTGGTCGCCGATGCCCGATCAGTACGCGCTCGCGCAGTTCCAGAAGTTCGAGTACGGCAAGCCGAACCGGGGCCCGCTGCTCGCCGAGATCACCCTCACCTCCAGCCACACCCCGTGGGCGCCGCTGCCCGGCATGCTCGACTGGGACCGGCTCGGTGACGGTTCCGTCTACGGCCCGATGGTGCGCGCCGCCGCCACGCCCAAGGAGGTGTGGAAGGACGACGCCCGGATCCGCGCCGCGTACGCCCAGTCGATCGCCTACTCGGTGGACAGCCTGATCGGCTGGGTCGCCGAGTACGCCGACGACAACCTGGTCATGGTCTTTCTCGGCGACCACCAGCCGGCCTCGGTGGTGGTCGGCCAGAACGCCAGTCACGACGTGCCGATCACCATCGTCGCCAAGGACCCCAAGGTCTTCGACCGGATCGCCACGTGGGGCTGGACCAGCGGCCTGAAGCCCGCCGCCGACGCGCCGGTCTGGCCGATGAACACCTTCCGCGACCGTTTCCTGACCGCCTTCGGTCCCGAGGGCGATCCGCATTAAAAAGTTCATTTCCGGTACGCCCCCGCACCGCGGCATCGGCTCCCGTCGCATCGATGTAAGGCGCGCGTTCGGTACCCTCGTACGCGCTCTGACAGCGGTGTCCGACTGGGGGATTGATGGAAGACCAGCGCGTGACCGGCCAGTCCATTCAGGACGGACAGGACGCGGCGGAGTTCGCCGAACAGTTGCGCGACCTGCGAGTCGCCGCGGGCAACCCGTCGTTCCGGAAGATGGCCGGGCGGTCCGGCCGGATCTCGCACACGACGCTGCACGAGGCCGCCGCCGGGACCAGGTTCCCCTCCTGGGAGACCACCCGCGAGTTCGTCAGGGCCTGCGGCGCGGACGAGGCGCGCTGGCGCCGCCGATGGGAGGACGCCCAGCGCCAGGAGGTGCGCCCGGCCGATCCTCCGCCCGCCGAGGCCCTGCCGGTCCCGCCGCCGGCCGACGCTCCGCCGGCTCCCTCGCCGGCCCCTTCGGTGGCTCCTTCGGTGGCTCCTTCGCGGGACGAGGCGTCGCGGGTTCCCGCGATCGTGGAGGCCACCGTCGCCCGGGATGTGGCGGCCGAGGTGGTGAAGGCGGGTCGGCGCCGGTCGCCGTGGGTGGCCGCCGTGGCGGCGGTGGTGGCGGTGATCGCCGTCCTGGGCGCCACCGTCCGCGGCCGGACGTCCCCGGAGAGCCCCGCCGCGGCGCCGTCGCCGTCGCCGTCCGCTTCGGCGTTCTCGGACTCGCTGATCCCCGGCGACTCGAGCAGGTTCGTGGCCGACGTCACCATCCCGGACGGCACCCGGGTGAAGGTGAACGCCCACTTCGTCAAGGTGTGGGCACTGGCGAACGTGGGAACCGTCGACTGGCACAACCGCTACCTGGAGCGGACCGACCCCGGTGACGACAACGGCTGCCGGGTGCCGGACCGGGTGACGATCGGTGACACGCCGCCCGGCGAGAAGGTGATGATCAGCGTCCCGGTCACCGCGCCGAGCCGCCCGGGCAAGTGCTGGGTCAGCTGGAAGATGGTCGACGAGCGCGGCCAGGCGTACTTCCCCAGCCGCCGGCCGGTGTACTTCATGGTCACCGTCGTCGCCTGACGGAACTGACAACACCGCGTTCACCGAGGTCGATGCCGGTCTGACGGGTCTGACAGCAGGATAGGGGTACCGAACAGCAGGTCTTTCCTCGCAGGGTGGGGTCCGTTCCCAACGCGACACACCACCCACGAGGAGGATCGACCATGCGCCGATCTTGGCCGGCCGTCGGGCTCGCCGCGCTGTGCATGACCGTCGGTGTACCGGCGCATGCGTGGGCGGCGCGGCCGGTGGTCGACATGGAGGCCACCGTGCTGGCCGCCCAGATCGACCCCCGACGCCCCGACCACACCCTGACCCCCGGCGCGAAGGCCTCCGTGCTCGCCGTCGAGCAGGCGCTGCAGGCGCGGAACCTGCTGAACGCGCAGTGGGTCGACGGCTACTTCGGCACCGAGACCGTCACGGCGTACGCGGCCTACCAGCGCTCGCTCGGCTACACCGGCCTGGCCGCGAACGGCCTGCCGGGCACGGCGTCGCTGACCAAGCTCGGACAGAACCGGTACACGGTCAGCAACCCGATCGGGCCGGGCGCGAAGCTGCCGCGGGACGGGTACGTCGTCGACGCCCGTACCCAGGCGATGCTCACCGAGGCCGAGCGGCTGCTCGGCCGCACCCTGGTGCTCGACCAGGGCTCGTACAACCCCGGTGGCGACCCGACCTCGGCCGGCACCCATGACGGCGGCGGCGTCGTCGACATCTCGGTCACCGGCCTGACCTCGGCGCAGCGTACGGCCACCGCGCGGGCGCTGCGCCAGGTCGGCTTCGCGGCCTGGGTGCGCAGCCCGAGTCAGGGCGACTGGCCGTGGCACATCCACGCCGTGGCGATCAGCGACACCGACCTGTCCAGCCAGGCGCAACACCAGGCCGGCGACTACTACCTCGGCCTGAACGGCCTGGCCGACCAGGGCCCGGACGACGGGCCACGCCTCCCGATCAAGACCTGGGAGCAGTACCAGCGCGGGCAGTGACCCGCACCACCCCCTTCACCGTCCCCGGAAAGGACACCATGAACATCCGTAAGAGCCTGGCCATGGCCGGCGCCGTACTCGCCGTCGCCACCTCGGCCCTCAGCTTCTCCGCGCCGGCCTCGGCCGCGGCGCGGGACGGCGTCTGCGACAGCGGCGAGTTCTGCTACTACTACAACAGCGACAACGAGGGATCGATCTCGGACTTCACCGGTTCGATCGACGACTACGGCTCCGAGCAGCCCTCCTGCTACGACTTCAAGGGCTCCGGCGCCGGCAAGGGCCTGTGCGTCAAGAACCAGGCCGCCTCGGTCTGGAACCGCAGCACCAAGACCGTCCGGGTCTACTTCAACAGCGGCTACGCCGGCTCCTACCAGGACTTCGCGGCCGGCGCGAAGGGCAACCTGAACGCCACGCTGAAGAACAACAACGCCTCGCACGAGTTCTCGCCGTCCTCGCGCACCAACATGTCGTACGCCCTCTACCAGGCCAGCGGCGGCGCTGTCACCTGCGGCTTCGACGGGTACACGACCACACCCGGACGGCACGAGGGCATCGACATCGCCCGCAGCGTCGGCTCGGACGTGCACGCGCTGGTGGCCGGAACCGTCATCTACGTCGCGCAGGGGAGCACCGGCAGCGGTGGCCTGTCCACCATCTCGGTCTACAACTCGTCGCTGAACAAGACGGTGATCTACCTGCACACCGCGCCGCGGTCCGGGGTGAGCGTGGGCGACGCGATCAGCAAGGGCGAGATCATCGCCGACGAGTCGTGGCACGGGGTGTCCTCCAGCTCGTCCGCGCACACCCACGTCGAGGTCCGGACCGGCCGGCAGACCCACGCGGCGGTCAGCGTCGGCGACCCCACGCTCGACAACGCCGACCCGACCGCGTTCTGGAACTCGCAGGGCTACAACGAGAAGTAGGCACGCGACGGCATTCAGCGCGTCAGGGCCCCGGGGCAACCGTGGCGCCGGGGCCCTGCGCCACTCCCCCTCACCCCTCATTGTCCGGAAAGGACGTCGTGAACCTCCGCAAGATCCTCGCCGTTGCCGGCGCCGCACTCGCCATGTCCACCGCCCTCCTGAGCGTCACCTCGCCGGCGATGGCAGCGGAACGGAACGGAACCTGTGACAGCGGCGAGTTCTGCTACTACTTCAACAGCAACCAGGCCGGGTCCGTCTCGGACTTCACCGACTCGGTCGACGACTACGGCGCGACCCAGCCGTCCTGCTACGAGTTCAAGGGCGAAGGCGCCGGCAAGGGCGTCTGTGTGAAGAACAATGCCGCGTCGGTGTGGAACCGCACCGGCAAGACCGTGCGGGTCTACTTCAACAGCGACTTCGGCGGGGCCCACCAGGACTTCGCGGCCGGCGCGAAGGGCAACCTGAACGCCACGCTGAAGAACAACAACGCCTCGCACGAGGTCGGCCCCGAGGGCAATGGCGGCCCCTCCGGGTGCACCACCGACGGCACCGACAGCAAACTGCCGAGCAGCATCCTGGTCTACCGGGAGAGCCTCGGGCGGGTCGTCCGGGTCGACTTCAAGACGTACGTCAAGAACGTCCTCCCGAACGAATGGGTGACGAGCTGGCCGGACGCCTCGCTGGAGGCCGGCGCCATGGCGGTCAAGAGCTACGCGTGGTACTGGGCGCTGCACTCGACCCGCAAGACCCCCGGCGGCCAGTGCTACGACGTCAAGGACACCACCGCCGACCAGGTCTACCGGCCGGGCTCCGCGGTCTCGTCGACCTCCGACGCGGTGGACCGCACCTGGTCGCACCGGATGACCCGCAGCGGCGACATCTTCGCGGCGCACTACTGCTCCACCACGACCGCCTGCGGCGGCTGGGTGAACGGTGACTGGATGTCCCAGTACGGCTCGCGTGACCTCGCGAACCAGGGCAAGGACTACAAGTCCATCCTGCGCCACTACTACAGCAACATCGCGATCTCCTGACCCACTCCGGTAGCGCGCCGCCCGCCGCGGATCCGCGGCGGGCGGCGCACCCGTGTCCGTCAGTCCACGACCTCGATGACCTGGGTGGCGGGCAGGCGCGGGGTGTGCGGGGGAGCGGTGTGCGCCGGGTCCTGCAGGCCGAGCCGGATCGCCAGGTACGGCACCCCGGTCCCGCCGAGCATCCGGCGCAGCGCCTCCCGGGTGAACGGCACCTCCACCGGCCCGCTGAACGGCAGCAGACTGACCGCGTGCTCGGTGGCCGCCAGCCACAGCCGGCTCAGCGACTCACCGGCGCGCAGCCAGTCCGCCTCGGCGTCACCGGTGCCGTACAGCACGGCGTACGTCGCGGACCGATCGTGCCCACCGCCCGCCGCGACGGTGCCCGGGGCCTGGAAGTCCCGCTCGGCCACGGTGGTCAGCGGCACCTCGGTCGGCAGGGCCGAGGACGGGATCCCGGTGCCCTCCGGCCGCTCCCCGCCCACCCAGGTGGCCAGCTCGGCCTGGGCCCGGTCGTCGGCGGCCTCGGCCGCCTGGGCCCGCTCCACCGCGACCGCCAGCTCGAGCACCTGGTCCCGGCCCAGCACGTGCAGCCGCGCGCCGCCCTGCTCGGTGTCCTTGACCAGCTCGTCCAGCACGCTCTCCGGGACCGCGTCCTCGCTCACCGTGCGCCGATCGGTGCGCCGCACCTGGAGCATCTGCAGGTGCCGGGTGGCCGCCGGATCGGCCGGCCGGCGCTCACCCGCGGTGATCACGGCCAGCGGCGCGTCCGGGGACAGCGACGCCGGCCGCAGCACGGTGCAGGACAGCCCCTCGGCGTCCAGCGCCACCTGCGCGTGGTGCAGCGCCGCCCCACAGCTGACCAGCAACATCCGGGCGTCCGGGTCCTGGGCGCGCAGCTGGCGCTCGGCCACCGCGAACAGCTCCAGCCGGTCCGCCCGGACCACCCAGCGCCACGGCTGGGTGTTGTGGATCGACGGGGCGAACCGAGCCGCGTCCGCCGCTTGCACCAGTGCCTGCTTGACCTCGCTCATAGTCTCCATGGTGCCGTGCGCAGGGGCCCCGAGTAAGGCCGAAAGTCCCGGTTGGTGCTGGTCGCCGTAGGATTCGTGAGATGTTCGCCGAGCCCTCGCTGACACACCGCAAGGAAGACGGGCACGAGATGCCGCTGCTGGTGTGGCGGTTTCCGGAGCCGGTGCTGGCCGCCTCCAGCGCGGTCCTCGGCGGTGGCACCGGCCCGCGCGAGTGGCTGATCAACGCGAGCGTCCCGATGTCCTACGCCCGCCCCGACCCGGAGGCGCACCTCGCCGGGCTGGCCGGCCGGCTCAGCCTCACCGGTCCGGGGATCGGCCTGCTCACCGGCGTCGACGTGCACGACGTGGTGGCCGCCGCCGAGGACGGTGTGCAGGTGTACGCCACCGTCGGCCTGGGCGCCCCGATCCGTGCCGCCGAACCCGGTGTGACCGGTTTCGCCCACCGCCCCGACACCATCAACATCGTCATCTGGATCCCGCGGCGCCTCGGCGACGGCGCCCTGATCAACGCGGTCGCCACCGCCACCGAGGCGAAGACCCAGGCCCTGTACGCGCTGGGCCTGGACGCCACCGGCACCGCCACCGACGCGATCTGCGTGCTCTGCCCGCTCGACGGCCCGCCCGCGGCGTACGGCGGCCCGCGCTCGCACTGGGGCACCCCGATGGCCCGCGCCGTCTTCGCCGCCGTCCGCCAGGGCGGTGAGGTGAACCTCGCGACCGGCCGCTCCTGGTCCGATCGGGCCGCCGAGTCCGCAGCTCACCGGCGTACTTAGGTGAATGAAACGTTGCGCGGGTCACACCCTGGCTGCATTCTGGGGGACGTGCCGGAACGGATTAGCGAAGTCACCGCCCTGCTTGCCGAGGTGCTCGCGCCGCGGGCCCCGCTCACGGTGATCGTCGACGGCGGCGACCCGGGTGCGGCGGCCGCCTTCGCGTCCCGGCTGGCCGCGGCGTTCCCACCGGCGTCCCGGGCCTGGAGCATCGACGCGGTGCTCGGGCTGACCGGGCCGGGCGCCGGCGGCTCCGACTCGGCGCTCAACGTGCTGGAACCGGCCACCGACCGGATCCTGGTCTACCTGCGTGGCGGCCCGGGTAACCGGTTCACCGCCGGGGACGGCGAGCGGCGGGCCCAGGTGGTGATCGACCATCGCGACCCGCAGTGGCCGGTGATCCGCCACGTGCACCCCGATCTGGCCGATCCTGATCGCTGGTATCTCTCCGAGAGCCGGGCCTTCTTCGCGGCCCGCGCGGCGAACTGGGACGTCAAGTTCGGCGACGACCTGCCGGCGTACGCGCAGGCGGTCCGGGAGGCCGGGGTCCGCCCCGGCGACGTCGTGCTCGACGTCGGGTGCGGCACCGGCCGGGCGCTGCCGGCCCTGGCCGGCGTGGTCGGCCCGGCCGGGCGGGTGATCGGCCTGGACTTCACCCCGGACATGCTGGCCGAGGCCCGCCGGGCCGGCCGGGACACGGCGGCCACCCTGCTCGTGGCGGACGCCCGGCGGCTGCCGGTCGCCACCGCCGCCGTCGACGCGGTCTTCGCGGCCGGCCTGGTCAACCACCTGCCCGACCCGGTGGCCGGCCTGGCCGAGCTGGCCCGGGTCACCCGCCCCGGCGGCCACCTGGCGATCTTCCACCCGGTCGGCCGGGCCGCGCTGGCCACCCGGCACGGCCGGACCCTGCGCCCGGACGAGCCGCTGAGCGAGACCCGGCTGGCCCCGCTGCTGGCCGGCGCCGGCTGGACGGTCACCCATTACGAGGACGGTGCCGACCGCTTCCTGGCGCTGGCCGTCAGGGGGTGATCAGGCCCAGCTCGGCGAGGTGCCTGGCGAAACCGTCGCCGGCCACGCCGGGGGCGTGCGCGGTGGCCGCGGCCAGCACCGCCGGATGTGCCGCGCCGACCGCCACCGAGTGCCCGGCCAGGGCGAACAGCGGCAGGTCGTCGGGCATGTCGCCGAACGCCACGGCGTGCCGCGCGGACACGCCGAGCCACTCCAGTGCCCGGGCCGTCCCGGTCGCCTTGTCCACCCCGAGCGGCCCGGCCCCGACCAGGTGCGGCGCCGAGTAGCTGAGCGTGGCCCGCCCGGCGAACCCGGCCTCGGTCAGCCGGGCGATCAGCTGATCCGAGTCGAGCGACCGGTGCCGGATCGCCACCCGGTACGCCGGCTGGTCGGCGATGGCCGCGAGCGGCACCTGGCGCCACGGCTCGGCCGGTGGCCCGCCGCGCAGCGCGAGGTACTCCGGGGTGAGATCCCAGGACGTCACGCCGAACGCGCACAGCCCGGCACCGGGCAGGCCGGCCACGAAGGCGGCCAGGTCGGCCAGCTCGGCCGCGGGCAGGGTGCGCTGCCACAGCGTGCGGCCGCCCTCCGCGGGCGCCCAGCCCAGCGCCCCGCCGTGGCAGACGGCCACCGACAGGTGCCCGGCGAACGCGCCCAGCCGCAGCACCCCGTGCCGGGTCCGGGTGGTGGCGGCCAGCAGCGGCACCCCGCGATGGCGCAGCTGGGCGGCCGCGTTCAGGGTGGCCGGGCTGATCAGGTCGGCCGGGCCGACCACCGTGCCGTCCAGGTCCGTGACCACCGCCCGCCACCGCGTCATGACCGGCATTCAACATCATGGGTACGACGTTCGCCGCCCCGGCGAAGTCACGTGCTTACCGCCACTGTGCGGTTGGTCGCCGATCGCGCGCCCGGCGTGCGAGGCTGACATCCGACACGGGGAAGGGGGCGCGCACGCTGATGGGCATGATCAAAGTGGTGGGTCTGGTGCTGCATCCGCGCCGCGACTGCGGGTCGGCGGTCGACACCATCGTGAGCTGGGCGGCGGCCCGCGGAGTGACGGTGCTCGGCCTGCCCGACGAGATCACCCGCATCGACTGCACCGCTGTCGCGGTCTCCGCCGAGGAGATGGTGGAGCGGGCCGGCCTGCTGGTCAGCCTGGGCGGCGACGGCACCATGCTGCGCACCATGCGGCTGGTCGAGGGCCGCAAGACGCCGGTGCTGGGGGTGAACGTGGGCCGCCTGGGCTTCCTCGCCGAGGTGGACCTGCCCGATCTGCGGGACGGGCTCTCGGCGATCGACGATCACGCGTACCGTGTCGAGTCGCGGACCGCGGTGCGCACCACCTTGCCGGATGGGCGGACGGTGACCGCCTTCAACGACATCGCCCTGGTCCGGGTGCCCGGGCACGGCCTGGCCGCGGTCGGGATCCGGGTCGAGGGCAAGCGGTTCGTCAACTACGCCGCCGACGCCGTGCTGGTCTCCACCCCGACCGGCTCCACCGCCTACAGCTTCTCCGCCGGCGGCCCGATCGTCTCGCCGAACGTGCAGGGACTGATCGTCAGCGCCGCCGCCGCGCACTCCTCGTTCAACCGGTCCCTGGTGCTGGACACCTCCGAGCACCTCTGCCTGGACGTGCTCTCCACCAGCGGCCGGCTGGCCATCGAGGTCGACGGGATCATCGAGGGGTACGCCGAGCCCGGCGCCGCCATCGAGATCGAGCCGATCCCGGCCGCCGCCAACGTCATCCGGTTCGGCCGCACCACGTTCTACGAGCGGGCCCGCCGCAAGCTGCGGGTGGAGGGCAGCGCGCAGGCCGGCGACTGGGACGCCGACGCCGCCGTCGTGGTGGACAGCTTCGAGCACCAGCGGTACGAGGTGCTGGTCGGCGGCGAGTCCGCCGGGGTGCTGCACTACCGCCGGCACGGCGACCGCATCGAGCTGCTGCACACCGAGGTCGACCAGGCCTTCTCCGGTCGCGGGCTGGCCGGCCGGCTGGCCCGCGCGGCCCTCGACGACGCCCGCGCCCGGGCCGTCCCGGTCATCGCCACCTGCCCGTTCGTGGCCGGCTATCTGGACCGCCACCCCGAGTACAACGATGTGGAGCTGAGGTAACCAGCCATGGGTCAACCCGCGATCCTCACCGTCGACGACGACCCCTCGGTCTCCCGGGCCATCGCCCGCGACCTGCGCCGCCGGTACGCCGACAGGTACCGGGTCATCCGGGCCGGCTCCGCCGGCGAGGCTCTCGACGTGCTCAAGGAGCTGAAACTCCGCGGTGGCCGGGTCGCCGTCATGCTCGCCGACTACCGGATGCCGCAGATGAACGGCATCGAGTTCCTGGAGCAGGCGATGGACCTGTTCCCGCACGCGCGGCGGGCGCTGCTCACCGCGTACGCCGACACCGACGCGGCGATCCAGGCGATCAACGTGGTCGACGTCGATCACTACCTGTTGAAACCGTGGGACCCGCCGGCGGAGAAGCTCTACCCGGTGCTGGACGCGCTGCTGGACGCCTGGCAGGCCACCGGTGACCAGGAGGTGCCGGACCTGCGCCTGGTCGGCCACCGGTGGAGCGAGCCGTCCTTCCAGATCCGCGACTTCTTGGCCCGCAACCTGGTGCCCTACAAGTACTTCGGCGCCGACGAGCCGGAGGGCCGCCGGCTGATGGAGGCCGCCGACGCCGGCCCGGAGTCGATCCCGCTGGTGGTCACCGCCGACGGGCGGGCCCTGCCCCGGCCGACAGTGCAGGAGGTCGCCGAGGCGGCCGGGCTGTCGGTCACCCCGGGCCGCGACTTCTACGACCTGATCATCGTGGGTGGTGGCCCGGCCGGGCTGGGCGCCGCCGTCTACGGCGGGTCGGAGGGGCTCAAGACGCTGCTCATCGAGCGGCAGGCGGTCGGCGGACAGGCCGGCCAGAGCTCCCGGATCGAGAACTACCTGGGCTTCCCGGACGGCATCTCCGGCGCCCAGCTCACCGACCGGGCCCGGCGGCAGGCCGACAAGTTCGCCGCCGAGACGCTCAACACCCGCGAGGTGGTCGGGCTCCGCACCGACGGTTCGGCCCGCACGCTCACCTTCGCCGACGGCGGGGAGATCTCGGCGCACGCGATTCTGCTCGCGACCGGTGTGTCGTACCGTCCGCTGCTGGCCGAGGGGGTCGCCGGCCTGACCGGCTCGGGCGTGTTCTACGGCTCGGCGGCCACCGAGGGGCCGGCCTGCGCGGGCAGCGACGTCTACATCGTCGGTGGGGCGAACTCGGCCGGTCAGGCCGCGCTCTTCTTCTCCCGGTACGCCCGCAAGGTCACCCTGCTGGTGCGCGGCGACTCGCTCGAGGCGTCCATGTCGTACTACCTGATCCAGCAGCTCGCCCAGGTGGCGAACATCGAGGTGCGGACCCGCTGCGAGGTGATCGGGGCGCACGGCGACGGGCACCTGCAGGCGATCACCATCTGTGACAGCAAGGGCGGGACGCAGGCCACCGTCGAGTGCGGTTACCTGTTCGTCTTCATCGGCGCCGAACCGCGGACCGACTGGCTGGGCGACGCGGTGGAGCGGGACGGGAAGGGCTTCATCCGTACCGGATCGGATCTTCTCGCCAACGGCGAGCGCCCACGGGGATGGGATCGCGACCGCGATCCGTTCTATCTGGAGAGCAGTGTCCCCGGCATCTTCGCCGCCGGAGACGTCCGGGCCAACTCGATCAAACGGGTGGCCTCGGCGGTCGGCGAGGGAGCGATGGCCGTCGCGCTGGTCCACCGTTACCTGGAGGCGCAGTAAAGATGGCTGCTGAGACAGACGAGATCCGGCTGGAGCCCTGCGAGCCGGGCCGGCTCACCCCGGCCGAGCTGAGGACCCTGTTCCTGTTCGAGAAACTGACCGACGAGCAGTTGGCCTGGATCGCCGACCACGGCTGCACCATGCGGGTGCCGGCCGGCGGGCTGGTGCTGCGCGAGGGTGACCCGGCCGAGCAGTTCTTCGTGCTGCTCAGCGGCACCATCTCGCTGACCCGCCGGGTCGGGCGGGACGAGGTGGAGACCGTGCGCACCGAGCAGCGCGGGGTGTACATGGGCGCCACGAACGCGTACCTGCGCGACGACGGCGTGCCGCGCAACTACATGGGCTCGATGCGGGCGCTGTCCGACAGCGAGTTCTTCATGCTCTCCGCCGGCGACTTCGGCCACCTGATGCGCGAGTGGTTCCCGATGGCCATCCACCTGCTCGAGGGCCTGGCCCTCGGGATGCGCAACTCGCAGGCGGCGATCGGCGAGCGGCAGCGGCTGCAGGCGCTCGGCGCGCTCTCGGCCGGCCTGATGCACGAGCTGAACAACCCGGCGGCGGCGGCCGCCCGGGCCACCGGCGCGCTGCGCGAGCGGGTCGCCGCGATGCGGATGAAACTCGGCAAGCTGGCCAAGGGCAAGGTCGCCCCGGACCGGCTGACCGCCCTGCTCGACCTCCAGGAGGAGGTGATCGAGCGGGCCGCCAAGGCGCCGGTGCGCACCGCCATGGAGATCGCCGACATGGAGGACGAGCTCGGCGACTGGATGGACGAGCACGGCGTCACCAACGGCTGGGACGTCGCCCCGGTCTTCGCTCAGGGCGGCATCGACACCGAGTGCCTCACCGAGATCCTCCACCGGCTGGCGGCGCCGGAACTGCTCGACCAGGCGATCCACTGGATCGGTTACGCGCTGGAGACCGAGCAGCTGATGAGCGACATCGAGGATGCCACTGGGCGGGTCTCGTCGCTGGTCAACGCGGCCAAGCAGTACTCCCACGTGGACCGCTCGGCGCACCAGTGGATCGACGTGCACACCGGGCTGGACAGCACCCTGGTGATGCTCGCCCACAAGATCGGCGACGGGATCCGGGTGGTCAAGGCGTACGACCGGACGCTGCCACAGATCCCGGCCCACCCGGCCGAGCTGAACCAGGTGTGGACCAACCTGATCGACAACGCGGTCCAGGCGATGTCCGGCGCCGGCACCCTCACCGTGACGACCCGCCGCGAGGACGACCGGGTGGTGGTCTCGATCGGCGACACCGGGCCGGGCGTGCCCGACGAGATCAAGAAGCGGGTGTTCGAGCCGTTCTTCACCACCAAGGCGGTGGGCGAGGGGACCGGGCTGGGGCTGGACATCTCGTACCGGATCGTGGTCAACGGGCACGGCGGCGACATCTCGCTGCAGTCGGTGCCGGGCGACACCCGGTTCCTGGTCCGGCTGCCGCTGAGCGAGCCGGCGTCGGCCTGACGCCGGAGAGAGGAGAGGTCCGAGGTGGCCACGGTTCGGGTGGAGACGTTCGTCGACGTGAAGGCGGCGGACGCGTGGGAGGCGATCGCCGACGTCGAGGCGGTGCACGAGCGGATGCTGCCCGGCCGGGTGTCGTCCGCGGAGGTCGACGGTGACATCCGCACGCTGACCATGCCGGACGGCGCCCGGATCCGGGAACGGATCGTGGCGATCGACCACGAGCTGCGCCGCCTGGCGTACTCGGTGATCGACGGGTCGGCGATGCCGCTGACGTATCACCATGCGACCTTCGAGGTGGTGGAGGTGGACGGGCGCACCCACATCCGCTGGACCACCGATCTGCTGCCGGACGCCCTCGCCCCCGCGGTCCGTGCCCGGGTGGAACGCGGGATCGTGGAGTTGAAAGCGGTCCTCGAAGCCGCCGCCTGAGGTCAGATGTCGGCGACGGCGAGGCGGCCGGAGCGGAACGAGACGGTGTCCGACTCCGCGCCGAGCATGCCGGTGGCCAGGGTGTGCAGGTGGTCGTCGCGGAGCACGGTGAAGCCGTGACGGGCCAGCAACCCGGCCATCGTCGCCGGTGGCCAGGTGGACCGCCACGGCTCGGCGGCCCACGGGTTGGGCCGGCCGGCGACTTTCGTCATGCCCTGGACCAGGAGGCGGCCGAGGGTCGCCTTGACCGACCGGGCCTGATAGTTCACGATCAGCCGGCTGCCCGAGGCGGACAGCGAGGCGATCGCCTGGACCGTTGTCGCCACCTGGTCCCGCGTCAGGTAGGGGACCACGCCCTCCCACACCCAGGTGGTCGGCTCGGCGGCCCGATGCCCGGCGGCGGCCAGCGCGTCACCGAGCCGGTCCCGGCCGAAGTCGACCGGGACGAACACCGGCGGCTTGCCGTCCAGCGCCGCCGCCCGCTCACGCTTGTCCTGCTGGGAGGCGGGCTGGTCGACCTCGAAGACACCTGTCTCGGCCAGCTCCGGCATCCGCCAGGCCCGCCCGTCCAAGCCGGCGCCGAGGATCACCACCTGGGTAGCCGGGCGTTCCCGCACCGCCTCGTCGATGGCCACGGTCCGCGGCACCATCATCTCGGCGCAGCGGGCCACCATCTCGCAACCGACCCGCTCGCTCCAGCCGGCCGGCTGCCGCCCCTCGCGGACCAGCTCGACCAGCGCCCGCTCGTCGTCGCGCAACAGCGCCATCGCCGTCGGATCGGCGAACCGGCCCGGCGCGAGCCGCTCATGGGCCGCGGCCCGGCCCTGACAGACCAGCACCGCTGTCTGACTCGCCCGATATTCCGGCATCGATCCCCCTCAGCTCCACAGCCGACGGTAGACCACCGCGGCGGGCGGACCGCTGACACATGTCACGCCGCCACGGTCCCGGTCCGCTCACCATTCTCGAGGTACGCGGTGGAGCGCCCCGCCGCCGGTGGTCAGGGGAGCAGGCCGCGGAGGTAGGCGGCCTGGCCGGCGTGCTGGGCGTCGTCGTCGTAGACGCTGATCAGGCGGACGCCGAGGGTGACCGGCGGGTCCCACCGGCGATCGACGACCCGGTCCAGGTCGGCGTCGGTGAGGCCGCTCAGGTAGGCCAGAGTCCGCTCGTGCACGGCCTGGTAGTAATCGGTCAGCGCCCGCGCGCTCTCCGGGACGACGGCGGCCACGTCGGCGGCCGTGTGGCCGTAACCGGTGTCCGACGGATCCGGCTTGCGGCCGAAGCGGGCGGCCCAGTCGCCGGTGACGTAGACCTGCTCGGCGTCCAGCAGCTCGGCGAGGTGGTGGTCCTGCACCCGGGTGAGGTGCCAGACCAGCCAGCCGATCGAGTTGGCGCCGGGCCGCGGCGACCAGCGCAGCTGCTCCGGGGTGAGGCCGTCGACAGCCGTGCCGACCAGGTCGGGCAGGCGACCGTACGCCTCCTCCAGCACTCCCTTGGCGTCCATCCTCGATCTCCCTCCTACTGCTGCGATTGCTCCGTGGCGCCCTGCTGCTCGGCCCCCTCGCCGGACGGCGAGCCGGAGTCCTGGCCGGAGCCGGTCTCGGAGCCGCCGGTCGGCGTCGGGTCGGCCGGGGCCTCGGTGGTCGGCCCGGGCGCCGGCTCGGTGCTGCCGGTCCCCGAGTCACCCGGCGTGGTGGTCGCGTCGGTCCCGGCCGGCCGGGGATCCGAGGTCGGGCCGGAGTCGGTCGGCGTGCCGGCCGGCGCCGGCTTCCGGTCGTCGTCGGAGTGGTTGCCGGTCCAGTTGAACACGGTCGGCGCCCCGCTGTCCCGCCCGCTGGTGGCATCCTGCGCCGACCGGCCGGCCAGCAGCTCGGCGGTGGTGAGCGTGCCCATCGCCAGCAGGAACAGGGCGCCGGCCACCAGGGCGACCCGCTTCCAGCGGATCCGCCGGACCGGAGCCGCGGTGGTGACGGGGTGCGTGCCGGCCGGATGCGGCGCCGCGCCGGATCGTGCGGGGGCGGCGACGTGCGCCGCGATGGGCGGATGCGGTGCCGCGGGGGAGACCGGTGCCTCGGACGCGGGATGGTGTCCCGCCGCCACCTGCGGGGTGCCGACCGCCGCCGCGCTCGGCACGAAGGCGGACGACGGCGTGCCGTCCGTGGTGACGAACGCGGCCTGGAGTTTCTTGGTGCCCCGCTCCAGGTAACGGTGATAGATCTCGGTGGCAATCGAACTGATCAGGCTGACCAGCGCGGCGCCGATCAGCGTGCCGGCCACGCCGAGGAACGAGCCGACCACCGCGGCGGAGACCGCGGCCAGCGTGCCGGCCAGGGTTTTCGGGATGTCGATGCCGGCCCAGATCCGGGGTTGCGCGTGCTCGGTCATGTGCCCCCTCTCAGTCGCGCCAGCTTTCCGCCTTTACCGCTCGGCTCGCCGCTAAACCACGCCGCTCGGCGAGGGCCACCCGCAGCGGGCGGATGATGACGCCCTCCTCCTGTTCGTAGCGGCGACGGGCCAGTTTCCGGGTGCGCAGGATGCCTGCCAGGCCGACCGCGGCCACCAGGAACTGCACCGACATCGCGACCCGGAAGTCGGCGATGTGATAGTCGGCACGGCCGCCGGTGCGGGCGTCCAGGATCAGGCCGATCAGCTCGATGGTGAGCAGCGAGGCGACGAAACCACCCACGTTCACCACACCGGTCGCGGTGCCGAGGCGGTGCGGGGGATTGAACGTACGCGCGTAGTCGAACCCGATCATCGAACCCGGACCACCGGAGCCGAGCGCCACGACCAGCAGCA
Organism: Actinoplanes oblitus; assembly: GCF_030252345.1. Classification (NCBI taxonomy): domain Bacteria; kingdom Bacillati; phylum Actinomycetota; class Actinomycetes; order Micromonosporales; family Micromonosporaceae; genus Actinoplanes; species Actinoplanes oblitus. The sequence continues at coordinate 8,064,696 of NZ_CP126980.1, read as the reverse complement.
CCAGCAGCGCGAAGGGGGCCCGCCCGGGCCACAGGATGACCACCGCCCAGGCGCCCAGGTTGATCGCCACGATGCCGAGCACCAGCAACGAGCGGCGCAGCGGATAGCGCTGCACCAGCGTGCCGAGCACCGGGCCGGCGCACATGCCGGTGACCACGAAGATGGTGAGCAGGGTGCCGGCCTCGGCGCGGGTCAGCCCTTCCCCGGCGACCAGGAACGGGATGCCCCACATCAGGGCGAACACCGTGCCGGTGAACTGGGTGGTGAAGTGCGTCCACAGCCCGAGCCGGGTGCCCGGGTGCCGCCAGGCGCCGCTCAGGTCGGCACCGAGGCGCCGCAGGTTGATCGGGTGGCCGCTGCTGACCCGGTGGTCCGGGGTGTCGCGCAGCGCGGCGAGGGCGACCAGCGAGACGAAGAGCCCGGCGGCGGCCGCGCCGAGGAAGCCGGCGGTCCAGCCGGACCGGGCCAGCACGGCGGCCAGCGGCACCGCGGAGAGGATCTGCCCGAGCTGCCCGACGATCCCGGTGAGCTGGGAGAGCACCGGCACCCGGCGGGCCGGGAACCAGCGCGGGACCAGGCGCAGCACGCTGATGAAGGTCATCGCGTCGCCGGCGCCGACCAGGACCCGGGCCAGGATCGCCCCGGTCATCCCGTCGGCGAACGCCATCAAGGTCTGCCCGACGGCCATCACGAGACCGCCGCAGACCACCAGGCGCAGTGATCCGAACCGGTCGAGCAGCAGCCCGACCGGGATCTGCAGGCCGGCGTAGACCAGCAGCTGGAGCACCGCGAAGCTGGCGAGCGCGCCGGCACCCACGTCGAACCGGTGCTGCGCGTCGAGACCGGCCACCCCCAGCGAGGTGCGGTGCAGGACGGCGGTGACATACGCGGCGAGGCCGGCGGCCCACACCGCCCAGGCCCGGGCTCCGGGTCGCAGGGACATGTGGTGCCTTCCACTCACGTTGTGCAGGTGCCTTTCCAGCCTTCTCCGCAGGTCGTCGCGGTGCAACGTGCGTTTGCCCACTGCTGTTCCTTGTTGTAACCCCAATAGGGGTATAGCCTTATAACCCCAAGACGCAGAGGGAGCGTGAGCGCGATGCCGAAGATCAACGTGTATTTGCCGGACGAGCTGGCCGAGGCGGTCCGGGAGACCGGGCTGCCGGTCTCGGCGATCTGCCAGCGGGCCCTGGAGCAGGCGGTGCGCCGGGTCACCGCGATCCGCGAGACGTCGCTGGCCGAGCTGTCCGGAGCCGACCTGGAGGAGCGCTTCCCGCTGATGACCGGCCGGACGCGGACGGTGCTCGGCCTGGCCGTCGACCGGGCCCGGGCCGCCTCGCTCCGCACTGTCGGCACCGGCCATCTACTCGGCGCCATGATCGAGGAGGGCACCAACCTCGCGCTGCACGTGCTCCAGGCCCTGGAGATCGACCCCGCCCGGCTCGCCGCCGAGCTGGACCGGGAGCCGGCCGACGAGCCGCCCGGCCCGGGCGATGGCGTGCACCTCAGCGTCCCGGCGGCCGGGGCGCTGGAGCTGGCCGTGGGCGAGGCGGTCAGCATCGGGCACAACTACGTGGGGTGCGAGCACCTGCTGCTCGGCCTGGCCGCCGAGCCGGACGGCGTGGGTGGCCGGGTGCTGCGGGCGGCCGGTGCCGAGCCGCGCCTCACCCGCCGGGCGGTCGCCTCGGCGCTGGCCGGTTACCGGCACCTGCAGGCCAACACCGCTGCCGCCGCGTCGCAGCGCGACGCCGGCACCGCCGGTGCGGCTCAGCTGCTCGCGCAGGCTTTGCAGCCGCTGATCGAGCGGATCGAGCGACTGGAGCAGCGGCTCGGGGCGGCGCCGGAGTGACGCTCATGGCGCGTGCTCGTGGCGGGTGCGCTCATGGCCCGTTCGTCCGCTTGTGGTTCGTTCGCTTGTGGCTCGTTCGCTCGTGGTTCGTTCGCTCGTGGTTCGTTCGCTCATGGCCCGCCCGCTCATGGCCCGCCCGCTCATGGCCCGCCCGCTCATGGCCCGCCCGCTCACGGCCCGCCCTCCCAGGGGGAGCCCCCTCGATCAGTGTGACCGGATCGGCGGCGACTCTCTCGGTGCCCTGTGGACGAACTCCCGCTGTGGACAACGACACAGCCGAGTGTCAGGTGAGCAGATGCTCGGTCAGCCAGTCGAGCGTCTCCCTGAGAAAGGTGGCGCGGGACGTCTGGTGCAGCAGTTCGTGCCCCTCCCCGGGAAAGAGCAGGTAGCGGTGCGGCAGGCCGCGGGCGGCGAGCGCCGCCACCACCTGCTCCGCCTCGATCACCGGGACGTTGGTGTCGTTCTCGCCGTGGACGACCAGCAGCGGCGCCCGGAGCCGGTCGATCTGGTGGATCGGGGACAGGTCGTGCAGCAGTGCCGCATCGGTCACCGGATCGCCGTACTTGCTGATCGCGGCGGCGGCGATCCATGGCTCGGTGTGCCGGTAGAAGGTCTGGAAGTTCGACATGCCGCAGATGTCGACACCGACCTCGAACAGCGCGGGAAAGGCGCACAGCGCCGCCAGTGTCAGGTAGCCACCGTAGGAGCGGCCCATCAACCCCACCCGCCCGGCGAGACCGGAGTCGCGCAGGTGCCTGACACACGACCGGACGTCCTCGATCGCGTCGTACCGCAGCGGCCCGTTGTCAGCGTTCACGAAGCTGCGGCCGAACCCGGACGAGCCGCGCACGTTCGGGGCGAAGACCGCGATGCCGCGCCGCACCAGGGCCTGGAAGAGCGGGCCGTGACCGGGCCGCTCCTGCGCCTCCGGTCCGCCGTGCAGCCACACGACCGCCGGGTGCGGCCCGTCCCCGGGCGGCGTGAACAGCCAGCCGGTCAGGGTCAGGCCGTCGTGCGCGGTGACCTTCTCCAGCGTCGGCCGCACGGTGCCGTCCCCGGGCGGCTCGGCGGAGACGGCCCGCAGGTTGGTGCCGTCGCTGTCGCAGGCCCACACCCCGTGCGGCTGGCCCGGTCCCTCGGCGGTGAAGGCCAGCGTGGACCCGTCGTGGCTCCAGGTGAGCCCGGAGACGACCGGCCCGGGCAGCGGCACCGTCCGGGACCCGCCGGAGGTCAGCAGCTCCAGCGCGGACTCACCGCCGCGCACGTTCCACAGCACCGCGACCGTCCGCCCGTCCGCTGTCACCGCGAACGACTCGACCTCCGACGGCTCGCCGGCCGGGCCGGGCCGGCGAGCGGGGGCGGGGCCACCGGCGAGCACCACGTCGTCTCGCCGCAGGACCGGGAACTCCCCCTCCTCGTCACGCACGTACACGCTGTCGCCGCCGGGGGCGAAGACCGCCTGTTCGCCGCGGGCGACCTGCTTCGTCGTACCGGAAATCAGATCTTCGAGGAGAATGACGCGGGCGCCCCGGGGGCCTTGGCGGAGCAGCGCGAACCGGCCGCTCGGGTCGACGTCGCGCAGGGAGATCAGGTCGCCGGTGCTGACCACGGTCCGGGTGCCGGACACCACGTCGATCAGGACGGCGCTGGTCAGGTTCTCGGTCAGGGCGAGCACCGGGCGCCCGGGCAGCCACCGCATGTCGTCGGCGGTGTCCGCCCCGAAACCGGCCACCTGGTGCGGATCCGACCCGTCCGGCCGGACCAGCCACACCTCCTGCCGGGGCCCGCCGCCCGGGGCGAGCTGGCAGGCCAGCCAGCCGCCGCCGGACGACCAGGCCACGGCGCTCACCGGATGGCCGAGAGCGATCGGGAAGGCCAGCTCCCCGCCGACCGGCTGGACCCAGACGGCCGGCATCCCGTCGCGGTCCGAGACGTAGGCCGCGTGCCGCCCGTCCGGCGACAACGCCGGCGACCAGCTTCCCGCGACGGCCGCCGGCAGGAGGGAGAACGCCGGCAGGAGCGTCACGTCGGCGCGATCGAGCAAAACCAGCCTCCTAGAGCTTCTTGTCCTGCAACCACATCTCCAGCAGCGCGAGCTGCCACAGCTGGTTCGCCCCGAGTGTGGTCCGCGGGGTGTTCGGGTCGGCCAGCAGCGCCGCGACGTACTCCGGCCGGAACAGCCCGCGGGCGCGGGCCTCCGGCGCGAGCAGCGCGTCGCGCACCTTCGCCAGCATCGGGCCTTCCAGGTGCCGGATGCCCGGTACCGGGAAATATCCCTTCGTCCGGTCGATCACCTCGTCCGGCACCAGCCCGCGGGCCGCGTCCTTGAGCACGCCCTTGCCGCCCGAGGCCAGCTTGAGCGCGGGCGGGCAGGCCGCGGCCAGCTCCACCAGCTCGTGGTCGAGGAACGGTACGCGCGCCTCCAGCCCCCACGCCATCGTCATGTTGTCGACCCGCTTGACCGGATCGTCCACCAGCATCACCTGCGAGTCGAGGCGCAGCGCCGCGTCGACGGCGGTCTCCGCACCGGGCTGCCCGAAACTCTCCGCGACGAACTCCGTGGCATGGTCCCGGTCGAGGTGCCAGGCCGGGCTGAGCTGCCCGGCGAGCTCGGCGTGCGGCCTGTCGAAGAACTCCGCCGCGTACGCCTCGACGGCCCGGTCGCGAGGCACCCCGGCGAGCGGCGGGTACCAGCTGTAACCGGCGAGGATCTCGTCCGCGCCCTGCCCCGACTGCACCACGGTGACCTGCTTCGCCACGTCCTCGCTGAGCAGGTGGAAGGCGACGCAGTCGTGGCTGACCATCGGCTCGCTCATCGCCGCCACCGTCCGGTCCACCGCCGGCAGGAACCGATCTCGTCCGATCCTGATCTGATGGTGCTCGGTACCGAACTCCTTCGCGATCAGATCCGAGTAGCGGAACTCGTCGCCGCTCTCGCCGCCACCCGCCTCGAATCCGATGCTGAACGTGGTCAGCCCCTGCTGCCCCTGCTGCGCCAGCAGGGCCACGATGAAGCTGGAGTCCAGGCCGCCGGAGAGCAGCACCCCCACCGGCACGTCGGCGACCATGCGCCGCCGCACGGCGAGACCCAGCGTTTCCCGCACGGCTGCGGCCCACTCGTTGTCCGCCAAGGCTCGCGTACGGTGAAAAGCGGCCGTCCAGTAGCACCGATCCGTCACCGTCCCGTCCGCCTTGACCACCCGCACCGTGGCCGGCGGCAGTTTCCGGATCCCGGCGACGATGGTCCGCGGCGCCGGCACCACCGAGTGGAACGTCATGTAGTGCTGCAGCGCCACCTTGTCCAGCGTGGTGTCCACCCCGCCGGCGGCGAGCAGGGCCGGCAGCGTGGAGGCGAACCGCAGCCGTCCCGGCGTCTCGGCCAGGTAGAGCGGCTTGATCCCGAGCCGGTCGCGGGCCAGCGTGACGGTCCCGCTGTCGTGCTCGGCCACCGCGAAGGCGAACATCCCGAAGAACCGGGTGACACAGTCGGCACCCCATCGGTGGTACGCCTTCAGGATCACCTCGGTGTCCGACGTGGAGAAGAACCGGTAGCCGTACCCGCGCAGCTCCTCGCGAAGCTCGCGGTAGTTGTAGACGCAGCCGTTGAAGACCACCGTCAGGCCGAGATCAGGATCGGTCATCGGCTGCCGGCCGGCGTCGCTCAGGTCGATGATCTTCAGGCGGCGATGGCCGAGGACGATCCGGCCGTGTTCCCAGAGTCCCTCCCCGTCCGGGCCGCGTGACTCCAGGACGGGCAGCATCCGCCGGACCGCCTCGGCGTCCGCGGGCCGCTCGCCGTACCGGATCTCTCCGGCTATTCCGCACATCCAAACCCCTCCTCAGGCCAGCAACCAGGTGTCTTTGGAGCCGCCGCCACGCGACGAGTTGACGATCATGGAGCCGGCCGGCGCCACCCGGGTGAGCGCGGCCGGAGCGACCACCGGGCGGTCGCCGGTGAAGACGAAGGCGCGCAGGTCCACGTGCCGGGGCGCGAGCTGGTGCCCGTCGAACACCGGGTGGGTGGAGAGCCGGACCAGGTCCTGCGCCACCCAGCGGTGCGGGGCGGTGCGGATCTGCCGGCGCAGCGCGTCCAGCTCGTCGGCGGTGGCGTGCGGGCCGATCACGATCCGGTCCCCGCCGTACCCGTCGACCGGCTTGCAGACCAGCTCGTCCAGCCGGGACAGCACCTCGGCTCGCTGCTCCGGCAGCCCGCAGAGGTAGGTCGGCACGTCCGCCAGCAGCGGCTTCTCGTTCAGGTAGTACTCGATCATCCGGCCGGCGTACGCGTAGACCGCCTTGTCGTCGCCGATCCCGTTGCCCAGCGAGTTCGCCAGCCTGACGGTCCGCGCGTGCAGCGCCGCGACCAGGCTCGGGCCCAGCGGCATCCCGTCCGCGCCGGGGGAGTGCACCAGGCTGTCCTCACCCATCCGCAGGTAGATCACGTCCACCGGGTACCGCTTGCCGTCCCGCAGCCGGTGCACCCGGCCGTCCTCGACGAACAGCTCGGTGCTGCGCACCACCGGCACGCCCATCGCCTCGGCCAGCATCCGGTGCTCGAACCACGCCGAGTCGTCGGGTCCCTGGCTGAGCACGACGAGCGCCGGGTCGTCGCCGGGGGCCGAGGCCAGCAGCGCCTCCTTGAGAAGGCGGGGCGTGTCGTCCACCGGGATCAGGTTCCCGGGCCGGGGCAGCTCGGGCAGGATGCTCTCGGTCAGCCGGCGGTTCTGCATGGCGTACGCGATCCCGGACGGCACCCGCAGGTTGTCCTCCAGCACGCACCACCGGCCGTCCACGTCCCGGACCAGGTCGACGCCGGCCACCTGCGCCCGCACGCCGGGCCCGGAGGAGAGCGCGCCGCTGGCCCGCAGCTCCGGGGAGCCGTCGATCACCCATTCCGGTACGACGCCGTCGGCCACGATCTGCCGGGTGTCGTAGACGTCGGCCAGGAACGCGTTCAGGGCCCGGACCCGCTGGGTGAGCCCGGCGGTCAGCGCCGTCCAGTCGTCCGCCGGGACCACCCGCGGCACCAGGTCGAACGGGAAGAGCCGGGTGGCCGCCTCGCCCGCCACGCTGAACGTCACCCCGTTGGCCCGCTGCTCCTCGTCCCGGGCGTCCTCGCGGTGCCGCAGGCCGGTGGCGCCGAGCGCGGTCAGCGCCGGGACGATCCCGGCGTACTCCGGGGCGATCCCGTCCGGGAAGGCCTCGTCGCCGGTCAGCGTGTAGGGGGCCAGCCGGACCGGCGCCGCCGGGCCGGCCTTCGGGAAGCCGCCGCCGGTCTCGGTGACCAGCAGGTCCACGACGTCGGCGATCCGGCCCCGCCGGGTCAGGGCGCGCCGTTGCCGCGACGCCGAGCTGCCCCGGCTCAGCGCCCGCTCCGACAGGTCGCTGACCTGCTCCCAGTCGCCCAGCGCCTCGAGGTCCGGGCGCAGCTCGCCGACCAGGTGCTCGACGGCGACGGCGGCCGGCACCGGGACCGGGGAGCGGGGCAGGTCGAGCAGGTCGCCCTCCAGGCCGGAGCGGGCGGCCCGCCACATCGCCGCGCGGTGCAGCGGCGGCGGGACGGTGAGCTGGGGGAGGCCGGCCCGGTACTCGTCGCGGGCCCGGCGGACCAGGGCCCGGAACAGGCCGGCCAGCAGCACCACGGTGTCCACGTCCGGGCAGGCGTCGGTGACCCGCAACTCCACGGTGGGCACGTGCGCGGACGGCCGGACGTCGAAGTAGACCATCTTCGGGTCGGTGATCGTCCCGGACGCGATCAGGTCGCCGACCAGCTGGTCGTGCTCCGCCGCGGAGGACAGCACGCCGCTGTCGCCGGCGGTCGGCCAGCGCGACCAGACCAGGGAGCGGACACTGGCGTACCCGGAGTCCTCGCCCATCCAGTAGGGCGAGCTGGCCGACAGGGCCAGCAGCACCGGCAGCGCCGGGGCGACCCGCTGGGCCACCGCCACCGCCTCGTCCCGGTCCGGCACGCCGACGTGCACCTGGGCGCCGCAGATCAGCTGCTCCCGGACGAGCATCTGATACTCGTGCAGCATCCGGCGGTACCGGTTGGTCGGGGTGACCGGCAGCGCGTCCAGGTCGACCAGCGGAACGGTGCCGGCCGCGACCAGGCCCAGCCCGAGCGACCCGGCGACCGCGAGCGCGGTCCGGCGGCGCTCCGTGATCCCCTCGCGCAGGCCGTCGAGGGTGGTGCTGACCGGGGTGTTCGTCTCCACCACCGAGCGGTGCAGCTCGGCCGAGAAGTGCTCCGGGTCGAGCCGGTCGAGCACCTCGGGCGCCCGCGGCACCAGTTCACGGGTGGTCAGGTCGACGACGTGCAACTCCTCCTCGGCACCGAGCGTGAGCGTCTCGGTGTCCGGGCTCGCAGGGGCAAGGACCGGCAGGGACTCCGTCATCACGACCGCCTTCATCAGCTGTGGCAGATGTGACAGGTGCCCACTTCGTGCTCTTGCCAAGCATGGTGGTCACTACCTCCCGACCGGTGGACGGTGGCTTTCGTCGCTACCGGTAACCTCGGGCGTCGGACCCACATCCTGCGGAGGTTTTGATGGGCAGCGTCGTCGTCATCACCGGCTCGGCCGGTCTGATCGGTTCCGAGTCGGTCCGCCACTTCGCCGCCCTCGGCATGGACGTGGTCGGTGTCGACAACGACATGCGCGGCTACTTCTTCGGCGCCGACGGCTCCACCAAGTGGAACCTGGAGCGGATGACCAAGGAGATCGGCGACCGGTACACCCACTACTCGCTGGACATCCGCGACCGGGAGGGCCTGGGCCGGCTCTTCGCCCAGTACGGGAAGAACATCGGCCTGGTCATCCACGCCGCCGCGCAGCCGAGCCACGACTGGGCGGCCCGCGAGCCGTACACCGACTTCGACGTGAACGCTGTCGGCACGCTGAACATGCTGGAGTCGGCCCGCCGGCATGCCATCGACGCGCCGTTCATCTTCACCTCCACCAACAAGGTGTACGGCGACACGCCGAACTCGCTGCCGCTGGTCGAGCGGGAGACCCGCTGGGAGCTGCCCGAGGACCACAAGTGGTACCAGGGCATCGACGAGACGATGACCATCGACAGCAGCCTGCACTCGATCTTCGGGGCCAGCAAGGTCGCCGCCGACGTGATGGTGCAGGAGTACGGGCGGTACTTCGGCATGCCGACAGCGGTGTTCCGTGGTGGCACCCTGACCGGCCCGGGGCACTCCGCCGCCGAGCTGCACGGCTTCCTGGCGTACGTGATGCGGTGCGTCATGGAGCAGCGCAAGTACCGGATCTTCGGGTACAAGGGCAAGCAGGTCCGCGACGCGATCCACTCGCACGACCTGGTGTCCGCGTTCGAGGCGTTCCAGAAGGCGCCGCGGGTCGCCGAGATCTACAACATGGGCGGCGGGCGTACCTCGAACTGCTCCGTGCTGGAGGCGTTCCAGCTGGCCTCGGAGATCGCCGGGCTGCCCGCCGACACCGAGTACGTGCCGGAGAACCGGACCGGCGACCACCAGTGGTGGATCAGCAGCACGGCCCGGTTCGAGGAGCACTACCCGGACTGGAAGGTGACCTACGACGTGCCGATGATCCTGCGCGACATGTACGAGTCGAACAAGGACGTCTGGAAGGCGTGAGGCGCCGCTGAGAGGGCCTACGGGCCCTTTCTCCTCGCTGGGAACTCGTCGGCAAACGGCTGTGTTTTGCCTGGACGTGCCCGCGTTGTAAAGGCGCCGTAACCGCCGCTCGGTACATTTACGAAATGTCCGACTTGACGCAGTTGCTGCGCCGGGACTTGCCGGCGTCCATCGTCGTGTTCCTGATCGCCATCCCGTTGTCGCTGGGTATCGCGGCGGCCTCCGGGGCCCCGCTGTTCGCCGGCCTGGTCGCCGCCGTCGTGGGCGGCGTCGTCGCGGGCGCCCTGGGCGGCGCCCCTCTCCAGGTCAGCGGCCCGGCCGCCGGGCTGACCGTGATCGTGGCCGGCGCCGTCGCCGATTTCGGCTTCGCCGGCACCGCCGCCATCGTGGCCGTCGCCGGGATCGTCCAGATCCTGCTCGGTGCGTCCCGCCTGGGCCGCGCCGCCCTGGCCCTCTCACCCGCCGTCGTGCACGGCATGCTGGCCGGCATCGGCCTGGTCATCGCGCTCGGCCAGGTACACGTGCTGCTCGGCGGCGCGCCGCAGAGCTCGGCCTGGCGCAACCTGCGTGAGCTGCCCGGCCAGATCGCCACCCACCACGGCCTGTCCGCGGCGCTCGGCCTGCTCACCATCGCCATCCTGATCCTCTGGCCGCGCTTCGTCCGGATCTCGCTACTGCCGGCCGCCCTGGTCGCGGTGGCCGGCGTCACCGTGCTGGCGCATGTCACCGGTGCCGACGTGGAGCGGGTCCGGCTCCCCGACGAACCGCTCGCCGAGCTGGTCACCCCGGCCTGGCCGGACGCGCCGCTGCGCGAGATCACCGTCGCGGTGCTCACCATCGCGCTGGTCGCCAGCGTCGAGTCGCTGCTCTCCGCGGTGGCCGTGGACCGGCTGCACGACGGCCCGCGCGCCGACCTGAACCGCGAGCTGGTCGCCCAGGGCGCCGCCAACACCGTCTCCGGGCTGCTCGGCGGCCTGCCGGTGACCGGCGTGATCGTCCGCAGCTCGACGAACGTGGCGGCCGGCGCCCGGTCCCGCGCCTCGTCGATCATGCACGGCGTGTGGGTCGCCGGGTTCGTGCTGTTCTGCGCCGGCCTGCTGGAACGCATCCCGATGGCGGCGCTGGCCGCGGTGCTGATCGTGGTCGGCCTGCGGCTGGTGAGCCTGGCGCAGATCCGCACCTACGCCCGGCACCGGGAGCTGCCCACCTACCTGGTCACCGCGCTCGGCGTGGTCGCTGTCGACCTGCTCACCGGGGTCCTGCTCGGCATGGTCACCGCGGCCGTGCTGATCCTCTGGCGGCTCACCCGCTGCGAGATCCGGACCGTCGAGCGGGCGCCCGGCCAGTGGCTGGTCACCCTCGGCGGCACCCTCGCGTTCATCGAGTCGGCCCGGCTGACCAGGGAGTTCGCCGCGCTGCCGGCGGGCCAGGAGGTGGACGTCGAGCTGCACCTGGACTACCTCGACCACGGCGCGTTCGAGACGATCCGGGACTGGCGGGAGGCCTACCGGAAGGCCGGCGGCCGGGTGCGGATCCGGGAGGTGCACGACTCGTGGTTCTCCCGGGCCACCACCGGCCGGCTGGGCGAGGCGAAGAGCACGCCCCGCCTGCTCGGCTCCTGGTCCCGCTGGCAGAGCCTGGACCTGCAACGCCGGGACGCCATGGCGGCCGGCATCGCCGAGTTCGAGCGCACCGTGGCCCCGCTGGTCCGCCCGCAGCTGGCCGCCCTGGCCCGCGACGGCCAGCGCCCCGAGCAGCTCTTCATCACCTGCGCCGACTCCCGGATGGTGCCCAACCTGATCACCGGCAGCGGCCCGGGCGACCTGTTCTGCGTCCGCAACGTCGGCAATCTGGTCCCGCCGCACGCGGCCGGCGACGCCTCGGTCGGCGCCGCCGTGGAGTACGCCGTCGAGGTTCTCGGCGTCACCACCATCACCGTCTGCGGCCATTCCGGCTGCGGCGCCGTCCGCGCGCTGATGTCCGGCGCCGCCGTCCCGGGCTCGTCCCTGGGCGACTGGCTGTCGCACGCCGGCACCGAGTTCGCCGACCCGGCCGACGAGGAGCGCTGCTGCACCGACAACGTCCTCCGGCAGCTGGCCAACCTGCGTACCTACCCGGTGGTCCGGGCCGCCGAGCAGGCCGGCCGTCTCCGCCTGGCCGGCCTGTACTTCGACCTCGCCGAGGCCCGGATGTACGAGGTGGACCCGGTGCTGGGCGCCCGCCGTCCGGTGCACGCCCCGGCCTGATCGGCGGGGCGGGCGCTCAGGCGGAGCGGGGCCGGACCGCGTCGTCGAGGACGCGGGCGGTGGCCAGCGAGTCGGCGAAGCCCGCCGGGGACAGGTCGAGGCCACCGGGCAGCCAGGTGATCTCCGGGTGGTCCGGCTCGGTCATGGCGGTGAGGATCTCGTCGGGGGCCAGCCCGGCCGAGCGCAGCGCGCGCAGCTCACGGCTGTTGACCCCGGGCGGCAGCGGGCCGTTGCCGAGGTCGGTACCGTACCGGACCTTGCCGCCGTGCTCGACGAACCGCCGCAGGTTGCCGACGGCCACCTCCCGGGCCGGGTCGGGATCGCCCCAGCCGTGGATGTCCAGGGTGCTGATCCAGGTCATCCTGGTGGCGCAGGCGCGGACCAGGGCGTCCGGCAGCGCCTCGGTCCACGGGGTGTGCGCGAGCAGATCGGCGCCGGCCTCGAACGCGGCGGCCACCGTGCCCGGGCCCTCGGCGTGCACCACGACCGGCAGCCCGGCGGCGTGCGCGGCGTCGACCAGCGCGCGCAGCACCGGCTGCGGTAGCAGGGGACCGCCGGCGTGCGCGGTCACCTTGATCAGGGTCGCGCCGGCCGACCAGGCGCCGGCCACCGCGGCACCGGCGTCCGCCGCCGAGGCGATCTCCCGCCAGCTGCCGGCCGGCGCCCAGGCCCGGTCGCTCGGGTAGCCGCCGGGCGCGATCAGGAACGGTCCCGCATACCGGATCCGCGGCAGCCCCGCGTCGGTCCGGGAGGCGAGCGCGGCGACCGCCCCGGGCTCGCCGCCCAGGTCCCAGACGGCGGCGATGCCCCCGGCCCGCACCGTGCCGAGGTCGACCAGCGCGGAGTGGACGTGCGCGTCGACCAGCCCGGGAAGCAGCGTGCCCGGGAAGCGCCGGACACCGTCCGCCGGCGCCATCTCGGCCGGCACCGGCTTCACCGTGCCGTCCGCACCGGACCGCAGGACCACGCCCCTGCGGAGCCGGCCGCCCCACCAGACGGTGTCGGCGGCCAGCCAGCCGATCCGCCGGTCCTCGCGCGGGTCGGGTACCTCGGTCACCGTCGGGCGCGGCGCGCAGTCACCGGCAGCCCGGGCCGTACGCGAGAAGCACCCCTGGCCGCCGCAGCCCGCACCGCCGCACGGTCCCGGGGTGGCGTCCTCGCTCACCGCTGCTTCTCGGCCAGGTCGCGCAGGATCGCCAGGCCCTGGTGGACCTCGGTGAAGCTGGTGCTCAGCGGCGCCGGCCCGATCCGCAGGCCGTCCGGGCGGCGGTAGTCCGGGATCACGCCGCTCGCCCAGAGCGGGGCCAGCAGCTCCTCGAAGCCGGCCCGGCGCAGGGTGACGTGGCCGCCGCGGCGCGCCGGGTCGCGCGGGCTGACCACCTCGACGCCGAGCGGGACCAGCCACGCGTCGGCGAGGTCCAGCACATAGTCGGTGAGCAGCAGGGACTTGGCCCGGACCGCCTCGATCCCGGCCTCCGCCAGCATGTCCAGGTTGGCGTGCATGGGCACCATCGCGAGGATCGGCGGGGTGCCGCTGAGCAGGGCTCGGATGCCGGGGGCGGCCTCGTAGCCGGGGCCCATCTCGAACGCCGCGCGGTGTCCCATCCAGCCCTGGATCGGCTGGCGCAGCTCGGCCTGCAGAGCCTGCCGCAGGTATCCGAAGGCGGGGGCGCCGGGGCCGCCGTTGAGGTACTTGTAGGAGCAGCCCACGGCGAGGTCGACGCCCCACGCGTCGAGTTCGACGGGCACCGAGCCGGCCGAGTGGCACAGGTCCCACAGGGTCAGCGCGCCGGCCTCGTGCGCGATCCGGTTGATCTCCGGTACGTCGGCGAGCCAGCCGGACCGGTAGGCGACGTGCGAGAACAGCACCAGCGCGGTGTCCTCGTCGACGGCGGCGGCGACCTGGCCGGGGTGGACGCCGGTCGCCGGGTCGGTCTCGATCCAGTGCAGCGACAACCCGCGCTCGGCGGCGATGCCCTCCAGCACGTACCGGTCGGTGGGGAAGTTGTCGGTGTCCAGGACCACCTTGCGCCGGCCCGGCCGGGCGTCGACGGCGGCCCGGGCCAGCTTGTAGAGCAGGACCGTGGTGGAGTCGGCGACGACGGTCTGGCCGGCCGCGGCGCCCAGGGCCACCGCGCCGAGCCGGTCGCCGAGGGTGAGCGGCCACTCCAGCCAGCCGTCGGTCCAGCCCTGGATGAGCCGGTCGCCCCACTGACCCCGGATGAAGTCGTCCATCAGCCGCGCGGTGGCCTCCAGCGGGCGGCCCAGCGAGTTCCCGTCGAGGTACGACACGACCGGCGCGGGCACGAACCGCTCCCGGAACGCCGCCAGGGGATCGGCCGCGTCCAGGGCGGTGGCGCGGGCGAGCAGGTCAGTCAACGGGGGACTCCGATCTCGGTGCGGACGGCGTAGAGCTCGGGGAAGAATGTCAGATCGAGAGCCGCCTTCAGGAACGAGACCCCGCTGGAGCCGCCGGTCCCGCGCTTGAAGCCGATCGTCCGTTCCACCGTCTTGAGGTGCCGGAACCGCCAGAGCTGGAAGTTCTCCTCCAGGTCGACCAGTTCCTCGCAGGCCTCGTACGCCTCCCAGTGCTGCTCGGCCTTCTCGTAGATGGTCTGGAAGACGCCGACCAGCTCGGGCCGGAACTCCCACGCCTCGGTCACGTCCCGGGCCAGCACGTCGGCCGGCACCGGGTGCCCGTGCCGGGCCAGCAGGTGCAGGAACTCGTCGTAGACGCTGGGCGTGCCGAGCAGCTCCGCCAGCAGCTCCCGGGCGGCCGGCTGGTCGTCGAAGATCTGCAGCATCCGGCGGTCCTTGTTGCCGAGCAGGAACTCGACCGCGCGGTACTGGTACGACTGGAATCCGGACGAGGTGCCCAGGAAGCTGCGGAACTGCGCGTACTCGGTCGGGGTCAGGGTGGCCAGCACCGACCACTGCTCGGTCAGCGTGCGCTGGATGTGCTTGACCCGGGCCAGGCCCTTGAGCGCCGGCTTCAGCTCGTCCTTGGCCAGGTGCCGGAGCACCGCGCGCAGCTCGTGGATGATCAGTTTCAACCACAGCTCGGACGTCTGGTGCTGCAGGATGAAGAGCAGCTCGTCGTGGTGCTCGGGCACGCTGACCGGGTGCTGGGCGTTGAGCACCTCGTCCAGGTGCAGGTACTCGCCGTACGAGAGATTGACCTTGAAATCCCGGACGATACCGTCCTCGATCGGCCGCGTTGCCGACATGTGATCACCTACCTTTTCGACTTCAGGAGATCACACCGGGCCCCAGTAGACCCATCGGCCGTCGTGGCGGACGAACCTGCTGCGTTCGGTCATCACGCCGGGGCGCCCGTCGTCCCGGAAATGCGCCTGGAACGTGACGAACCCCTCGGCGTCGAAGATCCCGCCGCCGCTGCTCTCCTGCACCTCCAGCCGTACCCAGCGCAGACCGGGGTCACTCGCGACGTCCGCGGGCCGGGTTTCCGGGTGCCAGGTGTCCCGCACGTAGTCGGTCCGGTCCAG
Source organism: Actinoplanes oblitus (assembly GCF_030252345.1). Taxonomy (NCBI): domain Bacteria; kingdom Bacillati; phylum Actinomycetota; class Actinomycetes; order Micromonosporales; family Micromonosporaceae; genus Actinoplanes; species Actinoplanes oblitus. The sequence goes on along the minus strand of NZ_CP126980.1, from coordinate 8,049,480 downwards.
GGCGAACGCGCTGAAGCGCGATCGCATCAGGGACTCCGGGTCCGCCGCCGGGTTGCCCGCGTGGAGCGGTCCGCAACATGTCTCGTACGCCGGGGAGCCGCACGGGCATGTCCTCGCCCGTGCGGTGCGCTTGCCTGCCATGCCGGACAGTCTTCCTCAGCCGGCTTGCTGCTCCACCACGATCCCGCTGATCACCTTCTGGCAGCGGTCCAGTTCCTCGATCAGGCCCTGCATCTCCTCGATGGCGGAGACCGCGTTCTGGGTGTCCGTCCGGATCCCGCCGACCTGGGTGCCGATCTCACTGGTCGCGGTGGCGGTCTCGTTGGCCAGGTCCTTGACCTCGCTGGCCACCACGGCGAAGCCGCGTCCCGCCTCGCCGGCGCGGGCCGCCTCGATGGTGGCGTTCAGCGCGAGCAGGTTGGTCTGCTTGGCGATGGTGGCGATCAGCTGGACCACCTTGCCGATCTCGGTGCTGCTCGCCTCCAGCCGCTGGATCACCTGCACCGCGGTCTCGGCGGCGTGTACGGCGGCCTGGGTGGCGGTGGCCATGTCGTTGCTCACGTTGGCCAGCCGCTGCACCGAGTCGCGCTGCCGGTCCTGCGCCGACCAGTCCTCCTGGGCGCCCCCGGACGACCAGCTGTCGTTCTGATCCCAGTCGGTCATGTCGTGGTGATCCCTCTCTTACCGTCAACTCACAAGATCCCACCTGGCCGACTCCTCGGGAGGCGTTTTCGCTGATCCGGTCCGTTATGGAACCGTGCCGAAAGCGCCGTCAGCACGCAGCGCGACGACTTAACCGGATCAGTCCCGGCCGGACCGCCGCCGCTCGGTCACCGCCGGTGAAACATGGCGGAAACTTAAAAGAAGCGTCACGGAAGACCGGCAAGCACTGTCATCGATTCCAGAATCGACCGCAAGCGCCGGTTCAGTTCTTGCAATGACTTGACGTAGGATTCCGTCGTGACCAAACGTCTTGCCGAGGTGGCGAAAAAGGCCGGGGTCAGCGAGGCGACCGTCAGCCGGGTGCTCAACGGGCGCAGCGGCGTCTCCGAGGCCACCCGGGCATCGGTCCTCACCGCCCTCGATGTCCTGGGATACGAACGCCCCACCAAACTGCGGGGCGAGCGCGGCCGGCTGGTCGGCCTGGTGCTCCCCGAGCTGCAGAACCCGATCTTCCCGGCGCTCGCCGAGGTGGTGACCGCCTCGCTGGCCCAGCGCGGCTTCACCCCGGCGCTGTGCGCCCGGACCATCGGCGGCGTCCCCGAGTCGGACTACGTGGAGATGCTGCTCGACCACCAGGTCTCCGGCGTGATCTTCGCGGGCGGGTCGTACGCCCTGGCCGACGCCTCGCACGAGCACTATCGCCGGCTCACCGACCGTGGACTGCCGGTGGTGCTGGTCAACGCGGGGGTCGACGAGCTGGGCTTCCCCCGGGTGTCGACCGACGACGCGGTGGCGGTCGAGCAGGCGTACGGGCACCTGCGCTCGCTCGGCCACGAGCGGATCGGCATGGTGCTCGGCCCGGAGGGGCACATCCCGTCCCGCCGCAAGCTCGCCGCGATGATCCAGGCGGCCGGCTGGTCGGACGACACATGGGTGGAGCGCTCCAGCTTCTCGATGGAGGGCGCCCGGGTGGCCGCCGCCAAGCTGATCGAGCGCGGCGCGACGGGCATCATCTGCGCCAGCGACGTGATGGCGCTCGGCACGATCCGGGCGGCGCGGCGGCTGGGGCGCGCCGTCCCGGCCGACGTCTCGGTGGTCGGCTTCGACGACTCGGCGTTCATGACCTGCACCGACCCGCCGCTGACCACGGTGCGCCAGCCGATCGAGACGATGGGCCAGTCGGCCGTCGACCTGCTGGTCACGCAGATCGAGGAGGCCGGCGTGCTCCGCGACGAGCTGCTCTTCGAGCCGGAGCTGGTGGTCCGCGGCTCCACCGGGCCCGCCCCGCGCTGATCCACTGCAGCGCCGCTCGGGCGTCCGGTTCAGCGCTGCAAGTTTTGACAACCGAACGCAACCTCAGAACGGCTGCCGACCGCACCTTGCGGTCGGCAGCCGTCTTTTCATGCCCCCGGTGGTTCCCAAGCCGGGCATACCGACGCCTGAGCTGGGGCTGTCAACATCTGCCATGTCAAAGTCGCTTCTTTTCACGTCACGATCGAAACCTTGCGGAAATCGGAGTGCCTCGCTACGGTGACTCCACTCACAGAGATGACTGCCTGTGAGCCCCCACGCATCGATCACCTCGCACTTGAAGCGAACACATGGATAACCGTTCCCGAAGGGATGGACAGATGTCCGCACCGCAGTACCGGAAGGCCGTGGCGTTCGCGCTCGCGGCCGGCCTGGGACTCAGCCTCGCGGCGTGCTCCACGAAGAGCGACGACGAGAGCACCAGCGCCGACGGCAAGACGATCATCACGGTCGACTGCATGCCGGTCGGCACCGAGAAGGAGCTGGTGGCGAACTGGAACGCCGACGTCGCCGCGTTCGAGAAGGCGAACCCGGACGTCCAGATCAAGAGCGTCAGCGTCGGCACCCAGTGCAACAACCCGCCGGACTTCACCGCCCGGCTGGCGGGTGGCACCACCACCGACGTCTTCTACGGCTACATGACCGACCTGCAGCAGGTGCTGGACTCCGGTCAGGCCATGGACATCACGTCCTACGTCACCAAGGACACCATCCCCACCTGGGATGACGTCGACCCGGCGCTCAAGTCGGTCTTCTCCGACGGCGGCAAGGTCTACGGCGTGCCGATCAAGAACTACTCGATGGGCCTGGTCTACAACAAGGTCCTGTTCCAAAAGGCCGGCCTGGACCCGGCGAACCCGCCGAAGACCTGGGCCGACGTCCGCACCGCGGCCAAGAAGATCGCCCAGGCCGCCCCGGGCGTCGCCGGCTACGCCGACTACAGCGCCGGCAACACCGGTGGCTGGCACTTCACCGCCGAGATCTACGCGCAGGGCGGCCAGATCCTCACCGAGGACGGCAAGAAGGCCGACTTCAACAACGCGATGGGCAAGCAGGTCCTGCAGAACCTCAAGGACATGCGGTACGGCGACAACTCGATGGGCTCGCGTCAGCTGCTCCAGTGGGGTGACCTGCTGACCAACGCGGCGGCCGGCAAGGTCGGCATGTTCATCGGCGCGCCGGACACCACCCAGCAGATCGTCTCCCAGTTCAAGGGCAAGTACGCGGACTGGGCGGTCGCCCCGCTCCCCGGCCAGGACGGCCTGGCGAAGGCCACCCTCGGTGGCGGCGACGGCTACTTCTTCAAGAAGGGCCTGACCGAGGCGCAGGTCAAGGCCGGCCTCAAGTGGGTCGCCTTCGAGAAACTCACGGTCGGCAAGGGCCAGTTCGACTACCCGCGGGCCAAGCCGCAGAACTACCCGGTGGGCCTGCCGCAGCCGCTGCTGTTCACCAAGGACAGCGCCACCGCCAAGGCGGAGTACGAGCTGCGCAAGGCGAACGCGAACGTCGACCCGTCGATCTACGCGCTGTTCGAGAACCAGCAGCTGCCGATCAAGGGAGAGCCCGCCAACGCCCAGGCGATCTACGCGGTGCTCGACTCGGCGATGTCCGGGGTGCTGACCAACCCGAACGCCAACATCGACGAGCTCCTCAAGACCGCGGAGCAGAAGGTCAACCAGCTGATCACCGCCGGTAGCTGATCCCGCGAGGAGTGCGGGCCGGTCGCCGACCGGTCCGCACCCTTCCGACTCATCGCAGGAGTTTTCCGTTGGCGACCATGACCGCCCCGGGCACGACCGAACAGTTGACACGCAGCGCCTCGCCCGCCCGGAGCCGTGGGCGGCGCAACCGCAAGATCCGCGACAACGTCACCGGGTACGCCTTCCTGATCGGCGCGATCCTCTGCTTCGCCCTCTTCACCTGGTACCCGATGATCCGCGGGATCATCATGAGCTTCCAGCGGACCAGGCGCGGTGTGACCACCTGGGTCGGCTGGGACAACTACACCCGGATCATCGCCGACCCGAGCTTCTGGCCGGCCTGGCGCAACACCGTCTACTTCACCGTGCTGGCCCTGGTCATCGGGTACGCGGTCCCGTTCTTCGTCGCGATCCTGCTCAACGAGCTGCGGCACGCCAAGGGTTACCTGCGCGTCCTGGTGTACCTGCCGGTGATGCTGCCGCCGGCCTCGGCGCTCTTCCTCTTCAAGTTCTACGCGTACGACCCGAGCGACGCCGGCCTGTTCAACGCGATCCTCACGTTCCTGCACCTGCCCACCTCGCAGTGGATGCAGTCGCCGGGCGCGACGATGCCGGCCATGGTGATCGCCTCCACGTGGATGAACATGGGCAGCGCCGTGCTGATCTACCTGGCCTCGCTGCAGAACATCCCGGGCGAGCTGTACGAGGCGGCCGAGCTGGACGGCGCCGGGCTCTGGCGACGGATCTGGAACGTGACCATCCCGCAGACCAGGCTGATCCTCGGCCTGCTCGCCATGATGCAGATCGTCGCCACCATGCAGGTCTTCATCGAGCCGCTGATCCTCGCCAACGGCGCCGGCACGCAGGACTCGGCGACCACCGTGGCGTACCTGATCTATCAGCACGGCTTCTATCAGAACGACCTCAACGGCGCCGCGGCGCTCGGAGTGATCATCCTCGTGGCGCTGGCCGCCTTCTCGGGTGTCTACCTGCGGCTCACCACGAAGAACGACTGAGGACGGACCATGTCGCACAATTCCGGCACCCGTACGCTCGTCTCGCAGGCCCAGCTGCGACGCGGCAAGGGCAAGTACCTCTACTGGACGTTGCTGGGCCTGGTCGTGGCCGGCTTCACCCTGGTGTTCATCGGCCCGCTGTACTGGATGGTCACCGGCGCGCTCAAGACCGGCCAGGAGATCGCGCAGACCCCGCCGACGCTGTGGCCGCGGCACCCGGACGTCAGCAACTACACCAACGCCTGGAGCAACCTCAACCTCTCCAAGCTGCTGTTCAACACGTTCTACTACGCGATCGGCGCGGTCCTGTTCCAGCTGGTGTTCGACACCGCCGCGGCGTACTCGCTGTCGAAGCTGCGCCCGGTCCTGGGCAACGTGGTCCTCGGCGCGATGCTGGCCACCCTGATGATCCCGGTGATCGTCCTGATCGTCCCGCAGTACGTGACGGTGATCGACCTGCCGATCGTGCACGCCAGCCTGATCAACCAGCCGCTCGCGATCTGGCTGCCGCTGGTCGCCAACGCCTTCAACATCTTCCTGTTGAAGCGGTTCTTCGACTCCATCCCGGAGGACCTGATGTCGGCCGCCCAGGTGGACGGGGCCGGCCCGCTGCGCACGCTCTGGTCGATCATCCTGCCGATGTCGCGCCCGATCCTCGGCGTCGTCTCGATCTTCTCGGTGACGTACGTCTGGAAGGACTTCCTCTGGCCGAAGCTGGTCATGCCGGACGGCTCCACCCGGACGGTGAGCGTCGGCATCGTGGCCTTCTCCGGCGGCTCGTCGGTGAACGAGGTGATCGCCGCCTCGGTGATCGCGGCCATCCCCACCGTGATCATCTTTCTGATCTTCCAGCGGAACATCATGTCCGGCCTGACCGCGGGCAGCGTCAAGGGCTGAGCAGCGTCGCCGCCTCTCAGTGCCCAGTATCCGGGCGAAAAATGCCGCAATAAACGCAGAAAGCGAGTTTTCGTGTCCGCAAAAGACAGTGCGTGGTGGCGCGACGCGGTCATCTACCAGGTGTATCCCCGGAGTTTCGCCGACTCCGACGGTGACGGCGTCGGTGACATCGACGGCATCCGGTCGCGCCTGGGCCACCTCCGCGACCTCGGGGTGGACGCGATCTGGATGAGTCCCTGGTACCCCTCGCCGATGGCGGACGCCGGCTACGACGTGGCGGACTTCCGCGACGTCGACCCGGTCTTCGGCACCCTGGCCGGCGCCGAGGCGCTGATCGCCGAGGCGCACGCGGCCGGCATCCGGATGATCGTCGACATCGTCCCGAACCACATCTCCGCCGAGCATCCGTGGTTCCAGGCCGCGATCGCCTCGCCGGACGCGCCGGAGCGGGAGTACTTCTGGTTCCGGCCGCCGTCCGAGCGGATGCCCACCCGGTGGACCGGGGAGTTCGGCGGCACCACCTGGTCGAAGGCGCCCGACGGGTCCTGGTACCTGCACCTGTTCACCCCGGAGCAGCCCGACCTCAACTGGGAGCACCCGGACGTCAAGGCCGAGTTCGAGGACATCCTGCGGTTCTGGTTCGACAGGGGTGCCGACGGCATCCGGATCGACTCGGCGGCGCTGCTGTTCAAGGACACCGCGCTGCCCGAGGTGGTCGAGGGTGAGCCGCACCCCTTCCACGACCTGGACGCGGTGCACGACGTCTACCGGGCCTGGCGCCGGGTGGCCGACGACTACGAGGACCGGGCACTGATCGGCGAGGTGTGGATGCCCGACGTCGAGCGCTTCACCAACTACCTGCGGCCGGACGAGCTGCACGCGGCGTTCAACTTCGACTTCCTCGGCTGCGCGTGGGACCCGGAGCTGATGCGGGCCTGCATCGACCGCACCCTCGACGCGCACGCCGGGGTCGGCGCCCCGGCCACCTGGGTGCTCTCCAACCACGACGTCACCCGGCACGTCACCCGCTACGGCCGGGCCGACACCACGTTCAGCTTCGAGAACAACCTCGACGGCACCCCCGTCGACCTGGAACTGGGCACCCGCCGGGCGCGGGCCGCCGCGCTGCTCACCCTCTCGCTGCCCGGCTCGGCCTACGTCTACCAGGGCGAGGAACTCGGACTCTGGGAGAACGAGAACATCCCCGAGGAGCAGATCCAGGATCCGATGTACGCCCGGCGCGGGCACACCCGGGACGGCTGCCGGGTGCCGCTGCCCTGGTCCGGCGACGAGCCACCGTACGCCTTCAGCAGCGGCACACCGTGGCTGCCCCAGCCGGCCGAGTGGAAGGACCGCACCGTCGAGGCGCAGACCGGCGATCCGAACTCGATGCTGGAGCTGTACCGCACCGCCATCCGGCTGCGCCCCCGCGCGGCCGCGTTCAGCTGGCTCGACCGGGGCGCCGGGGTGCTCGCCTACACCCGCGGCGACGACTTCGCCTGCGTGCTCAACCTGTCCGGCGCTCCCATCCCCATGCCGGAGCACAAGACCATCCTGCTCGCCAGCGGCCCTCTCGACGGTGACCTCCTCCCCCAGGACACCGCGGTCTGGCTGCGTTTCTGACGGCTGCGGGCGTTTCCGGTTCCACCGCCGGAGACGCCCGCCGAGCAGGAGGAACACCACCGAAAACGGGGGCTGGCCACACCAAGGAAGGGACCCATGGCCAACCGCACCGCCCCGATAGCGACACTTGCCGCAGTCCTCGCGGCCACCGCGGTCACCGCGGTGACCTGGAGCTCCACGCCGGCGCAGGCCGCCGGGCTCTCCCCGTTCGACATCTCCGGACGGGGCGCCACGGTGCCGTTCACCGAGATCGAGGCCGAGAAGGCCGCGACGAACGGCACCTCCACCGGCACCGACCGGACCTACGGCGCCCTCTCCTCCGAAGCCTCCGGGCGGGAGGCCGTCACCCTCGACGCCGCGGGTGAATACGTCGAGTTCACCCTGACCAAGCCGGCCAACGCGGTCACCTTCCGGTACAGCGTGCCGGACGGCAGGAGCGGCTCGCTGGACCTCCGCGCCGGCTCCACCCTGATCAAGAGCGTGCCGGTCACCTCGAAGTACAGCTGGTACTACGGGTACTACCCGTTCACCAACAACCCCGGTGACGGCCGCCCGCACCACTTCTACGACGAGGCCCGGGCGCTGTTCGGGACCACCTACCAGGCCGGCACCAAGATCCGGATCCAGGTCTCCTCGACCGCGCAGTCGCCCAGCTTCACCATCGACCTGGCCGACTTCGAGAACGTGCCGGGCCCGATCGGCAAGCCGGCCGGCGCCATCGACGCGGTCGCCGACTACGGCGCCGATCCGACCGGCGCCACCGACACCACCGCCCGGATCCAGGCCGCGGTCGACGCCGGCGCCGCGTCCGGCCGCGTGGTCTACCTGCCGCAGGGCAGCTACACGCTGTACAGCCACGTGATCGTCGACAGGGTCACGCTGGCCGGGGCCGGGCCCTGGTACACCGTGCTCGGCGGCCGGCACCCCAGCCAGCGCAACCAGGCCGCCGGCCTCTACGGCAAGTACGTGGGTCAGGGCGGTCCGAGCCGGAACGTCACCGTCAAGGACCTCGCGGTCATCGGTGACATCCAGGAGCGGGTGGACGAGGACCAGGTCAACGCGTTTGGCGGGGCCATGTCGAACTCGACCGTCGACGACGTCTGGATGCAGCACACCAAGGTCGGCGCCTGGATGGACGGCCCGATGGACAACTTCACCATCCGCAACAGCCGGATCCTGGACCAGACCGCGGACGGCGTGAACTTCCACATCGGCGTCACCAACTCCACCGTTACCAACACGTTCGTCCGCAACACCGGGGACGACGGCCTGGCGATGTGGGCGGAGAACACCGCGAACGTCGGCAACGCGTTCACCCACAACACCGTGGTGGCGCCGATCCTGGCCAACAACATCGTCAGCTACGGCGGCCGGGACATCACGATCAGCGACAACGTGATGGCCGAGACGGTCACCAACGGCGGCGGCCTGCACGTCGCCAACCGGTACCCGGGCGTCACCGGCCCGACAGCGGTGGCCGGCACCTGGACCCTGGCCCGCAACACCCTGATCCGGACCGGCAACTCCGACTACAACTGGAACTTCGGCATCGGCGCGCTGTGGTTCTGGCCGGACCAGGGCGCGATCACCGGGGCCACCATCAACGTCACCGACACCGACATCCTGGACAGCTCCTACGCCGGGATCCAGTGGATCGGCAACGGCACCAGCGGGCTGAACCTGACCAACGTCAACATCGCCGGCGCCGGAACGTTCGCCCTGCAGGCGCAGGCCCCGGCCACCGCCACGTTCAAGAACGTGAAGGCGACCGGGATCGCCCAGAACCCGCCGACCTACAACTGCACCGGCTCCGGGCTGGCGATCACCGACGCGGGCGGCAACTCGGGGTGGCAGACACCGACGCCGTACTGCGGGCCGTGGCCGGCGCCGAAGTGGGGCAACAGCACCACCACGCCGTCTGGCCCGCCGGCCTCGTCGCCGACGCCCGGCCCCAGCACCTCCAGCACTCCGCCGCCGTCCAACGGCAACCTGGCGCGGGGCAAGCCGGTCACCGCCACGTCCTCGAACGGTAACTACGTGGCGGCGAACGCCGTCGACGGCAACGCGGCGACGTACTGGGAGAGCGCCAACAACGCGTTCCCGCAGACGTACACCGTGGACCTGGGCTCGGCGCAGACCGTCGGCAGGGCCGTACTGAAGCTGCCGGCCGGCTGGGAGAAGCGGACCGAGACCGTCGCGGTCTCCGGAAGCACCGACGGGTCCTCCTGGACGTCGCTCGCCGGTGCCGGCGGGGTCACGCTCGACCCGGCCAGTGGCAACAGCGCGACCCTGGCGCTGACCACCGGGAACCACCGATACGTCCGGCTGACCTTCTCGGCCAACTCGGGCTGGCCCGCGGCGCAGCTCGCCGAGCTCGAGGTGTATGCGAGCGGTGGCACCACCACGCCGCCGACCAGCGCGCCGCCGACCACCACCGCGCCGCCCACCGGCAACCTCGCGGCCGGGAGAACGGCCACCGCGACCAGCCAGGCGGACGTCTACACCCCGGCCAACGTGACCGACGGCAACGCGAGCAGCTACTGGGAGAGCGGCAGCAACGCCTTCCCGCAGTCGATCACCGTCGACCTGGGCCAGAACCGCACCCTCGGCCGGGTCGTCCTGAAGCTGCCGCCGACGACGGCCTGGGCCACCCGCACCGAGACGCTCAGCATCCTGGGCAGCACCGACGGCTCGGCCTACAGCACCGTCAAGGCGAGCGCCGGGTACACCTTCGACCCGGCGAGCGGCAACACCGTCACCATCCCGGTGAGCGCGACCCAGCGGTACCTGCGCGTCACCGTCACGGGGAACACCGGCTGGCCCGCCGGCCAGCTTTCCGAGATCGAGGCCTACCCCTCGTGAGACGCCGCCGGGCGGCCATCCACCAGGCCGCCCGGCGGTCCCCTTGAACACCTTCACCGAAGAAAGGTGCGCTCCCGCATGTCCAGATTCAGGCTCATAGCCGCCGCGGCGGCCGCGAGCGTGGTCGCCGCACTCGTCCACGCCCCCGCGGCGCTGGCAGCCGGCCCCAACCTGGCCGCCGGCAAGGCCTTCAGCGCCAGCGGCTACACCGACGTCTACCCGGCCGGCAACGCCGGCGACGGCAACGCCAACACCTACTGGGAGAGCAACAACAACGCCTTCCCGCAGTGGCTCCAGGTCGACCTCGGTACGTCCACCCAGGTCAACCAGGCCGTCCTCAAACTCCCTCCGGCCACCGCCTGGAACACCCGGACCGAGACGCTGTCCATCCAGGGCAGCACCGACGGCAGCTCGTTCAGCACGCTCAAGGCGAGCGCCGGGTACACCTTCAACCCGTCGTCCGGCAACACGGTGACAGTGGACTTCACCGCGGCCAGCGCCCGGTTCGTCCGGCTGAGCTTCACCGCCAACACCGCGTGGCCCGCCGGTCAGCTCTCCGAGCTGGAGCTCTACGGGCCGGTCAGCGGGGACAGCCAGGCGCCCAGCGCACCCGGCAACCTCGCCTACACCCAGCCGGCCGGCGGGCAGATCAGGCTGACCTGGAACGCGTCCACCGACAACGTCGGGGTGACCGGTTACGACATCTACGCCAACGGCCAGCTCCGCACCTCGGTGGCCGGCAACGTGCTGACCTACACCGACAGCCAGCCGGACTCGGCGACGGTCTCCTACTACGTGCGGGCCAAGGACGCGGCCGGCAACGTCTCCGGGAACAGCAACACGGTGACCCGGACCGGCGCGACCGGCGACTCCCAGGCGCCCACCACGCCGGGCACCCTCTCCTACACCCAGCCGGCCGGCGGGCAGATCCGGCTCAGCTGGGGCGCGTCCACCGACAACGTGGGCGTCACCGGCTACAACGTGTACGCCAACGGCACCCTGAAGACCACCGTCACCGGTACCACGTACACCGACAGCCAGCCCGACACGGCGACCGTCTCGTACTACGTGAAGGCGAGGGACGCCGCCGGGAACGAGTCGGCGGCCAGCAACACGGTGACCCGGACCGGCGCGCCGCAGACCGGCACCAACCTGGCGGTCGGCAAGCCGATCGAGGCCTCGTCGACGGTCTTCACCTTCGTCGCCACCAACGCCAACGACAACGACACCGCCACGTACTGGGAGGGCAGCGCGTACCCGGCCGACCTGACGGTGAAGCTGGGTGCCAACGCGACGGTCTCCTCGGTGGTCGTCAAGCTCAACCCGGGCACCGACTGGGGTACCCGGCAGCAGACGTTCTCGGTGCTCGGCCGGGAGCAGTCGGCGTCGGCGTACACCACGCTCGTGGGCTCCGCGACGTACACCTTCAATCCCGCCTCGCAGAACACCGTGACCATCCCGGTCTCGGCGACCACCGCTGACGTCCGGCTCTCCTTCACCGCCAACACCGGCGCGCCCAGCGGGCAGGTCGCGGAACTCCAGGTGATCGGCACCCCGGCGGCCAACCCGGACCTGACGATCACCGGCATGACCAGCTCGCCGGCCTCGCCGGTGGAGACCGACCCGATCACCCTGTCGGCCACCGTCCGCAACGCGGGCACCGCCGCCTCGGCCGCGTCGTCGGTCACCTTCTACCTCGGCACGACGAAGGCCGGCACCGCGGCGGTCGGCGCCCTCGCGGCCGGCGCGTCCACCACCGTCTCGGCCTCGATCGGGGCCCGGGACGCGGGCAGCTACGCCGTGTCCGCCAAGGTCGACGAGGCGAACACGGTGATCGAGACCAACGAGGCCAACAACTCCTACACCAACCCGGCCACCCTGGTCGTCGCCCCGGTCAGCAGCTCCGACCTGGTCGCCTCGGCGGTCTCCTGGTCGCCCGGCAACCCGTCGGCCGGCCAGACGGTCAGCTTCTCGGCGGTCCTGAAGAACCAGGGCACCGCGGCCACCGGCAGCGGCACGCACAGCGTGACGGTCACCGTGCTGAACGGCTCGACCACCGTCAAGACGTTCACCGGGTCGTACACCGGCACCCTGGCCGCCGGCGCCTCGTCGCCGTCGATCAGCCTGGGCGGCTGGACCGCGGTCAACGGCAAGTACACCGTGCGTACGGTGGTCGCCGCCGACACCAACGAGCTGCCGGTCAAGCAGGCCAACAACACCGGCGAGAAGCCGTTCTTCGTCGGCCGTGGCGCGAACATGCCGTACGACATGTACGAGGCCGAGGACGGCGCCGTCGCCGGTGGCGCGGCGGTCGTCGGCCCCAACCGCACCATCGGTGACCTGGCCGGCGAGGCGTCCGGCCGCAAGGCGGTCACGCTGAACCAGACCGGCTCGTCGGTGTCCTGGACGACCCGCAACGCCACCAACACCGTTGTCGCGCGCTTCTCCATCCCGGACGGCACGACCAGCTCGATCAACGTGTACGTCAACGGCGCGCTCAACAAGACCCTGCCGCTCACCTCGAAGTACGCCTGGCTGTACGGCAGCGAGACGGCGCCGCAGAACTCCGGCTCCGGCCCGCGGCACATCTACGACGAAGCGAACCTCATGCTGACCGGGTCGTTCCCGGCCGGCAGCACCATCAAGCTGCAGAAGGACGCCGGCAACAGCGGCTCCATCGCGATCGACTTCATCCAGCTGGAGCAGGTCTCCGCGATCGCCAACCCGGACGCCAGCAAGTACGTGGTGCCGACCGGTTTCGACCAGCAGTCGGTGCAGGCCGCCCTGGACACGGCGCGTCAGGACAGCACCAAGGTGGGCGTCTACCTGCCCGCCGGTGACTACCAGACGTCGAACAAGTTCCAGGTGTACGGCAAGGCGCTGAAGGTCGTCGGCGCCGGCCCCTGGTACACCCGCTTCCACACCCCGGAGACGCAGACCGAGACGGATGCCGGCTTCCGGGCCGACGCCACCGCCAACGGTTCGACGTTCGCCAACTTCTCGTTCTGGGGCAACTACACGATCCGGATCGACGGTCCCGGCAAGGTGTTCGACTTCGCGAACGTCTCCGGGATCACCATCGACAACATCTGGGCCGAGCACGTGGTCTGCCTGTACTGGGGCGCGAACACCGACAACATGGTGATCAAGAATTCGCGGATCCGGGACACCTTCGCCGACGGCGTCAACATGACCAACGGCAGCACCGGGAACCTGGTCGACAACAACGAGTCCCGGGCGACCGGCGACGACAGCTTCGCGCTGTTCTCGGCGATCGACGCCGGCGGGTCCGACGAGATCGACAACACCTTCTCGAACCTGACCAGCCTGCTCACCTGGCGCGCGGCAGGCATCGCGGTCTACGGCGGCTACGCGAACACGTTCAAGAACATCTACATCGCGGACACGCTCTGCTACTCCGGCATCACGGTCAGCTCGCTGGACTTCGGCTACCCGATGAACGGCTTCGGCGCCAGCCCGCCGACCGTGCTCGACAACATCTCGGTCGTCCGGGCCGGCGGCCACTTCTGGGGCCAGCAGGTCTTCCCGGCGATCTGGATGTTCAGCGCCTCGAAGGTGTTCCAGGGCATCCGGGTCAGCAACGTCGACATCGTCGACCCGACCTACTCCGGGATCATGTTCCAGACCCAGTACATCGGCGGCCAGCCGGTGAACCCGATCAAGGACACGGTCTTCACCAACGTCACCATCACCGGCGCGCAGAAGAGCGGCGACGCCTTCGACGCCAAGAGCGGTTACGGCATCTGGGCCAACCCGCTGCCGGAGGCCGGCCAGGGCCCGGCGGTCGGCTCGGCCACCTTCACCAACCTCACCCTGAGCAACAACTACAAGGACATCGAGAACCCGACCTCGACGTTCACCATTGTCCGCAACTGATCGCTAGCTGTCGCGTGCCCGCGCCCGCCCGCCGGACGCGGGCACGCCCCCCTTCAAGAGCACGATCGTCTTCCCTTTCCGAACCGCGATCTTTCAGACCTTCAAGAGCACGATTTTCTACGCTCTCGGCCCACCACAACCGCAGCAGCCCGGTCCCGTGGCTAAGCGCACGGTGATCCCGGTGCCGGACCGCGAGGCCGCGCCGGGCTGAGCTGCCCACCCCGCCGCGACGAACAGGCGAGCCCGGGTCTGGCTGGTGCTGGTGGTGGTCTCGCAGGCATTGACACAACCGTGAGGACCAGCCGGGGACGGAGGCGCGGCACTTTCCGGAGTGCGGCGGGCCTCGCGGCCCGGCCCGGCGGCGCGGTCTCGGCTCGGCTCGGCCTCGTGTCTGGTTCACCCGTTTGCCGGCGGCGGGCGCAGGCGCATGACCGAGTGTCCGTGCCTGGCGATGAGGGTGCGGCGGGGTTGTCAGGTTCGGGAGGCCGTGTCGTGGGCGAGCCGGCGGATCGCCTCGGCCACGTCGTGTGCCTCCTGGTCGCCGCCCTCCGGCGGGCGGGCGACGAGAATGGCGCCGGCGAGCCGGTCGAGCTCACCGGCGGTCAGCCGGAGGGATTGCAGCACCTCATGTCCCGTCACCGGGTCGCGCGCGACCAGGTAGGGAACCTGCTCGCCGGCCCGCCCGTCTTCCTCGACCTGCCGGATGTGCAGGTAGCTCCGGCTCAGGTCGGCGGACTGGGCGCCTTGTGGCCCGCGGACCCGTAGCGTCGAGCCCGTCAGCCAGCACACGGCACGCAGCGATCGCACCACGAAGAAGATGCCGAACGTGAACATGACCGGCATCATGAGCAGCCCGGCGACGTTGAAGTGGTTCCGGTGTCCTCGGTGCTCGTGCCGGCTGGGGAACGCACCCACCAATACGCAGATCGGTAGGAGAAGGAAGCAGATCCCCGCGAGCAGGTCGAACAGGCGTGCCCCGAGCGACGGGTTCGTCGAGAAGTACAGCCGATCCTTCATCTCGTCAGCGTAGGAACAGGCCACCACAGCCACCGCCGTTCGACCCCGCTCCGGCCGGGCGTCATCCCGGCTGTCCGAGACGCCGAATCCGCCCGGCGCGGCCCCGCGGTCCGTGCCCGGCGCGGCCTGGCGAGCTCAGCCCGGCGCGGCCCCGCGGCCCGTGCCCGGCGCGGCCTGGCGAGTTCAGCCCGGCGCGGCCCCGCGGCCCGGCACCGGGATCACCGCGCGCTCAGCCACGGGACAGGGCTGCTGCGTCTGGGGACACCCAGAGCGTAGAAAATCGTGGTTCTGAATGTCAGAGGGCGACGGAGCGGCCGGTGGAGGCGCTGACGCGGGCGGCGTCGAGGACCTCCATGGCGCGGACGGTGTCCCACGGGTCGACCGGGAGCGGGCCGGTGCCGAGGACCGCCGCGGCGAAGGCCGGATAGAAGGTGTCCCAGCGGCCGCGGCAGCTCTCCACCGGGGCGCCGGTGGAGCCGCGCCACAGGTGGCCCCAGCGGTGCTCGTGCTCGATGCCCCAGCGGTCGCCCAGCTTGGCCGGGTTCTTGCCGGCTTTGAGCATCTCCTCCTGGCAGTCCAGCTCGGCGGAGATGAACGTGCCGGCCGTGCCGGTGACCCGGAAGCGCGGGCCCGGGCCGGCCTGCCGCCAGCTGCCCCACAGGTGCGACTCGACGCCGCTGAGGTGGTGCATGGCCAGGAAGAAGTCGTCGTCCAGCTCGCTCTCGCCGCGCATCTCGGCATAGACGCGCTGGGCCGGGCCGTGCAGCTGGAGCGCCTGGTCGACCAGGTGCGAGCCGAAGTCGAGCAGGGTGCCGCCGCCGGCCGCCTTGGGCAGGCGGTCGGGCGCCCAGCGTTCCATCCGGGACTCGAAGCGGCGGATGGTGCCGAGCGAGCCCTTCTCGATGAGTTTCTGGAGGGTCAGGAAGTCCGAGTCCCAGCGCCGGTTCTGATAGACCGTCAGCGGGACGCCGGCCGCCTCGGCGGTCCTGACCAGCTCGCGGGAGGTCGGCGCGTCGAGCGTGAACGGCTTGTCGACGACCACGGCGAGGCCCAGCCGGATGGCCTCCAGGGCCAGGTCGGCGTGGGTGGACGCCGGGGTCGAGACGGTCACCGCCCGGACGCCGGCGGCGGCCATCGCCTCGATCGAGTCGAAGGTGGCGACGCCGGGCAGCTCCTCGGCGACCTGCTTGCGGCGCTCCTCGGAGGTGGTGACCACACCGACGAACTCGATGTTCTCCGCGGAGGCGATCAGCGGGGCGTGGAAGATCCGCCCGCCGCTGCCGTAACCCACCAGCCCGAACCGCACCTGCTCGATCATGCCGGAAGTTTTTCATATCCATTGCCGGGCTGTTGCGGGTGATCCGGCCCGTGACTTGTGATGACCGCCGCATGACGCGCAGTCACAAAATGTGGTAGTGCCCGTCTCACAGGCCGAACGTGGCCCGGATCGCGTGACCGGCCGGGCGGAACACCTCGTCGCGCAGCCACCGGCTGGTCGCGGCGATGCCGCGGAACACCGCGCCGAAGGTGTATCGCCAGGTGACAGCGATCGCGATGCCGAGCGGCCGGAGCACGAACCGATAGATCACCCGCGAGGCCCAGGCGATCGCCAGGGCGATCGGGACCAGCACCCAGCGGTAGGCGCCGCGCGCGAGCCAGGCGATCGCCAGGCCGATCGGCCGGAGGATCCATCGGTACGACGCGTGCACCGCCCAGACGACCGCCCGTCCGATCGGCGTGAGCACCCAGCGGTAGAGCGCCACCAGCAGCCAGGCGAGCGCGTGCCCGAGCGGCGCCAGCACCCAGTTGTAGAGCGCCCGCAGCACCGGGGTGAGCAACCACACGATGGCCATCGCGATCGGCCGCAGCAGATGGCGCAGCAGCATCCGGAGCACCCAGGCGACCCCGGTGACCAGCGCGGCCAGCACCCAGCGCAGCGCGTGCCAGATCGGCAGCACGATCCACTGCAGCAGCTGGCGCAGCAGCCAGAGCAGCGGGACCACCAGGAAGGTGCGCAGCAGCCAGCCGAGCGCCCGGCTGACCGGCACCAGGACGAATCGGTTGAGCAGAACGCCCAGCTCCCAGAGCAGCCGGAAGGGGAAGACCACGATGAGTGCGATCGCCCGGAACGGATAGGTGATCCAGGCGGGCTCGTCCGGCCGCTGCGGTGTCGTCATCGGGTGCTCCTCGTTCACAAGCGCCTCACGGTACTGGAACCGATCAAAAGAAAAGCAGGTGGAGCCCCCTGTCGGATGGATGACGACGGCCGTCGAATCGGTGTGCGCCAGGAGAACAATCGCGGCATGGAGCCCGCGCAGAAGGAACGTACGCCGTTTTCCGACATCGACGGACTGACCGCCCCGATGTCGGAGATGGTGCTCGCCGCGCTGACCGAGATGGGCCGGCACCCGGAGATCCGGCGGGTCCGCCGGGCCGGGGTCGACGCGCTCCGGCCGGCGCTCGGGACGCGGCTGCTGGACGCGGGATCCGGGAGCGGGGAGGTGGCCCGCAGGCTGGCCGGCGAGGTCGGGCCGCGCGGTGAGGTGATCGCGCTGGACTGTTCGGCGGCGATCACCGCGGCCGCGGTGAGCCGGCACGACGACAGCAACGTGCGCTACGTCCTCGGTGACGTCTGCGACCTGGACCTGCCCGACGACTGCGTGGACGGGGTGTGGTGCGAGCGGGTGCTGCAGCACGTGGACGACGCGGACCGGGCGATCGGCGAGCTGCGCCGGGTGACCCGGCCGGGCGGGCGGCTCTGCCTGATCGACACCGACTGGGACTCGCTGGCCTTCGACGGGATGCCGCCGCGGCTGTGGAACACCGTGTGGCGCTATGTGCGCGGGCACTTCACCCCGCCGCAGCGGGACATGGGGCGCACGCTGCGCCGCCGCCTGGTCGCGGCCGGGCTGTCGAGCCTGACCGCGACCCCGGTGACCTGCCTGTTCGGCAGTCCCGAGTCGGCGGCGGTGGTGCTGCCGATGGTCAACCCGCGGGTGCCGGCGGACACCTGGCAGACCCCGCCCGGACTCCGGGAGGAGTGGCTGGCCTGTGTCGAGGCGGCCGGCGCCCGCGGTGACTTCCTCGCCGTCCTGACCATCTGGGTGGTGGCCGGGACGGTGTGATCACCGTTCGACCGGGACCATGCGGTGCAGCAGACGGTCGAGGGGCATGCTGGCGAAGCTGATCCGGACGTCACTCGACGCGTACGGCAGCCAGAACCGCCCGTCGTGCACCAGCCCGCCGCAGGAGTAGAGCACGTTCGGCACGTACCCCTCCCGCTCGGTCTCGTCTGGGTCGATCAGGCCCTGCGGCAGGTCGGCGATCACCTTGGACGGGTCGTCCAGGTCGAGCAGCATGGCGCCGATCGCGTACCGCCGCATCGGCCCGACGCCGTGGGTGAGCACCAGCCACCCGGCCTCGGTCTCGATCGGCGAGCCGCAGTTGCCCACCTGGATCAGGTCCCAGCCGCGATGCGGCACCAGCAGCGGGCCGGCCGGCTGCCAGCGGTGCTGGTCGTCGCGGACGGCCAGGCCGAGGGTCTCGCCGTCGGAGCGGCAGAGCGCCATCTTCTTGCCCTTGACGTAGCGCGGGAACAGCGCCATGCCCTTGTTCCGGGCGGCCGGCCCGTGCAGCGCCGTCACCTCGAAGTGCCGCAGGTCCCGGCTGTAGATCACCCGGCCGGCGATGTTGTACCCGTCGTACGCGGTGTAGGTCGCCTGGTACGCCGGCCGCCCGTCCGGGTCGATCACCTGCACGAACCGGGCGTCCTCCATGCCCCGGCTCTCGCTCGGGGTGGCCGGCCAGAGCACCCGCTGGTGCAGCGGCATGGTGGCCGGGAAGGTGACGGCGTAGTCGTCCATCACGATGCGCCGGATCAGGTCCATCGTCATCGGGGTGGTCGGCCGGGCCAGGATCTCCGGCGGCAGATGGCTCAGCACGTCCTCGAACACCTGGTCGTCGTAGCGGTCCGGGAGGGCGCCGAGGATGTACGCCGAGCACTCGTTGTCGATGTCCTCGTCGCCGAGCGCCGCGAACAGCTGGTGCTTCATGTGTTTGGCGCCGACCCGCTGGCCGATCGCGAGCGGGCCGTCCCGGTCCTCGAGGCGGATCGCCGCGCCCGGCCCGATGATCACGCTGCAGAACCCGATCGACGAGATGTGCCCCTCGCCGATCTGCCGCAGGCTCAGCGCCGCGCGCAGCTCGCCCGGCGCCAGGTCGTGCTGGTCCGGGTGCGGGACGATGGACGGGTTGCACAGCGCCGCGGCCTCGACCGAGAACTCGTGGCTGAAGTACGCCCCGATCAGCGTCCGGGCCTGCGGCGACAGGTCGATCTCGGGCGGCACCCGGTGCTGCACCACCTCGTAGTGGTGCTGGAACGTCGCCAGGACGTCGTGGTGCCGCCCGGAGAACCGGCCCAGCACGTCGTCGAGCAGCGCGCTGATGTCGCCCTCGTCGAGCTGCAGCATCCGCTCGATCATGCAGGCCGTGCGGTTGTGCGTGGAGTGCGCGTCCTCGCCGGGCACGAACAACTTGATCACCACGCGGCGGCCGTCAGGCGCCATGGTGATGTTGTGACGGGTGATGTCGGTGGAGTTCACGGTGGCTGTCAACCTAGGCCGCCTGACGGTCGGGTCGCGCTCCGGTGTGCCAGCGTGCGGGCATGCTGCAGCGTGGAGACGAGCGCGAGAGTGGATTCGGCTCCTTGGTTCAGATTAGGACCATCAGCCGTCAATCCGTCATAACAACCACAAGTCTCGCTGTCCCACATCACCGTTCCGGTGTCGTTGTCGCCCAGAAACCAGGCGATGGCCTGAAAGAGCGGGGCGTCCCAGCGTTCGTCGCCGGTGACCGCCGCCGCGGTGGCGCAGGCGTCGGCGGTGGCCGCCGCCTCGATCGGTTGCTGGTCGTGCCGGTGCCGGGGGACACCCGGGCGCCAGCCGCCGACCGGCACCGTGGACAGGTGCCCCCGGTGCTCCTGCATGTCGCAGAGCCAGGACAGCATCCGCAGGCCGTCGCCGAGCAGCGCCTCGTCGCCGAGCAGGTCACCGGCCGCGATCACCACCTCGGCCAGCGCCGGGTTGGCGTAGGTGAGTTCCCGCTCCGGCCACACCCAGGCCGGGTCGGAGCCGGGCAGGCCGATCACGGTCGCCGCGTCGGCGAGCAGCGTGGCGGCGGCCCGGTCGCGCGGATCGGCCCGGAGCAGCTCGGCCGCGCCCAGACCGGCGAAGGCCATCGCCCTGGGCCACGGGGAGCGGCGGTGGGCGCCCAGGTGGAAGGCGTACCGGGCCTCCGCGCGGATCCACCGGGCGCTGCTGCGGGCGGCGGCGGTGCCCAGGCCCCACAGCGCCCGGCCCCACCAGTCGCCCAGCGACGGCTCGTCCTGCCAGCGCCGGTCGTAGCTCATCCGGTTACGGAACGCGCCGTCCGGCCCCTGCGCGTGGGTGAGGAAGGCCAGGTAGCGCTCGGCGGCCCGGAGCAGCTCGGGTGACGGCCGGGGCTCCCGGCTGGCGACCAGCAGGCCGCGGCTGACGTCGTCGACGCAGTAGCCGTGCTCGCGCCGGGCGATGGCGGTACGGGCGTGCTCCAGCAGCCCGGTGTCGTCGGAGAGCCGGAGCACGTGGTCGAAGCGGGGTTCGGGGACGTCGGTGAGCCGGATCGGTGGCGGGATCAGCCGCAGCGAAAGGCTCATGCCGAGATCGTCGCCGCGGCCAGCGGCGCCCGGTCGGCCAGCAGGCGGGCGGCCAGGGACTGGTAGCGGGCGGCCACCGCCGGCCAGCGCAGCGTCGGCCCGCCGGCCAGCCCGGCCAGCCGGCCCGGCAGCCCCGGTTCGGCGAGCACGTGCCGGATGGCCAGCGCCATCGCCTCCGGGTCCTGGTGCGGCACCAGCAGTCCGGGCCCGTCGGCGAGCAGTTCCACGGCGTGCGGGAACTCGGTGGCCACCACCGGTACCCCGGCGCCGACCGCCTCGATCAGCACCCCGGAGGTGACCTGCTCGGTCGAGTCGTAGGGCAGCACCACCGCGTCCGCGGACCGGATCAGCTTGGACAGCCGGGCCGGCTCCAGGTACGCGTCCACCCAGTTCACCGCGTCGGTCACGCCCAGCTCGGCGGCCAGCGCGACCAGCGAGGAGCGGTAGACGTCGCCCTGCTGCTCCAGCACCTTCGGGTGGGTGCGCCCGGCCACCGTGTAGAGCGGGGCCGGGGCGAGGTCGCCGAGCAGGGCCAGGGCCCGCAGCGCCCACTCGATGCCCTTGCCCGGGCCGAGCAGGCCCCAGGTCAGCAGGTTCGGCCGGTCGTGCGCCTCGCGGGGCACCCCGGTGTGGCTGCCGGCGCCGTGCGGAATCACCGTGATCTTGCGGGGGTTCACCGCGTAGTTCGCGGTCAGCCGCTGCCGGGCGGTGTCGGTCATGGTCACCACGGCGGCGGCGGTGTCGGCGATCTGCTCCAGCGCCGCGCGTTGCAGCGGGTCCGGCCGAGTGAGCACGGTGTGCAGCACCACGATGGCCGGGATCTTGAGGTCGCGCAGCAGCGGCAGCACCTCGGCGCCGGCGTCGCCCGGGTAGATCCCGTACTCGTGCTGGATGATCGCCACGTCGAATCGGTTCAGCGCGGCGGCGGCGGCGACCCAGCCGCCCGGCCGGTCGGTGTGCCAGGTGTGCACGACCCGCGGCGCGGCCCGGTCGAGCGCGATCCCCCCACCGGCGTTGTCCTGGCTGAGCAGGCGTACCACCCCGGATCCCACGGCGGCGCCGGGCGTGCCGGCGGTCAGGTGGGTGGCGAGTGCGGCATTGAATGTCGCCAAACCGCATTGAGTGGGGGGATACGTGCTCAAAAACCCGTATGTCGCGGGCATGACTGGGCCTTTCTCTCCTCAGCCGGCTGCCTCCCCGCAGCGCGGGGCGTCCGGGAATACCTCCCGTTCAACGCGTAATTCACATTCCGACGTTAACAAGACCCAGCTTTTCAGCTGAGGATTTTTCGATAAATCGCCAGATAGTCCTCGACCATCCGAGCGGCCGAGAAGCGTTCCCGGGCCCGCGCGGAACAAACCCCCCGATCGAGGGTCCCGATCTCATCGACCGCGGCCACCGCCGCCTCCACCGAGTCGACCAGGCGGCCGGTCACGCCCTCGTCGACCACTTCGGGCATGGACCCTTTCCGGTACGCGATCACCGGCGTCCCGCACGCCATCGACTCCACCACCGACAGCCCGAACGGCTCGGCGAACCGGATCGGATGCAGCAGCGCCGCACCAGACCCGAGAATGGTGCCGCGCTCGTCCGGTCCGACCGAGCCGAGGTAGACCACCCGTTCCCCGTCGATCAGCGGCTCCACCTTCTCCTCGAAGAATCGCCGGTCCTGCACGATCCCGCAGATCACCAGCCGCCGGCCGGCCCGCCGGGCGATCTCGATGGCCAGATCGGTTCCCTTGTCCGGGTGGATCCGGCCGAACAGGATCAGATCGTCCCCGCCGTCCGGGTGGAACGGCAGGCCATCGAGGTCGACACCGTGGTGCACGGTGGCCAGATAGTCCAGTTCGGGCGAGCGGTCGCTGTCGGAGATGGACACGAACAGCGACTTCGCCCGCTGGTACGCCGGGAGGATGTTCCTCCCGGAGAACCCGTGCACGGTGGTCAGCAGCGGCGCCCGGCAGTGCGCCGAGAAGGCCAGCGGCAGCCAGTCCAGGTGGTTGTGCACCAGGTCGAACTCGCCGGAGCGGCCGAGCGCGTGGCTGACGTGGATGGCTTCCCAGACCCGGCCGTCGATCTCGTCGGACTCCTCGTACCCGGTCGGCACGACGCCGTCCAGGGTGGCCCTGGTGACCGAGTCCAGGGTGGCGAAGAGGGTGACGTCGACGCCGCGCTCGGTCAGTCCCTCGGCGAGCAGGCTGGTGATCAGTTCCCAGGGGCCGTAGTGAAGCGGGGGAGTGCGCCAGGCGATCGGCCCCAGCAGTGCCACCTTCATGACAAAAGCCTGATTCCGGCAATAAACACGTGGTCAGTATGCCTGCCGTTTACCGAGCCCGTTCTCGTGTTAGAGAAGAGCCATGACGGATTCGTGGTGGAAGAAGGCGGTCGTCTACCAGATCTACCCGCGGAGCTTCGCGGACTCGGACGGCGACGGGATGGGCGATCTGCGCGGCGTCATCAACCACCTCGACCACCTCGCCGAACTGGGCGTGGACGTGCTCTGGTTATCGCCGATCTATCCCTCGCCGCAGGACGACAACGGGTACGACATCAGCGACTACCAGGACATCGAGCCGATGTTCGGCACCCTGGAGGTCTTCGACGAGCTGCTCGCCGGGGCGCACGCCCGCGGCATGAAGCTGATCATGGACTTGGTGGTGAACCACAGTTCCGACGAGCACCCCTGGTTCCAGGAGAGCCGCTCGTCGACCGACAACCCGAAACGCGACTGGTACTGGTGGCGGCCGGCCCGCGACGGCATGGAACCGGGCACCCCGGGCGCCGAGCCGACCAACTGGGGCTCCGTCTTCGGCGGCCCGGCCTGGGAGTTCGACGAGAAGACCGGCGAGTACTACCTGCACCTGTTCTCCCGCAAGCAGCCCGACCTCAACTGGGAGAACCCGGAGGTCCGGCAGGCGGTCCACGCGATGATGCGCTGGTGGCTGGACCGGGGCGTGGACGGCTTCCGGATGGACGTGATCAACATGATCTCCAAGGTCCTGCCGCTGCCGGACGGCCGCCTCTCGGCCGGCTCCGCCTACGCCGACGGCTCCGCCGGTTTCATCGGCGGTCCCCGCCTGCACGAGTTCCTCCAGGAGATGCACCGGGAGGTGTTCGCCGGCCGGGAGGGGCTGTTGACCGTCGGCGAGATGCCCGGGGTCACCGTCGAGGAGGCGATCCTGCACACCGACCCGGACCGGCACGAGGTCGACATGGTCTTCCAGTTCGACCACGTCTGGGTGGACCGGGGCCCGGACCCGTGGCTGCTGCAGCCGCTCCAGCTCACCAAGCTCAAGGCGATCCTGGGCCGCTGGCAGGCCGGGCTCGCCGAGGCCGGGTGGAACAGCCTCTACTGGAACAACCACGACCAGCCCCGGGTCGTCTCCCGGTACGGCGACGACTCCCCGGCGTACCGGGCGGCCTCGGCCAAGATGCTCGGCACCGTGCTGCACCTGCACCGCGGCACGCCGTACGTGTATCAGGGCGAGGAACTCGGGATGACCAACTACCCGTTCGGCGGGATCGAGGACTTCCGCGACATCGAGGCGCTCGGGCAGTACAAGCAGGCGCTGGAGTTGGAGGGGCGGACCCCGGAGGAGGTGCTGACCGTGCTGCGGGCGCGCGGCCGGGACAACGCCCGTACCCCGATGCAGTGGGACGACTCGCCCAACGCCGGCTTCACCACCGGCACGCCGTGGCTTCCGGCGAACCCGAACTATCCGGAGATCAACGCGGCTGCCCAGCGCGCGGATCCGGACTCGGTGTTCCACTACTACCGCCGGCTGATCGAGCTGCGGCACACCGAGCCGGCGGTGGCCGAGGGCGACTTCACCATGCTGCTGCCGCACGACGAGCGGCTCTACGCCTTCACCCGCCGCCTCGGCGCGACCGAACTCCTGGTGATCGGCAATTTCACCGGCGAGCAGGTGCGCGCGGAGATCGAGGACGCGGCGGCGTGGGCGGATGCCGAGCTCCTGCTCACCAACCTGCCCGGGGGGTCGCCGGGGTCGCTGGTGCTAGCCCCTTGGCAGGCCGTCATCTACAAACGCACCGTCTAGCCTCGCCGGGCGGTCGTCCCGGGCGTACCGTCCAGCGGTCGTCCCGGGCGTACCGTCCAGCGGTCGTCCCGGGCGTACCGTCCAGCGGTCGTCCCGGGCGTACCGTCCAGCGGTCGTCCCGGGCGTACCGTCCAGCGGTCGTCCCGGGCGTACCGTCCAGCGGTCGTCCCGGGCGCACCGCTCAGCCCCGCCCAGCGGTCGTCTCCAGGCGCATCGTCCAGCCCCACCCGGCGGTCAGCGGTGCCTCGCAGGCACCTCCGGCCGCCGGCCGGGCATGGTCCTCAGTCACGTTCCAGCTTCCGCGGCCGGGGTCCGCTGTCCGCTCGCGGTCGGTCACTTTCTCCGGTACGCCCGCAGCCCCCGTCTCCCAAAGCCAGTCCAGCCCGTCACCCTCAGTCTCGGCTGGTCGTGGTGGTGGTCTCGGGTGGTTTGTTACCACCGTGGGTGCCAGCCCGTG
The DNA here is from genome assembly GCF_030252345.1 of Actinoplanes oblitus. Classification (NCBI taxonomy): domain Bacteria; kingdom Bacillati; phylum Actinomycetota; class Actinomycetes; order Micromonosporales; family Micromonosporaceae; genus Actinoplanes; species Actinoplanes oblitus. The sequence goes on along the minus strand of NZ_CP126980.1, from coordinate 8,024,287 downwards.
GTGGTGGCTGGTTGTGGTGGTGGTCTCGGGCCGCTTGTTACCACCGTGGGCGCCAGCCCGTGGTGGTGGCTGGTTGTGGTGGTGGTCTCGGGCCGCTTGTTACCACCGTGGGCGCCAGCCCGTGGTGGTGGCTGGTTGTGGTGGTGGTCTCGGACCGTTTGTTACCACCGTGGGCGCCAGCCCCGAAGTCACAAGCCCGCTCGAACGCAACGCATCCCGACCGCGTCATCCACAGCCCACCCCACCGCAACCGCGGAAATCCGCCACACTGCCAGGTGGGCGGTGGCCCCCAGGGTGGGCGGGCTGTGCTCGGCGGCACCCCACCCCACCACCCGGCGAATCGAGCTTTTTTCACAGAAATCGCCACAAGCCACTCCCGCCCCCGGCAAGGTGTCAGGTGGCCGCCGGTTCACTGCCGAATCGACCCCTTCCGCCGGTGGCCGGGGAGTCTCGCATGCGCCGGAACCGCCTCGTCGCCGCCATGGTCGCGGCCACCCCCGCGATCGCCCTGGCGATCGTCGGTCTCGCCCCCGCCGCGGCGCCCCCGCTGCTGCAGACCTTCGCGCTGACCGGCGGCCTGCGCCTGGTCGCCGACACCGGCACCCAGACCGCCGAGCTTCCGGAACGCCACACCAAGCGGTTCAGCCTGGTCGGCGTCACCTGGGACGACCCCCGCGCGGTGGCGGCCGGGACCATCGAGGTGCGCACCCGCCCGGTCGGCGGCCGGAGCTGGACGCCGTGGCAGGTACTGGAGACGGACGCCCCGGACGAGTCCGGTGGCGCCGCGGCCCGTGGTGCGAGCGACCCGCTCTGGGTCGGGCCGTCGAACGGCGTGCAGGCCCGGGTGATCGCCGCCGGCGGCGCGTCGGCCCTGCCGGTCGGGATGCGCGTCGACCTGATAAATCCCGACGCCGACGCCGACGCCGAAGCGGTCGCCGGCGAGAACCCGGCCGTGATGGAGCGAGCCTCGGTGGAGACGCCGGACCGGCCGGTACCGAAGCTGATGACCAGGGCCGCCTGGGGTGCGAACGAGCGGATCGTCAAGGAGGCCCCCAGCTACACCGGCCCGGTCCGGGTGTTCTTCGTGCACCACACGGCGACCGGCAACAACTACAGCTGCAGGAGCTCGACCAGCGTGGTCCGCGGGATCGAGGCGTACCAGGTGAAGAGCAAGGGCTGGAACGACATCGGCTACAACTTCCTGGTCGACAAGTGCGGCACCATCTTCGAGGGGCGGCGCGGCGGGGTGACCCGCAACGTGCTCGGCGCGCACACCCTGGGCTTCAACACCAACGCCAGCGCGGTAGCGGTGATCGGGGACTTCCGGTCGGCGGCGCTCTCGCCGGCGGCCCGGCTGTCGGTGGCGCAGCTCGCCGCGTACAAGCTGGGCGCGCACGGCAACGCGCCGGCCGGCCGGGTGTTGGTCACCTCCGGCGGCGGGCCGAAGTTCCCGGTGGGCCGGCGGGTGACGCTGAACCGGATCTCCGGGCACCGCGACGCCGGGCTGACCGAGTGCCCGGGCGACGCGCTCTACGCCCAGCTGCCGGCGATCCGGCGGCTGGCCGGCGGGGCGCCGAGCGGCCTGCACGTCGCCAAGGTGTCCCGCGCCTGGCTCTGGTCGGGGACGTACTGGACCACCGGGCGGCTGGTCCCGCTCTGGGATCTGACCACCTCGACCCGGATGATCGCCCGGTTCGACGTGTACGTGGACGGCGAGCGGGTGCTGTCCCGGGCCAACTGGACCCGGCTGGGCGAGTTGCGGCTCGGCCCCGGCGCGCACACCGTCGCGATCCGGGCGGTGCACCTGTCCGGCCGGTCGTCGACCGTCTCGATCCCGGTGGTGGCCGACGTGACCCCGCCGGCCTTCACCGCGCTGCCGCAGGCCCGGCTGACCGCCGGGACGGTCGGGACCAGCGCGCCGGTGCAGCTGGCCTGGACGGCTACCGACCCGGCCGGGCTGCGCGGTGTGCAGGTCACCGGGACGAGCGAGGCGACGCTCGGCGGGACCGTCCGCAGTCTGCTCGGCACGGCCCCGGTGGGTGTGGCGAGCAGTTGGACGGTGGCCGCTACCGATCACGCGGGGAATCGGCGGGAGGCGACGCTCACGCGTACCCCGCAGGTGTTGCAGGAGAGCGCGGCGACGCGGACCGGGACCTGGCGGACCTCCTCGGACACCAGCCACCTGGGCGGTGCGGCGGCCTCGGCCGCTTCCGGCGACGCCTCGCTGACCTGGTCCTTCTCCGGGAGTTCGGCGGGTCTGGTGGTCGGCCGCACGACCACCTCGGGGCGGATCAAGGTCTATGTCGACGGCGATTTCCAGGGTTATGTCGACCTGCGGTCGACAGCTCCGATGTATCGGCGGATGGTGTGGACGCGGTCGTGGCCGGAGGGCGGCGAGCACACCGTGCGGGTGGTGCCGGAAGCCACCTCCGGGCGGCCGAAGGTGATTATCGACGGCTTGGTGCGTCTGGGCTGAGGAACCTGACAGCAGGTGTCAGTCTCCGCGGAGAGGATCGGCACATGACTGGATTCGCCACTCTCGCGATGCTGAACATGGACGCCGCCGACCCCGGAGCGCTGGCCCGCTTCTATGCCGCGGTGCTCGGCTGGGACGTGCTGCACGCCGACGACGATTACGCGATGATCGGTGACGGCACCACCAACCTGGGCTGGGGCCGGGTGGACGGGTACTCCGGGCCGGGCTGGCCGGTGGAGGCCGCGCCGAAGCGTTACCACCTCGACTTCTACGTCGACGACCTGGACAAGGCCGAGGAGCGGGCGCTCGCCCTGGGCGCCACCAAGCCGGAGTCGCAGCCGACCCCGGAGCGGTGGCGGGTGCTCCTCGACCCGGCCGGGCAGCCGTTCGACATCTGCCTCAAATCCTGACCGCGCCGCCGGCCGGGGCGATCAGGCCGTAGTCCTTCAGCGTGATCGCCTCGGCCTTGCCGAACTGCTTGGCCAGCAGCTGCCGCATCGGCCAGCGGGTCATCATCGACATCGACGTGGCCCGCGCCCGGATCAACAGGCGGGAGTGGGGGGCGAACCCGGCGGCCCCGCCCGGCGGCAGCTCCAGGCCGGCCGCCACGTAATCGGCCATCTCGTTCTGGTACGCCGCGAACGCCGCCTCCGGGTCACCGTGCGCGGCCAGCTCACCGGCCAGCACGTACGCCCCGACCAGGCTCATGCTGGTGCCCAGCCCGACCAGTGGCGACCCGCAGTAGCCGGCGTCGCCGACCAGCGCCACCCGGCCGCGCCACCAGCGCTTCACGTGCACCTGGTTGATCGAGTCGAAGAAGAAGTCCGGCGCGTCCGGCATCTGGCGCAGCAGTTCCGGGATCTTCCAGGCGCCGCCGGCCATCCGCTCGGCGACCACCCGTCGCTCCTCGGCCCGGGTGAGCCGCTCGTAGCGGGGCTCCGGCTCGCGGAACCCGAAATGTGCCTTGGCGGTGCCACCCCGCTCCGGGCGCATCCCGGCGACCCGGCCCGGCTCGTTGTACATCAGGTACCAGTTCTCCAGGTCGCCCGGATCGGTGACGGTGAAGTACGCCGCGTACACGCCCAGGTATCTGACGAACTCCGCCTCCGGGCCGAACGCCAGCGAGCGCACCCCCGAGTGCACGCCGTCGGCGCCGATCACCAGGTCGTACCGTTCCCGCAGGCCACTGGCGAACGTCACGTCGACGCCGTCGCGGTCCTGGTCGAGCGTGGTGATCCGGTCGCCGTACCGATAGTCGGTGTAGCGCTCCGTCGCGTCCCGCAGCACCTCGGCGAGATCGCCCCGGGCGATCTCGATCTCCGCGACCATGCCCTCGCCGCCGAACGCGTCGGCGGGCATCCGGCCCATCGTCCGGTTCCGCCGGTCCACCAGTTTCCAGCCGCGCTCGTCCACCTGGCGGGCCCGGATCGCCTCGCGGATGCCCATCCACTCGACCACCTGCCGGGCCACGCCCCGGATGTCCACCGCGTGCCCGCCCGGCCGGGGCGCCCGGGACTTCTCCACCACCGTCACCTCGGCGCCGGCCCGGTGCAACCAGAACGCGCTGGCCGGTCCCGCGATGCTGCTCCCGGAAATCAGAACCCGCATTTCCCCGCTCCTCTGCGTACTGTGTATATCGATGTACTAGGGACGGTAGGACGCGCCGGACCGGAAGGCGAACCGCACTAGTACGGGGAGGCTGGTGTACTAGGTGGATGCGGCATACACGAAAATCGTGGCGGCCATCCAGCAGATGATCGAGTCGGGCGAGCTGCGCCCGGGCGACCGGGTGCCGTCCGCCCGGGCGATCACCCGCGAGTGGGGCGTCGCGATCGCGACGGCGACCAAGGCGCACGCCGCGTTGCGCGAGGCCGGCCTGACCGTGGCCCGCCCCGGCGTCGGCACCGTGGTCGCCGGGCCGGCCCCGCGCCGCGACACCGACCTGAGCCGGGAGCGGATCGTCGCGACGGCGATGGCGATCGCCGACAAGCACGGCGTGGCCGACCTCTCGATGCGCCGGATCGCCGCCGACCTGGACGTGGCCACCATGTCGCTCTACCGGCACGTGCCCAGCCGGGAGGACCTGGAGCTGGCGATGATCGACGTGGCGCTCGGCGAGCTGCGCGTGCCGCCGCGCTACTCCGGGGACTGGCGGGCCGATCTGGAGGGCTGCGCCCGCGGCCTCTGGGAGGTGTTCCAGCGGCACCCCTGGCTGGGCGTGACCATGTCGCTGACCCGGCCGCAGATGACGCCGAACGCGATGCGGCTGGGTGAGCTGATCATGGGTGCGCTGGCCCGGACCCGGCTGGGCGTTACCGACCGGATGCTGGTCGAGGTGCTGCTGTTCAGCTTCATCCGCGGGGTGGCCAGCGCGCTGGAGCCGGAGGCCACGGCGCGGCGGGACACCGGGCTGACCGACGACGAGTGGATGGACTCGCAGGAGGACGCGTTCCGGCGCTTCCTGGAGTTCCAGCCGATGCCGAACTTCACCGAGCTGTTCCTGCACACGCCGGACTTCGAGTTCGACCTCGCCGTGCTCTTCGAGTTCGGCCTGGCCCGCTTCCTGGACGGGATCGCGGTGTGGATCGGGTGAGCCGCCCGCGTCCGGGCCGCTTCGGCCGGCCCGCGGCGCTTTCGGTACGCCCACCGCGGCCCGCCCGCACGAAATCCCGCGCCGGCTCGATACGGTAGGCCTGTGTCTCAGATCCCGTGGTGGGCACTACCCCTGGTGGCCGCCGTGTTCGCCCTGGCCGGCGCCGCGACGGTGCGGATCGTCGCCGCTCATGACCACGCTCTGCTGAGCCGGCGGCGCCGCAACCGCCGGTGGTACGACGAGCGCAAGGCGGCCTACGTGCAGTTGCTGGCCGCGTTCGAGCGGGCCACCGTGCGACTGCGGGCGAGCTTCGAGGCGGGGGAGAGGGCGCCCGGCCTGCTGGCCTACGTGGACGAGGTGGGTCCGTCGCTGATGCCGGTGCGGCTGCTCGCCTCCGGGCCGGTGCGCAGCGCCGCCCTCGCCGTCCACCTCCAGCTGGAGCGGCTGCACGGACAGATGAACCCGGCGAACGTGACGGGGGTGCGGCCGGAGACCCACTTCCGCGAGTTGCTCGCCCAGGTGCCGCTGGTGATGCAGGAGTTCGAGGCGGCGATCCGGGAGGAGCTGGGCATCCACGAGCTGCCGCCCTCGCACACCCTGAACGGGAGCGCGCGGCGGCTGATGCAACGCGATTAGGCCTGCGGGAATGCGCTTTCCTGCGAGCTGAGAAATCGTTGTTTGCCACTGGCCTCGGCGGTGGTGCGTCGGGCAGGATTCAAGGCGTGACCGATCATCGTGCTCCGCTCGATCCCGTCTCCGCCGCCATCGTCGACAGTGGCATCGTCGCGATCCTGCGCGCTCCGACCGCCGGCGGGTTCGCCGCGATCGCCGACGTGCTGGTGTCCGCCGGCATCACCGCCCTCGAGGTCACCCTCACCTCGCGCGGCGCCCTCGACGCGCTCTCCGGCCTGCGCCGCCAGCTCCCGGCCGGCACGGTCATCGGCGCCGGCACCGTCCTCACCCCGGACGACGCCAAGGCCGCCGTCGACGCGGGCGCCGCCTTCCTGGTCTCACCGGTGCTGGACACCCTGGCCGGGCAGAGCGTGCCGTGCTACCCGGGGGCGTACACGCCGACCGAGGTCTACTCGGCGCACCGGGCGGGTGCGCCGCTGGTCAAGCTCTTCCCGGCCGGGGGACTGCGGCCGGCGTACCTGAAGGATCTCCGCGGTCCGCTCCCGCAGGTGCGGATCCTGCCCACCGGCGGCATCGACCTGGACGACATCTCCGACTGGCTGAGCGCCGGCGCGGCGGCCGTCGGGCTGGGCAGTCCGCTGATCGGCGACGCGGCCACCGGCGGCAGCCTCAAGTCGCTGGCCGCCCGCGCCAAGCACGCCGTCGACGCCGTCACCTTCGCCCGCTCATGACCGGCGCGGGTGGGCTCTTCACGCTCGGCGAGGCCATGGGGATCTTCGTGGCGGACGGCATCGGGACGCTGGAGCACGCGCGCGGTTTCACCCTCGCGGTCGGCGGCGCGGAGAGCAACGTCGCGGTCGGCGTGGCCCGCCTCGGCGGCGCGGCCACCTGGCTGGGCCGCCTCGGCCCGGACTCCACCGGGTCACTGATCGCCGGCCGGTTGCGCTCGTCCGGCGTGCGCGTGATCGCCGTCGAGGACACCGCACCCACCGGCCTGATGCTCCGCTACCGCCGGTCCGCCCAGTTCATCCACGCCGACTACCACCGGGCGGGCAGCGCCGGTTCCCGGCTCACCCCGGCCGACCTGCCACTGTCCGAGCTGGAGTCGGCGGGCATCGTGCACGTCACCGGCATCACCCCGGCCCTCGGTGACACCGCCCGGGCCACCGTCTTCGCCGCGGTGGAGGCCGCCCGCGCCGCCGGCGTCCCGGTCTCCCTCGACGTGAACTACCGCGGCAAGCTCTGGTCCCGCTTCGAAGCCGCCCCGGTCCTGCGGGACCTGGTCGCCCTCGCCGACGTCGTCTTCGCCGGCCCGGACGAGGCCGCCATCATCCTGGACGGCGCCGACCCGGTCGACGGCCTCGCCGGGCTCGGCCCCACCGAGGTCATCGTCAAGGACGGCGCCCGCGGCTGCACCGCCCTGATCGACGGCTCCCGTCACACGGTCCCGGCGCTCCCGGTCACCGCCGTCGACCCGGTCGGCGCCGGTGACGCGTTCGTCGCGGGCTACCTGGCCGACCGTCTGGCCGGCGCCCCGCCCGCCGAGCGCCTGCGGACCGCCACGGCCGCCGGCGCCTTCGCCGTCACCGTCCCCGGCGACTGCGACGGCGCACCCACCCGGGCCGACCTCCGGTCCCTGACCGGCGCCGACATCCACCGCTAACCGCTGGTCGGCGGCCCTTCGTGCCAGTCGTGATTGGAGACCGGCCCACGGGGTAGACACAGAGAAGCGGCATATTCGTCTATTTCGAGGAGGCCGTGATGCAACCTACGCCGTTCACTCCGTGGTCCTGGCGGGATCCGGCCGGTATGTCCGGCGGCAACGCGCCGGCGGGCTCCGACCTGACCGATGACGCCGGGCAGGCCGGCGTGGACCTGGTCGGTTACAAGGTCGAGGCGAGCGATGGGCACATCGGTTCGATCGACCGGGCCAGCTACGACGTCGGTAGCGCTTATCTGGTGGTGGACACCGGGCCGTGGATCTTCGGCCGCAAGGTGCTGCTGCCGGCCGGCACGGTGCAGAACGTCGACCACAGCGACCGGAAGGTCTACGTGGACCGCACGAAGGACCAGATCAAGGCGTCTCCGGAGTACGACAAGGAGACCTTCGAGACGGCTTCGTACCGGGAGCAGGTCGGCGATTACTACACCGGCAGCTATCGGGATTACCCGCGCTGATCGCGGATGATGCCCGCCGCCCCGTCCGCACCCCTGCGGGCGGGGCGGCACCATGCCGGGCTAGGGGCGCAGCGCCAGGAAGTCGGAGAGCCGGGCGGCGGCGGTCAGCATCGCCTGGCCGCGAGCTGTCAGCCGGGCCCGCCACTCGGTCAGCGAAGCTGCCAGCGCCTCCGGGCTGCCGGCGGTGCGCACCTGGTCGAGGACGGTGGCGATGTGCGGCAGCCCGTACCCGCCGCGGCGCAGCAGGTGGGCCAGGTCGGCGTCGCGGACGTCGTCGGGGGAGTAGAGACGCTGCTGGCTGGCCCGGTCGCGGGCCGGCACCAGGATCCCGGCTTGCTCCCATTTGCGCAGCGTGGCGGGGGTGACGCCGAGCCGGTGGGCGAGCACGCCGACCGGAACCGGTCGCTCCGACACCCGGTCCCGGCGGTGGGCGGGAACCGCGGAAAGCGCACCGATGGCACCCTCGACGGCGCTCAGCGTCTCCCGGTCCCGCATCAACCGGGCGTGACCGGCGTCGATGGTGGCGAAGGCGGTGTCCGGGTCACCGCCGAGGACGGCTCGCATGATCACGCCGGCCGGCCCGTGGCCGTACGCGAAAGCAAGCGCCAGAAACGCGCCCACCGCGACCATGTGCGCCTCGCCGTAGGCGCGATATCCGCTGGGCGTCCGCTGCGCCGGCGGGATCACGCCGTCCCGCTCGTAGTTCCGGATGGCCTGCGCGGACAGCCCGTGCCGCCGCGCCAGATCCACCGGGCGAAACGCCGTACGTTGAGACTTCGGCATACCCGTCCTGAACAGAGTCGGCAAAACCTTCACAGGGTGGTTCAACGATACGGTAGAGGTCATGCTGCCCGAACCTCCTGAGGCCGACCGCCTCGACACGCTCGTCGAGCACATCCTGCGACTTCCCGGCGTCACCCAGCTGATCGCCGGCCCCGGCACCGGTGCCCCGGAGCTCAGCTGGGGTGACCGTTTCTTCTTCGCCGGCGAGGACCGGATGCGCCCGTTCGCCACGATCGTCGTGCAAGACGTCCCCGGCTTCGACGAGCGGTCCGATCTGGACCGCCCGGGCGTGTTCCGGCTCAACGTCGAGCTCGGCCGCGAGCGGTTCAAGGCCCTTTTCGGGTACGGCCCGGAGCAGTTCACCGAGCACGAGTCCGCCATCGACTTCACCGCGTCCGGCCGGTGGTTCCCGCACCCGGTCTACGCCGTCCAGGGCTGGGGTTCGATGATCGATCCCGACCCGGCGGTGGTGCAGCCACTTCTCGAGCACGCCCGCGCCCGTTCGGCAGCCCGGCTGCGGCGGTGACCGGATCGTTCCGGGAGCGGGCTGGATGAGGCCTGTTCCGGTCGCCCGGAGCGGCGTTGGATGAGGGCATGACCGAGGCTCTGATCGTGATCGACATGCAGGAATCGTTCCGGGCGCGCCCGCTCTGGGCGACCGTCGACAACCCGGACCTCCTGCCGAACGTCCAGCGGCTGGTGGACCACGCGCGCAATGCCGGAAAGCTCGTCGTCTGGGTGCTGCACACCGAGCCGGGCAGCGGCGGCACCTTCGACCCGGCCAACGGTTTCGTGCACCTGATGCCGGAACTCGTCCCGGCCGCCGGCGAGCCCGTCCTGACCAAGACCGTGCACAACGCGTTCACCGGCACCGACCTGCAGCATCGCCTCACGCTCGGGGGCGTCACCCGGGTCACCGTCTGCGGCATGCGCACCGAGCAGTGCGTCGAGACCACCGCCCGGGTCGCCGCCGATCTCGGGTACCACGTCACCTTCGTCACCGACGCCACCGCCACCTTCCCGATCCCGCACCGCGACGCCCCCGCCGACCAGAGCGTCGCCGAGCTGCTGGCCGACCCGCGTACGCTGTCCGCCGCGGACGTGGTGACCCGCACCGAGTACGCCCTGGCCGGCCGCTTCGCCACGATCCGGACGGTGGCCGACATCGAGAAGGAGTGACCGGATCGTGAGCGTGGTGGTCTTTCTGCTCACCCCGCAGGTCCACCTGCTCGATCTGGCCGGCCCGGCTCAGGTCTTCTCCACCGCCCCCGGCTACACCCTGCGGTACGTGGCCGAGTCGGCCAGCGTCCCCAGCTGGCAGGGCGTCGTCCTGCGGGCCGAGGTGGACTGGCCCGCGCTGTCCCCGGACGACCTGGTCGTCGTCCCGGGGTGGCGCACCGGTTACGGCTTCTTCAGCGCCGGAACGCTCCGCGAGATAGCCGGGCACCACGCCTCCGGCGGCACGGTGGCCAGCGTCTGCTCCGGCGCCGACGCGCTCGGCCGGGCCGGACTGCTCGACGGCCGCCGCTGCACCACCCACCATGACCTGCAGGACTCGCTGGCCCGCAGCCATCCGCGGGCCACGGTCGTCCGGGACGTGCTCTACGTCTGCGACGACCGGGTGATCACCTCGGCGGGCATCGCCAGCGGCATCGATCTGGCCTTGCACCTGGTGGCCCAGCGGCACGGCCCGGCGGTGGCCGCCGGGGTGGCCCGGGAGATGGTCGTCTATGCCCGGCGCAACGGCGACGAGCAGCAGGCCAGCGCGATGCTGCGGCATCGCGGGCACCTCAGCGACGTGGTGCACCGGGTGCAGGACCGGATCGACGCGGCGTTCGCCGAGCCGCTGCCGCTGGCCGAGCTGGCGTCCGGCGCCGGCGTCAGCGAACGCACTCTGACCAGGCTGTTCACCGCCGCGACCGGCCGTACCCCGCTGCGGTACCAGCAGCTGCTGCGCCTGGAGCGGGCGGAGTACCTGATCGGCCACGGCGCCACCGTCGAGGCCGCCGCCCGGGCCGTCGGTTTCGGGGACGCGCGGATGCTCCGCCGGCTGCGATCAAGGACGGTGTGACAGCGAAACGCGCCCGGCGGGGCCCGGCCGATCGCGGGGTCGCGCGGACTCCGACGATCTGGGGATGGCCGAGCCCGATCCGGGCGCGTTCAGTGCGGCGGTCGCGGGGGACGGTGGGTCACTTGTAGGTGATGTTGGCGCTGGTGAACTTGCAGTACGTCCCGTCGCCGCCGGTGCTGCCCTTGTAGGTGGCCAGCTTGGTCGGCTCGGCGCCGGTCTTGTTGCCCTGGTAGGTGACGCAGACGGCGATCTTCTTGCTGCTGTCGCCGACGATCGTGATGTTGCTGAACGTCGCGGTGTCGCCGTAGTTCGCGTTGATGCCGACCAGCGACGAGCCCGGGTAGGTGGCGGTGATCCCGCTCAGCACCACCTTGCGCTTGTACTGCGTCTTGCAGTTGCCGCAGGACCGGTACAGCTTGCCGAAGTCGTCGACGGCGAAGTTCTTGACGGTCAGCGTGCCGCCACCGTTGTGCTGGAACACCTTGTCGTCGGCACCCTTGGCGCCACCGCCGCTGACCGTGTACGTCGCGCCGGACCCGCCCTTGAACGTCGCGGCGTCCTCGCCCACGTTCTCCCACCACACGTTGGTGAGGGTGCAGGAACCGAGGCAGTGCACGCCGTCCGCGGCCGGCGACCCGATGATCACGTTCTTCAGGGTGGCGCCGTCGGCCAGCTCGAACAGCGGGTCCTGGTTCTCGTCCTGGTCGCTGGTGCCCAGCGCGCCGCTGCCGTAGTAGCGCTTGAGGCCGCCGTCCAGCGTGCCGGAGAACGCCTTGGTGGCGGTCAGCTTCACCGTGCCGGTCGCGGTCGGCCAGGTCGCCGCGCTGGCGCCCTGCGTGTAGACCACGGCGCCGACGCCCAGTCCGAGCGCGACCACCGCGACGAGCCCGGCGCGCCACCGTCGCCGAAGATTGTTGAACACGTTTACGGCCTTTCCGGGGAGATGTCGGGGAACGCGACGATCCTGATCCTCAGGAAAGCTTTCTGTCAACGATTCTCATAAATTAAGAATGCGGCCAGAAATGCAATTCTGAAAATGCTTTCGTAAGTGTCAGTGTTCCCGCGGGACGGAAAGGTTGCCCGCCGCGCCGAAGTTTTTGTGGACCGGTCCGGTGACCCGCGACAGCCGGCCGCCGGAGCCGCCGTGGCGCAGCGCGACGATCTCGGCGGCGATGCTCACCGCTGTCTCCTCGGGACTGCGCGCACCCAGGTCCAGGCCGATCGGCGAGCAGAGCCGGGCCAGCTCCGGCTCGCTCAGCCCGGCCGCGCGCAACCGGGCCAGCCGGTCCTCGTGCGTGCGCCGGGAGCCCATCGCGCCGACGTAGCCGACGTCCAGGCGCAGCGCCAGCTCCAGGGTGGGCACGTCGAACTTCGGGTCGTGGGTGAGCACACAGATCACGGTCCGGTCGTCGATCCGGCCGGCCTCGGCCTCGGCGGCCAGGTACCGGTGCGGCCAGTCGACCACCACCTGATGCGCGCCGGGGAAGCGGCGGGCGGTGGCGAAGACCGGGCGGGCGTCACAGACCGTCACCCGATAGCCGAGGAAGCCGCCGATCCGGGCGACCGCCGCGGCGTGGTCGGTGGCGCCGAACACCAGCATCCGGGCCGGTGGCGGGAAGGCGATCTCGCCGGTCGCCCCGACGGCATACCCGTCGGCGATGCGCAGTGCCACCGGCTCACCCCGCTCCACGGCGCTCACCAGGCGCGGCAGATCCGGAAAGGTCAGCCGGTCCACTCGTCCGATGTGCAGCTCGATCGTGCCGCCACAGGGCAGGCCGGCGTCCAGGGCGAGATCATCTGTCACGCCGAAACTCGCCACTTGCGACAAACCGGTCTCGGCCGCCTCCCGGCACAGGTCGTAGACGGCTGCCTCCACGCACCCGCCGGACACGCTGCCGACCGCCACCCCGTCCGGCCCGACCGCCATCGCCGCGCCCACCTGCCGCGGCGCGCTCGACCAGGTGGCGGTCACGATCGCCAGCCCGGCCGGCTCGCCGGCCGACCACCAGCGCAGCAGGTCGGCGAGCACGTCACGCATCGAGGTCTCCCGGGCGGTCCAGATCGGTGTCGTCGGCGATGTCGCCGACCTCGACCACCAGTACCTCGTGCGCGCGCAGGTAATCCCGCGCGCCCCGATCTCCGGTCGCACCGGCCGCGACACCCGCCCAATGCTCGCGCCCGAGCAGCACCGGATGCCCCCGCCGCCCTCGATACCCGCCCATCACCAGGGCGTCCGGCGCGGCGTGCGCGAGCACCCGGCGGACCGCCTCGGCCGTCACGCCGGGCATGTCCACCAGCAGAACCACCACCGCGCCGACGCTCGGGTCCGCGCTCAGCGCCGCCAGCCCGGCCCGCAGCGACGAGCCCATGCCGCCGGCCCACTCCGGGTTGATCACGGTCTCCGGCAGGTCCGCCCGCGCCACGACCTCCTCGGCGCGCGCGCCGAGAACCACCAGGGTCCGCTCACAACCGGCCCGCCGCGAAGTCTCGGCAGCGTGTTCCACCAGAAGCCGATTACGGTACGGGACCAGCGCCTTGGCCATCCCGTACCGGAGTCCCGCCCCGGCGGCGAGCACCAGACCGGCCGTGATCATCGTCGGAGCGTAGCCACGGCGTGTTACAGGAACCCGCGTACCGCGGCGATCGGCAACGCCGTCCGCGGGTGATAGGCGGCACGCCACAGGCCGCCGTGCGCCGCCGCGACCGTCTCGTCCCGCCACGCCGCCGGATCCGCCGCCCGGGGCTTCCGCAGCTGATGGATCATCAGCACGGCCATCAGTTTGCTCGCCGTGGCCGGCTCGAACACCTCCACGCCGAACAGGTGCGCCCCCGCGTACGCCGCCTTGAGCAGCCGGTTGCGCAGCACCGACCGGGTCCGGGTGGGCGGCGCCACCGCGAAGCTGACCGGCCCGTCCCGCCGCGCCACGGTGGCCCGCCAGCGGTGGATCCGTTTCGCCAGCGCGTAGTTCGGTCCCTGCTGCGGGACCAGGCTGTCGCTGATCCCCGGCACGGCCGGCACCGGATAGTTGGGCAGCAGCAGCCGGCCACCGGAGAGCGGAGTGGTCAGCCGAGCCCGGCGGCCGCGCTCGGCGTACCTGGCCCGGGACTGCTCGACGGCTCCGGCCGGGACCGCGTACACGTCGGTCGGGGTGGCCAGCACGGTCAGCGCGGTGTCCGGCCGCTGCTGCCGGACGTGCACCGACAGGGCGTCGACAGCGGCGGCCAGCCTCGGGTAGGCGTTGCCCGGCGCGTACCCGTAGTTGCCCAGCACCAGCTGCCCGTCGAAGCCGAGCAGCCAGTGCGCGACAGCGGGCAGGGCGGCTTGCAGATCGGCGCCCGGCGTCCCCGTCCCGGCCACCGCCGGCGCCAGCAGGCGCCCCGCCGACCCGGTCACCACCGCGCCGATCCGCTCCCACAGCTCGGCCAGCGGCAGGTCGATCGCCAGCACGGTGGCGCCCCAGTCGAGCAGCGCCTTCAGCGGGCCCATCTCGGCGCCCGCCCCGAGCAGCGCGAACGTCAGGTCACCGAGGTCCAGCCAGCCCGGGTTGGCGGCCACCTCCCGCACCGCCTCGGCGCACGACTCCTCGACCACCCCGGCCGCCACCCACCCGTCCAGCCGGCGGACCAGCCCGGACAGATCCCGGTCCGGCGCCGCCAAGCCGGCCATCTCCACCGTCTCGTACGGCTGCCGCGGCTCCGCCATCAGCGCCTGCGCCAGGCTGAACTCCGCACCGTCGCGCAGCACGTAACGCATCCGGGCCTGCACCGAGGCCAGGCCGGCCTCGGCGATCGCGTAGCCGGCACTGCCGTCGGCGCTCAGCCCGGCCTCCACCAGCGCCCGGAAGTGCCGCAGATAGCCGCGCCGCCAGTCGGACTCGCGCTCGGCCGCCGCGGCGGCCGCCGGGTCGATCGGGCGCAGCGCGTCGGCGACCACCGCGCGGCCCAGGGACGCGCTGCTGCGGCGTCCCGTGTGGTCGATGGGGAAGTCGGTCAGGCCGGCGGATGCGGGGTGCACCGCGCCAGTATCACCCCTCCTACCCCGGGAGGAGGCGGCCTCGGACGAGCGGCCGCGACTGCGGCCCGCGGGCTGGCGATTCCGGGCCCGCGCGGCGGGACTCTGACGCCATGACGACCATCGAAGTCTCCGCACCGCGGCACTGGCATCGGCCGCTGCTGGCGCTCACCTGGGCGTCGGTCGCACTGGCCGTGATCGCCGGGATCGGCCTGTTCGCCGACTCCCGGGTCCTGACCGGGGTGCCGATCTGGCTCAAGCCGTTCAAGTTCGCCGTCTCGTTCGCCGTCTACGGCTGGACGCTCGCCTGGCTGCTCGCCGCGCTGCCGAGACGCAGCCGCCTCGCCGCCCGGGCCGGCACCGTCGTCGTCGGCGTCTCGGCGATCGAGCTGGCCATCATCACCGTCCAGGTCATCCGGGGCACCACCAGCCACTACAACCAGACCACCCCGCTGAACGCGACGCTCTGGTCGATGATGGGCGCCTCGATCATGGTGCTCTTCCTCGCGCACCTGACCATCGGCATCGTCGCGCTGCGGCAGCGGATCGCGGACAGGGCTGCCGCGTACGCGATCCGGCTCGGCCTGTTCATCTCGCTGCTCGGCATGCTCGCCGCCGTCCCGATGACCACCCAGCGGACCGGTATCGAGGGGATCACCGGGGCGCACAGCGTCGGCGTGCCGGACGGCGGGCCGGGCATGCCGCTGACCGGGTGGAGCACCACCGGCGGGGACCTGCGGATCGGCCACTTCGTCGGGCTGCACGCGATGCAGGTGCTGCCGTTCCTGGCGTTCGCGCTGGCGCGCTGGGCGGGGGACCGGCTGGACGCGCGGACACGGGCGGGGCTGGTGCTGGTGAGCGGATTGGCGTACGCCGCAATCGTCCCTGTTCTGACCTGGCAGGCCATGCGTGCGCAACCGCTGCTGCGACCGGATGGGATCACCCTCCTGGCGCTCGCGGCCCTGGCCGCGGCAACCGCTACCGGCATCGGCCTGGTCTTGTCCCGCGGCCGCCGGCCGGAGATGGTGACGGCGTGACGGCGTTTCTGTTCACCCTGACGTTCCTGCTGGCCGCGCCGTTCTGGGCGCTGATGATCCTGGCACCGGGCTGGTCGTGGACCCGGCGGATCGTCGCCTCGCCGCTGATCGTGCTGCCGGTGGTGCTGATCTACGCGGTGCTGGTCCTCGCCAACCTCGGCGAGGTGCTGCCGGCGGTCGCCGATCCCACCCTGGGCGGGGTGCGCGACCTGCTCGGCAGCGCCGACGGGGCGGCCGCCGGCTGGGCCCACATGATCGCCTTCGACCTGTTCGTCGGCCGCTGGGCCTGGCTGGACGCCCGCGAGCGAGGCATGCCGCACCTGGTCCTCGCGCCGATCCTGGTGCTCACCATCCTGCTCGGACCGCTCGGGCTGGCCGCCTATCTGGCGGTCCGCACGCGCTGGCGGCAGGACCTAGGCTGAGCGCCATGGCCAAGTTCCTCGATGCGCGGGACACCCTCACGCGCTCGGCGCTGCTGGATCTCAGCGGCCTGGCCTACCTGCTCGTGGTCAACCACACCGACCATCCACCGACCCCGGCGCAGTGGGCCCTCGCGGTGCCCGCCTTCGCCTCCGCGCTGCTGCTGCACCGCCGCCAGCCGATCAACCTGCTGGTGCAGACCACGCTGTTCGCCGTCGCGCTGGCGGTCCTGGACGACGCGACGATCAACCAGGTCGGCACCGCGTGGGCGGTCGGCGAGCTGGCCCTCTGGGCGCCCCGGACGCGCTACCTGGTGGCCGGGGTCTCGCTGGTGGCCGCGGTCTTCCTGATCGGCGACCCGCCCTCGTCGTCATCGTCGTCCTCGTCGATCCTCGAGGCCATCGTCGGCCTGGCGATCAACCTGGGGCTTCCGGTGCTGCTCGGCCTGGTCGTCCGGACCACCCGGGAGCTCGGCGTGCAGGCCGAGCGGCGGGCCCTGGAGGAACAGCGGCGGCGCGAGTCGGAGCACCGGGCGGCCCGCGCCGACGAGCGCAGCGCCATCGCCCGCGAGCTGCACGACGTCG